>CP019154.1:741564-1483129 GCA_002844335.1 Haloarcula taiwanensis
CTCGCGGACACGGTGACCGAGTTCGAACACGGAACACCGGCTAAACAGTACCGCGACGAGCGGCTCACGATTTACACGGCACTCTATCACAACCACCTTCCGCGGCTGGTCGATGCCGGTGTCGTCCAGTACAACCAGTCGGAAGATATCGTCGATATCGGGCCGAACGCGCCGGCTCTCGTTCCGCTGCTCGAATCGACACTCGAGCACGACCTGTCGGCAAGCGGTAACGGACTGACCTCGAACGCCGTCGATATCGACTCCTTGCAGCCCGAGCGAAGCAATTAAGCCCGCTTCTGTATCTCCGAACGCAACACGTCGCTCACCGTATCGCCGTCAGCTTTGCCGCGGAGTGCGCCCATGCACTCGCCCATCAGCGCCGAGAACGCGCCCATTCCCTCCTCAGCGACCTGGTCTTCGTGACGCTCGACGACATCGACAACGGCGTCCCGGACCTCCGACTCGTCGACGCCGCCCAGTCCCTCCTGTTCGACGGCTTCCTCGGCCGTCAGCGACGGGTCCTCGGCGAGCGCCGTCAGCAGGTCCTCGATGCCCTCTCGGGGCACGTCACCGCCGTCGACCAGCAGAATCGCCTCTCGAAGGTGCTCGTCGGTGAGGTTCTCAACGGGCACGTCGTCGCGACGGAGTTCGGTCAGCGTCGACTCCAGCGTGCCGGCGGCCAGCGTCGGGTCGACACCCTCACCCTCGACCAGCGCCTCGAACAGCGGCCATCGCTGGCCGTAGGCGACCTGCTCGGCGAGGCCGGAGCCGAGGTCGAACTCGCTTTCGTACCGGTCGACCTTCTCGGTGAGCAGTTCCGGCGTCTCGACTTCGGTTACGTCGGGCTCGACCGGGGGCACGTCTGTCTCGGGGTACATCCGCGCCGCGCCCGGGAGCGGGCGGAGGTACCGCGACGTGGCGTCCTCGTTCGCATCTCGCGTTTCTTCGGGGACGCCTTCGAGCGCGGTTTCGGCTCGCTCGGCAACGGCGTCGATGGCCAGCTCGGCGGTTTCTGGGTCGTCGGCGACGATGGCGACGGCGTCCTCGGGACCCGCGCCGACGGCGTCCCGCAGGGCCTCGACCTCTGCCTCGGTGACGCCGTAGGCCGGGAGTTCGTCGGTGTGGAAGATGCCGCCCGCGCCGTGGCGCTTGGCGTGGTCGGACAGTTCTGTCCCGAGCCGCCGGTCGGGTTGAATCTCGCGGCCGACGAGGCCGTCAAAGCCCGAAAGCAGGAGGCCCTGTACCTCGCCGCCCGAGGAGAGTGCGCCCTCGATAACGCCTGAGTCCGTATCCTCGAACACGTCGGTCACGTCCTGTGGCTCACCCACCGAAGCGTCGCGCGCAGTGAGTTTCTCGGCGATATCCAGCAGTTCGACCTGCCGGCGGACCTCGTTGCGGACGAGGTCGTCGATGTCGTCGAGGCTCTGGACGCCCTTCAGTTCGATGCGCGCGCCCTCGGCGATGGAGACGTTCACGTCCTGGCGGATGGTCCCGAGGCCGCGCTTGACCTTCCCGGTCGATCGGAGCAACATCCCGATACGCTCGGCGGCCTCGCGGGCCTGTTCGGGCGAACTGATGTCCGGCTTGGTCCCGATTTCGACCAGCGGGATGCCCAGGCGGTCCAGGGAGAAGCGCACGCCGTCGTCGGTCTCCTCGACGCGCTGGCAGGACTCTTCCTCCAGCAGTATGTCCTCGATGCCGACCGGGCCGGCGCTCGTCTCGATGGCTCCGTCGTTGGCGACCAGCATCGAGCGCTGGAACCCCGTGGTGTTCGAGCCGTCGACGACGATTTTCCGCATGACGTTCACCTGGTCGACGACGGACATATCCAGTAGCTGGGCGATTTCGAGCGTCGTCTCCATCGCCTCACGGTCGACGCGGTGGGGTGGCTCGTCGTCCTCCTCGACGAGGCAGGTCGTGTCATAGGCTAGGTACTCGAATTCGCGGTCGACCATGCTCTCTTCTAGCGCCGCCTCGTCTATCTCCCCGAGTTCGCTCTTGGTCGGGTGCAGATAGCGGGTAAAGGAGCGCTCGCTCTCCTCGGGTTCGCGGGTCGTCGTCGGACAGTCACAGAACAGTTTCGTCGCGGTGTCGAGTTGCTGGTGGATCTCCAAGCCGGCGACAAGCCCCAGCTCCTCGTAGTCGTACTCAGTCATTGTCGGGGTGTCCGGGACCGGGGGCCAAAAAACGCACCCTTCCCGCGCTCGCCGCCGCGCTTTTGACCGTGTCTCCCTCACTGTCAATATGCGCTGGCTGTCGACAGCTGCGGTGACTGTCCTGCTCCTGACAGCCGGCTGTAACGCCTTTGTCGATGCTGACAACGCCGACCGGCCCACTGTCACGCCGGCCCCGGTTCCGACTGCGGCGGAGTCGGACACGGTACCGACGCTGGACCCGCCGCCCGGCGTGACTACCGACCGGCTCGAAAACATCGCCCTCTTGGCGGCGGCTCATCGGCAGGCGGTCAACGGCACTACATACACGCTGAACGAACGCTACAGCGAGTTCAGGATCGGGAACGACAGCAGTTCCGTCCGGCGCGCCGAAACTGTGACCGTCGAATCGCCAACGCGGTACCGCGACGAACTGGTCAGGATGACGACCGACTCGAACGCGACTGTCGAGCGGTACGAACAGTCGACCTACGCCGACGGCACCAACTGGTATGAACGCCGTGACAACGGCACTGTTGAACGCCAGCGCGGTGAGGTGCAGTTCAGCCGAGACAAGTACGCCTACCGGACAGCATTCTACCTGAACCGCTACGCGGTGGTCAACCAGAGTACCACGACCGTCGTCACGCGGGACGGCAGCCGAGCCTACCGGATTCGTGGGTCCGGCGGCGATATTCCGGCGACCGAACAGCTGACGGAGTTTCGTGTCGAACTGCTGGTCGAGCCTGCCGGCCTCGTCCGCCGATTCAGCGTCTGGTACCGAACCGAAGATCGCATTGTCGAATACAGCTTCTGGTACGAGGACATCGGCGAGACGACAGTGCAGCGGCCGACGTGGCTCAACGAATCGACGCCAGCGAACTGAGTGCGGACAGCACCCGACACCACAGCCCAGCGGCTACAGACGGTCTGTCTCGGTTCGAACTTCGTCAGTTCCGGACGTGCTCCCGGCCCGGTCGTCGTAGTACTTCCGGCCGATGAAGTCGTCGTCCAGATTCCCGACCAGAGAGTTGTACAGCCCCTCTGGGGACTGGTAGGTGGCCTCGCTGGTCCGGGCCAATACTTCACTCATTTCGACCGAGTCGCCGTTCTGGGCGACCAGTTCGACGTCGCCGAGTTGCTGAACGACAGCGGCGTGGTCAGCGGGGAACTCACAGGCCTGGTCGAACAGCTGCAACGTTTCGGAGTAACGCATTTGTCCCACAGTTCAGAATCTCTAATCAAAAAACATTATGAATACATATGTCCGGCACCCGGTTTTGCCGACCATACCCAGTCGGTGAGGCAAGACCTGCTATCTCGCACCACTTGACGCGGGAAAACATTTCACAGACTATGACATACGTTTTCACATGACAATCAGACTGGCAACTCCGGACGATGTAACGGCCATCAATCAGGTCGCGACAGCGGCCTGGAAGACGGATTACCCGGATATCCTCACCCGCGAGACGGCCGAGGACGGCGTTCGAGACTGGTATTCGACCGAACAGATCGAATCGGAACTGGTCGAATCGCAAACCATCCTGCTGGTCGCAGAGCGCGAAGAGCGCGTCGTCGGGTTCGCACACGCGACGTGGCACGAAACCGACCGTGCGGGGTATATTCTCCGGCTGTACGTCCATCCCGACTACAGGCGCGAGGGAATCGGCCGGTCGCTGCTAGAACGGACCTGCGAGGAGCTGTTCGAGCACGACATCGAGCGGGTCAACGCGATGGTGCTCACGGCGAACGAGCCGGGAGCCGAGTTCTACGAGGGATTCGGGTTCGAGTTCGCCGACCAAAGCGAAACCGAGATCGGCGGCGAGCGCTACCCCGAGAGCCGCTACGTCCTCGACGACGAGTCCCACGTATAGACATCGGTCGCGGTGGCCCGATGCTGGTTCCCAGCCGTTCGCGTTATCGAGGGCCGCTCCCTCCGGTTGCGCCGCTCGCATTTTCGAGGAAGCTCCCTACGGTCGCTTCCTCGCTACTCGTCGCCGAGGATACCACGCTTCGTCATCTTCTCGGGGTCGAGCACGTCGTCGACCTCGTCCTCGTCGAGATAGCCCTCTTCCAGAACAACCTCGCGGATGGTCTTCTCCTCGGCGAGTGCTTTCTTCGCGACCTTGCTCGCCTTGTCGTAGCCGATGGCAGGGTTGAGCGCCGTCGCCAGCGCCATGCTCTGTTCGACGCGCTCGGCGCAGTGGTCGGCGTCGGCCTCGAGCTTGGCGACGAACTTCTCGCCGAACACCGCGCTGCTGTTGGCGATGAGCTTGGCCGACTGCAGGAAGTTCGATGCCAGCACGGGCTTGTAGAGGTTCAGGTCTATCTGGCCCTCGGCCGCGCCGGCCGAGACGGCTGCGTCGTTGCCGACGACCTGTTTGTGGACCTGATTGACCGCCTCAGCGACGACGGGGTTGATCTTCCCGGGCATAATCGAGGAACCGGGCTGGTTCTCCGGCTGGTCGATCTCGCCGAGGCCGTTACGCGGGCCGGAGGCGAGCAGTCGGAGGTCGTTGGCGATCTTGTTCAGCGAGCCGGCGACCGTCCGGAGCGCACCGTGGGCTTCGGACATTGCGTCGTGGGCGGCCTGGGCCTCGAAGTGGTTGTCCGCTTCGCGGAACTCCAGCCCGGTTTCCTCGCTGATGTACTCGGCGGCCTTCGCCGGGAACTCGGGATGCGTGTTCAGCCCGGTCCCGACCGCGGTCCCACCGAGCGCGAGCTCGGAGAGGCGACCGTGAACGTCTTGAACGCGGGAGATGCCTTTCTCTACCTGCGTGCGGTAGCCGGAGAACTCCTGACCGAGCGTCACCGGGGTCGCATCCTGCAGGTGGGTCCGGCCGGTCTTGACGACGTTCTCGAACTCGTCTTCCTTGGCTTTGAGTTCGTCGCGCAGCGTCTTCAGGCCGGGAATTACGTCTTTCTCGACCGCCTCCAGCGAGGCGACGTGCATCGCCGTCGGAATCACGTCGTTGCTGGACTGGCCGAAGTTGACGTGGTCGTTCGGGTGAATCTCGCGGGTCCCGATGTCGCCGCCGTACAGTTCGGTGGCGCGGTTCGAGATGACCTCGTTGGCGTTCATGTTCGAGGACGTGCCCGACCCGGTCTGGAACACGTCGACGGGGAACTGGTCGTCGTGCTCGCCGGCGATGACCTCGTCGGCGGCTTCAACGATACAGTCCGCTTTGTCCTCCGGAATCGTTCCGAGGTCGCGGTTCGCCTGTGCGGCCGCCTTCTTCACGACGCCGAGGGCGCGGATGAACCGCCGCCCGAAAGTAACGTCGCTGATTGGGAAGTTCTCGACGGCGCGCTGGGTCTGGGCCCCCCAGTACGCGTCGGCTGGCACCTGCATCTCACCGAGGCTATCCTGCTCTGTCCGGTACTCGTCGGTCATACGTCCGGGGGGTGGTCCGCCCGGTCGTAAAACCCACCGGTACGAGTCGGGACAGCACTCGGTACAGCCCCGTAACCGCCGGGACAGTCACTCACGGGCTGCACCGAGTCCCTAGTCAGCCAGCAGAGACCGTGGGGTTCAGAACTCAGGACTTGGATAAACGTGTATTATCATTCGGAAATATTAAGTAGAATCTCTCTCCACTTACCATGAGTTCGACGCCACAGAGACGTTCATGACCGATGCCCCACGACATCCGGTGACTGCAGTGTGTTGCTGCCGTCGTCGGCTGTCGGGGCCAATGGGACACCGACGGACGTGACCCTCGCGATCGCTCGCAGCCGGTGTACCCGCCGCGTTGCAACCGCTCGCCCGTCCGGCACGACGACGGGATGGCACACCCGTCACCCAGCGTACCCACGTCGGCCGCCAGCCTGTGTTGGTGCGACAGGCTGTGCGGATCGCGTGGTTTCCGCGCGTGCTGGCTGGCGAGCCTATGTGACTGACGACACATCCGTCGGGACGATGGACGGCGAACTCACGTCGGCGAACCACTGACAAACCATGCGCGAGATACTCAGTAGACTCCTCGCCACCGGGGGTCGGCTCCGGTCGGCGGTATCGAGAGACGAATCGGACGGCGATCAACTGGCAACAGACGGCGGAGCGACGGTGAAAACGACCCGGAGAGACTCGATCCGGAACTCACTGCCGGTCGAGTGGGAACTCATCGAATCCGCCCCGTTCTGGCTGCCGCCAGTCCTGTTTGCGGGCTTTTTCGTCTACGGCGCTATCGCCTGGAACTTCCTCCTGTCGCTGACTGACTACAACGGTCTTGGCGGTGCGCAGTACGAGACTCTCGACTTCAGCATGTACAGCCGTCTGCTGAGCGATGGGGCGTTCTGGCAGGCGGCACAGAACACGGTAGTGTTGCTTGTCGTGTTCACCGTCCTCTGTCTGGCGCTTGGCCTGTTCGTGGCCATCCTCATCGATCAGCAGATACGTTTCGAGAATACGTTCCGGACCATCTACCTGCTCCCGATGAGCCTCTCGTTCGTCGTCACGGCGACGATGTGGGCGTGGGTGTACAACGCCCGCAACGGCGTGCTCAATCAGTTCCTCCGGTTGTTCAACCTCGAAGGAGCCATCGTGGGACTGCTCCGCCCGGCCGGGGTCAACGCCGAGGTTATTCAGTGGCTCTCCTGGAACACGACCGCGCTGGCGGCGGTCATCTTCGCGCTCATCTGGCAGTTCAGCGGCTACGCGATGGTCGTCTTCCTCGCTGGCCTCCGAGCGATTCCGACCGAACACTACGAGGCTGCGCGGGTCGACGGCGCGTCCACAGTGCGGCTGTATGCACGGGTAATCATCCCGCAACTCCGCGCCTCCGCCGTGTCTGCGTCAGTGGTGCTGATGGTGTTTGCGCTGAAAGCGTTCGACTTCATCTACGCGCTCCGTGGCTCACAGCCGGGGGCGAATATGGACATTCTGGCGACGATGATGTATCGGGTCGCGTTCGACAGCCTGCAGTGGGCGTACGGGTCCGCCGTCGCTATCGTGCTGTTTGCTCTCGCACTGCTGGTCATCGGACCGTACCTCTACAGCGAATACCGACGGGGTGAACTATGAGCATTAGAGACGGAGGTTTCATCGACGAACTCCGAAGTACAGAGAATAGCCGTCTCGGCCTGTATGCCCTCCTGCTGGCGGGCATCGTCTTCTACCTCTTCCCGGTGGAGACGGCCGTGATGACGATGTTCAAGACCGAGAGCGCGTTCGCCCGAACGCTCCCGTTCGCGCCGCCGGGCGGTGACGGCTTCACACTCAGTGCGCTCGCCACTGCCTGGAACACGCTTCGGCCGGGACTGCTGAACTCGCTGCTGATGGCGATTCCCGCGACGCTCATGTCGGCGCTGCTCGGGAGCCTGACTGCGTACGGACTGACGACGATTAGCTGGCGCGGCCAGGTCGGCGTGGTCGTCCTCATCATCGCGGGCATCTTCATCCCCTATCAGGCCGTGCTGGTCCCGCTGTCACAGTTTTGGTTCCAGGTGCTTCCGGGGCTGCTCAACGGCTTCGTCAACACCGTCTTTGGCTTCATCACGGGCGGTAACTGGCAGTATCCGAGCCGTAACGGGTACGTACAGCTGCTGCAGCTGTCGATCACACACGCGGCGTACGGTATTCCGATCTGTACGCTGCTGTTCCGGTCGTACTATCAGACCATCTCCGACGAGATGATTGAGGCCGCTCGCCTCGACGGCGCGAGCGCGTTCAGCATCTACCGCAACATCATCCTCCCGCTGTCGCTGCCGATGTTCGCGGTGACGCTCATCTACCAGTTCACGCAGGTGTACAACGACCTGTTGTTCGCGCTCGTACTCGTCAACGAACCGGCTTCGCAGGTGGCGACCCAGCGCCTCGCGGCGCTCACTGGCGGGGTCGTCCAGTCGTTTAACACCACGATGGCAGGGGCCATCGTCGCAGCACTTCCGACGCTGCTCGTCTACATCCTGTTCGGCGAACAGTTCGCGAAAGGCGTCGCTGGAGAATAATCACGGAGATATTCACAATGGCACAACTCACACTGGACGAGGTAACGAAGACGTTCCAAGACGACGACGGCGAAATCATCGCGGTTGATGAGGTATCGGTCGACATCGAGGACGGCGAGTTCCTCTGTGTCGTCGGTCCATCTGGCTGCGGGAAATCGACGACGCTGCGGATGATTGCCGGGCTCGAAGACATCACGCGCGGCGAGATCCGGCTGGACGGCCAGATCATCAACGACCAGCCGCCGGCCCGCCGGAACGTGGCGATGGTGTTCCAGTCCTACGCCCTGTACCCCCACATGACCGTGCGGGAGAACATGGCGTTCGGGCTGGAGGAATCGACGGACATGCCTGACGACGAGATCAACGAGCGCGTCGAGCAGGCGTGTAAGGACATGGGCATCTTCGACCTCATCGACCGCAAGCCCGGCGAACTCTCGGGCGGCCAGCAACAGCGCGTGGCGCTGGGCCGCGCGATTGTCCGAGACCCCGAAGTGTTCCTGATGGACGAGCCGCTGGCGAATCTTGACGCGAAGCTCAAAGCCGAGATGCGGACCGAACTGCAGGAACTCCAGCACGACCTCGACGTGACGACGGTGTACGTCACCCACGACCAGACGGAGGCGATGACGATGAGCGATCGCATCGCCATCCTCAACGACGGCGTCCTCCAGCAGTGTGCGACGCCGCTCGAGTGTTACCACGAGCCGAACAACCTCTTCGTCGCCGGCTTCATCGGCGAGCCGTCGATGAACTTCTTCCCGATGACGCTGGAGGGGTCGACGCTCAAAGGCGAGTGGTTCGAGTACGAACTCAGCGACGAGACGGTCGCTCAGGTGGAAGGAACGACTGACATCACGCTCGGCATCCGACCCGAAGACATCGAGTTCGTTCAGAGCGACGCCGGTCCGAACGTGTTCGATTCGACGGTCCACGTCGTCGAGCCACGCGGAAACGAGAACACGGCCCACCTGCAGTTCGACGAGTCGATGGACGACCAGTTTATCGCGACGGTCGGTGGGATGAAACAGCTCAAGGCCGGCCAGCGCGTCAAAGTCCGGTTCCCCGAGAACGCGATTCACCTCTTCGACACGGTCAGTGGCGAGGCCATCCGGAACCGCAAGCTCGACGAGATCGAAACGGTCGAATCGGTCGTCTGAACTGAAATCGTCCGGAGTCGTTTTTAGTGCGCTACTGGTCGGCCGTGGCTTTTCGCTGTCACGCCCACCGGTCCAGCCCGGTCTGGACGACCGAGTCGTCGATGCGCTCGAACCCGCGGGCGACCTCGTCGGCGTCGACCTCCCACTGCTCGGTGACGAACGCGCGGGCGGCGTCGACGTCCGGGTCGAGGCTGTCCGGAATCTCGTAGTCGTCGGTGACGGCGGGGTCGAGAAACAGGTCCCGGATGCGGTCGGCGTGGTCGATGTGGTCGCCACGGGCGTCCAGCACGGCGTAGAGGTCGCCGTGCTCGCGGAGTTCCTTGACCGCGGTCTTCGGTCCGATGCCGGAGATACCCTCGTTGAAGTCCGTCCCCATCAGGATGGCGGCGTCGACCAGTTGCTCCCAGGTGAGGTCGTGGGTTTCGAGCGTGGCCTCGAAGTCCATCAGCTCGGGGTCACCCTTCGACGTAATCTGGCGGAGTGTCATCGGCGCACCGAAGAGCAGGGCGTCGTAGTCCTCGGTCCCGACGTAGTCCACGTCGCCCCGCCGGGCCATCACCGACGCCTGCCCCTCGCCTTCCGCCGGAGCGTCGACAATCGGGACATCGAGTAGCGCAAGCAGGTCCCGCGTCGTATCGACGATAGTGTCGGTCAGTCGCTGGGTTCGCGAGTCGAGCTTGGCGACACGGGTGCTGTCACCCGCTTCGCGGGCCGCTTCGAGTTCGGACTCGTACCGCTCTCGCTGTTCGCGGCGCTTCTCGACCTCATCGTCTTTGAGATCGGTGACTGCCCCGTCGAAGACGAACACCGGCGTCATGTCGTGTTCGAAGAACTTCGGCAGGCCCTGAACGACGCCGATGAGGTTTGCCACCTCCTCGCCGTCGCTGGTGGTGTATTTCGACTCACTGGTGAACTTCACTGTCGTCGTCAGATAGCGATAGAGCCAGTTGTGGGCGTCCACCGCAACGACGCTCCCGCCGAGGTCGCCGAACGACACGTCCGACAGCGCCGCAAGCGACCGTAAATCAGCGTTTCCCATTGACTGGCCTTCGGCCGACAGCCGCTTGAATCTCCCGGAGATGGGACGACTCCAAGCCGAGATGATACGGGTCGAGCGGTTCAGTCAGTCCGTGCGGCCGACCGGTCGGCCCAGTCGTCGAGGATAGATGGCGGGTCGGTGTCGGCCTTCGCCGCGAGGAACGACTCCTCTTCCGGAGAGAGGTCGCGCTCGCGGAACAGGTCAAGCCCGGCCTGATACCGCCCGGTACTGCGGTTGCCCGGCCAGACGAGGTCGAGTTCGGCCATCCCCGACTCCGCGCCGCTGAAGCAGAACCCGGCCCGGTAGGCGGCCTGATACGAAAAGGGGTTGTTGACGCCGATGGACACCCGTTCGAAACCTCGGTCCGTGGCCCGTTCCCGGACGAACCGGAGGAGACGGGCACCGAGCCGGTCCCCCTGCCGGTCCTGCCGAACGGTGATGTACCGGACACAGAGCGTGTCGGGGTCCGTCCGGTCGGCATCGAACGCAGCCGCGGCCACGACCCCATCGTCTCCGACGACGGCCTTTCCGGTCGAAGTCATCACGAACTTCCCCGCGTACGCGAACTGCTCGTGGTCCAGTCGGAGTCGGTGCCCGTCCTCGGGCCAACTGAGCAGTGTGAACTCCATGGTACAACTGAACGGCCCGCCCAGTGTAATCAGTACTGGTCCCTATTCCAGGGAACCAGCCGCCGTCGTCGAATCCGGGAGAGCGAAGTGTCCGGAGCCGGAACGTCCTGTATGAGCGTCTCGACGGTGGGGAACGGTCGTATCGAACTGTCCACTCGGACGGCACTGCTCGCTGTCGGCGACCTGCTGGCGATTGCCGTGTTCGTCGGCGTGGGCGAGGTGACCCACGGTATCAATCCGATACTCAATCCCGGTCGGTTCGCCGGGACGCTGACGCCCTTTTATATCGGCTGGCTCATCGTCGCGGGATTTGGGGGACTGTACACCGCCGCCGCAACCGCGACGGTTCGAACCGCTCTCGGGCGCACTATCGTGGGGTGGACGCTGGCAGTTGGGATCGCACAGGGCCTTCGGTCAACGGCGCTGTTCCCCGGTAATGCGGCGCTGACATTCGCACTCGTATCCGTGCTCGTCGGTGGCGTGCTGCTGGTGCTCTGGCGGGGCGCGATTGCAATCGCAAAATAAGGGCTCGCAGCGGAGATGCGGTGCCGATGACGGACTATCGCAGGTCGGCGACTTCAAGCGACTCTGTCGACTGGATCCATGCTTGGTGGTTCTCTCGGTCGTAAATTACGAATTCCTCGTCCCCGATGTTCAGTTCGGCGTATCGTCGTTCTTCGTCGTCGTTCTTCGTCGTCGGTCGCGGCGTCCGTCGTGTTGTCCGTTGCGTTCGTGCTCATTGTCTCGTTTGGAATCGGTGTTCCGTTTTTCTCCGATTTAACGTATCCTTGCGTACCTAATAAGCACATGGACCCAGTTATCATCGGAGAAAATAGGCGGCATTATCACGGCACTAATCCGCTAATCTAGTTCTCAAATTCTGAAAAAGGGCGTGTAGGTGGGTTTTATCCCGAGAAACAGATAGCTGGTACAACGGTTACTGTATACTGGTTCGTAGCCACTTAGTTTCGTTTTTGTGTGAAGATACCACTGGCAGACTGTGGCCGCGGACTAGCGATACCTGCCCGCTTTGTCCTTATATTGTGAACCGTACACAGGAATTATAATACATATACTTTCCCCTGCTATCCCACTCATAACTTATGAGATTGTTACCTGACGGGTACTGAGTAAATTTGTAGGGGCCATTGTGTGCATTATCCCGTGTTTTAGGGAAACATTCATATACTCCGCTGCCCTAAAATAGCTTATACTTATGACGGGTTATTACGACATCATTCTCGGGCTCATTCCGCTCGCCATGGCTGGCATCACTGCCTCTCTGCTCGTTGCCGGCTTCGAACTGACGACGGCGATTCCGATGGCGTCTGTCGTAACAGTTGGCCTCATCGGCCATGCGATGTTCGTCCGTGCCCCCGTCGACCCGGTCCCAAGCGACGCGTCGACCCAGCAAGGCGCGCAGTCAGACCCGCTACAGACAGCGGATTAGACGGCACCCCGTCGATAACTTCTCCTGTTTTTGATAGACATCCGCTGACCGTGCGCCGCTCGAACAGATTGGTCACCGCCGGACAGTATAAGAGTCGGTCGCCCAAACGACGGAGTATGACAACAGATGCGACAGCGCTGTTCCTGCAGAGCGACGAGGTTGCCGACCTCGCTGAACCCGCCGAGTACGTCGATGTCGTCCGGGAGGGGTACCGCCAGCGTGGCGACGGTGCCCCGGCGACGCCCAGAACAACGCTGTTTTCGGACGAACCCGCCGGTATGTTGACGGGCTATCTCGCGATTCTCCCCGACACCGGTGCGATGGGTGGGTACACCTACGCGGCCGGCTTCAACGGACGGGATGCACACTTTACGCTCCCGATCTTCAACGCCGAGAGCGGCGACCCGCTTGCTGTCCTTGACGGTGCAAGTATGAACCCTCACAAGACCGGCGCAGCCGGGGCCGTCGGTGTCGACGCACTGGCCCGCCGCGACGCCAGCGACCTCGCGGTCATCGGCAGCGGTGCACAGGCCCGCGGCCAAGTCCGTGCGACAGCGACGGTCCGCGACTTCGACCGCATCGAGGTGTACTCGCCGACGGCCAGTAACCGGGAGTCCTTCGCCGCGGAAATGAACGACGCGCTGGACCCGACAGTGGCGGCCGTCGCGTCCCCGGCCGCAGCAATCGAAGGGGCCGATGTCGTCATCACGGCAACCAACGCGAGCGAACCAGTGTTCGACGGCGACCTGCTCGAACCGGGAACCCACGTGACTGCGATGGGCCAGTATCACCCCGAAAAGAACGAACTTGACGCGACGACAATCGAACGCGCCACGTACGTTCCGGACCTGCGCGAGCGGGTGACACAGGATGCCGGGTCGTTCATCAACGCCCTCGACGCGGGAGTTGTCGACGAAGACCACGTCCATGCTGAACTCGGTGACATCGTTGCCGGAAACGCGCACGGGCGGCAGTCACCTGAGGAGATTACAGTCTTCGACTCCGGTGGTACAGCCATCGAAACCGTCGCTGCCGGTCATCTGCTGTACGAGCGGGCGAAGGCAGAGGGCCGAGGCGAGGAGATCGAATTCGCACCTGCGAGCAAAGCCCTGACCGGTCGGTAACAGTCGCAGGACTTAGAGGTACGGACCAAGTCCGAGAGCGTCGACCAGACTGATGCCGGCGGCGAGTGCGCCGATGACGTAGCCGGCGATAGTTCCACCGTTCAACAGCGGGAGGCCTGCGTGTGCGCGCCCTTTCAGCACCATCCACAGCAGTATCGTCAGGCCGACGTAGGACCCGACCATCGCGGTCAGCGCCGGCAGCGGGATGCCAAGTACCGTCAGTACGTCCGACGAGGCGAAGAACGCGGCGCTGGCGACGAGTATCGACGGGATGATGGCGTCACCGAGACCGATAAACAGCGCGTCGCGCTCCAGCGGGTCGGCGTGACCGTCGGCACTCTCGTCTGCTTCGTCGGGATGTTCCGCCGGCTGGCTCCCATCCGCAACTGCTGGACTATCCGCGCCGGCCCCGGACTCCGCGGTCGCCGGCCCCCCGGCCGCATCGTCCGCCGTTTGGGACCCGTCACTCGTCTCGTCTTCTGCCATCGGGTCCGGTGTCGTTGCGTCGAGATAGGAGTACGACACCGTCATCGGAATGACGAGGACAACGGGGACCCTGAGGTCCATAACGCCCGAGGCCAGCGTGAGCATGTGCTCAGTCCCGTAGACGCTGATCGCATCGTACACTGCGAGAACAGTTAGCAGGACGAGCGCTGGCAACACCCCGAAACTGATACCGAACAGGCCGGCGGCGCCGGCCCCCATCACCGCACCGGCACCGTCGATGACGTACCACTCGGGATAGACCAGCAGCGCCGTCCCCAGGCCCAGCGCTAACAGGCCGGCAACGACGTTGATGCCGCCGAAGGTGACCACCGGTGGCACCAGCACCTGAAACACGTACAGAGAGAGCCAGGCTGCAGAGAAGATGATAAGCCCGCGGATAAGCTGGTCCACGTCGTAGCGGAAGGCAAGCAACATAACGGCCGTCGCGACCAGAATCGCCCCGATGTACATGAGGCTGTTCGTGGGGTCAGACGGGTCTTCGACGGCCTGGTAACCGGCCGATTCGAAGGGCTGGACCAGCGCCAGCGCACCGAGCTGGACGAACAGGAAGATACCAGCGATGAGGCCACAACCGCCGAGGATTCGCCACCGTCGCTCCATGCACACACGTCCTGCAGGAACCGGCTTGAGCGTTACGAAGCAGGTGTGGACAGGTCAGAAGGTGTCACCTCGCGTACAGGACCGTACCGACCAGCGCTGGAAGATGTACGCCATCGTTCGGCGAAACTGCGAGATACGGGCGTTCGACCGGACCGAACACGTCGACAACGGAGCCAACGGCCTGGAGTTCCTCGTCGACCACGTCGGTTCCAACGGATGCGTACTCGTCGTCAGGTGCCCGGACGACGGCCAGCCCCTGTGCGACCCGCGAAACGGTGCCGAGACGCTTCATTCACGGAGCGCCTGCATGTAGGCTGCCACAGCCCCGAGCAGGTCGCTTTTCGTCGCATCGTCCGCGTCCTTAACGACGACTCGCCCGCGGGCCTCGTACTCCCGTGGATACGCCTTGTCTCGCTCGATGACCGCGTCGTACCCGACCTGCTGGACAGCTTTCGCGATCTCGTCGACAGTCGGCTCCTCGACGGCCAAATCTAGTGCCACACGACGCCCGTCGCTTCGCGAACGGTTGGCGTCAAGCGCCGCCGGCCAGATAACGTTCTCGACCATACCGGCAGTGGCCGCCCGTGGCATATATGGGTTATCGTCACCGCCGACAGCGGGAAGGTGATAATTGGATGAAATATATGAAGAATCAAGCTTACATACCTCTGTAATCTACCCGTGGCATATGGTAAAGAAAGGGTTACTCGCTATTGCTGCCGTGGTGCTCCTCGTGGCTCTAGGGACAGGCGTTCTTATCGGAGCACAGTTTGCAGGCGGGACAGCGGACACACCGACACAGACAACGGATTCACAGAGCGATACCGGGGGTAGTAATGGCGGTAGTTCAACGGCGACGGCGACAGCCGGTAACAGTACGACGCCGACAGCAACGCCGGAATCAAACGGGACACTGACCGAGACAGCGACCCCACAGCAGGAGTCGATCCCGGCACGGGAGTTCAACGAACAGAACGTCTCGAGCTACATCCGGCAGTTCCTCAACGAGGAACGCGAAGCCGCGGGTGTCCCACCGTTCGAATCTGGGCTTCGGACCGAAAACGACCTCAATGAGATGGCAAAGAACCACAGCAAGCAGATGGCCATCGAAGGGAAGGCAATCCACAAGGTTGACGGTGTCTCCAGTAAGGACCGATACGAGAACACCGGCCTCTACGACCGGTGTACGTTCGACTCCGCAGAGGGCGAGTACATAGAGCAACCGGATCGGAACCGGTTCGAGGCGGTTGAGAAGACAGTCGCCGGCCAAACGTACGAGGAGAACGGCGAGGAGCAGTTCCACGCCACCGACAAGGAAGTCGCAAGGCAGATTGTCGATGACTGGATGGCGTGGCCGGACTACCGCGAGCGGCTCACGCTCCGCAACGCCAACCTCGTCGGCATCGGCGTGGAGATAACCGACACCGGCAACGTGTACGCGACTGCCAACATCTGCGGATAGAGGCCGGTCTGGACGACCGACGCGGCAATTGTTCTGACCGCCGGGCTGCTCGTGAGTGCTGTCTTGCTGCCACCGTTTCCTCTCTGTTCAGATTCTACGCTTTCGTCCAAATGCAAGCAGTGCCGTCGCTGTCCCGTTGTTCTCTGCGATCGGTTGGGAACTCGCTGGTGGCAGTACTCAATCAGTCTATAGCGTTCCCCGGCATGCTGGCCTCTCATAGCGTGGCTAAACCAGTAGCTGTTCTCCTGCCCCTCACAAGACACTTACACAACCGGTCTCACCAGCTATCATGAATCGCCGACAGTTCCTCTCAATCTCTCTCCGGTTGTGGCGGGTGGACCTTTGACGGTACAACCGAAGACGACTCTTCAGCACCGAAGGCGACAGAAACGCCGAGCAACACCGACACTGAAACCGGGATGCCGCCTTCCGAGGTAGCGACAGCGGAACGCTTACTATCGATGTGTGCCGGATCGAAACTCGTGACAGTCCAAGTCGCAGGTGCTTTTTCGGGCGACGTTGTGCTAATCCGCACCTGCGAAAAAAGGAGGTTTCAATACAGCAAAGCGAATCAGTCCGGACCAACCGCGAGGTAGACACTGAGACCTGTCGAATCAGCCTATCTGCCGACAGCAAGGAAGTAGTCAGTGAGAGGTCACCAGCCACCAAAGCGTGAATCTGACAGCGGACTCAAACGGCGAAGTAACTGAAAGATGGAGCGTTCAGTGACAGAATGGCAGGTCGGCTCAGTCGTCTCTGCCTTCGATTTCGTCTGACCTATATTCACCGTCACCGTGCCGGAAATTCGCGGTTTTTTGGATGAGCGTGATACTCCGTGACTCGGCAGCTCTCGAAACAAAAAGCCGCTCAGTTACCGCGTTACTCGCTGCTGCCTTCGGAGTCGCCGCCGCTCTTTTGCTCTGCCAGCCAGTCCTCGTACTCGTCCTGCGGGACGACCTCAACGGTTCCGAGCATCTGTGAGTGACCCGAGCCGCAGTACTCAGCACAGTAGAGCTGGTATGTGCCGGTATTACTCGCGCTGGTTCGGAGACGGTTGTACTGACCGGGGAACGCATCGGACTTCAGTCCGAGTCCGGGAACGTGGAACGCGTGTAGCCAGTCAGCCGATGTCACGCGCAAGGATACGTCCTGGTTAGCCGGTATCTTCAGGTCCGTTCTAGTGGTCACTTCCGCCTCGCCGTCCCAGCTCGATTCGTTGTAGTAGAACGTCCAGCCGTACCGCTGGGCCTCGACGGTAATGAGCTCAGTGTCCTGTTCCTGTAGTGCAGCCTGATCACCGGCCTCAGCGGTGACGTACGGGCTGGCCATCACCTGATAGGAAGCGACGCCGACGAACAGGAGAATGATTGCCGTCGCGATGGTCCAGGTCACTTCGAGTCGGCGGTTCTCCTGTGTGGGAAGCGCCTCCTCCTGGTTACGGAACCGCCAGACGGTGTAGATCAGAATCCCTTCGACAAGGACCGTAATTGGGATAGCGACGTACAGGAGATTCATGTTCAGCCCCCAGATGAGGCTATCCGTTGTCGAGTCCTGAATCTGTGCGGCGGCGGCCGGCTCGGCGGCGAGTGCGAGCAACGCAGCACCGAACAGAGCGACCAGACCGGCGCGTTTCCGGGTCATGGGTGCGGCTTAGGATTTCGGAGATAAATAACTGCTGTCTTCTCCGCAGCCCCTCGATTTGCAGCAATAGGGAAGCAGCACCGATCCGGATAGAGACAGCGGAATCGCGAGGTCTAAGTGGCCAGCATCGAAGGATACAATAATGGCAGAGAGCCGGACCTTTACCGGGCTGCTCGCCGCGACCGCTGTCGGCGTGTACTTGTTAGTCCTCGCCGGCGCGACAACAACGCTCACGGACGCGGCAGCAGCCTGTACGACCTGGCCGCTGTGTGACGGACCGGTCGACGTGACGAACACGGCCCTGCTGGTCGCCTGGGGCCACCGACTCGTCGCGGCCGCCGTCGGCCTCCTCGTGGTGGCCGTCGCCGTTATCGGGCTTCGCTCCGGCTGTCGTGGCCGTGTCAGGGCAGCTATCCTCCTCGGCACTGCGCTGTACCCGGTCCAGATTGCGCTGGGAGCTGTCGTCGCGACGAGCACCGAGACGGCACTCCCCGGTGCCCACCTCGCGCTGGGGATGGGTATCTTCAGTTCGTTCGTGCTGGCTCTGGCGTGGCACCTCGAAGCTGAGACGGGCAGTGACGACGAGACTCCGGTGAAGAACCCGACACCTGCGCCGGAACCGACCGGAGGCGAAGCCGCCGGCCGGCCCACGACACTCTCCCTCCGCGAACGCCTCGTCGGGACCGCGTCTGCGTACTTCCGCCTGATGAAGCCCCGGCTGATGTGGCTTCTGTGCTTGGTCGCCGCCGCCGGGATGGCGCTCGCGGCGGGCCAGACGCTCACCGTTCGGACGGTGCTACTCACCCTCGGGGGCGGCGTCCTCTCTATCGGCGCGTCGGGGACGTTCAACCACGTTCTCGAACGCGATATCGACAAGCGGATGGACCGGACCTCGGACCGTCCTATCGCGACCCACCAAGTGCCGGTCCGGAACGCGCTGGCGTTCGGACTCCTCCTGTCGCTCGCCTCGCTGTGGCTGTTCTGGCAGGTGAACGCGCTCGTGGCCCTGCTCGGACTGACCGCGATTGTGTTCTACAGCGTTATCTACACGCTCGTGCTGAAGCCTAACACCGTCCAGAACACTGTCCTTGGCGGGGCTGCGGGTGCACTGCCGGCACTTATCGGCTGGGTCGCCGTCGACGGGTCGGTCGGCCTCCCCGGCGTCATCCTCGCGGTGGTCATCTTCCTCTGGACGCCGGCGCACTTCTACAATCTCGCGCTCGCGTACAAGGACGACTACGAGGCTGGCGGCTTCCCGATGATGCCGGTCGTCCGCGGCGAGACGGAGACGCGCAAGCACATCGTCTACTATCTCGGAGCGACGCTCATCGCAGCAGGTGTTCTGGGCGTGCTCACGCCGCTGGGCTGGCTGTACGCCGTCACGTCGGTGTTGCTTGGTGCAGTGTTCCTCTGGGCAGTTATCTTGCTCCACCGCGAGCAGACTGAAGCGGCGGCGTTCCGGGCGTTCCATGCGTCGAACGCCTATCTCGGAGCGGTCTTGATAGCCATTGTCATCGATGCACTGGCCCTATGAGCACCACGACAGCGACCCTCCGAGACGCGATACCGGACACGCGCTCGCTGGTCATCTTGGCGGCCGTCTTGAACGCGGAGGTCATCCTCATTCTGGGCTATATCGTCAACACGGCTCAGCCCGCGACGGACCCGTTTCTGCTGGCGTTCCCGTTCATCTGGCTCAACATCGCCGGCCTCGTGTTCCTGCGAGTGCGTCCGGAACTGCCCGGCCGCCGTCGGACGGTCGGCAGTGTAGTTATCGCTCTTGGCTATCTGTTCGTGCTGGGGTACGTCGGCGGCGTGTACGGAACGGGCGGTCAGGGAACCGGTCTCCGACTGGTCACGCAAGCCCCGCCCGGGTTCTCGCCGACGGTGGTGTTCAGCGGCGCGACCCTCAGCGTGGTGCTCATCCCGTGGAAGGTCGCCGGCTACCTGACGCTCTCGTATCTGGTATTCGTGACCGCTGTCGACGCGAGCGGCGGTGCAGTGGGCGGCATCGTCGGTCTCTTTTCCTGTGTCTCCTGTGTCCTCCCGATTATCGCGTCGATACTGGGCGGGTTCGTGGGTGTTGGCGCAACGCTGTCGCAGGCGGCGCTGTCTCAGTCGTATGGGCTCTCGACGGTGGTGTTCGTCACCTCGGTCGGTTTGCTGTACGGCGTCCATCGGTTCGACGTGACGCTCGTCGGGCGACTCCGAACGCTGATCGGCCGACGATAGAGCTTTCAGGCCGACAGGCGTGGAAGACGGTATGAGTACTGTCGAAATTGAATACTGCGTTCCCTGTGGCTTCCGTGAGCGGGCAGTACGTGTCCAGCAGGCGATTCTGTCGGGACTCGAGCGGGAACTCGACAGCGTCCGACTGGTCATGGGTGACCACGGCGTGTTCAGGATCAGTGTCGATGACGAGACTGTCTACGACAAGGCCGAGGCCGGCGACGAGTTCGACGTGGATGCTATCGTGCGTGAGATACGGTCGCACGTCGCGTAGCAGGCCACAGTAAGACCGGTAATAAACACTGCGGCGAAGCCACCACCTGTTTGTGAAAGAGTGCCACACAACAAGCTATTTATTGTTCTGCTGTGACACTTCCGGCACATGGCGACGAAAACCGAATTCTGTGACCACTGTGAAACCAGCGTACCAGTCGTCACGGACAAGCCGTGGCTCCCCGCTGTCTGTCTGGAATGTGGCCGCAACGTGTAGCCCTTAGTCGCACGAGAACGGAACTGCTTTCGGCCACCCGACCGGACGAGGGCGCATGGACGAGGTACTGGTCGCGTCGGATGTCGGGCGGCGCTACGGCGATACGGTCGCACTCGACGGTGTGTCGCTGACGGCGACCACTGGAGAGGTGCTCGCGCTGGTCGGTCCCAACGGGGCTGGCAAGACCACCCTGGTACGGGCGTTGACCGGAACGACGGACGCGACTGGCGACGTACGACTGTTCGGCCAGTCGCCCAGAACGGTCGCTCGCGACCGAATCGGCCTGTTACCACAGTCGTTTTCGCCCCACGAGCGGCTGACGGCGCGGGAATTGCTGGAATACTACGCCGGCCTGTACGACGGGACCCGCGATGTCGATGCCGTGCTTGACGATGTGGGGCTGGCCGACACCGCCAGCACAACATACGAGAACCTCTCGGGTGGGCAGCAGCGGCGAACCTGTGTCGCGACGGCACTGATAAACGACCCGGACCTTCTCGTACTGGACGAACCGACCACCGGTATCGACCCGGCCGGTCGGCGGGACCTCTGGCGACTGCTGGAAGGGCTCGCCGACCGCGGCGTGACGATACTCGTCACGACACACTATATGGAGGAGGCCCAGCGCCTCGCGGACCGCGTCGGTCTCCTCGCTGACGGGACGCTCATCGCACTCGACTCTCCGGACCAACTCGTGGCCGAGCACGGCGGTGACAGCCAGCTCATCGTTGATGGGTCTTTCGACGAAACTGCCGTTTCAGCCATTGACTACCCAGCGGAGACGGCAATCCGGAACGGTCGGCTGGTCGTCTACGGCATCCGTCCGGAGTCTATCGGAAACATCACCGAGGAACTGGGGCAGGCGGGTATCGAGTACGACAGCCTGACCTGGAAACAGCCTGACTTAGAGGACGTGTACCTCGAACTCACTGGGACGGCCGTCGGCCAGCGCGGTGAACCACAGCAGACGGGACCGGTCGCGGGTGGTGCCCAATGAGCCGACTGGGGCGACTCACAGCGGAGACGCGTGCGGCGTCGCTGGCCTTCCTCCGGCGACGGACAGCCGTCTTCTTCACGTTCTTCTTCCCGGTTATCATCGTCGTCATCTTCGGCGTGCTGGTCCAGACCCAGCCGGGCGGTGGCGGGCTGTTCACCGAGCCGCCGAGCTTCTATGCGCCGGGGTATCTGGCCGTCGTCGTCCTGTTTACGCCGCTGTCTCGCGTCGGAAGCGAGGTAGCCCGTCATCGGGACGGGAACCGCTTCGAGAAGCTGGCGACGACACCGCTGACCCGGACCGAGTGGTTGCTGGCACAGACACTCGTCAACGTCGTCATCATTGGTATTGCCGGTCTCCTGATTCTGGGCCTGATGGTGTGGCTCACCGGCGCGACAATCCGCCCATCCGGTCTGTTGCTGCCCTTCGTCGGCCTTGGTGTCGCGCTGTTCTGTGCCGTCGGCGCGATGCTGGGGAGCCTTGCGGACTCACAGGATGGCGTCATCGCGGCGAGCAACGGTCTCGCGCTCCCGCTGCTCTTTCTTTCGGAGACGTTCGTCCCGCAGACGCTTCTGCCCGCGTGGTTGCCGACGTGGCTCTCGCCGCTGACGTACTTCTCGCGTGGCGTCCGTGCGGCGACGACCGGCACTGGCGATGCGCTCGGCCCGCTGGCTGTTCTCGCAGTCTGTGCCGCCGTCGGCTTTGCGGTCGGTGCGCGTCTCCTTCCGCAGACAGATTGAACTCCGACGCTCTCTTCTACAGGCGTGCGACTGATGATAGCAGATCGGACAGTTCTGCTTCAGTCGCGTTGCCCGATTTAATAGCATCTCTGGGGTCGCGGCCCATCTCCTGTGCGGTCTCGATGGCGCGGTCGGGACCGTAGTCGTAATGATACACCAGCCAGGCAGCGAGTACCTGGCCGGTGCGACCGATACCGGCCAGGCAATGAACGACGACCCGTTCCTCTGTCTCGCAGGCGTCAACCAGGAACGGCAGGATATCGTCGTGGAGGCGGTCTTGAGAAATAAGTCGGTGGTCGGGAACCGGTACGTGGCGGACTGATGACGCTCCGAAGGCCTCCCGATAGCGCTGAATATTGGCCCCAGCGTCGTCGAGTTGTTGCCCGGGAAGCAGACAGCAGACCCGCTCGATGTCGTGTGCCTGCATGTGTGCGACCCACTCATCGAGGGCGTCCTGATGCGCGGCGGCCGTATGCCAGCCCGGCGCACAGGAACCGTAGACGTACTCTTCGTTGGAGGCTGCAGGCGCGAAGCGGTGTGGATTCACGATGGGCATAACACCCGTTACCCTGCCTATCTTACCGACCCTCTTCATTCTACCCACCCAGTTCTCAGCTGTGATTCTCTGAATAGAAGGGTATTCCTAGAAGGTCGCTTTCCAGACCTCATCAGTGTCAGTGACCACGTTTATACTGTCAGTTCCCTCTACGTCGAGACATGGTGACGTTTCTTGCCGGCGGGACGGGAACGCCGAAGCTCCTCGCTGGTGCCGACGACGTGTTTGCGGCGGCGGCGACGACTGTCGTCGCCAACACCGGCGACGACATCGAACTGGGAGGCCACCTCGTGTGCCCGGACCTCGATACTGTCCTGTTCTTGGAGGGTGACGTCCTCGACCGGGAGACGTGGTGGGGTATCGACGGCGACACCGCCGAGACACACGCCGAACTAACGCGGCTCGCTGACGCTGCCGAGCTTGACGGCGGGCCACGATACCTCTCCGACGAGGCACAGACAGCGGGGCGTGACATCGCTCGCTGGCGGCGCTTCTCCGGTGTCGCGGAGTTCATGCACATCGGCGACCGCGACCGCGCGATCCACGTCACGCGCACCTCGCTGCTTGATGAGGGCCGATCACTGACCGAGGTTACGCACACGCTCGCCGACGCGTTCGAACTGGACCGGACGCTGCTCCCGATGAGCGACGACCCGGTCGCTTCCATTATTCACACGCCGACCGGGCCGATGCACTTTCAAGAGTGGTGGGTCGGCCATAACGGGGAACCGCCGGTCGAGGACGTGGTGTTTCGTGGCTCAGACGCGGCCAGCGCGACGGACGCCGTTCTGACCGCGCTCGACGATACTGTTGTCATTGGTCCGTCGAACCCTGTAACTTCGCTCGGCCCGATGCTGGCCATCAACGACATTGAGCAGGCACTCCACGAAACAACGGTCGTCTCTGTCTCCCCATTCATCGAAGACACGGTGTTCTCGGGGCCAGCGGCGGACCTGATGGCCGGCGTCGGACTTGAGCCGAGTACCGCTGGAGTGGCCGAGGCATACCCCTTCGCTGACGCGTTCGTACTGGACGACGACGACTCAACGCCGCTTGACGTGCCGGTCGTTCGGACCGACACCACCCTTGACGACGCGGCCGACGCCGAGCGGGTGAACCGCGCCGTCGAGGAGGCGCTCGCGGAGGTGACCTGATGTTCGAGCCGCGAGTCGCCCTCGCGAGTCTGAGCGGCGAGGCCGACGTATCGTGGGCGTGTGCGGTCGAGTCCCACGTCGGGTGTGCGTTCCTCGGCGGCATCGCACTCGACGAGCAGACCCGCGACGCCGCCCGGGCGATGGTGGACCGCGACCGCTCCGAGTTCCTGCCCGACGACCCGGTTGCGTTTGTCGACGACCAGTTGGCTTCGCTTGTAGACGCACCGCTTCGTCCCGCGTTCAACGTCCGGAGCACGACACTCGGCCCCGTCGAACGTACTGCTACTGTTTGTCAGCGCCACGACGCAATCATCGAGATCAATGCCCACTGCCGGCAGAACGAGATGTGCGCCGCCGGTGCTGGCGAGTCACTACTCCGGGAGCCGGACCGACTGGCGACGTTCGTGGAAGCAGCAGCGTCGACAGGGGCGACGGTCTCGGTGAAAGGGCGTGCAGAACTCGACGGTGTCTCACTCCCGGGTGTTGCACAGGCAATCGAAGAGGCCGGTGGTGACCTGTTCCACGTCGACGCGATGGATTCAGAGTCCGTTATCGACGAGGTGACCGACGCGACCGACCTGTTCGTCGTCGCGAACAACGGCGTTCGTGGGGCAGAAACCGCACGGGAGTACCTCTCGTACGGCGCCGACGCCGTCAGCGTCGGTCGCGCGAGCGACCGGCCGGCGGTCCTCGACGAGGTCCGGGCGACGACAGCGGAGTGGTTCGCATCGGAGGTGTCACCGTGACAGAGCGGTCGGTCGGACAGAACGCCCAGCTGGCGCTGCTGCTGGAGGTCTCCGGCACGCCGAAGCCCGGCAACGTCGACCGCGAGCGGGAGTACGACGATCTCCGGTTCGAGCACTTCGTCGCCGGGGCTGTCGGAGCGCGACCGGGGCTCGACCGCGCGGCCGCGGGCGACCCCATCGGTCCCGCCTTCGAGGCCGCGGTCGAAGGGATGTCGGGCCAGTCCGGCGGAAATACCCAGTTCGGAGCCCTGCTGGTGCTTACGCCGCTTGCCGCCGCAGCCGCCGACGGGCGACTGACGCCGTCGGGCGTCGACGCCGTGGTCCGCGAGACGACCGTCGAGGATGCGGCGGCGTTCTACCGTGCTTTCGAGCACGTCGACGTAGCCGTCGACGACCCGCCGGACGGACTGGAGCCGCTCGACGTTCGCCGCGGAAGCGACGCCGTCCCGGAACTCCGAGCGCGCGAGATGACGCTGTTCGACGTGATGGCGTCCAGCGCTGATGTCGACGGCGTGGCCGCAGAATGGGTCTCCGGTTTCGAGCGCGTGTTCGACGCCAGCGAGACGATACTGGCCGGCTCCGGCCCGGTCGCCGACCGCGCATCCGACGCTTTCCTCGAACTGCTCGCGGCGGACGTAGACACTTTCGTCGTCACGCGACAGGACCGCGAGACCGCCGCCGAAGTACAGCGCCGGGCGCAGGCCGTTCTCGACGGCGAGGAGGACGCCACGGCGCTGGCCGAGGAGTTCGTCGAGCGGGACATCAACCCCGGGACGACCGCCGACATCGTCGCGGGCGCGTTGTTCGTCGCGCTGGAGCGGGGGCTGGACGTGTGACCGGGGAACCGTCGGCGGGTGACGGGGGTGACTCCAGTAGCTCCGTGACGGCATGGCCCGTCGCGCTCGCTGGCGTCTCCGAGACCGTCGTGACCACGCTGGGACCGAACGAGCGCTGGAACGTCGCCGCCCTCGGTGTCCACGCGCCCGACGGCGAAGGGCCCGCCACGGCGACGACGTGGGGCCGGACCCGGACCTGGCGGAACTTCCGGGAGCGTGGCGGCGGCTACGTCCAGTTCACCCGGGACCCGGTGGACTTCGCCGAGGCGGCGCTGTCGGTTCGGGAAGCAGACGAGCCGATTCTGGACAGCGCGGACGCGTGGGTCGAAGTGACCGTCGTCCGGCGAGACGCCGGCACGGAGGGCGACACCCAGTGGGTCGAGTGGGCGCTCGAACCCGTTGACAGCGCCGTGGAGCGACGCGTCGTGCCGACGACGAACCGCGGCCACGCCGCCGTCGTTGAGGCGACCGTCGCGGCCTCGCGGCTGGACGTGCCGAGCTACGACCGCGAGACGCTGCTGGACCGGATCGCGTACTTCGAGTCAGTTGTCAAAACAGCTGGTAGCGAACGCGAACAGGTGGCTTTCGAGCGGGTCCGCGATCTGGTCGATGCCGAGTGGTAGGTGGGCAAGCAGGCGACACACGCTATATCATGACAGGCTGTGTCGCACTTCCGCGGGACCTGCCACGGCGACAGTCAGCGCACGGTCCCGGCTCGCTCCGTTCCTCCTGATAAACGTTCGCGTGCGTGGTCCGTTCCGAACCCTTTTTGAGTGCGACCAAGCAAGTAGCGCGCATGGCAATCAAACCCGCCTACGTCAAGAAGACCGGGACGCTCCTCATGGAGCGATACCCCGACGCCTTCGGCGCAGACTTCGAACACAACAAAGACGTCGTCGAGGAACTGACAAACATCGAGTCCAAGGGCGTCCGCAACCGCATCGCCGGCTACGTCACCCGGAAGATGAACAACCCAGTCGAAGCGTAACTCGGTTCTTTCTCTCTGTCTCCCGCGGCATCTGAGCGGCCGCTCTCTTCAGTTACTGCCCGCTACTGTTCTGGCTGTGCACGCTGGCTATCACTCTGGCGTTTCCGGTGGATGATGCCCTGCATATTCGCCGTGCGGGCGGCGATATCCCGGAACGACTCGCCGACATCGCTGTTCTCGTCGAGGACCAGCGGCTCCCCGGTCGTGCCCCCTTCCCTGACTTCGGGGTCGAGCGGAATCTCGCCGAGGAACGGCATCTCCGTCTCGTCGGCGAACTCGCGGCCGCCGCCGCTGCCGAAGATGTCATGCGTGCCGCCACAGTCCGGGCAGACGAACGACGACATGTTCTCAACGATTCCCAGCACGGGAGTTTCGTGGCGGCCGAACATCCGAAGCCCCTTCCGGGCGTCGTCGAGCGCGACCTCCTCCGGCGTGGTGACGATGACGGCTCCTGAGACGGGCACCTGCTGGAGCATCGTCAGTTGCGTGTCGCCGGTCCCGGGCGGCAGGTCCACAATCATGTAGTCGAGTTCGCCCCAGAGCACGTCGTCCCACAGCTGGGTGAGGACGTTGTCGACCATCGGGCCGCGGAAGATGACCGGGTCGTCCTTGCCGACGAGGAAGTCCATGCTCATCAGCTTCATCCCGTGTTTCTCCACAGGGATGATCTCCTCGTCTTCTGTCGCACGCGGCTGCTCATCGGCGTCAAGCATCCGGGGGACGTTCGGGCCGTACACGTCGGCGTCGAACAGGCCGACGCGGGCACCGAGCCGCGCGAGACCTGCAGCGAGGTTCACCGCGACGGTCGACTTGCCCACACCGCCCTTGCCCGAGGCGACCGCGATGACGTTTTTGACTTTCGGAAGTGGGTCCTCCGCTTCCGGGACGCCACGGTCGACGCTCGCCGAGAGATCTATTTCGCGGTCGGTGTCGCCCAGCGCCTCGCGGACCTCGTTCGCGATGCTCGTCTCAGTCGGCGAGTACGGCGCACCGAGCGCCAGGTCGATGCTGACCTCGTCGTCGGTCACGTCGATGCTGTTTACCAGCCCGAGCGACACGATGTCGGCTCCCAGGTCCGGGTCCTCGACCGTTCGCAGGCGCTCGCGTACGTCGTCTGTATTCATGCACAGGAGTAGGTCCCGGAGGTGCGATAAGGATTGTGACACCGCCGGACACGGCAGCCGTCGAACGACGCCAGCGGTGTGACAAAGATTTCTGTCGCGCATGCAGGCATGCGATTAAGTGGAGACGTACAGCGGCGATGTTGGATCAGGGGCGTCGAAACACGTAGACGCCGCCGTCGTCAAGTTCTGCGCGTAACTCGCCGCTATCGTGGTTGAACACGAGCCGCTCCGGCATCCCGTCGAACGAGTGTAGTGGCATTCCGGTGTCGATTGCTCCGTCGGGAGTCACTGCGATGTGTGTTCGGCCACTGAATTCAGCCCGGAGCGTTCCGTCGTCTGCCTCGGTCACGGCGGCAGGCCCTGCGAACTGTTCCAGCTGGTCGCGGACCGCCGTTCGGTTGGTCGGGTCGACGGTGCTGCCGCCATCGGCGACGCGCCGGTGCATGTGTGGACGCACGCAGTCCCACAGGGAATATCTTAGGCCGCCGTCTACATGGTGGGACTTGGTATTACATGTCTCAGTGGCCATGTTGAACACTCACGCGGCAGACCACCTTCGTTGCGTTTAAATACAACCCCGGAATAGAGTCGGATAGACTCGTGTAGGGGGACCGGCCCCCGAGTCCGCGTGCCGCGGGCGCGAGTGTCATAGAACGCGTGTCGTGGTAGCCAAGCCTGGCCCAAGGCGCAGGGTTGCTAACTCTGTGGCGTACAGCCTCCGGGGTTCGAATCCCCGCCACGACGCTCACCCATCAGTACCTACATATGAGTGCAGAAGACCCCAACGCGGGCGAGGACGCGGATGCCGAAGAGGAGGAAGACATCCGCTATTTCGTCCGTATCGGACAGACAGACCTCGACGGGACGAAATCCGTCGAGCGAGCACTGACAGAACTGAACGGTATCGGCCATCGGGCCGCCCGAATCATCGCCCAGAAAGCGGATGTCGACCGGCGCGCTGTCTTCGGCAAACTCGACGACGACGTCATCGAGCGCGTTGTCGACCACGTCGAGAACTTCGCCGACGAGGTGCCCGAGTGGATGGCCAACCACCAGAAGGATTACTTCACTGGTGAGACCACCCACGAGACCGGCAACGACCTCCAGCTTACCCGCCGGCAGGATATCAACCGCATGAAGATGATCGACTCCTACCGCGGTATCCGCCACAAGCGCGGCCAGAAGGTCCGTGGACAGCGAACCAAGTCCACTGGCCGGACGGAGGGTACCATCGGCGTCAACGTCGAGGCGATCAAAGAAGAGCAGGCCGAAGATGCCGCCGCGGAGGATGACGAATAATGGCACTTGGCTCAAACACGAAGTTCTACGAGACGCCGAACCACCCCTTCCAGGGCGAGCGCATTGCCGACGAGGCCAACCTCATCGGCCGCTACGGCCTGAAAAATAAAGAAGAGCTCTGGCGAGCACAGTCCGAGCTTCGTGGCTACCGTCGTGAGGCCCGGAAGCTGCTGGGCAGCGCCGGCGAGCACGAGACTGAGTCCGAGGAGTTCCTCGCTCGGCTCAAGCGCTACGGCATCCTCAACGAGCAGGACCAGCTCGACGACGTGCTGTCGCTCGACGTGACCGACGTGCTGGAACGCCGCCTGCAGACGGTCGTTTACCGCAAGGGCTACGCGAACACGCCCGAGCAGGCCCGCCAGTTCATCGTCCACGGACACATCGTGCTGGACGACGCTCGAGTTACCCGACCCGGAATGACGGTGGAGACCGCCGTCGAGAGCTCGGTCGGCTTCGACGAGCACAGCTCGCTGTCGGACGAACTCCACCCTGAGCGCGCGGAGGCCCAAGAATGAGCGAAGACACCGAAGACATCTGGGGCATCGCCCACGTGCACGCATCGTTTAACAACACGATCATCACCATCACCGACCAGACCGGGGCAGAGACGCTCGCAAAGAGCTCCGGCGGGACGGTCGTCAAGCAGAATCGCGACGAGGCGTCGCCGTACGCGGCGATGCAGATGGCTGAGGTCGTTGCGGAGAAGGCCCTCGACCGTGGCGTCGAAGGCGTCGACGTTCGGGTCCGCGGTCCCGGCGGCAACCTCCAGACCTCGCCCGGCCCGGGTGCGCAGGCGACAATCCGCGCACTCGCCCGAGCGGGTCTGGAGATCGGTCGCATCGAGGACGTCACGCCGACCCCGCACGACGGTACTCGTGCACCCAAGAACTCCGGATTCTAACCAATGACACAGGACTACGAGGTTGAGTTCGTCGAACGCGGCGAGCGCGAGGCCCGCATCCTCGTGCGCGGCATCACGCCAGCTTTCGCCAACGGCATCCGGCGAGCGATGGTCGCGGACGTACCGACGTTCAGTATCGATACCGTCCGCGTCATCGAGAACACCAGCGTGATGTTCAACGAGCAGATCGGTCTCCGACTGGGACTGGTCCCGCTGACGACCGACCTCGACGACTTCGAGATCGGCGACGAGGTGACGTTGTCGCTGTCCGTCGACGGGCCGGCCACGGCCTACTCCAGTGACCTCGTTTCCTCGGACCCGATGGTCGAGGCCGCTGACGACAACATCCCGATCATCGATCTCAAGGAGGGCCAACGTCTTGAAGTCGAGGCCGACGCCGTCCTCGACACCGGTCGGGAACACGCCAAACATCAGGGTGGCGTGGCCGTCGGCTACCGACACCTCCAGCAGGTGGAGGTCGTCGGCGACCTCGGCGAGTTCGAGGACGACGATCCGAACATCCTGCGTGGCGTCATCGAAGAGCAGGCGGCCGAACACGCCGCCGGCGACGCCACCAACGGCGAACTCGTCGCGACAGACGAGTTCGACAACGACCTCCGGAACCGCTACCCCGGCAAAGATGTCGAGGTTTCAGACGTGCCGAACGCGTTCGTGTTCCACGTCGAGACGGACGGGTCGTTCACCACCGAGGAACTGGTCCTGCGCGCGGTCGAGACGCTGCGTGACCGCGCGACCGAACTGAAAGACGCAGTCCAGCTGTAACGATACAATGCCCCGATACACCCCACCACGGCCGATGACCGCCCGCTCCCCGAGCGCGAGGACCGAAAGGGGTTTTACGGGGCACGCAAAACGAACAATCGCGCGCAGGGATAGCCAAGTTTGGCCAACGGCGCAGCGTTCAGGGCGCTGTCCCGTAGGGGTCCGCAGGTTCAAATCCTGCTCCCTGCACTTTTCCCACAACGGAGGAATCATATGAGTAAGACGAACCCGAGACTCAGTAGTCTCATCGCCGACCTGAAGTCAGCCGCCCGCAGTTCGGGCGGTGCTGTCTGGGGCGACGTCGCCGAGCGCTTAGAAAAGCCACGGCGCACACACGCGGAAGTCAACCTCGGCCGTATCGAACGATACGCCCAGGAAGACGAGACCGTGGTCGTGCCCGGCAAGGTGCTTGGCTCCGGTGTCCTGCAGAAGGACGTCACCGTCGCCGCTGTCGACTTCTCCGGAACCGCCGAGACGAAGATCGACCAGGTTGGAGAGGCTGTATCACTCGAACAGGCAATCGAAAACAACCCAGAAGGCTCCCACGTCCGGGTGATCCGATGAGCGTCGCAGAGTTCGACGCGGATGTCATCGTCGACGCCCGCGACTGTATCATGGGCCGCGTCGCATCACAGGTCGCCGAACAGGCACTCGACGGCGAGACGGTCGCCGTCGTCAACGCTGAACGCGCCGTGATCACCGGCCGAGAGGAGCAGATAACGGAGAAGTACAAGAAACGCGTCGACATCGGTAACGACAACGGGTACTTCTACCCCAAGCGACCGGACGGCATCTTCAAGCGCACCATCCGTGGCATGCTGCCCCACAAGAAGCAGCGTGGCCGCGAGGCGTTCGAGAACGTCCGTGTCTACCTCGGCAACCCGTACGACGAGGACGGCGAGGTTCTAGACGGCACGTCGCTTGACCGACTGTCGAACATCAAGTTCGTCACGCTGGGCGAAATCAGCGAAACGCTTGGAGCGAACAAGACATGGTAACGAACACGTCTGGCAAGAAGAAGACCGCCGTCGCCCGCGCGACCGTACGCGAGGGCGAGGGCCGCGTGCGTATCGACTCGCAGCCGGTCGAACTCGTCGACCCCGAGCTGGCGCAGCTCAAGATGCTGGAACCGTTCCGCATCGCCGAGGACGACCTCCGCGGCGAAGTCGACGTCGAGGTGTCCGTCGAAGGTGGCGGCGTCATGGGGCAGGCAGACGCCGCCCGAACCGCCATCGCTCGCGGCCTCGTCGACCACACCAACGACGCCGAACTCCGCGACGCGTTCATGGAGTTCGACCGCTCGCTGCTGGTCAACGACGTTCGCCAGTCCGAACCCAAGAAGTGGGGCGGCCCCGGTGCGCGGGCCCGCTACCAGAAATCGTACCGCTAAGGTGATACAGGTATGATGGTACCGGTTCGGTGTTTCACGTGCGGTAACGTCGTCGGCGAACACTGGGAGGAGTTCAAAGCACGCACCCGCGAGGCCGAGGAGCCAGAGGACCCGGAGAAGGTCCTCGACGAACTCGGCGTCGAGCGGCACTGCTGTCGCCGGATGCTCGTCTCGCACAAAGACCTCGTCGACATCGTCTCACCCTACCAATGAACGCACAGGAAAGCCGCTACGAGAAGGCCCGCAAACTCGGCGCACGAGCGCTGCAGTTGGCCCACGGTGCTCCCGTGCTCATAGAGACGGAACACACCCAGCCGATACTCATCGCCGCCGAGGAGTACGACGCTGGCGTCCTACCGTTTACGGTCAACAGGAGTGACTAACGATGACGCTCATCACTGACATCCGACTCCGCCGCGTCCTCGACTCCCGCGGGAACGCGACCGTCGAGGCCGACGTTCTCACCGAGAGTGGGGGCTTCGGTCGTGGCAAGGCACCGAGCGGCGCAAGCACGGGCGAGTACGAGGCCATCGAACTCCCCGCCAACGAGGCCATCGCCAACGCCCGCGAGGAAGCACTCCCGCGGCTCATCGGCGAAGTCCACGCCGGGAACCAGCGCGACGTCGACGCGGCGCTCCACGCCGCTGACGGTACCGACGACTTCTCCGGTATCGGAGCCAACAGCGCCGTCGCCATCTCTATGGCGGCCGCGAAGGCCGGTGCCGACGTGCTCGGCGCGCCGCTGTACCAGCACCTCGGCGGCACATTCCGGGGCAACGAGTACCCGACGCCGCTGGGCAACATCATCGGTGGCGGCGAGCACGCCGCGGACGCGACCAACATCCAGGAGTTCCTCGCGGCCCCTGTCGGCGCACCGAGTGTCGAGGAGGCCGTCTTCGCCAACGCTGCGGTCCACCAGGAGGTCCACGACATTCTGGCCGACCGCGACCTGCCAGCGGGCAAGGGCGACGAAGGCGCTTGGGCACCGTCCGTCTCGGACGACGAAGCGTTCGAGATCATGGACGAGGCCGTCGAAGCTGTCGCCGACGACTTTGGCTTCGCAATCTCCTTTGGCCTTGACGTCGCCGGCGCGGAACTCTACGACGACGAGGCGGACGGCTACGTCTACGACGACGGCGTCAAATCCACCGAAGAGCAGATCGAGTACATCGCCGGGAAGGTCGAGGAGTACGACCTCGTCTACGTCGAGGACCCCCTCGACGAGAACGACTACGAGGCCTTTGCGGACCTGACCGCACAGGTCGGGGACCAGACGCTCGTCTGTGGCGACGACCTGTTCGTTACGAACGTCGAGCGCCTGCAGGCCGGTATCAACGCCGACGCCGGGAACTCCATCCTGATCAAGCCGAACCAGATCGGGACGCTCACCGACGCCGTCGACGCCATCGAACTGGCGACGGCAAGCGGCTACGAGTCCGTCGTTTCCCACCGCAGTGGTGAGACGGAAGACACGACAATTGCACACCTCGCTGTCGCCACTGACGCACCGTTCATCAAGACCGGCGCGGTCGGCGGCGAGCGCACAGCCAAGCTGAACGAACTAATCCGTATCGAGGACAACGCAGTATGAGCGGCAACGAAAAAGAAGGTCTCGACGCGTCCGATTCCGACTTCGACCCGTCCGAGGAGGACGACGAAGCGGTCGACGCGGAGACCGAAACGGAAGCCGAACAGCCCGCCGACGACGCCGAAGAGGCGACAGAGGCCGAACCAACTGACGAAAACACAGACGCCGACGAAGCGGCTGACGAGGCCGCCGGTCCACAGCTGGACGAGGACGTCATGCCCGACGAGCAGTCGGAGGCCGACCTCCTCATCCCCGTCGAGGACTACCTCGGCGCTGGTGTCCACATCGGGACCCAGCAGAAGACCCAGGACATGGAGCGGTTCATCCACCGCGTCCGGACCGACGGGCTGTACGTGCTGGACGTCTCGATGACCGACGAGCGTATCCGCACCGCCGCGGACTTCCTGGCCAACTACGAGCCGGAGCAGATTCTGGCCGCGTCGTCGCGCCAGTACGGCCGGTTCCCGGCCGAGAAGTTCGCCGAAGCCATCGGGGCGCGCGTCCGCACCGGCCGGTTCATCCCCGGCACGCTGACCAACCCCGACTACGACGGCTACATCGAGCCGGACATCGTGGTCGTCACTGACCCCATCGGTGACGCCCAGGCCGTCAAGGAGGCCATCACGGTCGGCATCCCGGTCATCGCGATGTGTGACTCCAACAACACCACGTCGAACGTCGACCTGGTCGTCCCGACGAACAACAAGGGGCGCAAGGCGCTGTCGGTCGTCTACTGGCTGCTGGCCAACGAGACGCTCGACCGCCGCGGTGCCGAGCCGACGTACGGACTCGACGACTTCGAGTCCGACCTCTAACGTCGCTGAACTGTTTCGTTTTCCGGCCCGCTGACCCACGAGTGACAACGCCGGTGTCGCCAACACAAGACCTACCACGGGGCCCGGAGTACCACCGGGAAATGGGAGAGGGAGACACGTTCGTCAACGCCGTCATCGGTGCCGTCGCGACCGCACTTCTGAGTGGGTTCGTCCCGCTCGCGCCGCTGCTCGGCGGTTGCATCGCCGGCTATCTTGAAGGGGGTGAGCGAGACGACGGAGTCCGCGTCGGACTGCTCTCGGGCGTCGTCGGGCTGGCGATTTCGCTAGTCTTCTTCGTTGTCGTGTTCGTCTTCCTGGCCGCGTTCCTGGCGGTCGTTCCCGAGGCGCTCGGTGTGTTCGGCGCGGCGGGCTTGTTCGTGCTCGTCCTGGGAACGATCACGGCGGCCGCGTATTTCCTCGGATTGAGCGCGGTCGGCGGCTGGCTGGGCAACTACGTCAAGTATGACACGACGTTCGGCGACTGACAGCCCGAAACTGTCGGTAACTACATCAATCGAGAGCGCACTACGAGCAACGCGTATGCGTGAGTCGGTGACCAACGCTGGTATCGGGGCACTCGTCACGATTGCGCTGTCGTTCGTTCCCTTTTCGTCGGTGGCTGGCGGCGCAGTGGCCGCGGCGAACCACGGCAGCGGCGGCTACCGGACGGGGCTCTGGCTGGGAACGCTTGCTGGCGTCTGTGCGATGGTTCCCTTGCTCGCGCTCTTCCTCCCGGCGCTGTACATCGCCGGCCTCCTCGGGTTCGGGATTCCACCCGGCGCACCGGGGTACGACCTGTTTCTGGCGCTCGTGTTCAGCTTCTTTCTGCTGTACACTGTCGGGCTCAGCGCCCTCGGTGGCCTCGGCGGCGTCTGGGTATCGGTACACACCAGCTGGGACATAGACGCCGACCGCTGGCTCTGAACCGCGCGCTTCCAGCCATTTGGCACACCATTCAAGCGTGTTCGACACTAACAGTAGTCGATGTCAAAGACGCCGCCCGGACCGAAGGGCGAACCGCTGTTCGGCAGTAGTCGCACGTACGCTCGGGACCCGTTCCGGTTCATCTCAGCGCTGGAGCGGGCCTATGGTGATGTTGCCCGCTTCGACATGGGGCCGATGGATACGGTCATGCTGTGTGACCCAACGGCAATCGAGCGGGTACTGGTTTCAGAGGCCGAGCGGTTCCGCAAACCCGACTTTCAGGGAGATGCGCTCGGGGACCTGCTGGGAGACGGACTGCTGTTGAGTGAAGGCGAAACGTGGGAGCAGCAGCGAAAGCTCGCCAATCCAGCGTTCTCGATGGCTCGACTTTCGGGGATGGCTGACCGCATCACCGGCCACGCGGAGGACCGCATCGCCGACTGGTCTCACGGCGATGTTATCGACGCCGAGCAGTCGATGACCCGAGTGACGCTGGACGTGATCTTGGACCTGATGATGGGCGTCGAACTCTCCGAACAGCGAGTCCGCACAATCGAGGAACAACTGTTGCCACTGGGCCAGCGGTTCGAGCCCGACCCCATTCGGTTCGCCATGCCACAGTGGATGCCGATGCCTGACGACGCCGAGTTCAATCGCGCCGTGCGGACGCTGGACGAGGTGCTGGACGACATCATCGAGGTCCGCGAGGACTCGGTCGGGACAGCTGAAGACGGTCCGATGGACTTCCTGTCGGTACTCCTGCGTGCCCGCGACGAGGGGAATCAGTCGCCCGAGCAACTGCGCGATGAGATGATGACAATGCTGCTTGCGGGCCACGACACGACGGCGCTGACGCTGACCTACACCTGGTTCCTGCTGTCGGAACACCCTGAAGTCGAACAGCGAGTCCACGAGGAACTGGACGATGTTGTCGGCGACGACCGGCCGGGGATGGAACACGTCCGCGAACTGGACTACCTCGAATGGGTAATTCAGGAAGCGATGCGACTCTACCCGCCCGTGTACACCATTTTCCGGGAGCCGACAGAGGACGTGACGCTGTCCGGCTACGATGTCGAGGCCGGGACGACGCTGATGGTTCCACAGTGGGGCGTCCACCGATCCGAACGGTTCTACGACGACCCCGAGTCGTTCGACCCGGAGCGCTGGAAGCCCGAGCGAGCGAGCGAGCGGCCGCGGTTCGCCTACTTCCCGTTCGGTGGCGGCCCGCGTCACTGCATCGGGAAGCACCTCGCAATGCTCGAAGCACAGCTCATCACCGCAACGACGGCCAGTCAGTACCGACTGGAGTTCCAAGGCGAGACGCCGCTGGAGTTGCTACCGTCGCTGACTGCCCATCCCCGGCAGGAAATGTCGATGCGAGTGCAGGAGCGGTAGCGCGGACTCCGACGGGACTACTCCGACGTCACTGTTGCCTCCCGCAGTGGGCGCTCTACGTGACCGTCGGCGAACTGTCCGGCGGCGGCATCCGCCTCGACTTCGCCGATGTCGACACCGTTTCTGCATCGTATTCCGACAGCCGTCCTGACCATCGACTCCGAAAACGCCTAACGCCCTGGGTGCACACGGGCGGGTATGGTCACGTCGAGCGCTCCCGGAAAAGTGTATCTGTTCGGGGAGCACGCAGTCGTCTACGGCGAGCCGGCGGTGCCCTGCGCCATCGAGCGGCGGGTGCACGTGACGGCAACTGAAATCGACGAGGGGTTACGCATCCACGCAAATGACTTGCAACTGGACGGTTTTACCGTCGAATACTCCGGTGACGGAGAGAGCCATCCAGACGTGGACGTCGCTGAATCGCTTGTCGAGGCTGGCATGGGATACGTCAACGAGGCGGTGGCACAGGCCCGCGACGCGGCCGACGCGCCGGATGCGGGCTTCGAGATCTCTGTTGAGGGCGACATCCCGCTCGGCGCGGGGCTGGGGTCGTCGGCCGCGCTCGTCGTCGCGGCGATAGACGCGGCAACCAGAGAACTCGGCGTCGAACTGCCGGCGAGCGGAATCGCCGACCGCGCCTACCAGGTCGAACATGAGGTACAGGACGGGCAAGCCTCGCGGGCGGATACGTTCTGCTCAGCCATGGGCGGGGCGGTCCGCGTGGAGGGCGACGACTGCCGGCGGCTGGACGGCATCGACACGCTCCCCTTCGTCATCGGTTACGACGGCGGGGCCGGCGACACCGGGGCGCTGGTTGCCGGCGTCCGAGACCTCCGCGAGGAGTACGACTTCGCCGCCGACACCGTCGCGACAATCGGCGATATCGTCCGCGAGGGCGAGGCGGTGCTGGGAACGGGCGACTACGAACGGCTCGGGGAGCTGATGGATTTCAACCACGGCTTGCTTTCGGCGCTGGGCGTCTCCTCGCGGTCGCTGGACTCGATGGTGTGGGCGGCCCGCGACGCTGACGCACACGGCGCGAAACTCACCGGGGCCGGCGGCGGCGGCTGTATCGTCGCACTGGACGAGACGGACGACGCACTCACGGCGCTGAAGTACACGCCGGGGTGTGAGGATGTCTTCCGGGCCGAACTGGACACCGACGGGGTCCGGCAGGAATGACGGTCGTCCTCAAACTCGGGGGGAGTGTCATCACACAAAAAGACGAGCCCGAGACGGTCGACCGGGCCGCCCTGTCGGACGCGGTGTCTGCCATCGCCGAGTCGGCGGTCGGCGACGACATCGTCGTCGTTCACGGCGGCGGGAGCTTCGGTCACCATCACGCCGCCGAATACGGCGTCAGCACGACCGAAGGGACCCACGACGGTGACGGTGTCCGGGCTATCCACGGGGCGATGTGTCGGCTCAACGCCGCTGTCGTTGAAGCACTCACTGACGCGGGTGTGCCGGCGGTTCCGGTCCACCCGTTCTCGGCGGCCGCACGCGACGCCGACGGCGGCCTCTCCCTGCCGACGGCACAGGTCACGACGCTTCTCGGTGAGGGGTTCGTCCCGGTTCTCCACGGTGACCTCGTCGCACACGCCGGTGCGGGCGCGACGGTCCTGAGCGGCGACGAACTGGTCGTCGAACTCGCGCCGGCCGTCAACGCCGACCGCGTCGGCGTCTGCTCGACTGTTTCCGGCGTTCTCGATGACGACGGGACAGTCATCGACCGTATCGAGACGTTCGAGGCCGTCGCATCGGCACTGGGCGAGAGCGAGGCGACGGACGTGTCGGGTGGGATGGCCGGCAAAGTACGTGCGCTGCTTGCGCTCTCCGCCCCTGCCCTCGTGTTCGGTCCCGATGCGTTGCCGGCCTTTCTCGCCGGCGAGAGTCCGGGGACGACCATTGCTGGTGGAGACGCCGACTGACTTGTCGTCAACAGCCCCGTCCCAGGGCACGCTGTAGTCGATGTCGACCCAAGACTTGCTGCTGAAGCGGTATCACTGCTTGACTTCGGCAGACTGGTAGCTTAAATATCACTTCAGCAACTGTCGTAACATATTTGTCCTCTGTTAGCAATTATGCGACTATGTCTGCAGTAGGTCTGACCGACGTCTATCGATACGGAACGAGGTTTCTTGGGACATTGCTTGTCGTCGCCGGCGTCGGTGGCGGCCTCATCGCTGCAGGGTACGTGTTGATACAGAACGGCTCGCTCCGCTCACTTTCGGGGACCGCGGGCTATCGTGCGGTACTCGGCATTGTCGTCGGTGCGCTCGGTGGGCTCCTGTTGCTCTCCGGCTTGCTTGGCCTGACTCACAAGCTCATCGCCGACGCGACGATGGCGGGTACGCTCGCGGCACAGACAGCACAGCGTGATGCGGGCGATGTGCCAGCTGCCAGTTCCTCAGCGAGCGACCAGACAGCGACTGGCACTGTCGAAGGTAACGCTGCGCCCGCTACCGAATCGACTTCGAAGTCCGACGAGCCCACGCCGGAGCCGGCTGAGTCTGATCCGGCGGTTTCACAGAGCACCGGTCCGGCTGCTGCCCCGACGGCTGTCGAGCCGGCGACTGACCAGTCCGAAGTGTCGGAACCGGTCGCTGACTCCGAGCCAAACGCCGACCCAGCCGGTGAATCGGGAATCCACGCGCCCGAACAGCACCACTCCGACCAGTCTGACACAGCAGCGCCGTCTGCTACGTCCGAGACTGCGGCGACCGGGACTGATGACACTGCGGTGTCGGCGGCCGACGAGAATCCGCCGGCGGATGCTGACTCGGTGACGGCCGCTGAGCCGGTGGCAGACGATGTGCCGGCGACAGATACGGACCGTCGTGATGCCGATGACACTCCGGAACCACCGTCGGCCGACGAGACGATGGCCCCGGCGACAGATGGAGAGACAGCCCCGGCAGCGCAGGATGACCAGATATCGGAGCCACAGCCAGCTGAAAACGCTGCCGGACCAGAATCTCAGACAGTGGACGACACCACTGCGGAGCCATCTCCGGCGGAGTTCCCCGACGATTCGGACCCGGTCGCACCTCAGTCCGAACCCAGCGAGCAGTCGGACCGTGATTTGCTCGCTGAGGACGCCACCGAAGAACCCGAACCGAGTACGGAACCACAGGAATGGACGCCGCCGGACCCTGCGGAGTTCGACACGCAGAGCGAGGACCCCGCGGCGGCTGACGACTGGGAAGGGGACGAGCCAGCACCGGCCGACGACTGGGAAGGGGACGAGCCAGCACCGGCCGACGACTGGGAAACTGAACCCGAAGCCGATACCGAACCCACTGGCGTCGACTCAGCCGGTGCTGACGAAGCGGATCAGCACGACGCCGTGACTCGAGACACCCGACTACTCGATGAAGCTGGTGAGACGGACACGTCCGGTGGCCCACGGACGACGGACGACCTGTTCGGTGGCGCTGATACCGAACACTCTGGAACCGACGCTGACGAGAGCGTGCAGGGCGAGTCGAAGTCACAGGACACAGAGACGACCGCTGATGATGACTCGACGCTCGCGGACGACGGTGTCACTGGCTTCGATGTCTCCGGTGATGACGACCCGCTCTCGGACCCCTTAGACGACGAGTAGCGACGAACCCACACCGTTTTAAGAAGCGCCGTTGTAGACCGACGTAACCGAGCGCACGGCCGCCCGTGGACTGCGGTTCGGCGGCCGGCAGACGGCGGATGTAAGTTGCGGGACGGAAGTCCCTCCCACTGCGGTTGCACAGGCTACGGGCGTACCCGACTGGCCTGGAGCGCCGACGCGGACGAAGTCGCCTACATTGCAGATACCGTCGTTGCCGTGCCCCACCGGATGCCCGCGGCCGGCTTTCCACTCGGAGCTACAACCATGGAAGTCGAAATTGCGACAATTGGCGGTTACGAGGCTGTAGGCCGACAGATGACGGCCGTCCGTGCAGGGGACGACGTCGTCATCTTCGACATGGGCCTGAACCTCTCGAAGGTACTGATTCACGACAACGTCGAGACGGAACGGATGCACTCGCTGGACCTCATCGACATGGGTGCCATCCCGGACGACCGGGTCATGTCCGACCTGGAGGGCGACGTGAAGGCTATCGTGCCGACACACGGTCACCTCGACCACATCGGCGCGATATCCAAGCTCGCCCACCGCTACGACGCACCTATCGTCGCGACGCCGTTTACTATCGAACTCGTCAAACAGCAGATCAAGAGCGAGGAGAAGTTTGGCGTCCAGAACGACCTCGTCAAGATGGACGCCGGCGAGACGATGTCCATCGGCGAGCGCAACGAGCTTGAGTTTGTCAACGTCACTCACTCCATCATCGACGCCATCAACCCAGTCCTCCACACGCCGGAGGGTGCGGTCGTCTACGGACTTGACAAGCGGATGGACCACACGCCGGTCATCGGCGACCCGATCGACATGAAGCGGTTCCGAGAGATCGGCCGCGAAGGCGAGGGCGTCCTCTGTTACATCGAGGACTGTACGAACGCGGGCAAAAAGGGCCGCACGCCTTCCGAGTCCGTCGCGCGTCGCCACCTCAAGGACGTGATGGACAGCGTCGCCGACTACGACGGCGGCATCGTCGCGACGACGTTCTCCTCGCACATCGCCCGCGTGAAGAGCCTCGTCGAGTTCGCCGACGACATCGGACGCCAGCCGGTGCTGCTGGGCCGCTCGATGGAGAAGTACTCCGGGACAGCGGAGCGACTGGACTTCGTCGACTTCCCGGAGGACCTCGGGATGTACGGCCACCGCAAGTCCGTCGACCGGACGTTCAAGCGCATCATGAACGAGGGCAAGGAGAACTTCCTCCCCATCGTCACCGGCCATCAGGGCGAACCGCGCGCGATGCTCACACGCATGGGCCGGGGCGAGACGCCCTACGAGCTAGACGACGGCGACAAGGTCCTGTTCTCGGCCCGGGTCATCCCGGAGCCGACCAACGAGGGCCAGCGCTACCAGTCCGAGAAGCTCCTGGGCATGCAGGGCGCACGCATATACGACGATATCCACGTCTCGGGCCACCTCCGCGAGGAAGGCCACTACGAGATGATCGACGCGCTCCAGCCGAAGAACATCATCCCGGCCCACCAGAGCCTCGAAGGGTTCGCACCGTACGTCGACCTCGCGGAAGACATGGGCTACAAAGCCGGACGGGACCTCCACATCACCCGCAACGGCAACATGATCAAGCTCACCGAGTAAATCGATGTCCGAACGCCATCAGCAGGTCGAAGACGCGATTGTCGCCCGACGAGACCGGGTCAACGACGCTCTCCCGGAGGACCTCCCGGTGCAGAAACCGGACCACCTCTACGAGGCGTCGCGGTACCTGCTGGACGCGGGCGGGAAACGGCTCCGCCCGACGGTCCTGCTGCTGGTCGCGGAGTCGCTGCTCGACGTCGACCCGCTGACGGCAGCCTACCGTGACTTCCCGACGCTCGAAGGCGGGCGGGCCGACGTGATGTCGGCCGCCCTCGCTATCGAGGTCATCCAGACGTTCACGCTCATCCACGACGACATCATGGACGACGACGCGCTCCGGCGCGGGGTGCCCGCCGTCCACAAGGAGTACGACCTCTCGACGGCGATTCTCGCCGGCGACACGCTGTACTCGAAGGCGTTCGAGTTCCTGCTCGATACGGGCGCGGCCCCCGAGCGGACCGTCGCCGCGAACAAGCGGCTCGCGACGACGTGTACCCGCATCTGCGAGGGCCAGTCGCTCGACATCGAGTTCGAGCAACGCGACGTGGTCACGCCCGAGGAGTACCTGGAGATGGTCGAACTCAAGACGGCCGTGCTGTACGGCGCGGCCGCCTCGATTCCGGCCACGCTGCTGGGGGCCGACGAGGAGACTGTCGACGCCCTGTACAACTACGGGCTCGACGTGGGGCGGGCGTTCCAGATTCAGGACGACCTGCTGGACCTGACGACCCCCTCGGAGAAGCTCGGCAAGCAGCGGGGCTCTGACCTCGTCGAGAACAAGCAGACGCTCGTGACGCTGCACGCCCGCCAGCAGGGCGTCGACGTCGGCGAACTCATCGACACGGACTCCGTCGAGGCGGTCTCGGAGGCCGAAATCGACGCCGCCGTCGAGCGCCTGCGGGAGGTGGGCTCCATCGAGTACGCCCGCCAGACCGGGCAGGACCTCATCGCGAGCGGGAAGCAGAACCTCGAAGTCCTGCCGGACAACGAGGCCCGCTCCCTGCTCGAAGGCATCGCCAACTACCTCGTCGAGCGCGACTACTGAGGGCCTTCACTGGCCCGTTCTCCGGTCCGGTCGTCTACCCGACCTCGATAGCTGCTGGTCAGCAACTAAGACGCGTCGCTCCCTAGCGACGCCCGTGACTCGATTCGTCCTCTACGGCGGCAAGGGCGGCGTCGGCAAGACGACGGTGGCGGCGGCGACCGGCCACCGGTTGGCAGCGGCGGGCCACGAGACGCTCGTCGTTTCGACAGACCCCGCACACTCGCTTGGCGACGCCGTCGAGGCCGAGGTCAGCGGCGACCCGACGGAAATCCGGCCGGGGCTGTGGGGCGTCGAGGTGGACCCACAGACCGGCATCGACCGCTACCGCTCGCTGTTCGAGGCGCTGGCGGCGGAGTTCTCCGACGCCGGCATCCGGATGGACGAGGACGAGGTCGCGGAGCTGTTCACCTCCGGCGTGATGCCCGGCAGCGACGAACTGGCGGCCATCGAGGGCATGGCGACGTACGTCGAGAGCGACCGCTGGGACCGCGTGGTGTTCGACACCGCGCCGACCGGCCACACGCTCCGCCTGCTGGACCTCCCGTCGGTGCTCGACCGCGGCGTGGCGACGGCGATGGACCTCCGCGACCAGGTCCGTCGAAAGGTCAACACCGCCCGGACGATGATGTTCGGCCCGATGGCGCGTCGCCGCGACGACGGCCCGGACGACTTCACGGCGATGCGTGAGCGGATGGAGCGGGTCGGCACAGTGTTGCGGGACCCCGACCGGACCGCGTTCCGCGTCGTCACCATCCCCGAGACGATGGCCGTCCGCGAATCCGAGCGGCTGGTCGAGCGACTCCGCGAGTTCGAGGTCCCGGTGACGACGCTCGTGGTGAACAAGGTCATCGAGGACGCCGGCGACTGCGAGCGCTGTCGGGGCAAGCAAGCAGTACAGGACGAGGCCATCGAACAACTGCGGACGTCGCTGTCGGACCTGGACCTGTGGACGGTTCCCGACCAGTCCGGCGAGGTGACCGGGGTTGAGGCGCTGGAGAAGATAGGGGCGCATATAGCTGGGTAAAAGAAACGATGGGTGGAGACGAGCATCCGCCGGCGAAGCCGGCGGTTCACGGGCCCGAACAGCGTGGGGGCTCCGCTTTTTCGCCCACGTTTTTCGAGGAGCGGTTCGCGCGGTCAGCGCGAACCCGACGCTGAAAAAGGTGGTCCGACGGCGTTTTGACCCTCCCAGTCGCAGGTCCCGGTAATGGACGACGAGCTGCGAGACCGAATCACGGAGGCGGCGGAGACGAACGCCCTCCTCAACGCGGTCAAACACGATAGCGAGGCACAGGTCGGCGCAATAATGGGCCCGCTCATGGGCGAGAACCCCGAGTTCCGCGAGTACGGCGACGAGATTCCGGGCGTCATCGCTCCGGTCGTCGAGCGGGTCAACGGCATGGACGCCGACGAGCGCCGCGAGCGACTGGCCGAACTCGCCCCCGCGAAGCTCGAAGAACTGGAAGCCGAAGACGAGGGTGAGGACCACCCGCTGCCGGACCTGCCCAACACAGAGGAGTACGACACCGTGCGGATGCGGGTCGCGCCCAACCCTAACGGCCCGTGGCACATCGGCCACGCGCGGATGGCCGCCGTCGTCGGGACGTACAAGAAGCGCTACGACGGGGAGTTCATCTGCCGCTTCGACGACACCGACCCCGAGACCAAGCGGCCGGATCTGGACGCCTACGACGCGATACTGGACGCAATCGACTATCTGGGCTTCGAGCCCGACGATGTGGTGAACGCCAGCGACCGCGTCGAGACGTACTACGAGCACGCTCGCGACCTCATCGAGTTGGGCGGGGCCTACACCTGCTCGTGTCCCCAGGGTGAGTTCTCCGACCTGAAAAACAGCGGCGAGGCCTGTCCTCACCGCGAGAAGGACGCCGAGACCACCCGCGAGGAGTTCGAGGCGATGGTCGACGGCGAGTACGAGAGCGGCGAGATGGTCCTGCGGGTCCGCACCGACATCACCCACAAGAACCCGGCGCTCCGGGATTTCGTGGCCTTCCGGATGATCGACACACCACATCCACGCGAGGCGGCCGAAGAGTACCGCTGCTGGCCGATGCTGGACTTCCAGAGCGGGCTGGACGACCATCTGCTCGGCGTGACCCACATCATCCGCGGCATCGACCTCCAGGACTCCGCGAAGCGCCAGCAGTTCGTCTACGACTACTTCGGCTGGGAGTACCCCGAGGTCATCCACTGGGGCCACGTCCAGGTCGATGCCTACGACGTGCCGCTGTCCACGTCGAGCATCGCTGAACTCATCGCGGACGGCGACCTCGCGGGCTGGGACGACCCCCGCGCGCCGACCGTCGCCAGCCTCGAACGCCGGGGCATCCGCGGCGAGGCCGTCGTCGACGCGATGATTCAACTGGGCACGTCCACCTCGAATGTCGACCTCGCGATGTCCTCCATCTACTCGAACAACCGCGACCTTGTCGACGACGCCTCGGACCGGGCGTTCTTCGTCCGGGACGACGAGGCTCACGGCGGCCTCGTTGAGCGCCAGGTCGTCGGCGGTCCCGAGGCCGGTGAACCGCCGCTCCACCCCGACTTCGAGGAGCGTGGCCGCCGCGAGATTCCGGTGACCAGTGGTGTTGCCGTCGAAGGCGACGACTTGCCGGGACACGGCGAACGGGTCTGGCTCAAGGGATACGGCTGCGTGCGCCACACTCGTGACGCCTTCGAGTACACCGGCGACGACATTGACGCGGTCCGCGAGGAGGGCGTCGACGTGATTCACTGGGCACCGGCCGACGGCCCACGCCTCCGCCTCCGGACAATGGACGGCGACGTGTCAGGTGTGGCGGAACCCGGCCTGCTCGATTACGACGCCGACGAGGTCGTCCAGTTCGAACGTATCGGGTTCGCCCGCCTCGACGAGGTCGCGGACGACCCGGACGCGGAGTCCGTCGCGTACTTCGCACATCCCTGACACGCGCGAGTCGCCGGTCCCGCTGGCCTGACTCCGGCCTCTGTACCGTAACGGTTCGCTTACGTTCTAGCTGTTGTGTGTTATCATTTATCAAAATTAGTAAGATTTTTTACGAACCACAACACTAGTGTCAAATGGATACGAGGTGATGGCCAATGGCCCTGCCAACGACCACACCGAGTTCCTGGATGCGCAGCTTTGACCTTCCGTCCCGCTTGTTCGAAACAGGTAGCGACGACTACGAACTGTACGAAGAGGACGACGAGTTCGTCCTCAACGTCGAACTCCCGGGTTTCGACGTCGGGGACATCGACGTCTCCTGGGACGACGGCATGCTGAACATCGCTGCCGAGCGCGAGGACGAACAGCGAGGCGAGCGTCGGACGTACCACCGACGCTTCCGGTTCCCGAAGCGCATTGACGACGAGGGTATCGCTGCGAACTACACGAACGGTATCCTCGAAGTGCGTCTGCCTGTCGAGGCAGGCGCGACGGCCCGCGGCAAGCAGATAGAGGTCGAAGGCTAACCGTCGGGCCACAGGCGTACCGCTCGATAACCGAGTTTTTTTGTTCCACTACCGATGCAACTGACTGTCAAGCCACTCAAGAACAGAGAGCCGGGGAGTGGGATGGCAGTCATCGACCGGCAGGTCCTGGAGGACAGTTCGCTAAGCAGCGGTGACTTCGTCCGCATAGAGGGACGCACAAGCGACCGGTCGGCCATCGCCAGAGCATGGCCGAGTGACCGCAGCGACGCCGGCCGCGGGTACGTCCGTATTGACGGCCAGTTGCGGAACACGGCTGGCGTCAGCGTCGACGACCGCGTGACCGTCGAACCGACCACTGTCAGTGAGGCCGAGCGGGTCACCCTCACCCTGCCCGAGGGGCTCCGGATACAGGGCGACCTCGGTCCCCACGTCCGGGAGCAGCTGGCCGACCAGGCCGTGACTGTCGGCCAGACCATCGCGCTCCCGCTCGGATTCGGGTTGCTTTCCAGACAGTCTAACCGACGGGTGCCCGCCCAGGTCGTCGACACCACGCCGTCCGGGCCGGTCGTCGTGACCGGGTCGACCGCGGTCGACCTCGCGGACCAGCCCGCCGACACCGTCGACGTCGAACGCGCGGACTCGCCCGAACCGGAGATGCCCGGCGTCACCTACGAGGACGTCGGCGGTCTCGACGACGAGCTCGAACAGGTCCGGGAGATGATCGAATTGCCGATGCGCCACCCCGAACTGTTCCAGACGCTCGGTATCGAGCCGCCGAAGGGCGTCCTGCTGCACGGCCCTCCCGGCACCGGCAAGACGCTCATCGCCCGCGCTGTCGCCAACGAAATCGACGCACACTTCCAGACGATATCTGGGCCGGAGATCATGTCGAAGTACTACGGCGAGAGCGAGGAGCAGCTCCGCGAGGTCTTCGACGAGGCCGAGGAGAACGAACCGGCCATCGTCTTCATCGACGAACTCGACTCCATCGCGCCCAAACGCGAGGAGGTCAGCGGCGACGTCGAGCGCCGGGTCGTCGCCCAGTTGCTCAGCCTGATGGACGGCCTCAAAGAGCGGGGCCAGATTACCGTCATCGGGACGACCAACCGCGTCGACAGCGTGGACCCGGCGCTGCGCCGCCCCGGCCGCTTCGACCGCGAAATCGAAATCGGCGTCCCTGACCGCGATGGCCGCAAGGAAATCCTACAGATTCACACCCGTGGGATGCCGCTGGCAGAGAGAATCGACCTCGACACCTACGCCGAGAACACCCACGGCTTCGTCGGGGCCGACATCGAGAACCTCGCCAGGGAGGGCGCGATGCACGCGCTGCGCCGGGTCCGTCCCGAACTGGATTTAGAAGAAGACCGCATCGACGCCTCGGTGCTCGACGCTATCGAAATCACCGACGATGACTTCCGTGCAGCGCTTCGCAGCATCGAGCCCTCGGCGATGCGCGAGGTGTTCGTCGAAGTGCCCGACGTGACGTGGGACGACGTCGGCGGCCTGGCCGAGGCCAAGGAGCGCCTGCGCGAGACCGTCCAGTGGCCCCTAGAACACGGCGACGCCTACGACCACGTCGGCCTCGAACCGGCGAAGGGAGTCCTTCTCTATGGCCCGCCCGGCACTGGGAAGACGCTGCTTGCCAAGGCCGTCGCCAACGAGGCCCAGTCCAACTTTATCTCCATCAAGGGGCCCGAACTGCTGAACAAGTACGTCGGCGAGAGCGAAAAGGGGATCCGTGACGTGTTCAGCAAGGCCCGCGAGAACGCCCCGACTGTGGTGTTCTTCGACGAGATTGACGCCATCGCGGCCGAGCGGACCGGCGGCGTCGGCGACTCCAACGTCGGCGAGCGCGTCGTCTCGCAACTCTTGACGGAACTCGACGGCCTCGAAGAACTGGAGGACGTGGTGGTCATCGCCACCACGAACCGCCCGGACCTCATCGACGACGCGCTCTTGCGCCCCGGGCGACTCGACCGCCACATCGCCGTGGAAGAACCCGACGAAGACGCGAGACGCGACATCTTCGCGGTCCACACCCGCGACAAGCCCCTGGCCGACGACGTAGACCTCGACGACCTGGCCGAGCGGACCGAGGGTTACGTCGGGGCCGACATCGAGGCCGTCTGTCGAGAGGCGGCGGCCGCGGCCGTCCGCGAGTACGTCGGGTCCGACGGCGAACTCGACGACGTCGCTCTGACGATGGCCCACTTCGAGGACGCCCTCGCGGAAGTCGGGGCCGGCGGGGCCGAGGGGTCGCTGGCCGCTGGCGGTGTCGACACAGCATTCAACCCCGACTCAGAGGGGGTCGAGAGCGAATAGCGTCGGGCTTAAGCCCGTGACGGCCCGACCGTTGCCCGTGACAGACCCCGCTCCCGAGTCGGTGACCGTCCAGCGCGACATCCCGTTCCAGGAGGTCGACGGCGAGACGCTGACGCTCGACCTGTACGACTCGCCGGCGGCCAGCGGCCCGAAGCCGGTCGCTGTGCTCGTCCGCGGCGGCGCGTTCGCGTTCGGCGACAAGGGCGAGTTCGCCCGGCACGCGCTCGACCTCGCGGCGGACGGCTTCCTCGTCATCGAACCCCAGTACCGCCTCGCACCCGAGTGGACCTTCCCCGCGGCGCTGGTGGACGTGAAGGCCGCTATCGAGTGGGTTCAGGCGGAGGGCGAGGGCTACGCCGCTGACACCGACCGAATCGTCGGCGTCGGCCACTCTGCCGGCGCGAACCTCGTCGTCCTGGCCGCGCTGACGGCCGACGAGCCCGGGTTCGAACCCGAGCTGTACCCCGGCGCGTCCTCCCGCCTGTCGGCCGCCGTCGGCTACGCCGGCGTCTACGATTTCCGCGCGCTCGACGCCGAGATGGGGGAGGGACAGCGGTTCCACCGCCAGTACCTCGGCGGCGGGCCCGACGACGAGCCCGCGGCCTACGACCTGGCCTCGCCGGTCGCACAGGCCGACACCGACGCGCCCCCGACGCTGTTGCTCCACGGCACCGAGGACGAGACCGTCCCGCCGTCCCAGTCCGAACTGCTGGCCGACGCCCTCGGACCGATGACCGACGTGGCTCACGAGTCGGTGTCGGCGGACCACGGGTTCCCGTTCCACGGCGCTCACTACGACGACGTATACGAGCGGACCGTCGAGTTCCTCCGGGGAGCCGTCGCCGGGCCGGACGCCGCCGACGCGGTCGACGACACCGGAGTGCCTGGCGGCGACCTGCCGGACCCGACCGACCGCATCGGCGACCTCGGGCCGGCGGGCGGCAGGGGTCTGGATCGCTCCGACGGCCCCGGATTCTGACGGTCAGGTCGAAAAGTTAAGTAGCTTTCAAAAGTGAGATAAGATACCAATGGCCATAGACCCGGAGTTCGAGGAGAACCGCGACGTTGTCGAACAGCACGACGGACACGACGTCTGGGGACCGGTCGACGAACCCGAGGAACTGGGTATCCACGGGACACACGTCGCCGTCGATTTCGACATCTGCATCGCCGACGGCGCGTGTCTGGAAGACTGCCCCGTCGACGTGTTCGAGTGGGTCGACTCGCCGGATCACCCGGAGAGCGAAATCAAAGCCGACCCCGCTCACGAGGACCAGTGCATCGACTGTATGCTCTGTGTCGACGTGTGTCCGGTCGACGCTATCGACGTGGACCCGGGCCGCGCTGGTCGTATCTGAGTTCCCGAATCCGCCTGTTTTCACGGGTTTGTAGTAGCCATGTCATGAACATAAACGGCCCGTAGCTGTCAGTCCGCGGGTTCCTTTGGGTTGCTGGACTCTCTGCCCGCTGAGACCTGTCATCGAGAATTGTAAACATACATTTATTATATATTCTTGTGTGACATTCACTTACGAGGATCATACTGCCATGCACTCAGTCGTTATGACCAAAGGCGTCCCTGATTTCCGCGAGGGACAGGTATCGTTCGACGAAGACGGCCATCTCGAACGGGGCAAGACACCGACGGTGATGAACCCTAACGACAAGCACGCGTTACGGGCCGCGTTCCAGACGAAAGTCCGTAACGGCGGTCACGTCTCACTGATGAGCATGGGGCCGCCGGGGTACAAAGAGGTGTTGCAGGAAGGGATGGCAGACGTGTACGCTGACGACCTGTATCTCCTCTCGGACCGGGAGATGGGGGCGGCGGACACCTGGGCCACCGCGATGACAGTCGCTACCGGCCTGCAGAACCTCGACGAGCAGCCCGATCTGGTGTTTGCTGGATTCAAGACGGCCGACGGCGAAACGGGCCACACCGGCCCACAGACCTGCTGGTGTCTGGACTGGCCGATAATTACCCACGTTCTCTCGCTCGATATCGACGAGGATGGTGGCACCGTCCGGGCGAAGCGGCTGGTCGACGGCGACATCTCCGAAATCGAGACCGTCGAAGCGCCGATGCCGTGTTTCATCGTCGCCGACCCCGAGTTCGAACCGACCTACCGGCGGGCCAGCCACCGGCTGAAACACAAGGACCTCCGCGCCGAGACCAAAGAGCGCGCCGAGGAGTACGAGGACCATCTGACGGTCTGGGACCACGAGGACCTCAACCTCGACCCGGACTACATCGGCCTCGACGGCTCGCCCACCATCGTCGCCGGGGTCGACCCGATTCCGAAGGCCCCCTCGGAGCGGGAGGCCACGGTCATTGAGGCAGACGAACGCGAGGCACTGGGACCGGTGCTGGACGAACTCGCGCCGTACGCGGCGGGTGACTGAAAATGGTCGAAATCGACCCCACAGAGTACGAAATTGCCGACCTCGGACCGAAAATAAAGGACGTCGACGACGCCGACGAACTGCGGGCGATGCTGGAACTGGAGGAAGGCGGCGAGGACCGTGTGCCGGTCAAGACACTCATCGAGGACCGCATCGAGAAGGTCGAAGACGAGGGCGACGGAGAGATAGACCCGGAGACCGTCGACCTCGGCACGCTGACCGTCGCCGACGTGGCGAACATGGTCCGGGACATCGACGACGCCGCGGTGCTCCGGGACCTCCTGGAGCGCGAGCAGGCCGGCGAGGACCGCAAGACGGCGAAGTCCCAGATAGAGAGCCGCATCGAGTCCGTCGAGGGAACCGACGAGGAAGAGACCGAGGAGGCCGAGTACGTCCCGCCTGAAGAGAAGTACCCCGACCTCGACCACCCGACCAACGACAAGCAGTGGGTCGAGGGGACCGTCGGCGCAGAGTACCGCGACATGTGGGTCTACTGCGAGACGCAGGCCGGCGACCTCGTGGACGTGTCAAAGGAGATGCTCGGGAAGGCCCGCGACCTGATGGACACCTACAACGCCGAGTACGACGCCGACGAGCGCGTCGTCGCGGTGCTCATCGGGGCCGACGCCAGCGACCACGTCGACGACGTCATCGCCTACGGCGCGGACCTCGTCCTCTATCACGAGGACGACCGCCTCGAACGCTTCCGCCACCAGCCCTACACCGAAATCTTCTGTGACATGGCCCGCGCGGGCGGCGACCTTGCCTCCGAGGGCCGCGAGGAAGTCGACTGGAAGGACTACCACGAACCGCGCTACACGGTCTTCCCGGCCACGAACAACGGCCGCGACCTCTCGGCGCTCGTCCAGGGCGAACTCGACTCCGGACTAGCGTCGGACTGCTCGGGGCTGTACATCGAGAACGCGATGATATCCAACCCCGCGAAGGTCGGCACGGCCGGCGACAAGAAGGAGTTCGAGCGCGTCCTGCACATGAAGCGCCCGGACTTCTCGGGCTTCGAGTACTCGACCATCCTCTGTATCGACAAGCCCAACCGGGATTTCCACCCGCAGGGGGCGTCCGTCATCCCGGGGAGCTTCGAGATTCCCGACCCCGATTACGAGCGCGACAGCGAGGTCGTCGACTACGAGATGGACCTCGAGGATGCGTGGTTTCAGGTCGAAGTCGAGGAGTACGACCGCCTCTCCGGCGGTGTCGACCTCACCGGCCACGACGTTATCGTCGCCGTCGGTCGGGGCATTGGCGACGACCCGACGCGGGGCATCGAGCAGGCGCTGGACCTCGTCGACGCCTTCGAGGACGCCGACCTTGGGCTGTCCCGCGGGGTCATCACCTCGTCGTACTCCTTCGACAGCCACGTCGAGCAGTACGTCACCGAGGAGCGCCAGATCGGCGAGTCCGGCCAGGCGGTCGAACCGGACGTGTACATCGCGGCGGGCATCTCCGGCGCGATTCAGCACAAGGTCGGCTGCGACGAGTCGGACACGATAATCGCCATCAACACCGACCCGGACGCCGACATCCGCGACTTCTCGGACTACCTCATCGAGGGCGACCTGTTCGAGGTCCTGCCGCGCCTGACGGAGGCGGTCGAAGCCGGCGACCTCGGCGCGGTCGTGGGGGAGGTCAGCGATGACTGACGCCTACGAGGAGTACGAGGCGGTCGTCGTCGGCTGTGGCCCCGGCGGGGCCGCGGCGGCGGCGAACCTCGCGCGAAACGGCGTCGAGACGCTCGTCCTCGAACGCGGCGTCGACGCCGGGTCGAAGAACGTCTCCGGCGGCCTCATCTACGCCGAGGAGTCCGCGCCCTACACCATCGACGGCCTGTTCCCCGGCTTCCGCGAGGCGGCGACCGAGCGGCCGGTCACCGAGAACTACATCCACAACGTTGCCGGCGAGAAGGTCAAGACCTTCGACATCGGCGACCTCCACCACCACGACACGGCGTGGGCCGACGCGGTGCTGCGCCGGAAGATGGATTCGTGGCTCGCCCAGCAGGTCCACGAGCGCACCCGCGAGACCGGCGGCGGCCTGCTGACCGAGGTCCACGTCACCGGCCTGCTGCGCGAGCGGGGGGAAATCGTCGGCGTGACGACGGAGGAACTCGACCCCATCAAGGCCGACCTCGTCGTAGCCGCCGACGGCGTCAACTCCGAACTCGCGCGGGACGCGGGCCTGATGGACTGGGAGGAACCGGAGGAGTGGTTCCAGGGCGTCAAGGCCGTCGTCGACGTGGAGCCGGATGTCATCAACGAGCGCTTCGACGTGGACCCGGACGACGGCGCGGCCCACCTGTTCTCGGGCGACCTCTTCGACGGCGTCCGGGGCGGCGGCTTCCTCTACACCAACGAGTCGTCCCTTTCCATCGGCACCGTGTTCCACCTCGACTCCATCGCGGCGGAGAAGGCCGAGCCCCACGAACTGCTCGACAGCCTGCTCACCCACCCGCTCATGGCCCAGTGGCTCGGCGACGAGTACGACGAGCGCGAGTACAGCGCCAAACTGGTCCCGGACTCGAAGAAGGCCGCCCATCCGTCGCCCCACAAGGACCGCCTCGTCCTGGTCGGCGACGCCGCCGGCCAGATGCAGGCTCAGGGTCCCATCATCAAGGGGATGAACCACGCGGTCACAGCGGGCGCGCTGGCCGCTGAAGCCTTCGCCGACGCGCGCTCGCGCAACGAACCCCACCGCGCCGGCGAACTGTACGAGAAGAAGCTGCACGACGAGGGCGTGATGGACAAGCTTCGGCCGACCCGCTACGAGGTGTTCGGACGGCTCGGCGAGCTCGGGCCGGTCGACGACTTCTCAAACGCAATCGCCGAGTCCGCCGTCGGTCGCTTCGGCGTCCGGGCCGCGTCGGGCCTGCTCGAACGGGCCTACGCCTCGCCGACGCTGGTGTCGATGATTCCGGACACCAAACTCCCCTACGTGACGCTGCCGACGGTCATCGCCGAGGAACTCGGAGAGGAGGTCGACGACGAGAACACCGTCTCGCCGCCTGATCTGGCCGACCGCATCGGCGACCTGACCTACGACGTGGGCGACCCACACATCGAACTGGTAGACAAGTCATTCGAGGCGTCGGGGACCGCTGTCACGGCCTGCCCGGTCAGTGCCGCGGACTTCGGCGGCGGCTGTTACCGCGACGAGCGGGTGCAGACGAACGGCCACGAGGAACACCTCGTGAGCCTCGACACCCAGCCCTGCGTGGAGTGTGGGACCTGCGCGGTCGTCGCCGACACCGAGTGGGAACACCCCGCCGGGGGCAAGGGCGTCGAGTTCGAGCAGGGCTGAGAGCCGTGAGCCACCAGTATCACGACCGGATACGCGCGCTTGCCCGGCGCGCCGAGACGGCCCGCGAGTCGCTGGACCCGGACCCGCCGGACGACGAGCGCGCGATGGCCCTGCTCCGGGAGGGTTTCGGTCCCACCGTCGCGCTCTATTGTGAGGCCCGCACCGGCGGCACCTGGGTCCGGTTCACCGAGTCCGAGTTCGAGCGCCTGGAGGCGACGATGAACGACTGGCTGGACTGCTACGCCGCCTGCTACGGCGTGGAGTTAGCCGGTTCCTACGCCATCAGGGAGGCCGCGGAACTGCTCGTCGACACCCACAACGCCCGCGACGTGGCACAGGTGCTGACCGGCGTTCCGGAGCGGTAGCGACCGTTTACCGAGACGTACATTGTTTATGATAAAGGATTAAGTACTGTGTCGTGGTAGCAGATACCATGGAGTTGACAGAGCCACTGCAGTTCGACCACGAGGACCGACGGGATATCTACGAGTACGTCGAGTCACACGGATCGGTGGAACCGAGGGCTGCCCGGTCGGCGCTACAGATGGACCCACGACCGTTCGGCCATCACGTCGCGATACTCAAACGCGACGGCGTACTGGAGGAGATCGACGGCGAACTCCGCGTCGCCTACAACGACACCGTCGAGGAGGAGTTCGAGGCCGACGACATCGAGTTCACCATCCGCCAGGCGCGACAGGAGGATCTGACTGGCCTCGTCGGGGCCATCCGGGCCGCTATCGGCGGCGGCGAGTACGTCGACGCGGAGACCGTCGCCGACGTGGTGGACAGCGAGGGTGTGCTGCTCCGGCACAATGAACTGGAGTCGCGCATCTTCTTTGTCGCCTGCATCAACGACGACGTGGTCGGGTGGGTCCATCTCAAGCACCCGGAGGTCGAGAAGCTCAGTCACACGGCAGAGCTAACGCTGGGTGTGCTCGAACGGTATCGGGGCCACGGCATCGGCTCGCAGTTGCTCGCCCGCGGGACCGAGTGGGCGGCGTCGAACGGCTACGAGAAACTGTACAATTCTGTCCCATCGACGAACGGTGACGCAATCGATTTCCTCGAAGGCCACGGCTGGGACACTGAAGCCGTCCGCGAGGACCATTACAAGTTCGGCGACGAGTACGCCGACGAAGTGATGATGGAGATCGATCTCTAGCTCGGTCCCAGCGCGCGAATCGTCGTCCGAGCCAGTTCCCCGTCGACCTGCTGTGGCACAGTTAGCAGAAGGCGGTCGATGACATCTCTGTCCGCAATGCTATCTCGTTTCTCCCGCGCCTGTGCTGGCGTCCCTGCGATGCCGAGGTCAGTCGTCATTTCGTCGGTGACGAGTTCTGTTGCTTCGCCCCGGTCACCCGCCTGCCAGGCGTCGGCGATGCGTTCCGCCCGGTCCGGATACGTCTCTGCGACCGCCCGGCGGTAGCCCTCGCCGCTGCCGACGTAGTAGGCGATGTGCTGCCGGAGTTCCTCGCGCGCTCGCTCGGACTCCTCGTGGACCACTGCCGGCACGTACGGCGCGACCGTAATCTCGCTCGGGTCGCGGTCGGCATCGCGTGCGGTCCCGGCGATGTAGTCGAACGCCGACTCCAGTTCGGAGAACGGAATCATGTGCGGGAGCCAACCGTCGGCGAGTCTGGCGACGACCCGCCTGTTCGCTGGCCCGAGGGCAGCGTGGTACACCGGCACGTCACGGTCTAGCGGCGGCACGCCCCTGACCGAGACCACTTCGCCGTCGTATGTCACGCGCTCGTCGCTGGTCATGAGGCGTTTCACGATGTCGATGGTCTCGTGGGCGCGACGGACTGGCCGCTCGAACTCCATGCTGTGCATGTTCTCAATGGACCGGGCTGTACTCGTTCCCAGACCCAGCACTGCCCGCCCGTCCGAGACCCTGTCGAGGGTCGTCGCTGTCATCGCAAGTACGGCCGGCGACCGCGAGAAGACGTTGAGTATCGCGCTGCCGATTTCGATGTCGTCGGTTCGGGTCGCGATGTCCGTGAGTTCGACGACGGAGCTAGCGCCCCACAGTTCGTTCAGCCAGACCGAGTCGTAGCCGTGGTCTTCGGCTTCGACGGCCAGGTCGATTGTGCTGTGGTCCTCGACGCGTGGCACGACGACTCCCAGATGCATGGTGTGACCGACTGTTGGAACGCTAATAAAGAATCGTGCTAATACTGTCCCGGCGCTCCACAGCCACCGCCGCGCTTACTCCTGGCCGATCATCCGCTCTTGTTCCTGCCAGTACTCCTCGCGGAGCTCGTATTTCTGGATTTTTCCGGTCGCCGTTTCGGGGAGCGAGTCCCGGAAGTCGATGCCTGAAGGGACCTTGTAGCTCGCGACGCGCTCTCTGAGGAACTCCAGAATATCCTGTTCGGTTGCATCGCTGTCGGCCGTCGGGACGACGATTGCCATCGGGGTCTCGCCCCAGTCCTCGCTCGGCGCCGGAATGACCGCGGCTTTCAGCACATCGGGGTGGTCGTACAGCTCGTCTTCCAGTTCTATCGAGGAGATGTTCTCGCCGCCGGAGATGATGATGTCTTTCCGGCGGTCCATGATCTGTATCATCCCGTCGTCGTCCCACGTCGCGAGGTCGCCGGTGTGGAAGTACCCCTCGACACGGTCGTTGAACGCCTCCTCGGTGATTTCGGGTTTGTTGAGATAGCGGTCCATCACCTGATTGCCCTGCACAACGATCTCGCCGATAGTCGCCCCGTCGCGTGGCACGTCGGTGCCGTCCTCGTCGACGACCCGGATGTCGGTACACAGCGTCTCCGAGCCTTGCTTCACCTTGAGTTCACGGCCCCGCTCGGCGATGCGCCGCGGGGAATTGCTGGTCGTGATGATAGGGGCTGTCTCGGTCAGGCCGTAAATGTGGATGATGCGCCAGCCGAACTCGTCTTCGACGCGCTCGATGGTCGCCGTTGCCGGGGCGCTGCCGGCCGTCGCGATTCGCACGTCGCGGTCGCCCTGTGTCACTACGTCGCCGTCGCTGGCCCGGTAGTGCTGGATGAGTTTGTTCAGCACCGTCGGCGCGCCGCACATGAACGACACGTCGTACTCACGGACCCGGCGGAAGGTGTCCGCGGCGTCGAAGGTACGCTGACAGACGTGGGTCCCGCCGGTCCCGGTGATGGCGTAGGTGTGGCCCCAGCCGTTGCAGTGGAACATCGGCAGCGTCCAGAGATACGTGTCGTCGTCGCGTATCTCCATGTGTTGGTTGAGCACCAGCGCGTGCCAGCTCTCGGTCCGATGGGTCCTGACCACGCCCTTCGGGTCCCCCGTCGTTCCGGACGTGTAGTTGATGCTGGCGTCGTCGTCCTCTGTCAGGTCTGGTCGGTCCGGTTCGGCTGTCGGTTGCCCGTCGAGAACATCGCTGTACCCCTCCCATTCCCCGTCGATACGGTCCGGCTTGTAGCCGATGAACGTCTCCGCTGGGATGTCGTCTCGTACCGGCTGGACTTTCTCCGCGAAATCGTAGTCGGCGATGACTGTTGCGGCTTCGCAGTCGTTCAGAATATACTCGATTTTCGCAGGGTCGAGCCGGTAGTTCAGCGGGACGAACACGGCACCGAGTTTGTTTGCTGCGTACAGCGTCTCGATGAAGTAGTGCGTGTTCGGGGCGAGGAGAGCGACGCGACTTCCCTTCGAGACACCGCGGTCCGACAGCGCGTGTGCCAACTGGTTGACCCGCTCGTTTACCTCCGCGTACGTGTACTCGGTGCCGTCATGTGCGACGATACCGGTCACGTCGTCATAGATGTCCGCTGCACGGTCGATGAAGTCGGTGGTGAGCATCTCGCGTTTCATGATAACACGCCTCACTTGTCGTATTCAAACCCAATTATTATTATATTTTCTTCGAGAACAGTTGACAGCGTGCTGATTAAATACCTTCGCGTGAACTAATACGGCTATCGGGAGAACAACAGTCTACGGCCACTCGTCCTCGTGGCCGTCCATCGGCGCTGGGACGACGCCGTCTTTTTGCGCCCAGACGCGGGCATGGTCCGGACACACCGCTCGGTTCGCGTCCCATGGGATGTGGAGTTCGACCGCGGCCTCGGTTTCGCAACCGTCCTCCGCGCACTGTGTCATAGGAGCGCGACAGCGACCATGGTGACCAGTATCGATGCCGTCAGCAGGGCCTGCACAACGCTTGAGGCCAACATCCCAGCGGTCGTCACGAGGGCAGCCTTCGCGCTCCCGCGAGCGTCCTCTTGCCGGTAGAACTCGACGACGAACACCGTGCCGGCGACGCCCAGCAGGATGCCGAGCGGGCCGGTAACAAAGAAGAGAACGAGTGCGACGACGCCAGCGAGGGCCGCTGTCCAGTTCGACGCCCCGCCGACGCGTGCAGCGACGGCCCCACCCGCGACATCGACAGCCCACGTCAGCAGGCCGACCAGCGTCAACAGGGCCAGCAAGAGTGTGCCGGGGTCGGTCATGCCGCTGGCGACCCAGTAGAGATAGACGCCGGCGAGCGAGACGAGCGCGCCGGGGACCTGGGGCGTGAGACTGCCGACGACGCCCCCGACCAGCAGGGCGAACGCGAGTACGACCAACAGCGTTTCGAGGCCAAGCAGGCTCATTGGTGTCTGTCGAGTTCCTCCTGTACCCAAAGGTCGCCGTACAGACGCGTCAACCTTTCGACTATTCCACCGAGTGTCCGCATGCACTCACGCTCAGAGACGAATCCCAGTTCCTCGGCGACTGTCGGCCACGGCTGTGCTTGCAACACCTTCTTGACCAGCAGGCGTTCCTCCCGCGGCGCGAGCGCGGTCGCGTCGGCGGGGGCCGACAGGTGCCGGCGGGCGAGTTCACGGAACGGCTTCGGATTCGTGTCGAGAACCGACGCGCCGCCGGGGACGCCGGCAACCAGTCGCCACTCCCACTCGGAGAGGGAGAGGGACGGCTCTCCGTGGGTCGCTCGAAGCACTGTTCGAACCACGTCAGGGTCGCAGTCGTCGAGCGGGTCTGACAGCACTGCGGGGATGCGGTCCTGAAACCACGTCCCGTGCCGCGCCGCGAGCGACGCCCCGTCATCGGAACACGGGTCCAGCATCACCACGGAGTACTCGCCGCTCGTCGCGTTCCGCGAGGTGGCGAGGTGTACCGTCTGATATCCGTTATCAGCCCAGAAGCGGACGAGTTCCGGCGTCGCGCCGTACCCGACGCCCAGCCAGTCCACGTGGTCGGCGAACTCCGCTCTGATTTCCGAAAGGAGTTGGGAGCCGAGCCCGCGGGACCGGACCGCGGCGTGGGTTGCGATGCGGAGGACCCGCTGGCCGACCGGGATTCCGGCGGCCTCGTCACGGAGCTGCGTCGACAGCACGTCCGGGAGCATATTTCCCCGCACCCGTCCACCCTCGTACATCGCAGCTCGCGTATCAGCCGAGAGCCCGCCCTCCTGTGCCAGCAACGCCACAGCAACGACGTGGCCCTCGTGGGTCAGCGCCCGGACAGCGAGATTGGGTGCGTCGAGCAGTCGGGCCAGGTCCGAGGGTTCCGTCCGGTAGTGCGCCAGCACGAGCAGGCCAAACACCTCTCGGAGCAGGTGTTCGTCGGCGAGCAGGTCTGCCGCCGAGAGCCGGCGGTACTCGACGGTCTCCGGCGTCGAACCGTCGATGAGCTGGTCGACCGGCGGGCGGGCATCCAGCAACAGCGCCCGGAACGCCCACACCTCCACGGGGTCGGCGTCGCCGTACCGAATCGGTGTCGTCATCGACACGTCGGTGACGGCGTGGTCGCTTTCTTCGAGCCGGTCGCGGAACCGGACAGAGAAGCCTCGGCCCGCCCCCTCGTAGCCGTGGACAGTCGTGGTGAAGGCGACTGCCGGGGCGTCGAGGAACTGTTCGAGCCGTCTGACCGGCAGGGCCGCAGCCTCATCGACGATGACCACGTCTGGGCCATCCGGAAGCAATGCAGCTTGCTCCGGCGGCGCATACCGCACACAGCCCGCCCCGGAAACGTCGAGCCGCTGGGGGTTCGACGCCCGGTCTCGCGCGAAGTTACTGCCGAGTACCTCCAGCAGGTGTGCCGCCCGCGTAAACACCTCGCCGGCGCTCCGGTACTGTGGTGCGGTCACCAGCACGTCCCGCCCTTCGACAGCGAGGGTTCCAGCGGCCAGCCCGGCAGCGCTTGACTTTCCCCGGCCCCGGTCAGCCTCGACCACGAGTGCCTCGCTGGCGGTTCGTAGCGACTCGAACGCCCGGACCGCGTCCCGCTGGTCGTCGGTGAGACACTGAGCGTAGGTCTCGGGGCGGAACTGCGCGTCGGCGGGCGGGGTCGGGCTCTGAACCGGACGGCTCGGTGGCGGGTCCGTCAGCCCGTCTTGCTCGACAGTGCCCGTGTCGGCGTCGACGATGGCGATACCCCGGTGTACCCGGAGCGTCTCGACAAACCGACGGCGGAAGTGACCGGTCACGTCCTCGACCTCGAACGGCGGGACTGCGAGCGAGGCGTCGAACCCGTCGCGACCCTCCGGCCACGTCTCCAAGGGCGGCGCGAGGAGGACGTATAGGCCGCCGCCGTCGACGGCACCGACGGTCCGCCCGAGCGCGTCGGGTCGCAGTTCCTCGTGTGCATCGAGGACGACAGCTGTCCGAGTCCGGCCCAGAAGCTCCTCGGCGCGGGACTGTTCGTGCTGCTCACACGCGAGGAACGGCTCCGGACCGACTACTGTCGTCTCCGCGCCGGGAACGTCCGCCGCGTCGAGCGCTGCTCTCGCTCGCTCCCGCGTGCTTTCAGGGTCGCCCGCCAGAACGAGGAGCCGCCGCTCGTTTGCGCGGCGGGCCTCCGCTCGGAGCGACCGCGCGATGTCCATACCGGTGGTGGACGGTGCGCCGACATGGGCCTGACGGTCACAGCGCTCCCCAAGTGCGCTTTTCACTGGACCGGACACAGTCGCCGGTGTGTCTCCCCGCCAGACCCCGCTCTGCTCCGAGCGGGTATCGATTATCCAGTCGTCCAGACAGCGATTGGGCGCGTCTCGACGACGGCCCTGACCGCAGCAGTCGCAGACGTGCGGGCCGTGCTGGCCGACGCGTCAGTGGCCGCAGAACAGGCAGACCCCCGACAGCACCTGTGTGGCGGGCTGGCACGCGATTTCGGCTTCGAAAGCGCTTTTAGGGCCGGTAGCACAGAATGGGGTACAGCCTGCGCCGAGTTGATGATGCTCCCAGCCTTTTCAGGATACACACCACCACGGTGTGACGGGCCTCGCGGCCCGGACACGGCGGGGGAGCCTGAGCTCGCGCGCAGGAGGTGAACATACAAATGCCAGTATACGTAGATTTCGACGTTCCCGCGGACCTCGAAGACGACGCCCTCGAGGCGCTCGAGGTCGCCCGGGACACAGGCTCGGTAAAGAAGGGTACAAACGAGACGACCAAAGCTATCGAGCGCGGCTCCGCCGAGCTCGTCTTTGTCGCTGAAGATGTCCAGCCCGAGGAGATCGTCATGCACATCCCGGAGCTCGCCGACGAGAAGGGCGTCCCCTTCATCTTCGTCGAGCAGCAGGACGACCTCGGTCACGCCGCCGGGCTCGAAGTCGGCTCGGCCGCCGCAGCCGTCACCGACGCCGGTGAGGCTGACGCCGATGTCGAGGACATCGCCGACAAGGTCGAGGAGCTTCGGTGAGGTGACCTCGGATGAGCGCTGAGGAATCCGAAAGCAGCGGTTCCACGCCCGCCGAGGTCATCGAAGTCGTGGGCCGGACGGGGATGCACGGCGAGGCCATGCAGGTCAAGTGCCGCATCCGCGAAGGCGAGAACCAGGGGCGCATCATCACGCGCAACGTTCTCGGCCCGGTCCGCGAAGGTGACGTGCTCCAGCTCCGCGAGACGGCCCGCGAGGCCGACACTATCGGAGGGCAGTAACCATGCCCCGGACACGCGAATGTGACTACTGCGGCGCGGACATCGAGCCCGGCACGGGCACGATGTTCGTCCACAAGGACGGCGCGACGACGCACTTCTGTTCCTCGAAGTGTGAGAACAACGCCGACCTGGGCCGCGAGGCCCGCAACCTCGAATGGACCGACACCGCCCGCGGCGATGCCGGCGAGGACGAAGCCGAAGCCGAAGAAGTCGAAGCTGACGCCGACGAGGCAGAAGCTGAGGCCGAGGCGGCTGCGGACGAGGCTGACGAAGAAGCTGAGGAGGCTGAGGCCTGATGTCAGAGCACGAACGCACCTTCGTGATGGTCAAGCCTGACGGCGTCCAGCGTGGTCTCATCGGGGACATCGTCTCCCGCTTCGAGGACCGCGGCCTGAAGATGGTCGGCGGCAAGTTCATGCAGATAGACCAGGACCTCGCCGAGGAACACTACGGCGAGCACGAGGACAAGCCGTTCTTCGACGGTCTCGTGGACTTCATCACGTCCGGCCCCGTGTTCGCGATGGTCTGGGAAGGCCAGGACGCGACCCGGCAGGTCCGAAACATGATGGGCGAGACTGACCCAGCCGAGTCCGCGCCCGGCACCATCCGCGGCGACTACGGGCTCGACCTCGGTCGGAACGTCATCCACGGCTCCGACCACGAGGACGAGGGCGCAAACGAGCGAGAAATCGAGCTGTTCTTCGACGAGGACGAACTCGTCGACTGGGACCAGATCGACGCGTCCTGGCTGTACGAGTAACGCCAGGTCGACTGCCGTGTTTTTTCGAGCACAACCACCTTGAGGACAGCGTCCGTAACGCCGGTATGAGCCTGACGCTCTACCAACTCGACGGCTGTCCGTACTGTGAGACGGTCGCGGACCGACTGGACGAACTCGGTATCGATTACGACAGTGTCTGGGTCGAGGCGCTGCACTCGAAGCGCGACGAGGTAAAACGGGTCTCCGGCCAGCGCGGCGTCCCGGTGCTGGTCGACGACGACCGTGGTGTCACAATGGCCGAATCCGGGCGCATCCTCGAATTTATCGACACGACCTACGCGCCAGAGGTCCAGTCGGCGTAGAGATACCGAGCGGCCGCGCCGAGACTCGCAAATACGAGCGGGAAGAAAAACAGCAGGATGAGGAGCCACAGCACTGCCGGTGCGGCCTGTCCCTCGGCCCCGCTGTCGAACATGACCGTCCGGACGAACACGAAGCTCCCCGCGAACCCCGTTGCGACATAACCGAAGCCGATGCTGGTACCGACGAGCGCCGCCTCTTCGAGCATGCTGTCCGACCGGGTATCGCCGCGATAGCGTTCGAACAGCGCGCCGACGACGAGCAAGGCGACAATCGGAATCAAGAAATAGACGAGCGGCGGGACGCTCGCACCCTGTGCGCCGTACAAGACGTTCCGGGCGGCCGAGCCGTACACCTCTGCGTCCGACGCCGTCACCAGCGTCGGCACGTGGTGGGCGTTGTACAGCACGAACCCGTACTGGATTAGCCGGTTCGACAGCTCCGGGAAGTCGACCGACGACGGGCCGACGAGAAAGAGCAGTGCGACGAGCAAATACTCGACAGCGAGCGTCCCGATTGCGACACTGGCCGCGCGGAGCCACGGAAACGTCCGGAGGCTCTCAGCTAGCAAGTGGCTCTCCGGCTGTGGCTGTTCGGCGGTGGCAGTCGGCGGCTCGTCGACCAGCGACTCGTCGACCGGTGGTCCGGCCCCCTCGTCGCCGGCCTCGTCGGTCCCGTGTTCAGTCACGTCTAGCCGTATCAACTTCAATGACGGAAAAAAGGGTTCCGGTGGTCGCTACTCCGACTCGAAGTCAAGCGCCGCACCGTTGATGCAGTACCGCTTCCCGGTCGGCTCCGGTCCGTCATCAAACACGTGACCCAGATGACCGCCACACTCGGCACAAACGACTTCTGTTCGCTGCATCCCGTGGCTGTTGTCCGCCCGTGTCTCGACGTTGCCTTCCTGATACACGTCCCAGAAGCTCGGCCAGCCGGTCTCTGATTCGAATTTTCGGTCGCTATCGAACAGTTCCGTCCCACAGCCGGCACAGGTGAACACACCCTCGCCTTCTACGTCTATGAGGTCACTGCTAAACCGCGGCTCCGTTCCGGACTCGCGGAGGATTCGGTACTCCTCGTCAGAGAGTATTTCGCGCCACTCCTCGTCGGTGCCCGGCAGTTCTTCTTCGGATTCACTCATACTCTACCGTACGCCCTCCAGCGGTAAAAACGTAGACCCATCTGGCAGTCTCACCCACGCTGGGGGTCCAGCGATGCGACATATCTGGGCCGTCAGTGAAGGCGCACAGTGGTTGCCAGTGTGGCAGTCACAACTTCTCGTCGCGGGGTCCCGTGTCCGGTTCCGAACCGAACTGGCGAAGCCAGGGGTGGGATTTGAACCCACGAACTCTCGATTACAAGTCGAGTGCTTGGACCACCCAAGCTCCCCTGGCGCGGTTGCATACCAGCGTTGTGTGGGGACCATTTAGAGAGTATCGTTTTCGGTCGGCTTTTCGAGCTCGATTCGATGTGGTGTGTAGCCGTGTGCGCGATATAACTGTCGGGCGGACTCGTTGTCCGCCATTGCTTCCAGCGCGAGGATGTCCGCACCAGCCTGGCGGAGTAGTTCTTCCGCCGTATCGAGCAGTTCGCTGCCGATCCCCCGGTTTCTGTGGACCGGTTCGACGAAGATGTTCTCGATGATGCCCCGTGTCTTATCTTGTTCGTACCGGCCGCTGTCGATAGTCACCATGACGAACCCGACGACGTGTCGGTCTATACGGGCGATACAGACGTTTTCGGCGACGATTCGCTGTACGACAGTCTCCCGGACCGCGGTCCGGTTCCGGTCCCCGAACAGATGTGACCCGTGAGCACGCTGGCTCTCCGCCAGTCGGACCCACAGGTCGACGATGGTGTCCACGTCATCCATCGAGGCGGTGGCAATCTCCACGGTAGTACTCCGTGGCGTACGGTCAAAACAGTTCGGCCACGCCGCCGTCTCTGTCTGCTGTGAGCGCAGAGGCCCGCCAGCGCGGCTCAGACATCACGACAGTCCGAACAGAGGAGTTGCCCGTTGAACGACGCTAGATCCCGTGTAAACGTGCTGCAGGCAGAACAGATACCCTGATTATCAAACGAATCCTCGGCGGCGGACTGCATCCCATCGGTGGTGGCTTCTTGACCGGTCGTTGCAACCGGCGAGGGCTGCTCGACAACGCTCGTCGACTCGCTCTCTAGTCTCGCGGTCGAGAGGATGTCATGCTCAGTCAGCGTTCCGAGCGGTTCACTGTCCGCCGTGACCAAGAGGAACTCGGCGGACCGCGTCGCCATTCGGTCGCGGGCCTCCGGAAGCCCGGCGTCAGGGTCAATCGTTGGAATGGACTCGCGCATCACGTCGCCGACTGTGGCGGTGTCCGGGTCGCCCCCATCGACGATGTATGCCAGCACGTCCCTGTCCGTCGCGACGCCGACCGGTTCGTTCCCCCGCAATACGAGAATCGGGTGCTGGTCCTCACGGATCAGCAACTCCGTCGTTTCGAGGAGGTCGTCGGACTCGCTCGCACCGACGTACTCTCGGTTCATAACCTCCCGCACAGTGACCTCACCGTTCATGTGTGTGGTTACCACACGACCGGTCTAAAAGATACCTCCACTACGTTTATATCGCGTGACTCACAAATTACTCAGTTGTTTCGGTTTCGATGGTGACGGCCTCGCCGGTCGATCGACAGGTCTCTAACGCGTGCTTGGCGTCCATCCCGGCCGTAGCTGCCGTCCGTCCGCGTCCGACGCCGACTTTCAGCTCCACATCGACGGCGTCGCGGACGTGGTTGATTGCATCGTGGTAGTCCGCCTCGTCCAAGTCCGGGCAGACTGCGATGACGTTATCACCGCCGACGAAAAACGATAGCGAGTCGTGGGCCTCACGCATATACTTCATGAGTGCCGCGTACCCCTGCTCTATCTGGATGAAGGTGTCGAACTCATTGAGCTGGTCTGTGTACTTCTCGGTGGCGTCGTCGACATCGAAATGCGCGAGTTGTACGTCTGTGGGCTTCCGGAACTCATCGTCGATCGTCTGGCCGCGTAGCACTTCTCGCCGCCCCTTGTCCTGCGCACTCCCGGCCTCCTGAAGTTGTTCCGTTGCCGTCCCCAGCGCCGAGACGGGTGTCGTTCCCGTCGCGACCGAGAGGCTCATCGTCACCGGGTAGCGATTGCCGACGGACTCCTGAATGAGTGCGTGTGCCGCCTCGTCCAGTCCGTTCGTCACGGCAATCATGTTGTCGAACCGCGAGAAGAAGATGTAGCCGTCGCGGTTCCCGAACAGTTGTGCGAGGTCAGCGTACAGCCGAGATTGGAGTGTTTGAAGATCGACTTCACGGCGAGGTTTCGGCGTCACGGTCCACGGGCCGTAGTTGTCTATCTGTATATGGGTTATCTGGGTGTTAGTCACTGTCCATCGACAGTTTGGAAGCAACGGGTATTGCTCTATCGAAATGTACCGGCAGCGGGGACTGTGATCCGGTCCGATCGGTGTCGGATTCCGGACGCGCAACCCAGTATCAACAGTGGTCAGTCGGTACTACGTCGCGCTGCTGTATCTCGACAGTCCCGACCATTGAGTTGTACGCAACGATGTCTGTCGCCGTCAGCTTTGGAAGGTGTTCGGTGAACAGTTCCTCGGTGAGTTCGGCTCTCGCAGTGTCCGGGACTGCTGTCGGCTCGATGTCACGCTCGGCCGCCAGAACCGACGCGGCGAGGTCCGACACGACGACCGGCTCATCGCGGTCAGCCAGTATCGACAGCGCGCGACGGCGAGTGTCGTTCGACAACAGGTCAGCAATAACGTCTTCGGGAAGCCCCTGTCCGGTGCGGCCACCGTTTGAAGATGTCGTCGCCATACGCGATGCTACACCGGCCACCCACAAGTATGTGTCGTGCCCACACACTACACAGTCAGGCCTGTTCGAGTCTGTACGGCCACCAGTCCGCCTCGCGCAGCGCGCGCCCGAGCGATTTATGAAAGTCCGGGAAGTCCTCGAACTCCTCTTGGTCGACATATTCGAAGATGTCCGCCACGCTAACGACTGTCTCGTAGTCGATCCGAACCGGGTGGTCGCCGTACTGTTCGACGTATTCCTCGGCGGTCAGTGGGAAGTCCTCGTCCTCATCGACTTTCTTCGCCAGCACAGCGTGACCGTACTTGCGCCGGCCCTCGCTTCCTTCCTCACCGTCCGGATCGTGTGGCCAATCCATACGCGGTTCTCTGGACACTGGCATAAAAAGGGTTTCTCTCCCCGTCTACAGTTCGAAGCCGCTGTCGTTCCGGCTGCCGCTCCGTCGGAGAATCGCGATGACGACGCCGAACAGGAGTAACGCACCGAGCAGCCCGCCGATGATCAGCATCGTACTGATACCCATGACTGTCGCCGGGAGCGGCCCGAGTCCGCCGCCACTACCGACTGCGGGTTCAGTCTGGACTGCTGGATCCGTGCCTGTCGGTTCCGCCTCTGGTTCGGCACCGCCGTTTCCGTCGGTCTGGACCTCACTCTCAGTCACCCGAATGTCGCCAGCGTTGACATCGTTGAACTTGATCTGGAACTGTCCCGGTGTCGTCACGACCGTCGACAGCGTGACTGTCCGCTCGCCGTCTGCTGGCACAGTTACCGATGTCCGATTGACGACGTCACCGTCCACCTGCATCCGTGCGTCGTAGGTTCCTTCGATACCGCCGCTGTTGGAGACCGTTGCTTCAACGACGACCTGCTGCCCCTCAGAAACTTGCTCGCTGACAACCGCGGTTCGCGTGATGCTGAATGCAGGCTCGATCTTCCCAATCGCGTAGGCCGATGCCCCCGCCGTGTCCGCCTCGTAGACGACTTGCTCGGTTCGCGCCTCGACAACGCTCGTTTCGGCGGCTCGCCATGACCCGTTCACACGGTGATACACGCGGACCGCCGAAGCGTCGATGCCAGCCGACTGGAGATTCGAGCGGTTCAACACGAACTGCATTGACGACGGCTGGACCCCCGCCGACGATCCGACGGTAACCACGCCGAACACTGATGCGTCGTCACCGGATGGCACTGGGATGTTTGCCGAGCTGGGATCGGTGTACTCCGTCACGTCCTGCGTGAAAGCCTCTTGTGACGCGTTGACCGTCCAAGACTGAAGCGTGAATGAGCGATTCGCTGGCCCCGAGACGTTCATCACGTATGGTTCGTTCGTCGGGACCATCCCACCGCGTATTTTGAGTTGCCGTGTAGCCGGGTCCATCCGAGTTGGCTCCACAATTGCGGGCTTGACTTTGACTCGTCCGGCGGACTTCCCCGGGCTCTGGACCTTAATCCTGTACGTTCCAGGACTATCCAACTTCAATGCCTGTGTTCGCTCAACTGAAGAACCGGCGTCGACGACGACTCGCTCAGTCACTCTAGTTGTACCGTTTACTACATACTCAATGTTCATTGCACCGCCCGAGCTGCCGGTGTTTTGGACTGTCGCGGTGACGTTCACCGAGTCACCGGCAAGTATCGTATTTGTACCTTTTGACGCCCCGGACACAAATAGACTCGGTTCAGCAACAGCGGGCCCTGCCGCCGACACTGCGAGAAGGAGAGCGATGATACACACCGTCAAGAGGCCCGAAAAGTGCCGTCTTGTGGACCTATCCTCACGTACCATTATACGGATATAATCCGGACCATCGACATAAAACCGCCCGATTGCCTCGGTTCAGTAAACTGTCCTTACGACTCAGAAAGATGCGAATTCTGTGGTTCCCCGTTGCGGTGTTGTTGCTCGCGCCGTCTGTTGATTCAGGCCCGACGCACTCCAGAGCAAAGCGATCACACTCACTGCGTTCGGGCGACGGGACTTGCAGGGTTCAAATCACAGCTGGCGTACTTGCCACTCACGGTTTGTTCGTGGCAAAATACGGTGGGACTGGGATTTGAACCCAGGAATCCGTGAGGATACCTGCTTTCAAGGCAGGCGCAATAGGCCGCTCTGCCATCCCACCGCAGTCAAGCATATTCGGTGGGCCTTCTAAGGCCTGTCGGTCTCTCGGACCACACTCGGCTCGTCATCGTCGTCGATAACGCGTATTCCGAGGTCGTCGAGAAATGCCATCGTCCGTTGCGGTACGACCCGACCAGCCCGGTTTCGGGCGCGTAGCAGCGGCACGATGGTCTTGAGATCGGCTCGTGTTTCGAGAGTGGGTGTCGATGGGAGAAAGTCTACATCGAGACCGGCGTCGGCAGCACGCTCACCGATAGTTTCGATTGCCGGGGTAGCGTAACTGTCCTCGAAATCTATCGGTTCGCCGAAGCCGGCGTAGTAAACGCGGCCGCTCGAAGCAGGGCCGAGAACCACGCCGCTGGACCGAAGTTTCATCGCCGCACTGTCGATAAGTTGGCGTGTCAACAGCGCCGCTGTCGGTTCGACGGCGGCGACAGTTGCGACGTCTTCCCGGTCAAGGAGGTGCGTCACTGTGTTCCCGACCCGACCCGCGAACGTCGAACCGACCTGTACCTCGAACCGAGCGTTGCCCGGTGATTCGAGCGCCTCCGTCACCGGCTCTCGCACCGCGGCCTCGGGGTCGACGCCGTCCGGGACCTGTTCCGAGGGTCGGTAGTTCACCAACAACTCGGCACCGCTGATCTCCACTGCACGACAGACGTCGAGCAACATGGCCTCGTATAGCTCAGCAGCCTCGGCGTCGTCTACAATGCCGCCAGCCAACTCCTGTAACACGAACCCTTCAACTGGCGGGTCAGCCAGCACAGTTACCGTAGTCATACTGTCTTCTCGGCCCGACTGTGATTAGTCCCTTGTGTTCCCGTGCAGCGACAGAACAATTATAAGATGTGAGTAGTATTTGATAACTAAGAGAAACTATATGGAGCAATCCCAGACCTACAAATGTGATGGATGTGGGTCGGAGTACCGTGTTCTTGGGGAGTCGCAACCGAAGATTGTGTGCCGCGACTGCGAACGCGAAGCCACGCTGTCCGGGACCGCAGCGGCACAGCGGGCGTACCATGTCGGCTACATCCGGTATCGTGAGGCGCGCCGCCAGCTATCCGACGCACTGGAGACCGTCGAAGACGGAGAGATGGCGCTCGCTCGGGGCGGGTTCGACAGTGCCGCAGCGGACTTCGAGGAAAGCGTCGAGGAGTTCACAACGGCTGTCCGTGAAGCAGACGATAACGGGCTGGCCGAGTTGTCGGAACGCGCGCGTAAGAAGGCGACCTGTCTCTGGCAGGCCGCCGAGTGGCTCAGCGGGATGACCTACGCCAGCGAACAGGGTGAGTCGACACAGGCGAGCCAGTACCGCCACGACGCCGAAAACCGGCTACAGGCAGCAACAGAGTACGGGACAGTGTCGAGCCCGGACGAGTTGCTTCAAGACGTTGACACCGAAGTCCGGTCTGACACCTGACTACCGCCCGCGTCGGCCTTTCGTCTGCCGGTAGTCCTGTCCGAGCGTCTCGCTGAAGTGGTCCAGAAATGCCGTCCGTTCCGCGTCGGTCTGTTCGGCGGGCGGGAGCATCGGCAGGATTTCGAACCCGCGACCGCGGATCGTCGTCGCATGCCGGTCTTCAATGTCGAGTTCGTCTTCACTCATCGTCGTGTACTCGAAGGCTAGCTCTTCGAGGGGTCGCTGCCCAACTGGCAGCAGAATCTCGGGGTTTATCATCCGTATCTCGCTGTTGAGATAGGGTTCGCAGTTGACGACCTCCTCGTCGGTTGCCGCTCTGTCTGGATGGCGACAGCGGGTCACGTACGTCAGGAACGTGTTCTCCAGCTGCGGCCTGTCGGCGTCCGGGTCCGAGCACATGTCGACCGCCGCGAGAATGTCGAGCAGTTCGCGCTCGCGCTCGTCGGTGAAGGGGATGCCAGACTCGTCCGTGCCGACCGAGGGCGAGTCACCGAGGACGATGAACTCGGCACCCACGTCGCCGTAGCCGTGGACGACGTTCTCGCGCGTCTCACAGAGTGCGGGGCAGTTCTGGCACTCCTCGTCCATCCCGAACGGGTTCGACTTGGACTCCTGATGTGCGTCCATGTTAGTCGTCGTCGATGGTTTTCGCGTGGGTGTCCGCGTCCTCGGGGTCGTTCTGCGGGCTGGACGGATGGTAGTCGGTGTCGTACTCGCCCGGCCGGTCGTCGAGTCGGTCGGGGTTGATGCGCCCGCCGAGCAGCATGAAGTCCAGTATCGTACAGGCGAGCATGGCCTCGACGACCGGGACCGCCCGCGGCGGCAGAACTGGGTCGTGGCGGCCCGTGACCGTTATCTCCTTTTCCTCGCCGGTCTCCCAGTCGACGGTCTTCTGGGTCTTCGGGAAGGAGACGGGCGCGTGCCAGGTGACCTCGCCGTAGATGGGGTCGCCCGTCGTGATACCGCCCTGGAGCCCGCCGTGGTCGTTGCCCACGGGGACCGGGTCGCCGTCGGCCGAGAACTCCCAGTCCTCGGTGTACTCCGACCCGGTGGCGGTGCGGGCCTCGCGGCCGATGCCGAGTTCGAAGTCGGTGACCGCCGGGATGGAGTACATCGCTTGGCCGAGCCGCGAGGGAATCGAGTCGAAGCGGGGCGCGCCCAGCCCGCGGGGGACGCCGCGACACTCGAAGTAGATGGCCCCGCCGATGGAGTCGCCCTCCTTCTGGTACTTGTCGGCCAGTTCCCGCATCTCCTCGGCGGCCTCGGGGTCGCCACAGCGGACCTCGTTTTCCTCGCTGTGTTCGAGCATCTCCTCGAAGGTCACGTCGTCGGCCTCTACGTCGCCGATCTGGCAGACGTGGGCCTTGATCGTCACGTCGTAGTCGGACTGTTCGAGCACCTGCTTTGCGACGCCACCGGCGGCGACCCAGTTGACCGTCTCGCGGGCCGAGGAGCGGCCGCCCCCGCCCCAGTTCCGGGTCCCGAACTTCGCGGAGTAGGTGTAGTCGCCATGTGAGGGCCGCGGAGCCGTGATGAACGGCTCGTACTTGCCCGAGCGGGCGTCCTTGTTCTGGATGACCATCCCGATTGGCGTGCCCGTGGTGTAGCCGTCCTGAATTCCGGACTGGATGCTCACCTTGTCGGGTTCTCCCCGCGAGGTGGTAATCATCGACTGGCCGGGCTTGCGCCGGTCGAGGTCCTTCTGTATCTCCTCCTCGGAGAGTTCGACGCCCGCCGGGATGCCGGAGACGGTACAGCCCATCGCATCCCCGTGAGACTCGCCGTAGGTCGTCATGCGGAACAGACGACCGAACTCGTTGCCGTTCATTACAGTGGTGTCGGGGTTCAGGGCATTTGAACCTTGTAGATGCGCCCCTCAGTCGTCGAGCCACCTGACGCGGTCGAGTAGCTGTATCGTCCCTGTCGGCTCGACCTGCTTTTCGAGGACCGAATCGAACACCTCGCCCGCGCCGTCTTCTCCGGTCTCCCAGGCGTACCGTACCAGCGACGTGTCGGGATATGTCGCCTGAACCTCGCGGGCGAATCCGTGCGCTGACGTGATGGTGCGCTTGCCACCGACGACGACGTACTCGAACTCGCTGTCGTCCAGCAGCGCCTTCGCCCGGTCGGTATCCGGCGTCGTCGCTAGTTCGATTCCCTCGCGTTCGGCGGCGATGTCGGCCTGCAGGTCGAGCAGCAACTGGTCGTCGTCGAGGTAGAGAACTCTCGTGGTGTCCGTGGGGGAGTGCGCACCGTCGTCTAATTCGTTCACAACGTTCGTTGTAAATATTCTTCGCGGGTGATAAGGGCACTTATCTGTTAGCTACCTACCAATTTTTCATGGCAAAACTCTGTGCGTCCTCAGCCCTGTGATTTACCGCCCGACGGCCGCGCCCAGCGATTCGAGCACGTCGAAGAAGTCCGGGAAGGACACGTCGACGTGTTCCGCGCCGGTCACCGTCGTCTCGCCGTCGGCGACGAGGCCGGCGACGGCGAGTGACATGATGATGCGGTGGTCCGCCCGGCCCTCGACGGTCGTGCCGACGAGGTCGCTGTCCCCGCCGTAGACGAACAGTTCGTCCTGTTTCTCTTCGACCTCGGCACCCATCTTCGTCAGTTCCTCGGCCATCGCGCTCACGCGGTCGGTCTCCTTGTACCGGACGTGCTCGGCGTCGGTAATCCGGGTGACGCCGTCGGCGGCGGCCCCCAGCGTCGCGATGGTCGGCAGGAGGTCCGGCGTGTCCTCGACGCCGACCTCGATGCCGGTCAGTTCGGACTGCGAGACGGCTATCTCGCCGTCGTCCTCGTCCCAGTCGAGGTCGGCCCCCATCCGGTCGAGGACCCCGATGATGGCCGAATCGCCCTGGGCGCTCGGGTAGGCCGACGTGACGCGCAGGCTGTCCTCGGCGGCGAGCGCGCCGGCCGCGAGCAGGTAGCTCATCGACGAGAAGTCGCCGGGGACGCTGTACTCGCCGCCGGTCGGCGCGTAGGACTGGCCGCCCTCGACGGTGAACCCGGCGTCGGTCTTCGCGGCGTCGACGCCGAAGTCGGCAAGCACCTCAAGCGTGATATCGACGTACGGCGACGACTTCAGCTCGGTCGTCAGGTCCACGTCGATGCCCTCCGGCGAAACGGCCCCGGCCATCAGCAGGGCCGTGATGTACTGAGAGGAGACGTCGCCAGGGATTTCGACCGCGCCGCCGTCGACGCCGCCCCCGACCACCAGCGGGGCCTGCCCGTTCCGGCGGGTCGACTCGGCGTCGCCGCCCAGCTGTTCGATGGCGTCGAGCAGCGGCCCCTGCGGGCGCGACCGGAGGGACTCGTCGCCGGTCAGCACTGTGAGATCGTCCTGCAGCGCAGCCGTCGCGGTGACGAGTCGCATCGTCGTCCCGCTGTTGGCACAGTCGATGACGTCGTCCGGGGTCTCCGGCCGGCCGTCGAAGCCCGTCACCTCGACCGACGATTCGTCTTCGGCCAGCGAGACGCTGCCCCCGTAGGCCTCGACTGCGCGCATCGTGGCTTTCGTGTCCGCGCTCACGAGCGGGTCGCGGACGACCGCGCCGCCGGCGTAGCCCGCGGCCAGCACCGCCCGGTGCGTGTAGCTCTTCGACGGCGGCGCTTGCGCCGTCCCCTCGACCGTCGACTCGGCAATGGTGATGTCCATGCCCGGTCGGTAGCGGGCGTTCGACAAGAGACTACCGCTCCCACCCAACCGAGGGTGAGAGCAACGACCTTGTGGCTGGCAGCGGTACCCCCGCTATGGTCCCAGCGATGGACAGCGCAACCGCTGTCGTCACGGGTGCGAGTAGAGGCATCGGCGAGCAGATAGCCCACGCGGTAGCGGATGCGGGCGCACAGACGGTCATCTGCGCTCGTGACGCCGAGGCGCTCGACGCGGTCGCAACCGACATCCGGGACGCTGGCGGCTCCGTGACTGCGATTCGGACGGACGTGCGCGACGAGTACGACGTGGAACGGCTGTTCGAAACTGCCACGCGCGCCGGCAACGGTGCAATACAGTACGTCGTCGCCAACGCCGGCGTCTACCACGGCACCGCCGGCGAGACACCGCTTACCGAGGAGTCCTACGCCGCCTTCGACGACCACCTCCGGACGAACGCCCGCGGCGTGTTCTCGACGATTCGCGAAGCCGTTCCGCACCTCGGTCCCGACGCCCGCATTGTCGTCCCCACGGGCGTCGTCGCCCGCGAGGGGATGCCCGGGTACGGCTCCTACGCCGTTTCGAAGGCTGCTGCGGAGGCTGTCGCCCGCGGGTTCGCGGCTGACCTCGATACGCCGGTCGGTGCAGTCGACCCCGGACAGGTCGCGACGGACCTCTCCGGTGACGGCGGTCGTGACCCGGAGTCAGTCGCCGAAATGGTTCTCTGGGCACTCCGCGAAGCGGACCCGACCGCGCTGGACTCCAGTGTCCTTGACTGGGGCGACTATCGGTCAGCGACCCGATAACCGCCATCGATGGGTTTATTAGCAATAGGCCGGTGATTGTAGATAATGTCTATTAACTCAAACCCGATTTTTAATAACACTGGCAGTGTGTCCGCGACTGGCCTCGCGAGCGTCGCCGGCCTGCTGATCCTGTCGGCTGTCGCAGTCACTGGCGGAGCGAGCAAAGTACTCGTTATCTCCTGGGTTGCGTTCGTTGCAATGGCATTGGGCGCGTGGCTCGGTGCGCGGGCCGACGAAACGAATCCCTACCGACTGGTCTGGGGCTACGGGCTCGCGAGCGGGGCAATGGTCACGTCGGCAGCCATGTTCCTGGTCCCGCAGGCGATGGGGCTTGGCGGGCAAGCCGGTGCTGCGCGAATCGGCGGCGTCGGTATCGCCGCCGGACTGGTCGTCGGCTACGGCACCCACACCATCGGTCACCGGCTCACCCACGTCGAAACGTCCTTCGACATGACGACACTGGCTATCGCGGCCCACGCGCTTTCGGCCGGGCTGGTCATCGGGCTGGTCTACGCCTCAATGCCGGAGCTGGGTATCCTGCTCGGGCTTGCTATCGTCTCGCACAAAGGGCCGGCCGGCTACGCCGCCGCCCGGCGACTCGGACGTAGCGACAAGTCCGCCACGGCACTGTTGCTTCCCGCGGCCGGCGTCGGTCTGACGGCGATCCCGTCCGCGCTGCTTCCGGTTCCGGAGTCTGCGCTCCTCAACGCAGTCATCTTCGGGTTCGCCGCCGGCATCTTCCTCCACGTCGCGATGGATTTCCTTCCGAACTGCGAAGCCGGCAGCGAAATTGACGAAGTCTGTGAACTCCACGACCACTCCCACGACCTCCTCGACGAACTCCGGACGCACGCCGTCGGCTCAACGGCGGTCGGGGCTGCTATCATTGTGCTGGCATGGGTCGCTATCTGACGCCCGCGGTCACCGAACGGGGATAGTCACGGCGATTCTGGTCCCGTCACCATCGGTCTGGATGTCGATATCGCCACCGACGTAGCTGATAAGCCAGTACGCGAACCACAGTCCGAGCCCGGACCCGTGTTCGAGCGGCTTTTCGTCTGCGGCTTCGATGACCCGCCGCTCTTGATCTGGGATCCCCGGTCCGTTGTCCGCAATCGTCACCGTTGCTGTCGAGCCGTTGCGCTCCGTCCGGACGTCGACCCGCGGTGCCGAGGCGTCCGAGTGCTTGATACCGTTCTCGATGAGTTCCTGCAACGCCGGGACGACCTTTGCGTCTATCGTCGGCGGCTCGGAGCCGCTTTCGACGACGAACTCGGCGTCGGGGTACGCTGCGGCCAGCCCGTCCGTGATGTCACTGAGCACGTCTTCGAGTTCCCGTTCGACATCGTTGGTCAGCGAGTCCGCGAGCAGTTCCTGGACATGGTGGGCTTTCTCGCTGATATCGAGCAGGGACTGTACGTTCGCTTTGATCGTCTCAAGATGGCCAAGAGCGTCGTCGTCCTCGACTAACTCTGACAGGATATCTGCGCGCCCGCTGATCGTCGTGCCGTTGTTCCGGAGATTGTGCCTGAGAATCCGATGAAAGACGGTGAGTTGTTGCTCGCGCAGCCGACGACCAGTGATTTCGTCCTGCATCCCGACAAATCCCTGAATCGTTCCATCCGCATCCTGAATCGGGGCGATGGTCTGGTTGATGATGAACCGCTCACCGGACTTTCGCTCGTTTACGATCTCGCTCGTCCAGACCTCGCCGCGACAGATCGTGTCCCAGAGCCGTTCGTAGAACTGTTCGCCCTGTTCGCCGGATTTGAGTATCCGCGGCGTTCGGCCGATTGCCTCGTCCGCGCTAAACCCGGTGAGTTCCTCGAACGCGGGATTAACGTACTCGATAATACCGTTCGTGTTCGTTATCAGAATCGCGTGGCCCGCGTGTTCGACGGCGTTTCTGAACCGCCGGAGTTCGTTGTTCTGCTCTCTGAGGTCCTCGACGAGGTCCTCAGTGCGACGCCGGCGCGCGAGGAGGTTCACGATGGTTCGAAAGAGCGCCTGCGTGTCAATCGGTGCTGTCACGATGTCGTTCACGACGAGTGGCTGCTCGGCAGCGTCGATGTCTGGGAGGTCAACCCTTGCTCGGGACCTCTCGCGGCGGACCAGAATCACGGGACAGAACACCGGATCTGCCCGGTGTTTGTACGCCTCTATCGCCGCTCTGTACTTTGGAAACGATGACTCGTCGACAATGTGGAGGTCGGCCTCCTGGAATTCGTCGTCCGTGAGCGGCGTGTGGTGTTCGGCGACGACGGAGGCGAGTGCCTCCCGATTGCCGTCGCCAGCTAGTAGTAACTGGATGTCAGCCATCAGTAGTTAGCGAGTGGGCGAGCGTCCGTCGCTGTCTCCGTGCTGTTCAGGAACGCCCTCGAACACGCCGTGCATCCCTGAGACGGGGTCACCGACCTGCAGGCCGTCGGCGGTTATCTCGAAGCGGCGCGGGACCGCCTCGAACCCGCCGACGCGCTTTTTCAGCGCGCCGACGACGCGCTGGAGTTCGCCCTCGACCTCGATGTAGTTCTCAAAGAGGATGTTGTCAGCGAGGTAGCTGACGTTCTCGCTCGTCGGTTCGCGCAGGCCCGTCACATCCCTGCGCTGGTCGATCAGAATTACTGCGGTGTTCCTGCGCGTGAGATGCTGTGTCAGGGCGTGGAGCCGCCGGCGCAGTTCCACGTCGTCATGTCCGTGCTTGATCGCGTTCTTGTAGCCCGCGATGCCGTCGATTACGACGAGTTCGGCTCCACGCTCCTCGGCCTGGGTCTTGACGCGGTTGGCGAACTCCTCGGGTGACAGCGCCAGCGACTCGACCTCCTCGACGAGCAGTGTTCCGTCCTCACGCAATCGCGAGAGCGGCATCCCGAACGTCTCACAGCGGTGCGTGAACGTGTCGATTGATTCGTCGAACAGGTAAGCGAGCGCCGGGGACCCGTCCGCCGCTGCGGAGGCGAGGAACTCCGTCGCCGTCGTCGACTTGCCGACGCCGGAGGGGCCGCTGAGAATCGTCACCGTCCCGCGTTCGAGTCCGCCGTCGAGCAGCGAGTCCAGTTCCGGTATCCCGGCGGAAAACTGCGTTGGGTCGAACGACCGCGTCCGCTGTTCCGGTTCGAGCGCCGGGTAGACCTCGACGCCGGACTCGCGGATTTCCATCCCGTGTGAGCCGTCCTGCTGGCCGATACCGCGATGTTTTCGCAGTCGAATCCGCCGCCCTGCCTTCTCGTCGCCGTAGCTGAGCGAAATGATGCCGTCGCTGAGTGACCTGAGCTGGCTGTCCATCTGATTGCTTGGCGTCTTGGTCGCCAGCACGGTCGTCTCCCTGTCCTGCAGAAAGCGTGCGAAGGAGATGACGCGCTTGCGGAACTGGTACTCGGTCGGTTCGAGGTACTGGAAGTGCGTTATCGGGTCGATGAGAACGCGGTCCGGGTCGACCGTCTCGATGGTCTCGCGGATGTCGGAAATCAGGTGGCCGTCTTCGACATCCCGCGGCTTGACCACGTCGTACGACTCGGCCTCCTCGAAGAACTCCGAGTCGGGGCCGACGTCGAGAAACGTCGCCTCGCTGATGTCGATGCCGAGTTCGGCGGTGTTGGCAAGCAGGTCCGTGGCCGACTCCTCGGCGTGGATGAACAGCACGTCGTCGCCGGCCTCAAGCCCTGCTTCGAGAAACTGCGTGCCCAGCAGTGTTTTACCGGTTCCGGGCGGCCCGATAACGAGATAGAGTCGCCCTTCGACCAGTCCACCCCTGAGAAGCGAATCAAGGCCAGAGATACCGCTAGAAAGCTGCGTGAACTGCCGCTCGAAAGAGGACATAGAAGGAGTATCGGACGGGGAGTAATAAGCATCTCGCGAGAAACCGACGCGTGATAACGGCGGACGCCGCGGCTACGTTAGTCCTCGCCGAGCAACTGCTCGGCCAGAATCGGGACGAACGTCCGCAATCCACCTTTTTCGGCGTCGGGTCGCGCCCGCCGGCCGCGACCGCTCCTTGAAAAACGTGGGCGAAAAAGTCGACCACTCGCTCTGCTCGTGGTCGCGCTACTCCTCGTCGAGCAACTGCTCGGCCAGAATCGGGACGAACGTACCGATGTCCGTCACCATCCCGACGGCCTGCGCGGAGCCGCGGTCGAGGAGTTGCGTGACCGTCGCGGGGTTGATGTCGACGCAGACGACCCGCGTCGTCGACGGCAGGCAGTTCCCGACGGCGACCGAGTGCAGCAGCGTCGAGAGCATCAGCACCATGTCGGCCTCGTGGGCCTGCTCGCGGATGGCGTTCTGGGCCTCGACGGCGTCGGTGATGGTGTCGGGCAGCGGGCCGTCGTCGCGGATGGACCCGGCCAGCACGAACGGGCGGTCGTTGTCGACGCACTCGTACATGACGCCGGACTCGATGGTCCCCGACTCGACGGCCGCCTCGATGCCGCCCTCGCGGATGACCTCGCTGATGGTGTAGATGTGGTGCTTGTGGCCGTGGCGGGGGTGGTCCAAGCTCTCGGTGTCCATCCCGAGCGACGTGCCGTAGATGTCTCGTTCGATGTCGTGGACGGCGAAGCCGTTGCCGGCAGACAGCATGTCGACGTAGCCCTCGCGGACGAGCCGCGCGAGGTCCTCTCGCGCGCCGGAGTGGATGAGCGCCGGGCCACAGACGGCAAGCACTTTGCCGCCCTCCTTTTTCGTCTCGCGGATGGCGTTGGCTATCTTGCGGATGGTCGACTCCGAGGGACGCTCCGAGGAGACGCCGCCCTGCATGAAGCCGAACGCGCCACCGGCGTCACGGGGCCGCTCCGGCGGCTGGACCTTGATGCCGGTTTCGTCGGTGACGACCAGATCGCCCTCTTCGATAGCGTTGAGGACCTTGGTGTAGGCCCGAGTGGAGTCGCCGTCCTCGACAACGACGGCGCAGTCCATCTCCATGTCCTCGACTTCGACCCACTCGCCGTCGTGACGGATGTATGTGGGGTGGTTCGTCGTCGAGTAGAAGCCATGCGGGACGACCTGGTCGTCGGGCGCGGGGACGAGCGTGGCGTCTTTCGGGTCCGAGGGGTTGACGCCGTGCTGGTGGAGTTCGTGGACAATCGACTGGAGCTGGTCTTCGTCGTCGGCCTCGACGAGCATCCGGGCGTATGACTCCTCGTCTTTGTGACGGCCGATATCGAACTCCTGAACGGAGAAAGAGCCGCCCAGGTCCATGATGATGCCGAAACAGGACTGCATCATCCCGGAGTCGATGATGTGGCCCTCTAGCTCGACTTCGCGAGAGACGGTCATGGCGAACACATGGAGGCAGGTGTGTAAGACGGTTTTGGGTCTGCACTCTCTCGGCCGTCCGGCTACTGCCCGTCGACGTGTCGCTGCACCGTCCACGACCCCTCTGTGCAGGTTTCACACAGGCGCTCGAAGAAGCGCTGTAGCCCGGCAGACTCCGTGGTGGGCAGGACGTGCAGTCGCACCGTCCCGTCTCGGACTGCGACGCGGAACACATCGGTCGTCTCCTCGTCGCGGACCAGCCACAGCGGCATCGGCAGGTCGTGGAAATCACCGAAGCGGTAGGGCCCAGCCTCAAGCATATTGGCGACCGTCTCGGCGAGGGCTGGCGTTGCCCGCTCCTGTTCCGGGATGAGTCGGAACTCCGTCCCGCCCTCGTATTCGACCCCGTTCCCGTGTGGAAAGCGCCGCTGTGGGTGTGCGGGGATGCTGAACGAGGGGTCCGTGGTCATCTGTCACGTAATTGGGCGCTGTCGGATTTAAATTCGCGGGCCGTGCAGCCCTCGGTTGTCTCTGCCCGCCTCGTGGCTGTGGTACCCCCACGCGGTCTAGCATGGCCGGCGGCGAACTAAAGTCATGAGCGTGACTTGAGGTACGCGTGAGGAATCAGTATGCGCGTTAGTCTGGCGGTGGTAGACCGTCTCGTCGCGAACGGTATCGATACCGTCTTTGGAATCCCCGGAAAGCAGTCCCTCCCGCTGAACGAAGCCATCGGCAAGCGAGACGATATCCGCTTTGTCGTGGCACGACACGAAACTGCGGTCTCACACCAGGCCTGGGGCTATGCAGAGACGAGCGGAGAGATAGCGAGTACTGTCGTCGTCCCCGGCCCCGGCGATATGAACGCGATGAACGGCCTGAAAAACGCGCTGAACGACTGCACGCCACTGGTGCATTTCGCTATCGAAACCGAGCCGACGCTCCGGGGCGGTGATGCGATTCACGAAACCCCACCGGACACCTACGACAACGTCGTTAAAGAGAACATACTGCTGAAAAACCCCGAAACGACAGCGGCGACGATTGACCGGGCGGTGCAGGTCGCTCAAACACCCCCAAAGGGGCCAGTCAGGGTCGGAATCCCCAAGAATTATCTGCAGATGGACGTGCCGCTCGCTGGTGCAGGCACACCTTCGGCTCCGTCCGCAAGCACCGTTCCGGAACAGGAAGTTTCGACAGCCGCCGAGCACCTGCTCGCGGCCGAGCGGCCGCTTATTCTGGCCGGCGGCGGTGTGCGAGTGGCGGACGGCTCGTCGGCGCTCCGAAGCCTCGCCGAGCGGCTTGCTGCACCCGTCGTGACGACGTACAAGGGTAAAGGCGTGCTCCCCGAGGACCACGCCCTCAGCGCCGGCGTGTTGGCCGGAAGCGCGAGCCCAGAGCTACTGGACTGCCTCGCCGACGCCGATGCCGTGCTCGCCGTCGGGTCCGACCTTGACGCACACGGGACACGCGGGTGGTCCGTCGAACTGCCTGAGACGCTCGTTCACGTCACCATGGACGCTGACGACCTCGGAACGGGCTATAATCCGACCGTCGGTATCCTCGCGGATGCCGCAGAGACGATGGCGGCGATTGAGGACAAAATTGCGGCGGCTGACACCGCTCCCGCCTCGAAGGCGGACGGCACTGAACGCGCACAGGCTGTCCGTGCTGCCACTGCACGTCGAATCGACCCACTCGTGGATTCGGAACCGCCGCTGACCTCCGTCCACGTGTTGCAAATCCTTCGAGACGCACTTCCTTCTGATGCTATCACGGCCGTCGATGCCGGGGGGTTCCGCGTCTGGGCGCTGAATACGTTTGAGGCGCACGGGCCACGCAGCTACGTCAACCCCGGGTCGTGGGCGACGATGGGGACGGGACTGCCGTCGGCGATTGGAGCACAGCTAGCGAACCCGGACACGCCCGTCGTTGCGCTGACTGGTGATGGCGGTCTCATGATGTGCGTACACGAACTCCATACTGCGGTCGCAGAGGACCTCCCGATCACCGTCGTCGTCCTCAACAACGACGATTACGCGATTATCAGCGAGGAGGCCGGGCGCAGCTACGACCTCGACCAGCAGGCATACGGATGGGACACGACGCCGATTGACTTCGGAACTGTCGCTGCCGGAATGGGGATGGAAGCCATGCAGGCCGACACGCCGTCCGAAATCCACACGGCGGTTCGCGAAGCGGTGCAGACGGACGCGCCGACGCTCGTCGAGGTCAGGACCGACCCGACGGAGCCACAGGCGAGCGAGTGGATGAGCGAGTAGTGGATTTATCCAGTGAGAACGCCAAAAGCAGGTCATGTGTGGCCGCTACAGTTTGTTCTCTCCCCGCGAGGAAATTGAGACGCGGTTCGACGCCGAGTTTTCCTTCGACTACGAGCCGCGATACAACGCCGCTCCGAGTCAGGACCTGCCAGTCATCACCGGCGAGTCGCCCAGCACCATCCAGCGGCTAGAGTGGGGACTGATTCCGAACTGGGCAGACAGCCGAACGGACCACGGGCACATCAACGCCCGCGCCGAGACCCTGTCGAAAAAACGCTCGTTCGCTGAGGCCTACGAGTCCCGGCGCTGTCTGGTTCCCGCTGATGGATTCTACGAGTGGGTCGAGACGAGCGACGGCAAGCAACCGTATCGCGTGGCGCTGCCGGACGACGACCTGTTCGCGATGGCGGGGCTGTACGAGCGGTGGGAGCCGCCACAGCGCCAGGCCGGACTAGGTGAGTTTGGTGCAAGCGGCGACGATTCGGGCGGCGAAGACGATCTCGTCGAGTCGTTCACGATAGTGACAACCGAGCCAAACGAGGCCGTCGCTGACCTCCATCACCGGATGGCCGTCATCCTCGACCCCGATGAGGAGTCGACGTGGCTCCGGGGTAGCGCCGGTGACGTATCGGCACTGCTTGACCCGTACGACGCCCCCATGCAGACCTATCCGGTTTCGTCAGCGGTCAACAGTCCGGCCAACGACTCGCCGGAACTCATCGAACCGGCCGGGTGATGACGGCGTTACTCGCTTGGCGTGTTCTGGCGCTTGAACTGGTGCAGCATTTTCCAGAGCGTCTCTTCGTCGACCTGATTTTCCGCGGCGGATAGCTGTCGGTACAGGCCTTCTGAGACGGTAATCTCGGGCATTACTGGACACATCGGACGGGGCCGACATAAGCTTCTGGAGACTCGGAATCGAGTGAATGTCTTCAACCCACAGTATTCTGGGTACTCCGTTACGGGGGCCACTGGCCTTCTCCCGATGTATGCAGTCGTACGCCCAGCGAGATGACGACGGCACTGTCGCGGCCAGCGTGACCGACCTTATCGGCGATACGCCGCTGGTCTGTCTCGACGGCTTCGCAGACAACCTACTCGGGAAGGTCGAAGCGGCAAACCCCTACTCGGTGAAGGACCGCATCGCGCTGTACATGGTCGAGGCGGCCGCGGAGTCCGGGGCTCTCGCCGACGACGGGACGGTCGTCGAGGCGACCAGCGGTAACACCGGTATCGGACTGGCCGCTGTCTGCGCTGCACGGGGGTACGACTGCGTGCTGACGATGCCAGAGTCGATGAGCGAGGAGCGCCGGCAGTTGCTGTCGGGGCTGGGCGCAGACCTCGAACTCACGCCGGCCGACGACGGAATGAGCGGCGCTATCGAGCGGGCGAACGAACTCGCAGACGCCCCTGGCACCGTCCGCGCCCGGCAGTTTGAGAACGAGGCGAACCCGCGCGCCCACCGCGAGACGACGGGGCCGGAGATCTGGTCGGATACGGGCGGTGACGTGGACGCCGTCGTCGCCGGTGTCGGGACCGGCGGGACGATCACCGGCATCTCGGAGTACATCAAGGAGGAGGTCGGTACGGACCTCACCTCGGTCGCCGTCGAGCCGGAACAGTCGCAACTGCTCTCGGCAGATGACCCGGACAGCCACGACATCCAGGGCATCGGGCCCGGGTTTGTTCCGGACGTTCTCCGGCGTGACCTCATCGACGAGGTGCGGACCGCGAGCAAGGCGGCCTCCACCGACGCGGCCCGACGACTCGCCAGTGAAGAGGGCATCATGGTCGGTATCTCGTCGGGCGCAGCGCTACACGCGGCCGCGGAGTACGCCACCGAGAATCCCGACGAGACGGTGGTCGTCGTTCTGCCGGACACCGGCGAACGATACCTCTCGACGGATCTCTGGAACGGCGACTGAGTGGGCTTCACCGGACGAACTCGTGGGGGTTCGTGTCCTCGGTCAGCGCCCGGGCGTCGTCAGCCGTCTCGAACGCTTCACCCGCCAGCAGAAGGTACAGCGCACACCCGGTAGCGAGGAGGACGCCCGCGAGTGGCATCGCGAACGTGGCGCCCGTCACGAGGGGGAGCAACTGGACGACGGCGATACCGCCGAACGCGACGACGCCGACCCAGCGGCTCCAGGGTTTCCGGAGCGCGAGCGCTAGTACTGCGACGGCGTACAGGCCCGCCTCGCCGTGGTTATCGAGCATACTACGGCACTGAGCAGGCGAAATAAATGCTTTCTGTGGTGTCTCCCGTCCGGTGAACGGTCTACTGAACGCGACCGAACGCCAGCGTGCCGCTGATGCTCTCGATGTAGGCGTCGACGACCTGCCCTTCTCGCGCTCCGGAGACGAAGATGGTGTACTTCCCTTTCTCGGCGACGCCGTCGCCCTCGCGGCCCGTGCCGGTAATCTTGACCTCGTAGGTCTCGCCCTCTTCGAGCGTGGGTCGGTCCTGCTGGGTGTTCGAACTCGCGCCCTTGGCGACCGGGCGGAACGCACCACAGGCCTGACAGCGCAGCATGTCGACGCCGTCCTCGTTCTTGAGGACGGTGTCGGGCAGGCCACACTCGGAACAGGTGACGTATTCGGCGACGTACGCGTCGATAGCGGCCTCGAAATCAGCGGTGTCGAACGACCCGTTGTAGCGGGCTTCGCCGCCGTCGAACTGGCCGTTGGTCCCGAACTCGCGCTGGATGGCTCGGTGGAGGTGCTGGGCGTCCCGCGAGACGGCGTCAGCGACTGCCTCCAAGTTTGTCAGGCGTGTGAACGCACCGTCAGTTTGGCCTTCGGGGTCCGGAATCGAGAGCCGTTCACCGGCTTCCCGGGGCTGGTCTGGTAGCACGTCATACGCACGCTGTAGGGCGGACTCGTAGTTCATACGTTTTAGACGGCACTGACACGTAAATGGATTCCGTCACATCTGCGATTACCCAGCGGCCAATGACGTTAATACTGAGAGTGGATAATTGTTTGACATGGATCAGCACGAACAGCCTGCGGAGACGCCGGGACTCACGTCCGAGCGACTCGATACGCTATTACGGGCGCTGGCAGCCGAGCCCCGGCGGATGATATACACTTACCTCACCGAACACGACTCGGCCTCGCTCGCGGAACTCACTGATGTGGTCATAGGCTGGACGAAAGCGCGTGGGCGAGCCACCGACGCCTGCAACTGGGACGATACCCGCACGTCGCTCCACCACCGCCACCTCTCGGTTCTCGATGACGCTGGCATTGTTAGCTACGATGCTGACCAGCAGACCGCGACGCTGGTGTCGCTGCCGCCCTCAGCGACCGAGGTTCTTGCAACGATAATCGATCTGGATGGTGGGACAGACCGCGGAGACTGACGAGAGGCGATGACAGTCAGCACGCTTCTTCGACGGTTCGAGCGCTCGGACGTAGCGGTGACTGTGTATGGCCCGTCCGAAGCGACCGCTGTGGTTGAGCGTCTCGAAAGCCAGGGTCTCACCGCCACTTGGCGGAGGCTCCCGACCGGCCAGCAAGATGCGTTTGCCGTCATCCGTCGGGACGGCGTGTTCGCCGAGGCAATCCCCCTCACCGCGCTGCAGGCATTTCTGTGCAAGCCGACGGTCCGTTCCGGCGATAGCGGACCGCCTGACAGTGACCCGGGCAGACAGCTTCTCTACTCGGCGCTTGCGAACACACTCCTATCATCGCTCACGCCGGCACAGTTGCTTGAAACGTCCCACGAGTTCGAGGACAGAGCCTACCGTGTCGGGGAAGGTACCCTTCGAGTGAGCTTCCAGTCGCTGTCGATCTTCCGCTCTCAGCGCGCCCGGTATGAGACGCTTGCCAGCGACACGACCCTCGATATCCACGTCTACGGACAGGACGACTGGGAGCCGCCGAGTTGCGGCATTACCTTCCATCCGCTCACAGGCACCGCCCTCGAACAGGTGTGGTTGCTGGCATTCGACGCTGCCGGTGACAACCAGAACAAGTGTGCGCTTGTCGCCGAAGAAACGGATGATGGCCCGTTCCGGGGCCTCTGGACGTACAGCCCACGGCTCGTCGACGAAATAATGGCCGCGGTTGTGGCTGTTGATAGGTAGCAGCCGAACCCGCACCAAGTCGGAAACACACAACAGATGTTATGCCGGACACGACAGCGGAATCCGGAGTCTACGGCCGGCACGGTCGATACGGTCGATAGCTGTTCCGAAGGGCCGAGAGCGCTCTCGTACTGTCTCACGAAGCCACGCCGCTACCGCGCTGTCGGCGCGTCTGACCTGCGTGTACGCGTTCTCGACCGGCGTGAGTTCGAGCGCGGCCAGCTGCCCGGCCTCGATGTGCAGTTCGAACAGGAAGCTCCGGTCGTTGCGATAGCCGTCCTTGACCGCGTAGTCGTCGACGAAGTTGCCGGTGTCGTACATGATGGGGCGACCGCGATACACCTCGATCCCCTGAATAACGTGGGCGCTGTGGCCGTGGACCACGTCGGCCCCGTTGTCAATCAGCCAGCGGGCGAACGCCTGCTGTGTTTCGGCTGGCTCTGTCACCCAGTTTGGTCCCCAGTGGGTAGTGGCGACGAGCAGGTCCGGGTCGGCGTCGCGAGCCGCCGCCAGCGCGCTCCCGACGCGGCGGCGAGTCAGCGGGTGGCTCGGGTCAAGCGGTGCGTAGGCCGTGCCGGGGCTGTCCCGTCCGGCGGCGTAGCTGGGCGACTGGTCAGTGACGGCCACGACGGCGACAGAGAGACCGCCGATTTCGACGGTTGCTGGCTCGAATGCCGTCTTTCTACCGGCCCCAGCCCCGGCTGAGGCGATGCCAGCGTCGGCGAGGTGGGTCGGCGTGTCCACGAGCGCTGCCGGGCCGAAATCGAGCAGGTGGTTGTTCGCCAGTCCGACACACGAGACGCCGACGCGGTCTAGCGCGGGTACGGCCCATCCCGGGCTCGCTCGGAAGTGGAACCTACGGCCGGGCCGCGGTTCGCCACGGTCCGAGAGACAGCATTCGAGGTTCGCCACCAGCCCATCGAGCGACTGGAGCCGGTCGAGCATCGACCCCCAGACGGCGGTCGGTCCGTCGGGGGCATCGCGCCAGCGTTCGTCGACGCTCCGGCCCAGCATGACATCGCCGACGAAGCCGATGCGCAGCGACGCGTCGGTCGGGACTGAGGGCGGACACGACACGTCCGCGTCGCCGGCACCCAGACAGCCTGAAACGGCGGTGAGACTCCCGAGTGCGGGACCACCGCTGGCGAGGACGGTCCGGCGAGTCGGTGCCACAGTGAATAGAGCGTCGGCGGGGACCGTCTTGAATCTCGGTGACATAAAAAGCCACCTGGAGTGTGCCGTGTCGGGACACACTCCAGCTGATTACTTTCAGTTACCGACACTCTGTTAACGTATGTCAAGCGATACTGCACGCGACCACGACAAGGACGAGGAGTGTACGACCACGGAGTCGTTTGCCGATCACGGCCTCAAGGACGGCAGCGTCCTCATCAGCCGGACGTACAACCGAATCGCGGCGGACGGCGAACCCACGTTCGAACCGACCCCGGAGTTTTTCGACACGCTGGAGGCGGCGTTCATTTGGGCCTACATCGGTACGATTGACGAACCCGGAGTTCCGCCGCACGTCGACGCGGCCATCGAAGACGCGCGTGAGTTCACGCGTCAAGAGTTCGCGGACGACCCTGATGCGGACCTTAGAACAGACGTGATTCCGACGTTCTACCAGCAGGTCGCCGGCTTCCACTGCGCCTACCGGGATTAACAAAACAATCGCGAACAGACTGCGTAACGGACCGGCCTATTCGAGGTGGTGGTAGTCGAGTTCGTAGCCGACATCGACTGCCTCGCTGACTTCGTCGCTCGGCTCGCCGACGCCGCGAGTCGTCAGTTCGAGCCCGGTGTCGCCGCGGTTCACGAGGATGTTTCTCCGCCAGTCGGGGTCCACGTCGGAGGCGTCGGTGCGGTAGTGTGCGCCGCGTGACTCGTCGCGCTCGCGCGCGCTCAACAGCAACGCCTCAGCGACCGTGAGGCTGAACGAAAGGTCGACAGCGAGTTCGAACGACAGGCTGGTTCGGTCGCCGTCGACGCCGATGTCCCCCGTCCGCTCGCGCAGGTCCCGAAGTTTCTCCAGCCCGGCCGACAGCGAGTCCTCGGTGCGGAGGATGCCGGCATGCTCCCACAGCAAGTCGCCGAGGTCCGCGAGGAGTTGTTCGGGAGTCTCATCGCCGTCCGAGGCTGCCAGTTCCCGCAGCGACCGGAACTCGCGCTCGGCGACGGCACGCTGTCCGTCCGGCAGGGCGTCGTCGCGGTCGTCATCTGTTACCTGCGCCGCGACGTGGTCGCCGACGAGCGCTCCGATGGCGACCGTCTCCGCAAGTGAGTTCCCGCCGAGGCGGTTCGCACCGTGAACGCCTGCGACTGTCTCACCGACAGCGTAGAGTCCACCAACGCCGGTTTCCCCGGTCTCGAAGTCGATATCGACGCCACCCATCGAATAGTGGGCTGTTGGCGCGACTTCCATTGGCTTCTCTGTGATGTCGACGCCGAGGTCCATGAACCGCTCGTACATCCGCGGGAGCCGCGATTTGATGTACTCGTCGTCACGATGGGAGATATCCAGATAGACGCCGCCGTTCTCCGTTCCACGGCCTTCGCGGAGTTCCTGTGCGATGGCGCGGGCCACCACGTCCCGCGCGTCGAGTTCCATCTGGTCCGGGGAGTACTCCTCCATGAACCGCTCGCCCTTGGCGTTGAGCAACCGACCGCCCTCGCCGCGGACCGCTTCGGTGACGAGTCGGCCGTCCCAGTCCTCGCCGTAGCGGTCGCCGACCATCCCCGTCGGGTGGAACTGGACGAACTCCATGTCCATCAGCGACGCACCGGCGTCGAGCGCCAGCGCCGGGCCGTCGCCGTTGTTCTCCTCGTCGCGCGAGGAGTGGCGGTTGTACAGTGCGGAGGAGCCACCCGCCGCCAGGACGACGTGGTTCGATTCGAAGAGAATGAACTCGCCGCTCTCCATGTCGTAGCCGGCCGCGCCGTAGACGCGGTCGCCGTCCGAGAGCAGGCGCGTAACCATCACGTTGTCGCGGTAGGGAATTTCGAGCGACTGGGCCCTGTCGACGAGCGTGTCCAGCATCGCCTCGCCCGTGCGGTCGCCGACGAAGCAGGTCCGGCGGAACGACTGCGCGCCGAAGTACCGCTGATTTATCTTGCCGTCTTCGGTGCGGTCGAACGGCATCCCCCAGTCGTCGAGTTCCCGGATGCGGTCGGGCATGTGCTTGGCGGTTAGCTCGACCGCTTTCGGATCGTTGATGAAATGCCCTTCGTCCAGCGTATCCGCCGCATGGATGGTCCAGTCGTCTTCGGGGTCCAGCGACCCCAGCGAGGCGTTGATACCGCCGGCCGCCCACGTCGTGTGGGCGTCGCCGTGGTCCCGCTTGCCGATGACCAGCGGCTCGACACCGTTCTCGGCAAGTCCGATGGCAACCCGCGCCCCGGCAGCGCCAGCGCCGATGACCAGCACTGGAACCGACACCGTCTCGTAGTCGACTGCCGGGCCTGCGTCGCTCGCCCGACCGTCGGCAGCCTGCTCGCCGTCAGCGGATGGCTTCTGTGGTGTCATCATGTCGTGTAAGGGCTGTGCACTTATCAGGGCTTCGCGCGCACGCGCACGCGGAGCCGCCGAAGCCTGCCCTTACTGTCGGTGGTCAGGGCCGTTAGTCCTCGCCAGCCGTCACCGACCCAGTGCCACCGGACTGCATGGCCGTCTCGTCGGCGTCAGCTCGGTCCGCAGAGACAATCTGCCAGCCGGTGACCCCCATGAACAGCAGTACGAGCGGCGAGAGGAAGCCAAAGAAGTAGTACGGTGCGTATTCAAGCGTCGGGACCCCGAGCGTGCCGGCCATGAACAGCCCGCCGCTGCTCCACGGAATAAGCGCACTCGTCGTCGTGCCCGACGCTTCGATGGCCCGGGAGAGGTTCTGACTATCGAGTCCCTGTTCGTTGTACAGATTCCCGAGCGTCATCCCCGGGACCACGATACTCACGTACTGTTCCGCCGCGAGGATATTCATCGAGACGGCGGACACAGCGGTCACGCCCGTGAGGCTCGCAACGCTGTGGCAGAGTCGGCCGAGATGGTGGGAAAGGACCGCCAGCACACCGGCCCGTTCGAGCAACCCGCCCAGCGCGAGCGCGGCGATCGCGATCGTCACAATCCATGCGCCGCCGGTCAGCCCGCCGCTCTCTAGGAGTCCGTTCACGAGTTCCATGCCTGTTTCTGGGGCCGTCCCGGACTGTGCCGCCGACCAGGCAGCGCCGAATCCGGTTCCCTGCACGAGCATCGCGGTCCCGACGCCCGCGAAGACGCCTGTTCCGAGCGTCGGCAGGGCGGGGATGCCACGCAGCGCAAGTCCAAAGGTCACGACGACCGGCAAAAATACGAGCGGCGAGACGACGTACGTGGTTTCAATGGCCGCCTGAATGGACGCAACGCGGTCCGAGGGAATGGCCCCAGCGGCCCGCAGTCCGAGGCCGGCGTACAGGAGGACGGCAATCGTGAACGCGACGAGCGTGCCGGCCCGCATCGCGTTGATGTGTTCGTACAGGTCCGTGTCTGTCACTGCGGCGGCCAGGTTCGTCGTATCCGAGAGCGGAGACTGCTTGTCTCCCGTGTATGCCCCGCTGAGAATCGCGCCGGCAGTCATCGGCTCGGAAATTCCCAGGCCCGACCCGATACCGATGAGCGCGACCCCGAGCGTCCCGGCCGTCGTCCACGAGGAGCCAACGGCGAAGGAGATGATCGCGGAGAGGATAGCCGCCACCGGGAGAAACACCGTCGGTGTGAACAACTCCAGCCCGAAGTACATAAGACTGGGAATCGTGCCCGCCTGAATCCACGACGCGATGAGCGCGTACACGGTGAACATGATGAGAATCACACGCATGCCCATGAGCAGGCTGCTGGCGATCCCGTCGTACAGGTCTTCCCACGTCAGCCCGAGGTGATACCGTGCGAACAGGCCGGTGAAGGCAATCCCCCAGAACAGCGGGAACTGTGGGTCCAAGTCGAAGGCAATGAGGCCCACACTGAGGAACACGATCATTCCCGCAATCGGCACGAGCGCGGCACCCAGCGACGGGCGCTCAGACGGGTCGATATCGTCGAAAAGCCGGGGTTCGAACTCGACCATCACCGCCCCCCGTCGCGCCTATCCGGCAGGACTCTGGCGTGGCTCTGGTCTGGAACCGGTGCTTCCCGCCAGCCCTGTCGAGACGCTCCGATACGCCCGTTTCGAACAGTTGCGACGGCACCGCGTGTCATACTGATATCGGCGATAGCCACAGGTGGGTTAAAACAGACTTCATTCCGGTGCCGGCGTGTGGATTGGTAGCTTACGACTGCCTGTCGACGATGTGGGTGTCTGTCGGGGCAAAACCGACAGTCACGGTGCCGGTCGGCGGGTCTTCGGCTCGCAACAGGAGTTCTCGGCCCTTCCAGTCGAGGTGCACACGCGTGGTCTCCCCGAGGAACTCCGCGCTCGTGACGGTCGCCGTCAGCGCGTTTCGGTCGGCGTCGACAGCAAGCCGCTCCGGCCGAACGCAGAACGTGAGTTGGTCCCCGGACGAGACTGTCGCCGGGTCGCCGTCACCTTCCAGAGCAACTGCAAGCGTCGTCCCGTCGACCGTCACGTCCGCGATGGGTTGGCCACTCTCAGCACCAGAATCGCCGACATCATCGGTCGACCGCACCGCGGTTACCGCACCACTGAGAACGTTGTTGTCGCCGACAAAGGTGGCGACGAACTCAGTCGCCGGCTCGCGGTAGATGGTCCGCGGTGGCGCGACCTGTTCCGGTGTCCCGTCGCGCATGACTGCCACGCGGTCGGACACGGCCAGGGCCTCCTCCTGGTCGTGGGTGACATAAATCGTCGTAATACCCAGCTCCTGCTGAATCTCGCGAACCTGCACACGCAACCGTTCCCGGAGCTTCGCATCGAGGGCGCTCATCGGCTCATCGAGCAAGAGCACGTCGGGGCCGGGAGCCAGTGCGCGGGCCATCGCTACTCGCTGTTGCTGACCGCCGGACAGCGTGTCGGGGTCCCGGTCAGCCATCCCGCCGAGGTCCACCAGTTCAAGCAGCTCACGCACCCGGGCCTCGTCGCTGCCGCCGCCCGGCGGGTCGGTGAAGGAGAGTCCGTAAGCGATGTTCTCCCCGACGGTCATGTGCGGGAACAGCGCGTAATTCTGGAAGACGACGCCCACGTCGCGGTCCTCCGGCGGGACGCCGGTGGCTGACGTGCCGCCGAATCGGACTTCGCCCTGTGTGGGGTCTTCGAACCCGGCGATAAGCCGGAGTGTCGTCGTTTTCCCACAGCCGGAGGGACCGACCAGCGTGAAGAACTCGCCGTCCTGAATCGACAGCGAGAGGTCGGAGACGGCGGTCGTCTCGCCGTAGCGTCTGGTGACGCCGTCGAGTTCGACCGCCGGCGGGGCAGTCCGGTTCACGGCAGCACTGTCTGATCGGGGTCCCTTAGAACCCAACGTCGTCACCTCCCAGCCGGTCGATGAGCAGGAAGCTCGCGCTGGTAACCACGAGCAAAACGACACCCATCGCTGTCGCGGGACCGAGGCGGCGACCGATGAACCGCTCGATGGCGATTGGCATCGTGAACTGGTTCGTCCCCGAGGCAAGCACAATCGTCGCCGAGAACTCCCCGATAGAGATAGCGAACGCGAAGGCGGCCCCAGCGATAACGGCTGGCCACACGAGCGGCAGTTCGATGTCCAGCAGCGCTCTGGCACGCGGCGCGCCGAGCGCGCGGGCCGATTCGACCAGCGTGTGGTCGATGCTTTCGAGGCCGGGCGCGACCGTCCGAACGACGAACGGGTAGCCAGCGACGGCGTGGGCGGCGATGATAGCGAGACCGCCACCGACGGCGAGACGGGTGCCGCCGATTTCGAAACCGAAAACGAGGCCCCGGAGCAGGCCGAGGCCGACGACGATGCCCGATACGGCGAGCGGCGCCATCGCGACGGCGTCGACGACCTTTCGGCCGCGGTAGTCCCGCGTCGTCAACACGGCCACGACGACGCCCATCGGCAGGGCGACGGCGAGGGAGGCGACCCCGAACAGCAGCGAGTTCCGAACGGCGTCCCACGGCTGAACCTGGAACGACGCGCCGGTCGTCTGCCGCTCGACGAGGAACCGGTAGTTCGACAGCGTCAGCCCCTCCGGCCCGCTGAGGCTGGCCAGCACCATGCTCGCTATCGGCGCGACGAACACCGCCAGCGCGACGACGGCGTAGGCGGCGAGCCCGACTCTGGGGAGCAGTTCGCGAGGCGAGAGCGACGGCGGGACCAGCGGCCGGCGCGGCAGCGGCCGAATTCCCCGCGACCGGACGGTATGCTTGGCTTCGTACCGGAGATACGCGTACAGCAGGCCCAGCGAGATGCCGAGTTCGATGAGCGCGAGGGCGGCCGCTTCGGCGTACTCCAGATCGCGGATGAGCCGATAGACGAACACTTCGACGGTCGCCAGCTGGAAGCCGCCCAGCGCGAGGACGATGGGAAACGTGCTGAAGGTGAACACGAAGGTAAGCGCCCCGCCCATCAGCACCGACGGGTACAGTTGCGGGGCGACCACGTCGCGGAACGCACGGAGCGGGCTCGCGCCGAGGCTCCGGGCCGTCTCGACCGCGCTGGCGTCGACGGACTCCCAGGCGGCGGTCGTCACCCGTGCCACCAGCGGCGCGTTGTAGAACGCGTGGGCGACGACGACGGCTTCGAGCGTGAACAGGAGATTGACCGGCCCGAGGCCGAGCGCGCCGAGAACGGCGTTGAGCGTCCCCCGCTGTCCGAACGTGGCGACGAAGCCGACGGCGACCATGATGGACGGGAGGACGAACGGGAGGATGGTCAGCGACCGGAGCGTCCGCCGGCCGGGGAACTCGTAGCGGGCCAGCAGATACGCCGCCGGAAGACCGAGTGCAACGCTGGCGACCGTCGACAGCGCCGCCTGGTACGCCGTGAAGCCGATGACGCCCAGCCGTCGGCCCGGCGAGCGGACGCTCTCGATGACGGCTCCGACTGGCTCGCCGGCGAGCACCCGCGCCGGCTCGCCGAGGTAGAACGGGTCCCGGAGTATCGAGACGAACACCCGCGCTGTCAGGCGGCCGTCGACGAGGACGCTGTCGACGAACACCGTCGCCACCGGGTAGTAGAAGATGCCGAGCAGCAGGGCGACGGTCCCCGCCGCGAGCGCGACGAGGGCGCGGCGTTCGACGCTGTCGCGGATAGCGCGGCGCCGAACGCCGTCGCCACTGCCGCCAGCCTCGCCGTCTCCGCCGCCGTCGGAATCTCGGGCCACAGTCCGTGGTCGTTAGTTCGAGGCGAACTGCCGTTCCCAGTCGGAGATCCAGCCCGAGACGGAACCCTTGAGTTCGTCGTAGCCGAAGGTGACCGGCTCCGGGGGCTCCTGTGCGAGCTCGGCGTAGTCCGCGGGGAGTTCGGCGGATTCCGTCGCCGGGAACTGGACGTTCCGGACGGCGATTTCGCCCTGAATCTCCGGCCGCAACAGGAAGCCCATGAACTCCCGGGCGAGGTCGGGCGTGTCCGCGCCCTCGAAGACCGCCATCCCCTCGGGGTTGGCGTAGCCCTGGTCGTTCAGGAAGCGAATCTGGTGTTTCGCCAAGTTGGCGTCGTTCTGGTCGGCAAACACTTGGTCGGTGGAGTAGGAGACGACCATCGGCGCTTCGCCGCCCGACCACGCGCTGTATGCGTCACTCCAGGAGCCAAGCACCCGAACGTCGTTGTCCTGCAGGTCGCTCCAGTAGTCCAGATAGCCGTCCGGGCCGAACTGCTTGATTGTGTGCAGCAAGAACGCCCGCCCGGTCGCGGAACTGGCGGGGTTTTGCGTGATGAGGTCGCCAGCGTGTTCCTCGGCCAGCAGACCGTCGAACGTCTCGGGTGCCGTAGTGGCTGTGCCGTCGAACACCAGGCTGATGTAGCCGGTGTCGTAGGGAATCGCCCGCCCGTTGGGGTCGAACTGTAACCCCGGCTTGATGTCGTCCTGCCCGGCAACGTCGCCGACCTCGGCGAACAGCCCGTCATCGAGATTCTCGTCGACCCGGACGAGGTGGTCCGTGTTCAGTCCGAGGTACATGTCGGCCTCGATGTCGACGCCGGCGTTGCGGCGTTCGATGTAGTGGTTGACCTCGTTGCTCGGCGTCTGCCAGATCAGGCGGGCGTCGAACTCCTCCTCGAAGCGCTGTTTCACCCACGCACCCGGACTCGTCGACGGCGAGTCGACGAACGCGCTGTACGTCCCGACGACCAGCGTCTCGTCGGCACTCCCGGCGTCGCTGGTGCTCGTCCCGGTGCCCGTCGACTCGTCCGTGCTCGATTCCTCGCCACCGCCGCCCAGCCCGGCACAGCCGGCCGACGAAACCGACACCGCCGCGCCGGCCGCTGTCAGGAAGGAACGCCTATCCATTACTCCGTGGTCACACCCAGTGGTACTTAATCTCGGTGTTCCTGAATTCTAAGGTCTCAGACGTTCAAATACCTGCAGCGGCCGTTATTATCCCGCGGTACTGCAGGATGGCGATTGAGTTGTAGGCGACGACCGCGAGCGTCACTACTGCGAACAGGGCGAGAAAGACCGTCGCGTTGCGCTCGGAGAGCAGTCGCCACCCGGCGACCAGCCACAGCATCGCCCCGAACTTCACGACCCAGAGGCCCGCCAGCCCGAACTCCGCAAGCATCGTGCTGACGACGACGTTGCCCTCCTGCAGGCCGACCGTGAGGCCGGTCATCGTCAGGAGGACGTCACCGACTGTTGCGACGAGGATGACTGTCCAGAGCACCGCATGCGTAGGCGACAGGTGGTGTTCTCGCCAGAGTGTCCCCCTCTCACTGTCTGCCTCCGGACCCTCTTTGCCGAGCATCATGGCTATGTTGGGCGGAAATGGCATGAATACTCGGGCCAGATTGTCGGTGCGTGCTGGAGTGGCTTGACTGACCAGAGCCGAACACAGCTTTTTGACGGTCCTCTCCGAGGGTAGAATACGAAATGACACAGGACGTTCTCAACCGAGCGCCTGACGACCGTATACAGGCGCTCGATTCAGAGGGTGAGATCGTCGACCCGGACCTCATCCCGGACCTGTCTGATGAGGAACTGGTGTCGATGTACCGCGATATGCGCTTTGCCCGCCGGTTCGACGAGCGGATGATAAGCCTCCAGCGACAGGGTCGGCTCGGCACCTACTCATCGCTGGCGGGCCAAGAGGGGGCACAGGTCGGGTCGACGTACGCGCTGGCCGACGAGGACACCATCTTCTACCAGTACCGGGAACACGGCGCGCTCGTCGCCCGTGGGCTCCCCTGGGAGTACGTTCTCTACTGGATGGGTCACGAAGCGGGTAACGCCGCTCTCGGCGACGTGAACGTGTTCCCGCTGAACATCTCCATCGGCGCGCATCTGCCCCACGCCGTCGGGTGGTCGTGGGCGGCGAGAAAAAATGGCGACGAGCGAGCGGGCGTCGTCCACTTCGGCGACGGGGCCACCAGCGAGGGAGACTTCCACGAGGCGATGAACTTCGCGGGCGTGTTCGAGACGCCGACGGTGTTCTTCTGTAACAACAACCAGTGGGCCATCTCCGTGCCGCGGGAGCGCCAGACCGCCAGCGAGACGCTCGCGCAGAAAGCCGACGCCTACGGCTTCGACGGCGTGCAGGTCGACGGCATGGACCCCCTTGCGACCTACACCGTCACCGAAGCCGCCAGAGAGCGGGCTGTGGGAGCCGACGGCGGGGAGCAGGAGCCCATCTTCGTCGAAGCCGTCCAGTACCGCTTCGGTGCGCACACGACCGCCGACGACCCGGACGTGTACCGGGACGAGGCGGAGGTCGAGCAGTGGCGCGAACGCGACCCGCTGGACCGCATGGAAGCGTTTCTCCGGAACTGCAGTCTACTGGACGACAGGAAACTCGACGTGATGGACGACACCATCGACGAGCGCCTCGGCGAGATTATCGACAACGCCGAGGCCCACGCCGCGGACCCGACGGACCTCTTCGCCGACGTGTACGCCGAGTCGACGCCGAATATCGACGAGCAACGCGAGTACTTCGAGAGGCTCCGAGAACGCCACGGCGACGACGCGCTACTGGAGTCCGAGTAGCCGACCGAGCCTGTTATTGCCGTCCCCGCGCTCCCGTCTACTGTGACTGAGTGGCCACCGGCGGACCCCGCCGACGCAACGGCCGTTGCACAGCAGCGTGACGAACTGGTCGCGGCGGTCCGCGACCACGCCGGACAGGTCGCCTACCAGCTCGCCCGGCTGGAGGGCGGCGACTACGGACAGGCGGATATCGAGACCGACCGCGGCGAGTGGACCGTAAAATACGAGGGCGGCGACCTGGAGTATCTCCGATTCTCGCCCTCGCGGGGCTCGGACACGTACGTCATCTCGACCAAACAGCCACCGGAGCCGGAGCCGCTGGCTGACGCGCTCGCAGACTACGACGCCTTCGTGGCGGGGTTCAACGACTACGTCGCGTCGCTCGACGGCGTACTCGATGATGTGTCGACAGAGTTCCCGGACATCGCAACGACCGACGGCGTCGTGGCCGAGCGGGACCGTGTCCTCGGCCGAATCCGTGAAATCTGTGACCAGATCGCGCGGGAACTCCAGCGCTACGAGGGCGGCGACTACGGGACCTTCACCAGCCGCATCGGGGGCACGCGCTGGGAACTGAAGTGGGACACCGACGGGGCGTCGTATCTCCGGGTCGGCGGGAGCAGCGGGCTCTATCTCCTCTCGCAGTACGAGCCCCCCTCGGCAGCCGACATCCGCGAATATGCCCCACAGTTCGCGGATTTTGTCGACGCGTACAACGACCACGTCGAGGAACTGGAATCGGACCTCGGAGCCGTCGACCTCTGACCGGCCGGTCCCGCTTTCGACATTGCCTCCGCCGAGCGGCCGGTGTGTCTCTCGATTAACACCAGTCTCGAATAATCGCCATACAGCGACCGGATTACTGCAGAATACCACCGAAAGATATGTCGGCAGAGTTTTCAGGTGGCCTCACCCAAGCCGGAGGTATGAGTTCGACCGAGACCGTCGATAATTCGGCCGTGAGCAAGGGCACGATTGGTGACTACGTCGAGGCGATGGGGCCGTCTTGGATCGCGGGGGCAATTGCCGCTGGTCCGGCGACGATAGCCAGCCTCGTCACCGCGGGCGGCGCGTTCGGCTACAGCCTCCTCTGGGTCGTCGTCCTCTCCGCCGGGGCGGGGGCGCTGGCCCAGTATCTCGCCATGCGGCTGGGACTGCTGACCGAGCGGGGCATCGTCGGCGTCGTCGAGGACCACCTCGGTGAAACGTGGGCGTGGCTGCTTGTCGGCGACGCAGTACTTGCCGCCGGCGTGGCACAGTTGGTCATTATGAAGACCGTCGCCACGGTCTCGGCGACGGTGACCGGTATCGATGCGCGGGTCTGGGGCGTCGTCTGGGCGCTACTGCTCGCCGTGGGGCTGGCCGGCGGCGGCTACCGCTTTCTGGAACTGGGCGCGAAAGTCCTCGTCCTGCTTGTTGTTGTCGCGTTCGTCGCCAGTCTGTTCGTCGTGCCCATCGACGCCGGCGCGGCGGTGACCGGACTGATACCGTCCGTCCCCTCCGGGAGCGCGCTGGTCGCGGCCGGCATCCTCGGCGGTGCGGTCCACATCACGCTCATCACGATGCACTCCTACACGATGCGGGCGCGGGGCTGGACTCGCGACGACTACGACATCGCGACGGTCGACGTGGGGGCGTCGATGTTCGTGGCCTTCGGCGTCTACAGCCTCGCCATCTTCCTGGTGACCGCGAGCGTGCTGACCTCCGGCGACCTCACGACGGTCGGCGCTGCGCAGGCGCTGGGCCCGCTGGTCGGCGACAGCGCCCGCTGGCTGTTCCTGCTCGGTCTGTGGGGCGCTGCCGTGTCGACCCTCGGCGGCAACACCATCGTCCCGCCGTTCCTGCTGGCCGACAAGCTCGGCTGGGGCACCACCATCGAGGACAGCCGCTACCGCGGACTGCTGGTCGCCGTCGCGTTGCTGTCCGCGCCGGGGGCGTTCATCGGCGGGAACGTGCTGGGCCAACTCGTCCTCGTGCTCGCGCTCGGGACCGTCGGCACGCCCTTCGTAATCGCCGTCGTCCTCTATCTCCTCAACTCCGACGCGGTCCCGGAACCGAACTCGACGCTCGCCAACGTCGGCGGGCTGGCCCTGCTCGCGGTCTCGGGCGGGCTCGCCGGGAACTTCGTCGTCGAACAGCTCGGGGGCGGCGTCGGCCCGCTGTCCGGGTTCGTGCTGGCCTTCGCCGTCGCGCTCGGCCTCGCCATGGCCGGCCTCGGCGGGAAGTTCCTGCGGGAGGAACTCCTCGCGTGACCGGCGTCGAGATCCCGCTCTCGGGGTCGACGCTGGTCGTCGGCCCGTCGAACGCCGGCAAGACGCGGACGACCGCCAGCGCCCTCGACACCTGGCTCGACCGTGAGGGGTCCGACGGCGTCGTCGTTCTCGATTTTGCGCCCGAACTCCAACGCGACGGGACCGTCCTCGGCGGCCGCCTCGACCGATTCACCACCGTGCCGGAGTCGGTCTGGGTCGGCCGCATCGACGCCAGCGCCCCCAGAGCCGAAAGCGAGACGGCCGACGGGGCGGTCGCGCTCGCCCGGGAGAACGCCCGGCGTGCCAGGCGACAGATGGATGCGCTCCCGGCCAACCCGCGGGCAGTGTTCGTCAACGACGCGACGATTCCGTTCCAGCACGAGGCCGCTGCGGTCGACCGGCTCACCGCGTACTGCGACGGGGCGGACGCCGCCGTCCTCAACGCCTTCGACAGCGACGAACTGGGCGTCGACGACCCGGTCTCGCGGGCCGAGCGGGACGCCCTCAACCGGCTCCGGCGCTGGGCCGACCGGACCGTCGACCTGTCGTAGCGGCGGTCAAAGCCGGACCGAATGGGTTAGCGGCTGGCTACGACCCGCCACGCTTCCGGAACCAGACACGCTCGCCGACCGGGCTCTCGTTGTCACCGATGTCCAGCCGACTGATAAACAGGTCGCGAACGGCCATGGTAACGACGAGTTCAGTTGGCTCGCCGGACTCGTTTTCGACGGTGACGACACAGTGGCCGTCTCGCTCCGCTAGCTCGGCAATTGTGCCGACCGTCCAGCGGTCGCGGTGGTGTGACGGTTCCTGGGCGTGAATTCGGTCGTGATTCATGAGGACTGCTCCGAGTTATCTCAGCGGTTCCACTCGTAGAACCACCATGCTCCACCGAGCACCATCAGGCCGATTCCGAGTGTCGACGTCGCAGGCTCCGGGATGATAAACAGCACGAGTCCGATGAGCACCATCCCGACCGGTTCGAGTTCGTCGAGATACTGGGTGATGTCCATACGCGGTGGTTCACCCGCCTGCCGTATAGAGGTTCGTCTGGCTATCGGGGAGTGAGAATGAACCGGGAACAGCAACTGGCTCAGCGGAAGCGGAACGTTTCGAGGTTCTCCGGCGCGAAGGTCCGAATGTTCTGGTCGTGGTACAGCGACGAGGAGAGGTCCTGTGTCGCCGATTCGTCGCCGTGGACACAGAGGATTTTCTCGGGCCGAGGGTTCATCGTCTTCACGAAGTTCTCTAGCCCCTGGCGGTCGGCGTGGCCGGAGAAGCCGTCGACCGTCTCGACGGTCATCTCCAGCGGGACCGTTTCGCTGCGCCCGCTGCGACCGACGGGCACCTCGTCGACACCGCGCTGGACTCGGTTGCCGAGCGTCCCCTGTGCCTGGTAGTCGACGAAGGTAAGCGCCGAATCCGGGTCGGGGCCGAGCTGTTCGAGCCAGGACATGACCGGGCCGCCGGTGAGCATCCCGGACGTAGAGAGTATGATACAGGAATCGCCGTCAGCGATTTCAGCCCGTTCCTCGTCGCCGCCGTCGATCGGGTTGAACTGGTCTGCCAGAAACGGGTTCTCGTCTTCGTCGAAGATGCGGTCCTGCAGGCCGTCGCGGAGATACTCGGGGTAGGTCGTGTGAACGGCTGTCGCCTCCCAGATCATCCCGTCGAGATGGACCGGCATCTCGGGGATGTCGCCGTTCCGCATTGCCTCTTCGAGGACGAGCATGAGTTCCTGCGACCGCCCCGCAGCGAAGGTCGGAATGAGGACCTTCCCACCACGGTCGTAGGCGTTCTGGATAATCTGCTTGAGCTTTCGCTCCGAGTCCTCCTGGTCGGTTTGGTAGTCGTTGCGGCCGCCGTAGGTCGACTCCAGCACGAGCGTCTCCACTCGCGGGAAATCGTTGACAGCGCCGTCGAACAGGCGCGTGTCGTCGTAGTGGATGTCACCGGAGAAGGCGACGTTGTACAGGCCGTCGCCGACGTGGAAGTGACACACCGACGAGCCGAGGATGTGGCCGGCGTTGTGCAGCGTCAGCTTGATATCGGGCGCGATGTCGGTCACGTCGCCGTACTCCAGTGGGATTGTGTGTTTGATCGCCTCGCGGACCATCTCGGAGTCGTACGGCGGGGTCCGGCCGTCGTCCGCGGCGGTGTCGAGGTAGTCGAGCGTCAGCAGTCCCATGAGGTCCCGCGTCGGCTCGGTACAGTAGATGGGCCCGTCGTAGCCGTACTCGAACAGCAAGGGGACCAGCGCGGAGTGGTCCAAATGCGCGTGGGTCAGGACAACGGCGTCGATACCGTTGGTCCCGGCCCCGAACGCCTCCGGGATGTCCAGATACGGCTGCTCGCCGTTCGCGCCGGGCTTGTTCCCGCAGTCGATGAGGATTCGCGTATCCGGCGTCGAGAGGATAAACGCGGTGCGGCCGACTTCACGACAGCAGCCAAGCGTCGTGATGCGGACGTACTCGTCGTCGGACATCGGCTCGCGGTGGATCTGCCGGCCGACGCGTTCGAGGATGTCACGACGGTCTTCGCGCTCTTGCTTGAGGAAGTTCCGGACGTTCTCGACCGTCGAGGACTCGATTGGTGGCGTTCGAACGACTTCGGGCGTCCACCCGACCTCCTGTGTGATCTCACGCAGGGTCGCGCCGCGCCGGCCGATGACGACGCCGGGCTTCTGTGCCTGAATGACGACTTCGCCGGTATCAGCGTGGAAATTCAGGTCCATGACGCCGGCCTCCTCGGGGATAAGTTCCCGAATCGCCGCCTCGGCCTCGGCTGGCGGGGCCAGAACGTCCGGGTCCGGGCGAACTGTGATGCGTTTGCGGAGTTTCGACGCGAGCCGGCGAACGAGGTCGCTGTTCGCGGCGAACTCCTTCGGGTCCCGCGTGTATATGACGAGTTCCGGTCCCTCGTACGTGACATCCGAGACGGAGATACGGCGCGGGACTTCCTCGTCGATCGTTGCTTTCACGTCTTCGAGTTGCTTGTCTACAGTGCTCATAGCTCAAAACGGGGAGTCATCCCGGTAGCGGGGCCGTCCACGGCTGGCGCGGGCCGACCTGGTGCCGCGGGATGTACGCTCTCTAATAAAGTCATCAGTTATCGGTGAGTTGCCTCCGGACGTGGAGAGATGTCCGGAAAACCGTCCTCTATTTCTCAGTATTCCCCTCGTGTTATAAAAGCCTTCGCAATACGGAGGTCGGACCTGTCCCACAGTCGCCGTTGCGCGCGCCCACAAGCGGTAAGCGGCCTCCACGTCAGATGCCGACATGCGACTGACACCTGAAACCGTCGACGAGGAGTACAAGCGGGTGCAGGACCGGGCCAGCGATGTCGTCCCGCTGATAAACGACACGCGGGCCCACCTGGGTTCGCAGTTCGGCGTCGACGTTGATATGCTCACAGACGACGCTTACACGGCCGCCATTGACGAGGTGTTCGCCGACGGCGACCGGGCGGTCAACGTCGCCGCGCTGGTCCGTTTGCTCCGAACACTGGACGTTACAGGCGATTACCCGGGCTTTGTTATCGACGAACTCCTTGGCCGCGAGTTAGCGGCGATGATTGCCGGCGAGCAGCCGCTCCGACTGCTCGCGGAAGCGACCTTCCACGTCGCGGACGTGCGAACCCACGGAGCCGATACAGCGACCGCAGGCGCTGACGATCTCGATGCCGCGCTCGCGGCCGGGGTCCAGACGCGAGTCCCGGGCTGGCCGTGGCAACAGGCCGAGAGTCCGTTCGGTGTCGAATGAGGTCGGCCTTGTTGCGTGTGTCCCCATCAGGTATTGCCGTCATTTGCGCCGCACGCTACTGAGATTGACTGAGGGAAACTATCTTAGTGATAGCTGAGAATTATATCTCAAACAGATAATAGCCTCTGATGTCTAACTCCAAAATCCCTGGACAGTGCCCGAGGTGTGGCTCGGTGAACGTTACCGTAATCAAGGTGGCACCGTCGGACCACGACCGCGGTGACGGATGGGCGACCCGCACGGAATGCGACGACTGCCAAGACTACGTCGAATGGATTGACTGATTGTGGTCAGGCACCCGAAAATGAGAACGACGGCGTTGTCAGGAACGCCGTCTCGTACCCCTCGTGACGGGACACCTGCGGCGGGGCGACGACGTCGACGCCGACGGACGGTTCCTCCACTGTCGTCTCGACGACCGCGCCGTAGTGGTACCCGAGGTCGGGGTGGACCGCGGCGGTCAGCGCGTCCTCGAACACCGTGTCGCCGTCGGCCTCTACGGTTCCGTCGAGAGACATCATCGGCAGGGGAACGCGGTTGTACGGCGTCCGGGCGGACACGGCGAGATACGACTGCCCTTCGGTGAGGAACGCGGCGTCCTGCAGCCACATGACGGCGTAGACGCCGTCGCTCCCCTTGTCCGTCCCGAGGACCGTCCCGGGCAAGGCCGACACTTCGGGGACCTGCGAGGTCGGCATCATGTCCATGTTCATCAGGTCGACCGCCGCGCGTTCGCCCTGTGTGTCCGGGAACTCCTCGAAGGAGAGTTGGTCGCGGGTGCTCTGTGCGAAGTCGAATTCGACTGTTGCCTCGCCGGCCTCGTCGAATCGGCCGTCGAAGGCTCCGAGCCTCCGCTCGTTCATGCCGTTGACGCGGACCGAGAGTTGATAGACGCCGTCGCCGTCGAGCGCGTAGTTGTCGCCGTAGTGAAAGCCCATGTTCTGGGAGATCATCGGCCACGGGGATTTGTCGGCAACCGTCTCGCCGCCACGCTCGATGGTAATCGAGAGCCCGGCCGAAACCGGGAGGACCATCTCGGTCTCGGGGTCCCAGACGGTCGCCATCAGGTGGATGCTGTCTTCGCTCCGGATGGTGACCTTTTCGGCCGTCGTCCCGGTGACCGTCCAGAAGCGGTGAGGAAAAGAGTAGCTCAGTCCGACCATGTACTCACCCGCCTGTGCCATCCCGGCCATTCCCATCCCCTCGGCGTGGGTAGGGCGGTACGTGGCATCGGGTCGGTTTTCGACCAGCGGTGGGGCGCGTGTCGACTGGGAACTCAGCGAACCACACCCCGCCAGGACCGTCGTGCCGGCGAGGCCGGTACTGGCGAGGAACTGTCGGCGATTCATGAACCGCCTTTCGGTCCTCATCTGAAAGACCGTTCTGGTACGGCGGCCGAAAGCCGGACTGTGTGGCTCCGCCTCCCGCTCACGCGTCCGGGTTCGCTGGCGGCAGGGACCGTAGCGACCGCGGCGGGAGCAGGTAGTTCCCGCGCCGCGTGACTGTCATGTACTGGAGAATGCCGTTGTTCACCTGCTGACCGACGGCGGACTCGTTAGCGACGTCCGTTCCGTTCATCGCCTGTTTCGTGGCGACGAAGTCGGCGATAGAGCGCTGCAGCGAGAGGAAGTGCAGTCCCGCTTCGCCGCCGTCGGTCGAATCGAAGTCCCGGCGGAGAATGGTCGGTGTCCCGTCCTCTCTGACGCGGGACATCTTCTGTGCGTGACCGACGACGCCCTTCCGACGGCCGCTGTCGACCACGTCGTCGGGACACTCGCCGGCACCGTTGTCGGTGCCGAGGTTCTCGCCGACGCCTTCGACCTTGTCCTCGGCGGCGTGGGCCGGACAGAACATCTTCGAGACGCGCTGGCCCCGGGAATCCTGTTCGTACCACTGCTGGAGTTGCAGCCGGATCTTCGAGAGGTGCTGTGTCGCACCGCCGGCGAACGGTCCCGAATCGACCGTCACTCGGTCCTCGGAGGCCTGGTTTTCCTTGAACCCGGACTTGAACCCCATGAACAGCGGAGCCTCGTCGGGGACCGGTTCGGAGTCCGGAATCCCGTCGACGTCCTGATTCTCGGCGGGCAGGCCAGCCCCGACGAACCCCGTGCGGCGCTCCGCCTCACGGAAGACGCCCTCGAAGGTCGCGCTCATGTCCTGGTCGTTGGCGCTGTCGCGGTTGCCTTTCAGCGCCTCCTCGGCCTCGATGACGACTCGCTCGTCGTCACTGGCGAGATGCAGGAGCGCGTCGGGCGTGTCGAGTTCGGGGTCTTCGAAGGGGGCGAGCGCCATAGGCTCTGGCAGGTCGACGCCAGCCACGTCGGCATCGAAGCGGTCGAAGTAGGCCGGGCTGTACCCGAGCGTGAACAGCAACCCTTCGTTGCTCCATTCGTAGGCCCGCTCGAGGTCCCGAAGCGCCGCTTCGACCTGCTCGCGGTCGCTATCCGACGGTATCCCGTCCTCAGTGTAGTCCAGTAGCAAGAGGACGTGGTGTCGCGACAGCCGACGGTTCCCCGCGTCGTCGGTCGCCAGCGACGCGTCCCATGCGTGCTGGCGGTCCGGAAGCGACGCGGGGTCGTCGGTTCCCTCGGGTATCGTCCCTGACCCGCGGTCGAGACAGGCGGCCAGCGCCGCGGTGCCGCCGATGGCGACGGCGCTCTTGGCGAACTCGCGTCGGGAAATCCCGCGTTCAGTCATCACCCACTCTATGGCCTGCTTGTCCAATTGGATTGTGGTACGGGACTCGAAAGCACCCCTGTCCGGGCAGTTGAGCTAGCCGCCCTCGAAGAGGCGGTCGAGTAACCGGGTGAAGCGGTCCGACAGGCGGTCCGAGGCCGTGGGGTCGACCGCCGCGAGCAGTTCGACAGTCGAGTCCGGCCGGCAGAGCGCCAGCGTCACTCGTCCCTCGCTCCGGCGCTTCTCGACGATATCGTGCTCGGTCAGGCTGCTGAGATGGTGTTCGAGCGTACTCCGCGCGATGTCGAGGTGGTCAGCCACCTCCTCGGGGCGAGCGGTTTCGCACTCCATGAGCGCGACGAGAATATCTCTCGCCGTCTCCCGCTGGAAGAAGGCGATGGCGTGGCGTTCCCAGGGGTCGAACGACGTCGTGTAGTAGTGTGTCCGTCCGTTGACCGACTCGCTGTGTACGCGGTCGAGCCGAGCCAGATGGTACTGTACCTGTCCTGTTGCGAGGTCCAGCGCCCGCGTTAGCTCTCGGAAGTGGACACCTGGATTGGACTTGATATGCTGGTAAATCCGCGCTCTGGTATCGTTCATAACCCCTCCTCGTCGAGGCGCTTCTCGACTGTTCGCGCGTAGTACACTGCACCGAGGACGAGGGCGACGAAGAGGGTATCGAGCACGTGTTCGAGGAAGTGGTGTGTCGGTCCCGAGACCAGCGAGAACCCCGACAGCAACGCGACGAGCGGGCGGGCAAACAGCGCGGTGAGCGCGAGCGAAATCAACAGATACGCACGCGTCCCGCGCTGTCGGTACGCGGCCAGGGCGAGCCCACACAGGACTGCTCCGGCCACAGCAGAGAGGACAACGACGGCGGCGATGTCCCCGCTCCCGGTGCCGAGGTGGCCCCAAGTACTGAGCAGTTGCATCAGATATCCACTTCGGAGCCACGACGCCTCAGTCGTTCGGTTTTGCGCGACTTTTTTATCGGACCGCTGAGATGTGGCGGTATGGACTGCATCGGCTTCATCTGCGAGCCTGAACACCCGGTGTTCGGTGCCGTCGCAGAGCGGCTCTCCGCTCGGGGGTTCGATGTCCAGTTTCTCCGCCCCGGAAATCCGGTGGCCAAAGCCGATATCGACGACCTGGCTGCGCTTGTCAACACGACGCTTCGGCCCGAGTCGTTCAGCGCACTGTGGTACGCTGACAGAACCGGTACCGAGACGTGGAACGGCTTCCTGCCGACGACGGCGCTCGCCTGTCGGCTCGTTGCCCTGCACGGACTGGAGCAGGTCGGCTGTCGGGTCCCGGCCGTCTGGTTCGAGAAGCCGGACTGTGACTACACTGCCCGGACTCGGTACTCGTGGGACGGTGTGCCAGCGGACAGCGACGAGGGCGATTTCTATCAGGCCTGTGTTCGGGAGGAACCGGTCGAGTACAAGTACTTCGCCGTCGACGACGGCCGCGAGACGCACCTGCGGGCGATTCGGGTCCGGTCGGAGGTCACCGGGCTGGACCGCGTCGTCAGCGAGGAGACCGTCGAGGTGACGCTCGCGGCCCGGGTCCGGGAGCTGCTGGACCGCTTCGGCGCGCGCGCACTCAGCGTCGAGTTCGTCGAGGGCGAGTCGAAAGTCTACGCACAGGCCGTCGACCCCGCGCCGGGGTTCGCCGGGACGGGGATGGAGCGCCGCGTCGCCGACTCTATCGCCTCGCTGACGACAATCGGGGCCTGAACTCCTGTGTCCGCCGCCACCCCTCGGCTGGTGTTGACAGGGCACAAGACTCTACAGGCGCACCGACGTGGTAGCGACCGGAGCTTCACATGAGCACGTTCGTTCATCTCATTGCGGACTACGGCCCGGCCGACCCGGCCTTCTCGGAGGTCGTCCACCGCCTCACCGCCGCCGACCCGACGATGACTGTCCAGTCGAGCGAGGTACAGCCGTTTTCGACGGTCGCCACCGGCTTCTGGATCGCGCAGCTCGGTGTCCACAACCCCGCCTTCGACGACCTGCTGATTTACTCGAACACGGCACCGCGAACGACGGAATCAACGCCAGAACGGGCCGATACCGGCGGCCCACTGTGCTATCTCGAACTGGACAACGGCGTTCCTGTCGTTGCCGTCGACGCCGGCTACAACCTCTCGTTTGTCGCCGACCACGCCACGACCGTCCGCGAGGTCGAACTGCCGGCCGACACCGGCCAGTTCCGATCGCGAGACCTGTTCCCGCGTCGCGTCGCCGAGATAGCCAACGGGGACCGCTCGTCGCTGGGCGCGGAGCGGTCGCTTGCGGACGTGCCGGCCCCGCCCGAGTCCGTAGTCTGTCACGTCGACGGCTACGGGAACGTCAAGACCTCGATTCGGACCTCGGTGTTTGACCCGGGAAGCGACACGGTCGTCGTCGAACTCAACGGCGAGTCCCGTGAGGTCGTCGTCAGAGAGGCCGTGTCGGACGTTCCGGAGGGGTCCCTCGCTATCGTCCCGGGGTCGGCCGGCGGTGGCGACCCGTATCAGGAGCTGTTCCTGCGCGGCGGCTCCGCGGCGGCGGCCTTTGGCCAGCCGGAGTCGGGCGACGAACTCACAGTCCAGTCGGTGCGGGATTGAACCCTCGCTGGCACACGGCACGGTGCGGACCCGCTCCGGTCGGTGTGCCAGCGGCTCACCACCCTTCGGGGAGTTTATTAGCGCCCTGGGCCAGGACACACCTAATGAGTGGCGAGCAGGAACTCGGTATCACCGAGAGCAAGGAGCATTCACCCGGCGAGTGGTACGCCGAGGTCGTCCAGAAGGCAGGCCTCGCGGACTACGCCCCCATGGGCGGGTTCATTGTCACGCGTCCACGCGGCTACGCTATCTGGGAGCGTATCCAGAACAACCTCGACGGCTGGTTCAAAGACACCGGCGTCCAGAACGCATATTTCCCGCTTTTCATCCCTGAGAGCTATCTGGAGAAAGAGAAGGACGTGGTCGAGGGGTTCGACCCCGAGGTCGCGTGGGTGACCCACGGCGGCCACGACGAACTCGAAGAGCGTCTCGCTGTCCGGCCTACCAGCGAGTCTATCATCGCGCCGTTCATGGCGCAGTGGACCCGCTCGCACCGAGACCTCCCGATGCGGCTGAACCAGTGGTGTTCGGTCGTCCGGTGGGAGGCCACCGAGACCAAGCCGTTCTTCCGCACCAAGGAGTTCCTCTGGCAAGAGGGCCACACCGCCCACGCCGACGAGGACGGCGCGTGGGAGGAGACGATGACCCGGCTGGACCAGTACGCCCGCCTCTACGAGGAGGTCATGGCGATGCCGCCGCTGAAGGGCCGCAAGCCGCCCCACGACAAGTTCCCCGGGGCGCACACGACGACGACCATCGAGACGCTGATGCCCGACGGCAAGACCGTGCAGGCGGCCACCTCCCACTACCTCGGGACCTCCTTCGGCGAGGCCTTCGACATCACCTACGCCGACGCCGACGAGGAGGAGAACACCGCCCACACCACCTCCTGGGGACTGTCCTGGCGCGCGATGGGCGCGCTCATCATGACCCACTCCGACGACCAGGGGCTCGTGCTCCCGCCCGCGCTCGCCCCCGACCAGGTCGTCGTCGTCCCCATCTGGCAGGAGGACAACAAGGACGAGGTCGTCGACTACGCCGCGGACCTCGCCGCAGAACTCGACGAGGCCGGCGTCCGCGTCGAACTGGACGACCGCGAACACCGAAATCCCGGCTTCAAGTACAACGAGCACGAACTCCACGGCGTCCCGCTCCGGGTCGAAATCGGCCCCCACGAGGTCGAGGACGGCGAGGCGACGCTCGTCCACCGACCCGACGGCGAGAACGCGACTGTCGACCGCGAGGACATCGCCGAGACGGTCGAGGAGCACCTCGACACCGTCCACGCGAAGCTCTACGCCGACGCCGAGGAGACGCTGGAGGGCGAGATTCGCGAGGCCGAGTCCCGCGAGGAGATCCTCGGCACCATCGGCCAGCACGGCGGCTACGTCAAGTGTGGCTGGTGTGGCGACGAGGACTGCGAGGAGCCCATCAAGGACGCTATCGCGGCCGAAATCGTGATGGTCCCGCTGGACCGCGACGAGGAGCCGATTCACGACGACTGCGCTATCTGCGGCGAGGAGGCCGAGGAGACAGCGTACTTTGCCAAGAGTTACTGACTAGGCGGTTCGGCTGCTTATTTCGGCAACCGATCCAGAAACGCGTCGGCCTCGGCTCGGCCCGTTTCCATGACGGCCTCGATGAACCGAGGGTCGCGGTCGCGTTTCGAGGCTGCTGTCAGCTTCGTATCAAGCACCAGTCGACGTATTCCACGTGTTTGAAAGCCTCCGGGAGATACTCCTGTTCGATCCAGTCGTTGACTTTCTGGACGAAGAACAGCTCCTGATTCAGCGAGAGATTCCCGGCTAGTTCCTGCCGACGGTCGGTGATCTCTGCCAGCGATGCCGGACGGTCGTCGCGGGTCTGTGGCTCGATCTGGATGACCGATATCTCGTCCGGTTTCGGTCGGTTGCTGGTCAGGAACTCCCGTATCGGTGGGTTCTGTGAGAACAGACCGTACCAGTGCCAGTGGCCGTTCAGCTCGACAGCCTCGTACAGCAGCGGGAACGCGGCCGAGGCAAGCACTGCCTTCGACGTGACGGTAGCATCGGTGAACGTCTCGAACACGCCGCTGTTGACGGTGACCGTGCCGATGGTTACGTGTGGCGGTGCCTCGTCGGTGAGGTTGTCGAACTCGTCGAACGCGATGTGGCGGTCAGCAGTGACAGGTACCAGTCGTGGCCGACCGCGCCAGGCGTCGCGTAGGGCGAGATATCGGCCGCGGGGAGCATCCGGTTCTGCAGTCGCTTGTGCCACACGAGAGATTCGTTCAGCAGGAATGAGGGCGGTGTTGTTGCGGCGACATCACACCAGACATCCTCGAGTAGCTCCCCGGCATGGCCGGGGCCTTCACTGAGCAGGCCGTACCAGGCCGTGACCGCACACAGAGCACCGCCGGAGGTGCCACTCAATCCCACGAGATTGTACTCGGTGTCGACCGCTGGCAGGAGTCGTTGCAGCGCACCGGCGGTAAACGCACTGTGGCTGCCGCCGCCCTGACAGGCGATGGCGACGCTGGGGCCATGACCAGACATGGTTTAATTCATATACGAAGAGCTTGCATAGATAACTGCCGGCCCACCGATACTGCCGGCTGTGTGCCCGTGAAATATGTTGCTACCGAGAGGTGGCACGTCTCTTCATGACGGCACAGCCAGTAGTATGAAGGAAGGATGGGGTCGGGGAGCGTGTGACATTTTCCTCCGTGCCCCCGATGACCACTGCTGGCCCTATGTATATAAATCGCCGTCAGACTAGGGTCATACAAACGCCAAACGGCGAACAGATACCGTCGTGGGAACTACGATTCAGCCAACCGCTTGCGACGGCGACGGGACCTCGACAGCCCCGTGATGGTCGAGCAGTCGGCACGGGCAATCGGAGATAGCTGGCAACTTCTTGAACGGCGGATTCATCGCAGTGACCGAGCATATTAAGACCTTATATATTCCTCAGGTGGTGGAATCGACAGATATCCGGAACCAACACGGTTATATCAAGTCCCATGTTATCGACTGGCATGGAAGACGTGTTTGTCGGACGGATTATGTCATCGCCTGTCACCACTGTTGCCGCCGATGCGAACGCGAAAGCGGTCGCCAAGCGGATGCTCGACGAGAGCATCAGTTCTGTTGTTGTCGTCGACGCTGACGGAGAGTTGCGGGGGACTCTCACCTCCACAGACTTCGTCGAGATCGCCGCGGAGGGCGGCGATACGACGGGGCTAGCCGTATCTGACTACATGACGACGGACCTGGTTACAGTAACAGCAAACGACTCCGTCGAGGCGGCCGCAAGTCTGATGCTGGACCATACTGTCCACCATCTCCCGGTCGTCGACGAGGCGGAAGGTGTCGTCGGAATGTTGACGACAACTGACATGACGGCATACGTTTCGGGCATCGAGCAGTCATCTGCACCCGTGCTCGGTTGAACACCGTGTAAACCGGCAGCCATCGGACAACGGTTTATAAATGATGATACAGTTCAAACAATCATGATGAATATATACTCCCTAATGTGGGGTTAAACAACACTAATACCATTAGGATTACCCTCTTATAGTGGCATCCCCAGTCGTGAAACACATGGTTGAGCGACAGACAGGTCTCTCTGCAGGCGACGCCGGGCTTGCAGATCCCACGGACGAACGGTCGAACTGTGGTGTCGGGGTCGTCATGGACCTCGACGGCGACAGCGACCACTGGGTTGTATCGGACGGACTCGAACTCCTCGACAACCTCGAACATCGAGGGACAACAGGGGCCGAGCAAGATACGGGCGACGGGGCGGGCATCATGCTCCAGATTCCACACGAGTTTTTCACTGCCGAAGTCGACGCCGACCTGCCGCCCGCTGGCGAGTACGCCGTTGGCACGCTCTTTCTCCCGCAGGACGACGAAGTCGCCGACAGTCTGAAAGACCTCGTTGAGACGGAACTCGCCGCTGAGGGTCTCGATGTCATTGACTGGCGCGACGTTCCCACGGACAACAGCGACCTCGGCGCGACGGCGCTTGAATCCGAGCCGGACATCGTCCAGTTCTTCGTCACCTCCGCGACGGGCAAGACCGGCGACGCCTTCGAGAACCAGCTGTACGTCGGCCGCCGGGCGCTCGAAAACACTGTCGAGGAAGAGAAACCGGCGGGCCACGAGCGGTTCTACGTCGTCTCCCTCGCCACCGACGTCGTCGTCTACAAGGGCCTGCTCAAGGCCGAACAGCTCGAAGACTATTACCCTGACCTCGAAGACGAGCGGATGCAGTCGACGTTTGCGATGGTCCACGCCCGGTTCTCGACGAACACGCTGGGCGCGTGGCATCTCGCGCACCCGTATCGGCGCGTCATCCACAACGGCGAGTTCAACACGATTCAGGGGAACATCAACTGGATGCGCGCTCGGGAGACTGACATCCAGAGCGACGAGTTCGAGGGCGACTTAGAGAAGATCAAGCCCATCATCGACGACCCCGAGCAGTCAGACACCGCGAGCGTCGACAACGCGCTCGAACTCCTGCTTCAGGGCGGCCGCGACCTCCCCCACGCTCTGCGGATGCTCATCCCCGAAGCTTGGCGCGGCGAGATGAACGACGTGACCGGCGACCGGCGCGACTTCTACGACTACCACGCCTCGCTGGTCGAGCCGTGGGACGGCCCGGCGCTCGTCGCCGCGACCGACGGCGACCGTATCGGTGCGGTGCTAGACCGGAACGGCCTCCGCCCCTGCCGTTACGACGTACTTGAGGACAATACGCTCGTGATGTCCTCGGAAGCCGGCGCGCTGGAACACGACGCCAGCGAGATTCAAGAGCGCGGCCGCCTCCAGCCGGGCCAGTGCTTCCTCGCCGACCCCGAGGAGGGACGGGTCATCCCCGACGCGGAAGTCTTCGACGACATCACCGACGACAAGTACGGCGAGTGGGTCGCCCAGGAGCAGGTCGACATCGACGACGTGGCCGACCGCGAGGACAACGCGCCCCGGAATCCATCGGACGCGCTCCGGAGCCACCAGGCGATGTACGGCTACACCTACGACGAGGTCGACCACCTCATCGAGCCGATGGCCGAGAAGGGCAAAGACCCCGTCGGCTCCATGGGCGATGACACGCCGCTATCGGTGCTGTCGCAGTTCAACCGCCCGCTTTTCACCTACTTCAAGCAGCTGTTCGCCCAGGTGACGAATCCGCCGCTTGACTACATCCGCGAGGAACTCGTCACCTCACTGGAGTCTCGCCTGGGCCATCAGCGAAACATCCTCGACGAGAGCCAGGACCACGCCCGCCAGCTTGTCCTGGACTCGCCGATCCTCACCGACGAGGAGACGGCGTGCATCAAGGACCTGGACGAAAACGGCATGTCCACGAAGGTCATCGACATCACCTACGAGAAGGGCGGTGACCTCCGCCAGGCCGTCGAGGACGTGCGGGCCGAGGCCGACGCCGCCGCCAAGGAGCACGACGTCCTCGTGCTCTCCGACCGTGGCGCGGACGAGGACCGCGTGCCGATACCGAGCCTGCTGGCAGTCGGTGGCGTCCACCACCACCTCGTCCGCAACGGCCTCCGCAACCACGTCGGGCTCGTCGTCGAGTCCGGCGACCCGCGAGCCGTCCACCACTTTGCGACGCTCATCGGCTACGGGGCCGGTGCCGTCAACCCCTACCTAGCCTACCAGACCATCGAGGACCTGGTGGCCGGCCCGGACGGCGCGGACCTCCCCGACGCCATCGACGCCTACATCACCGCCGTCGAGGACGGCCTCCTGAAGACGATGGCCAAGATGGGCATCTCCACGGTCGAGTCCTACCAGGGTGCCCAGATCTTCGAGGCCGTCGGCCTCTCTTCGGACTTCGTCGCCGAGTACTTCGAGGGGACGACCTGCCGGACCGAGGGCATCGGCATCGAGGAAATCGAGGACGACCTCACCCAGCGCCACGAGGTCGCCTGGAGCGAGGAGGAACCCGACATGCCCCGCCAGGGCGAGTACGAGTTCCGCTCGAACGGCATCCACCACCAGTGGAACCCCAACACGGTCGGCAAGATTCAGCAGGCCGTCCGGATGGGCGACTACGACACGTACAAGGAGTTCGCCGAGCTGGTTAACGACCAGAACGAGGAGCTCCAGACCCTGCGTGGGCTGCTCGAGTTCGATTCCGATCGCGAGTCCATCCCCATCGAGGACGTGGAACCGGTCGAAGACATCGTCGAGCGCTTCGAGACCGCGGCGATGTCGCTCGGGTCGCTGTCGCCCGAGATGCACGAGAACAACGCTATCGCAATGAACCGGCTCGGGGCCAACGCCAACACCGGCGAGGGCGGCGAGCCGCCCGAGCGGTTCGACACCGAGAAGGAGTGTACGACCAAGCAGGTCGCCTCCGGTCGCTTCGGCGTCACCTCGGATTACCTCGCGTCGGCCGACGAACTCCAGATCAAGATGGCACAGGGCTCGAAGCCCGGCGAGGGCGGCCACCTGCCCGGCAAGAAGGTCAACGAGATGATCGCCCACGTCCGGTACGCGACGCCGGGCGTCGGCCTTATTTCGCCGCCGCCGTTGCACGACATCTACTCCATCGAAGACCTGAAACAGCTCATCCACGACCTCAAGGCCTCGAACCCGGAGGCGGACATCAACGTCAAACTGGTCTCCGAGGACGGCATCGGGACCATCGCGGCCGGCGTCGCCAAGGCCAACGCCGACGTGGTCCACATCTCGGGCCACGACGGCGGCACCGGCGCGTCGCCCAAGACCTCCATCAAGAACGCCGGCCTCCCGTGGGAACTCGGCGTCTCGGAGGCCAACCAGATGCTCCGGGCCACCGGCCTGCGCTCGCGCATCAAGGTGACCACCGACGGCGGCATGAAGACCGGCCGCGACGTGGCCGTCGCCGCCCTGCTCGGTGCCGAGGGGTACACCTTCGGGACCGCCTCGATGGTCACCTCCGGCTGCGTGATGGCCCGGCAGTGCCACGAGAACACCTGTCCAGTCGGCATCGCCACCCAGAACGAGAACCTCCGCGAGCGGTTCCCCGGCGAGCCACAGCACGTCATCAACTACATGACGTTCGTGGCCCAGGAACTCCGGGAGATCATGGCCGAACTCGGCTTCGAGACGATCGACGAGATGATCGGTCGGCCGGGCGTGCTGGCACAGCGCGACGACGTGTCCCAGCCGAAGGCCCAGAAGCTCGACCTCTCGTCTGTCATCGCAGAGCCGGCCGACAACGACGGCCGCTACAAGCAACGCGAGCAGACCCACGAGGTCGACGAGCAACTCGACTGGGACCTCATCGACGCCGCCGAGGACGCCATCTACCAGGGCGACCCGGTCGCCATCGACGCCGACATCACCAACGTCGACCGCGCGGTCGGGGCGACGCTCTCGAACCGCATCTCCCGCGAGCACGCAAGCGACGGCCTCGCGGACGACACCATCCGGGTCGACTTCGACGGCACGGCCGGCCAGTCCTTCGGCGCGTTCCTCGCACAGGGCGTGACGATGGAGCTGACCGGGACGGCCAACGACTACGTCGGCAAGGGGCTCTCTGGCGGGAAGCTCGTTCTGAAAACGCCGGACAACGCTCCCTTCGACCCGACCGAGAACATCGTCATCGGCAACGTCGCGCTGTACGGCGCGACCCAGGGCGAGGCCTACGTCAACGGGATGGCCGGCGAGCGCTTCGCCGTCCGCAACTCCGGGGTCAAAGGCGTCGTCGAGGGCGTCGGCGACCACGGCTGTGAGTACATGACTGGCGGTGCCATCGTCGTGCTGGGCGAGACGGGCAAGAACTTCGCGGCCGGCATGTCCGGCGGCGTCGCCTACGTTTACGACCCCAACGGCGAGTTCGAAACGAAGGCAAACACCGGTATGGTGTCCCTGTCCGACACGCTGGAGGGTAAGGACCGCCAGATGATTACCCGACTCGTCGAAAACCACGCCGCCTACACCGACTCAGACCGAGCGGCGGAACTGCTTGAGGACTGGGACGCCGAACTGGAGAACTTCACGAAGGTGATGCCCGACGCCTACGCCGAGGTCATCAGCGACCGTGAGCGAGACGACGTGCGCAACGAACCGCCGGCCAAGGCCGCGCCGAGCGCTGAAGCCGCTGAGGCTGACTTCATCGCCTCCACCGACGACTGAAGCGCCGCCGGTCGGCACTTTCGTCCACGCAGTCGCCATCGCTACTTTTCTTGTGATCGCGTTTCGAAGGAGCTCCAGCAGCCGCGATGTGAGGCCGTGGCACGCAACCGCTGGCTCTATAGCTGTCGGGCCAAAGTGCTGGACATGGTCCCCGTACAACCACCCGCCGTATCACATCGGAGCACAGCATGAGTGACATCCCCGGTCCCGATCCCGATTCCGGGTCGGACATCGATGTCGACGTCGGCCGCGGCCTCCGAATCGCCGCCAGTGTCGTTGTCGCCCTCGCCGTCGTAACGGCGCTGTTTGGCGGCTATCACCAGGTTCCCGAAGGCCACGTCGGCGTCCAGAAATCGTTCGGTGCGGTAACCGGCGCTGAACTCCAGCCGGGCGCACACATTATTGTGCCTGTCAAGGACACCGTCCAGGACGTGGAGATCCGGCCACGGACCTACACCATGGCCAACACCGAGGGCGAAGGCGACAGAGCGGCACAATCCGACGCCGTGACGGTCCAGACGATCAACGGAACGACGGTCGATATCGACATCACTGTCCGGTACAAGGTGGACGAAGCAGACGCGTCAGGGTTCGTTATTCAGTGGCGGACCGTCGAACAGGCAGAAGAACGACTTATCCGACCGTCCGTCCGGTCGCAACTCCGCGACGAGGCTGCCGGTATCCAGACAAGTGAGATATACACCAGCAGCGGCCGCGAGCGGCTTGGCGAGGCAGCACAGCAGAAACTTAAATCTGCGTTCGAGGGCGAAGCGCTCGTCCTCGAAGAGGTGCAGGTCCGTGACGTCGACCTCCCGGACTCGTACGATCAGGCGCTCAACGACAAAGAAATTGCAAAGCAACGCGTCGAAGAGAAGAAATTCGAGATTCAACAGGCCGAACGCGAAAAGGAACGACAGGAGATTCGGGCCGAAGCCGACGCCCGGGTCATCGAAATCCGCGGTGAGGCGCTGCGGGACAATCCGGTCGTGCTGAAACAGCAGTACGTCCAGAGCATCGACGACTCGGATAAGGTCATTCTGGCGACTGACGACGAAGGGACACCGATCATCCTGCAGACTGGCAGGCACAGCGGTGGAAACACTTCCAGTGCCGATACTGGGTTCTCGACAAACGTGACGAACGCGACGGGCGGCAACTGACTGCAGACGCGAGGGTACGCCTCGTTTCGTATTTTATTTCGCTGTGTCACCTGTCGTAGAGGACGACCATCCGTGCACAGCATGGTAGCGATATCGGGACAGGCCGTGCAGAGTCCCTGCCGAATCAGGCCGTTAACTGCTGTCGAATAATAACCGCGTTTGACGGGGTGTGCACAACTCGGACGGTCACTGTGTCGCCCGGCCGCAAGTCACAGTCCCCGCCTGCGATCCGGAAAACGATCACGTCTCCGGGGCGGAACTCATCTGTGACCAGTGCCCCGGTAGTATCGGCACCGCGTTCCGTGAGCGAGCCAGTGCTCTCGTCGAAGATATCGTCGCCCTCGATATTGTCACCCTGTGGCCGATCGCCGGATTTCGCTGGGAGATTGACTAACCGCCCGTGCTTTTCAGTTCCGTCGCCGCCACAGTCAGCACTGACAGCCACTTCAATCTCCGAGACACGAATGACATCCCCGGCAACGTGTGTGATACGGACGATGCCTCCGCCGAACCCATCCTGTGGGGTAAACGCACCGTCGGATTGGCCGACCACGGGCGCTGTGTCATCCAACTTCTCTGCGAGGCCAAGCGTCGCCGCTGACAGCACTGCTGTGAGAACGACAGTGACCGCCACGAGGAGGATAACCGAAATCACCGAAGAGACAGCACGGGACTGATCTGTCACTGGGCCTGCTACTGTCTGGGTATACAAAAATATCCGCAACAGGAGCGCTACGAGATGTCGTCCTGAACCATACATGGCCGCCCCTCCCGCCCTGTTCTTCAGCGGGGCATCGGTCGTGATGTATCTCCAGCCAAACACTTGGCGTCAACTGTCGGACCCGCGGCAGACGCCCACGGTGAGCCACACTGTTTTGCGGATTCCGTCCGAGCACGGTGTATGGACAGTGTCCTCGTCATCGGCGGTGGGCGGTTCATCGGCCGGCACACAGTCACAGAGTTCCGAAACGCAGGCTACGACGTGACGATGCTCACCCGCGGCCAGCACCCGAACCCGTTCGCTGACACCGACGTCGCCCACATCGAGGGCGATCGAAACGACCGGGAGAGACTTGAAACCGCACGCGAGCGGGTCGACCCGGACGCTGTCGTCGACTGCGTCGCGTACTTCCCGCGCGACGTGCGAGAAGCGACCGACGTGTTCGCCGACGCCGAGGCGTACGTCTACGTCTCCAGCGGCGCGGCCTACGGCGTCGAGCGGACGCCCAAGCGGGAGGGCGAGACGCCGCTCGCGGGCTGTACCGACGCGCAGGCGACGACCGACAGCCGCGAGACTTACGGCCCGCGGAAAGCCGAGGGTGACCGCGAGGTATTCGCCGCCGCGGCCGACGGCGTGCGGGCGATGAGCGTCCGGCCGACCGTGGTGTACGGCCCCCACGACTACACCGAACGGTTCGCCTACTGGGTGGACCGCGTGGCCGAGTACGACCGAATCGTCGTCCCGAGCGACGGGCTCAGTCTCTGGCAGATGGCCTACGTCGAGGACGTGGCAAGTGCGCTCCGCCTCGTCGCGGAACGAGGGACGGCCGGCGAGGCGTACAACGTCGGCGACGAGCACGCGCCGACGCTCCGTGAGTGGGTCGACCTGCTCGCCGGCGTACACGAGACGGACGTTGAGACAATCGGCGTCGGCGAGCGTGAACTCGCGACCGCGGGGCTGGAGCCAGACGACTTCCCTATGTACCGCGATTCGCCGCATCTGCTATCGACGGCCAAGCTCCGCGACATAGGCTGGTCGTCGACGCCGCATGAGACGGCACTGGCCGTGACCGTCGCTGAACATCGGGAGAACGACCGAACCGGCCGCGAGTTCGGCCCTGACCGGGACACGGAGACTGCGCTCATCGACCGTCTGACCGAGTGACCGCTACGCTCGACGCAGCCGTCGTGTGCTTGACCTCGTAGTCCTCCAGGAACGCGCCGTAGCCGCCGACGGTGATGCGTTCGCGCCCGGTGTCGACGACCAGCGAGTTCTCGAAGCCGAAGTCGCTGTCGTGCGGCTCGGCGAGGTTCTGCCGGACATCGACGATCAAGCCGGTTATCACCCTGAAATCGGCGTCGGACCCCGTCGCCCGGGCGTAGAGGTCGGCGACGAGAGCGTCGCCGGCCCGGAGCGCGAGCGTGGTCGCGAACACGACGGGGCGGAACATGTCGTACCGGGCCGGGAGCGAGGGGGGCCGCGAGACCAGCACCTCCTCGCCGATGGGCCAGTAGTTGCCCAGGTAGGACCCGACGAGCACCGCCGCGACGGCCTCCTGTGTGAACGTTATCGCGTTCGTCTCGTCGTGGTCCCAGCTGGGCATCGTCGCCCGACAGGGTCAGGAGCACGAGGATGCCACGCTCGCGGGCACGGCGGAGCGTGTCGCGGATGTCGGGGAGCAGGTCGGCCGGGACCTGGAGCACGACCTCGCAGTCGGCGGCCTCGATGTGCCGTTTCAGGCGCTTGATGATGGTTGGTCTGGACTTGCTGACCTCGAAAGAGTGGTCGCCGGGCGAGCCGTCCTCGTACCGGGTCTGGACTGCTGTTTCGAGCGTGTCGAGTTCGCGTTTCAGCGCGTCGAAGGCCTCGAAGGAGCTAATCGCCACCTGCGTCATCTGGCCCGCCTTCTGTCCCAGCGTGAGGTCGTCGACGAGCGACCCGATGTCCGGTTGCGCCGCGGCGGTGCCAACACCCGCGCCGGTCGCGGCCGCCGCGCCGGCTACCCCGGTCGCCTTCAGAAATGTCCGTCGAGACGCCCGCATGCCGTCGTCAGTCGTGCCACTCCCATGACAACCCTACCCAAACCCCGACCTTAATAATCGTTTTCGGAAAGCTGGTGTGTGATAGTTGTCAAAACGTTTGCCGGAACATCCCACGCACCTAAACTGTTTTCACGCGTGCCCGGGGACAGGCAACCATGTTCGAGAAACGTACCTGGATTCGCCTGCCCCGGAACGTCGTGGTCGGGCACGGTGTCCTCGGCCGGACAATCGAGGCCGTGAGCGAGCTTCACCTGACCGGCCGGCCGCTCGTCGTCTCCAGTCCGACGCCACACGAGGTCGCTGGCAAGCGGGTCGTCGAACAGTTCGAGGACGCGGGGTACGACCCCTCGGAAATTGTTATTGAGGAGGCCAGTTTCGACGCTGTGCAGCAGGTTATCGACCACGCGTCGGAGATTGACGCGGGCTTCCTGCTGGGGGTCGGCGGTGGGAAAGCCATCGACATCACGAAGATGGCGGCCGACGACCTCGGGCTGGGGTTCGTCTCGGTCCCGACGGCCGCGAGTCACGACGGCATCGTCTCCGGCCGCGGCTCAGTCCCCGAGGGCGATACGCGCCACAGCGTCGCCGCCGAACCGCCACTGGCCGTCATCGCCGATACAGAGGTGCTGGCGGAGGCTCCCTGGCGGCTGACCACCGCCGGCTGTGCCGATATCATTTCGAACTACACCGCCGTCCGGGACTGGCAGCTCGCCCACCGGCTCAAGAACGTCCCCTACTCCGAGTACGCCGGCGCGCTCTCACAGATGACCGCCGAGATGCTCGTCGAGAGCGCCGATTCGATAAAAAAGGGCCTAGAGGAGTCGTCCTGGATTGTCGTGAAGGCGCTCGTCTCCTCCGGCGTTGCCATGTCCATCGCCGGCTCCTCGCGCCCGGCCAGCGGCGCAGAGCACCTGTTTTCCCACCAGCTGGACCGGCTCGTCCCCGACGGTGCGCTCCACGGCCACCAGGTCGGCGTCGGCTCCATCATGACCGAGTACCTCCACAGCGGCCAGAAGGGGAAGTGGAAAGACGCCAGGGACGCCCTGGCCGCCATCGGCGCGCCGACGACCGCGGACGAACTCGGCATCGACGACGAGACGGTCATCGAGGCGCTGACGACGGCCCACCAGATACGCGACCGCTACACGGTGCTCGGCGACGGGATGAGCGAAGAAGCGGCGATAGAAGCGGCGACGGTCACCGGCGTTATCTAAACCAGTTCTGCGACCGCGACGTCGCTGGCGTCGTCCCATCGAATCGACGCTTCTGTCTCGTCGACCGCCTCGGTACCATCGCCGTCGTTGAGCGCAGCACCGTTGATTTCGGCGTCGAACACGATACTGAGTCGGTACACCGTCTCGGCGTTCGAGTCCGACTCGTTTCGCACGCCGCAGATGGTCGCCCGAACCGCGTCCCGAACCGTACACTCGACGCCGGCGGTTTCGGTGACGACCCGCCTGACCGCTGCCGCCGGCCGCTCGGCCCCCTGTGTCTGGCCCTTGGGGACTTCCCAGGATCCGTCAGTGTCCCTCAGCAACACGTCACCCGACTCGTTGTGGACGAACGCGTGGACGTCCACCTGCCCCTCTCGTGAGCGCTCGACAGCACGCTGGTACGCTTCCCCACCCACCGAAAAGGTGGTCTGGTCCACCGGTGTCGAGCCGAACTCCTGTTCGAGGCGGGCGAGGCGCTCTTGGACCCGCGCTCGCGAGCGCTCGGCTATCTCCATACGAAACGCTGCTTCGGCAGCATCATAAAGCCGCCTGAACGTTTTCGTCGCTTGAAACGCCCTTTTAAAAACGCCGTGCCGTCGCCGTCGCCGGGTTTCTGTCGTAACGCTCAGACGTGGTCGTCGAGGAATTCGACGACGGCGGTGTACGCTTCGATTCGGTTCTGGCGTTTGCTGATGCCGTGGCCTTCGTCGTCGAAGACGAGTTTCTCCACGGGAACGCCCCGCTCGGCGGCCTGCTCGGCGATCTGTTCGGCCTCGCTGACCGGGACGCGCGGGTCGTTTGCCCCATGGAGGACGAACAGGGGCGCGTCGATGCGGTCGACGTTGTTGATCGGCGAGATGGATTCGAGGAACTCCCGATCCGTCTCGAGAGACCCGTATTCGGCCTCACGGAGTTCCCGCCGCCAGTCGCCGGTGTTCTCCAGAAACGTCACGAAGTTGGCGATGCCGACCACGTCGACGCCGGCCGCCCAGAGGTCCGGGTACTCGGTCAGCGCCGCAAGCACCATGAACCCACCGTAGGACCCGCCCATCGCCACAATTTTGTCGGGGTCGACGGCCGGCTGGTCGTGGAGCCAGTCGACGCCGGCCCGCAGGTCTTTCACCGAGTCCATCCGTTTTTCCACGTCGTCGAGGTGCGTGTAGGCCTTCCCGTAGCCGGTCGACCCCCGGACGTTGGGCTCGAAGACGGCGTAGCCCCGCGAGAGGAAGTACTGGGTCAGGCCCGAGAACGACGGGCGGCGCTGGCTCTCCGGGCCGCCGTGGATGTCGACAATGACTGGGGTGTCTCCGCCAGCCCCGGTCCCGCCGGCTGCACCGTCCGGCAGCGAGAACAGCGCCGGAATCTCTCGCCCGTCGAAGGATTCGAACCGGACGACGTCTGGCTCGATGAACGTCTCACGCGGGATGCCGGCCGTCGAGGCGGCCGTCCACTGCTCGCTCTCGCCGGTCTCGGCCTCCACGACGAACACGTTAGTGTTGACCGTCCGCCCGGTGACGCTGACGGCGAACCGTTCGGCATCGGGTCCCCAGGAGACGCCGCCGGCCAGCCCGCCCGGCAGGTCCGGCGTCGGGAACGTCTCGACCGTGGTCGGCCCCGTCAGTTCGCCGACGGTGAGTTGGTTGAAGCCGTCGACGTTGCGTGAGCACACGAGGCGACCGCTGTCTTTGTCCAGTGCGACGCCGTCGATGTTCCACTGGTCGTCCGAGCGCACGATGTCGAGGTCACCCTCAAGCGAGAGGCGGGCGAGTTCGAGCGTGTCGCTCTCGGCATCGGTGACGAGATACACCGCCTCGCCGTCTGGTCCCCACGACGCGCTCGTGTAGCGGACCGTCCCCTCGTGTGGCGTGAGGTGCGTGAGGCTCTCGCTGTCGATGTCTAGCACGTAGATGTCCTGGTCGAAACTGGAGTGGGCTTCGCTGACTAACAGTCGCTCGCCGTCGGGCGAGAACCCGCCCACGGAGAGCCAGCCGTCGCCCTCCCAGACCCGCTCCGCGTCGCCGCCGGTCGCGTCGCGGTCCTGGACGTAGATGTCGAAGACGGACTCGTCGCGGCGGTTCGAGGCGAAGGCAAACTGCTCGCCGTCCGGCGACCAGCCGCCCCAGCGGTGTTTCGCGTCGGGCATCCCGGTGAGTTCGTGGACGCGCCCGTCGTCGTCCAGACGGTACAGCTGGGCCCGCTCGTTGCCGCCCTCGTCCATGCCGAAGACGAGTTCCTGGCGCTCGGGCGAGTAGTCGACGAAGCTCACGGTGTCGTCGTAGAACGTCAACTGTTCGGGCCAGCCGCGGGGCTCCGACAGCGACCAGAGCTGGGCGACGCCGGTCGTGTTCATCAGGAAGGCGAGCGTTCCGTCCGGCGCGAACGAACTGCCGTAGGCGCTCCGGACGTTCAGATAGCGAGAGAGGTCGTACGCGGTCACACCGGGAGGGAGGGTAGCGACCGGCAAAACCCTTTGTGGCGGCCGTGGTCTGATTCAGCGGAACGCGGCGGCTGTTATCCAGAGAGTCGCTTGAGTGGCTCCTCACCCTGCCAGCGGGCGTACGCGTACGAGGCGACGAGGAGGATGCCACCCAGTACGAGGAACGAGAGGGTCCGGGCGAGCGTATCGAGCCCCTGCGTGTCGTAGAGGAACACCTTGGTCGTCACCAGGCCGAGGACGACGACGCCCCGGAGCCGACGACTGCGGTCGTCCAGCGCGAGGCCAACCCCGACGAACGCGAGCCCCAGGACGGCCCACGCAACCGACAGCCCCGCCCCCGAAAGCTCCAGTCCCAGAAGCACCACCGCGAGCCCGGTCGCCGTCCAGGCGTACGGCGCAGCCACCGAGAGTTCGCGGTCAGTGCTTGGCACCGTCGCCGATACGCCGCCGAACCACCGACCGAGCGCGTAGAAGACCGCGATTCCCAGCAGGTATGCGGCTGGTCGCCCCATCGCGGTCGCCAGCGGGTCCGCGAGCGAGAACGGCGGTAATTCGGTCGCGTCCACGGCGAGCAGTTTGGCGACGGTCCCGACGGCAACGAGGTGCCCGCCGAGCCGAACCGCTCTCGCGTCGCGGCGGGACCCGACTGTCAGCGCTCCACAGAGCAGGCCGAGAAGCCCGGCGGTCGCGAGGAACGGGTCGGCCGCGAGGACGACGCTGACGGCGAGTAGCACGACGGCCAGCACCCCAGCCACGCTGTCTTGCTGTCCGAGGCGTGACTCCGTGACGGCGTAGACGCCGCCGAGGGCGAGTCCGACTGCGCCGACAGCCACCCCGTCTGGCGCTGTCGGGATGAGCCGACGAACGACGTCTTCCAGCAGGATTACGGCGAACACGGCGTTGAGCCCGGTCGTTGCCTCCACCAGTCGGCGGTGCCATCGGTCCGTTCGGTCGCTCGCACGGAGCACGTACACACCAGCGGCGTAGACGGCGAACGTCGCGACGAGAACAGCGGTGGCGACTGCCTCTGGCGGCTCCAGCCGCTCCAGCCACGCGAGGTGGAGCACGTAGGCCGGGAGGACGCTGCCGAGGACGAGCCGGCTCCACGGCCGGACGACGGCGATGGTCACCAGCCCGGCCGTGAGAAGCACGACGTAGGCCGGCGAGACGACGAAGGATGCGGCGTCGAGTCCGACGTAGGCCGTGACGTATCCCAGCAGGAACGCCTCACCGGCGACAGCCGGTGCGTGGTCCCGCACCGAGACAACCGCTGTGGCGGCCACGAGAGCTGTCAGAACCAGCAGAACCACCCACAGCGGCGCTCCGATGGCGGCTCGATACGACTCGAAACCGTAGGCCGCGTAGACGCTGAAATACGCGATGGCGAGGCCGGTCCCCGCGACGAGCCGACCCCATCGGCCGTAGCCCTGCCGCTCGGCGGCGTATCGACCGCCTGCGAGCAGTATGAGCCCGCCTGCTGTGCCGGTGAGCACACGCCCGAGCGGGCCGAGGTAGCCCGCTTCGATGGCCAGACGAATGAAGAAGACAACGCCGACCACCAGCGCGAGCCCGCCGACCCCGCCGAGCCACTTCATCCCGATGTCGCGCTCCCAGTTCCGCTCGTCGACAGGCGCGTCGCTGACGGCTGTCTCGCCGGTCTCTGGCGCTGTCCCCGAATTTTCTGTGGGCTCCGATCCGGGAGCCGCTGTGTCCGCTTCAGTGGTTGCAGTTTCGTCCCCGACAGACGGAGGCGGGTCGGTGTCCAGTTTCGATTCCAGGGCGGTGATGCGTGTCTGGAGGGCATCGACCTCGGCGCGGAGGTCCCGTACTTCCGCTTCGAGGTCGTCATCATCGCTCATACACTGACACGTTGCAGAGTCGCTGTAATAAACATCCAGTCGAACGACAGTTCCGACGGCTAATCCGCCATCTGTCGTCGTCAACCGCGAACGGGTGGATTTTTGAGCGGCCACGTTGTCGCTCCTGTATGCGTGTCGCGGTCGTCGCCATGGAGACGAGTCAGTACCGGGACACAGTGGGCCGGATCCGGCTAGAGCGGGTGGCTACCGAACTCGCCGCTGCCGGCCACGACGTGACAGTGTTCTGTTCGCAGTGGTGGTCGGGATTCGATAATCAGCGCGAGCGCGACGGCGTCACCTACCGTGCCGTCACCGTCTCGCCGACCACCCCCTCCTTCTGTGTCCGCCTGCCGGTCATGCTCGCCCGGTTCCGTCCAGATGTCGTCCACGTCCACCCGACGCCGTCGTCGGTCGCACTCGCGGCCAAGGCCGGTGCAACGCTGTCTCGCGCGCCGCTTCTCACGGAGTGGTATGGGGACGAGGACGTGCCCGAGAGCCGCCGGGCCGACCTCGCGCTCCGCGCGTCGGATTGCCTCGTCACACCGTCCGAACTCGTCCGCACGCGAGTCCGCGAGCGGGGAGCGACGGCGGACCAGACCACGATTCTCCCACAGAGCATCGACATGGACCTCGTTAGAGAGACCGATGCCGGCGAGGAGATCGACGTGGTGTACGCCCACCGACTGGACGGCAGCGCGAACGTCGAGTCGCTGCTGCTCGGGCTGGCGGAACTCAGACAGAAGGGCTGGTCGGCGACGATCATCGGCGACGGCCCCGAGCGAGCGTACTACGAACAGGAGGCCGCCGACCTCCGCATCGACGACCGCGTGACCTTCGTCGGTGCGTGCGACGTAGAGGAGCGCGTCTCGATTTACAAGGGCGCGCACGTGTTCGTCCAGACGGCGTTTCGCGAGTGTTTCGCTACCGACCTCCTCTGGGCGATGGCCTGTGGCTGTATCGGCATCGTGGAGTACCAGGCTGAGTCATCAGCCCACGAACTCATCGAGCAGCGCAACCGTGCGTTCCGAGTGACGAACCCGCAGGAAATCGCCGACAAAATCGCTGAATCAGCCGGATTCGAGCGCCGGACGGTCGACGAATCCTGTGCCGAGTTCGACCACGCGCAGGTCCGAGCAGAGTATGAGGACCTCTACGAGAAGCAAATCGAAGATACCGGTCTTTTCTAATCGGAACGTCGCTCAGACGCGCTGGCGACGTGGACAAATTGCCGCCAGTCAGTACGGGATGACGCGGAACCCTTCGGGAAGCACCAGCCCGAACACGAGGAACAACACGGCCGCGATACCAGCCGCGATGAGGGCATAGGGTGCTTGACTTCTGACGTGAACCATGTGGTCGCTTCCGCTCGTCGACGACGCCAGCACGGTCGTGTCGCTGATGGGTGAGGTATGGTCGCCGAAGATGCCGCCGCTGAACACCGCGCCGAGGACGAGCGGGAGGTTCGCACCCGTCGAGAACGCCAGCGGGATGGCGATGGGGAACATGATCCCGTAGGTCGACCACGACGACCCGTCTGAGAAGCTGACAAACGAGGTTACGAGGAAGACACCGACCGGAATGACAAACGCAGGCACGCCGCCGAAGACGTTCGTCACGAACGACGAGATGCCCAGTATCGTCACCGCGTTCTGGATGGAACTGGCGAACATCAGGATGACAGCCGCGAGGAGGATGCCTTTGAAGCCGACCATCATCGCATCGGTCGCGTCGTCGTTGGACGGGATGTCGCCCTTCCAGCGATACAGCAGGAAGGCGACGATGAGCGCGGAGAACGAGGCCAGACCGAGCTGGACGCCGCCGATGTTGAACGCCCACGGCCCGCTCGGCGGCGTGATTAGCTGCCAACTGCCGAGCTGGAGCAGTGTGGTCCCCATCCCTTCCTTCCCCTTGACGTAGATGACGGGGCTGGCTCGCCAGAACATCGCGCCGAGGCCGACGACAATCATCGTGAGGATCGGCCAGGCGAAGTTCCGCCAGTCCGGTGTGGCGGTTTCGGCCACCTCGTATTCGTCCATCTCTGCGGAAATCATCGGGTCTGCGTCGTCTCCGACGACCTTCCCTTCGCTTCTCGCCCGGGTCTCTTCGGTCCCCATCCCGTAGATGTTTGGCACGACCTGCCACGCGACAAGGCCAGCGAGGCCGAGCGCAATCCACGAGTAGAAGCCGGTAAACAGCGTGTTGAAAAACAGCGGCCAGACAGCCCCGGTCGCCGCAGTGACCTGCTCGCCGCCGGTGTTGACGAAGTTGGTCATGCCCGACGGGAGCGTCCCCTGCTGCTGTGCCTCGACGAGACCGCCACCGATGAAGCCGACCATCGCCGCGCCCCACGTCGAGTAGAACGCGAGCCGTGACGCTGGCGACCCCGCTGAGTCGACGTAGTAGGCCAGTTTAGCCCGCGAAACGTCGAACTTGTCGGTCAGCGGCCGCATCATCGAGCCGACCACGAGGCAGTTGAAGTAGTCGTCGATATGGATGGCGATACCGGCCAGGAAAGCGGCCTTCTCGGCGTCTGCGGCGGAGTCGGCCCGCGCCACCAGCGACTCCAGCACGCCCTGTATCGCCCCAGCTCGAATCATCAGTCCGATCAGCCCGCCGATGGCGAAGATGGCGAGGAGGACGTTCTTCACGTACCATTCCCCGAACAGCGGGGCCGTGGCGATGATTTCCGGCACGAGCTTCAGCCCGAAGATCGCTCCGAGTACGATGCCACCGACGCCGACTGTCCAGGGACTCCCGTCCTCGGCCTGTGGCTGGACGGTGGCCACCTCACCGCCAGCGGTGATCAGGTCCGACGGGACCCCGACAGCCTGGGGGTGTAATGCGCCGACCAGCACGCCTGTGATGACGATGCCCACGAACAGCCCGATAAGGGCGTCACGGGTGTACCAGGCGAGACCGATGGCGACGAGCGCAGGGACGATAGACCACGGTCCAGCCGCGATTCCCTCAACCATGCCGGCACGTCTAGGTGGCGCTATATTAAGGTATGTATTCGCAGCCGCGTCAGGGATTGTCCAGACGAAACCCGTTTGAGCGTCGGTCCCCTCCACTCGGTAGTGACAGTCGAGGAGCCAGCTGACCGAGACGACGACTCGGATGCCACCACGGAACTCGAACTCGACGCCGTCTACGACGCCATCGATGCTGTCGGCCGCCCACATCTGACGGCGACGGAGCTCTCCCGCAAAACGGATCTGACGCCCGACGAGGCGCGGGCGGCACTGGAGGGGATCGCCGACGACGGCGACATCGAGCGCCAGGACGTGTCCGAAGTCGAGTCTGTATGGTATCCGACGGACATCGCAGAAGTGACCGACCGCGAGCGCGTCGTCCTGTTTCCCGACCGCCGTGAAGTGGTGGTCGAACACCCCGACCAGTTCACGCGTGCGCAACTCTCGCAGTTCGCCCGACTGCAGGACACCAACCGCTCGGGCGGCTACGTGTACGAACTCCGCGAGGAGGACATCTGGGCTGCACCCCACGAGTCTCTGGAGGACCTGCTCGCGACGATGCGAGACGTGCTGGGCGAACGCTCGCCACACCTCGAAGAGTGGGTGACGAGCCAGTGGGAGCGCGCCCGGAAGTTCCGCCTGAAGACCCACGAGGACGGCTACGTCGTGCTCGAAGCCGAAAGCGACGATCTGATGGGCAACGTCGCCCGGCCGAAACTCGACGACGACCACCTCCGGGCCCCCATCTCCGACTCGGAGTCGTGGGTCAACGAGGACGCGACCGCCGAAATCAAGCGCACACTGTACGAGGCGGGCTATCCGGTTCGGGACGACCGCGACCTCGAAACGGGCGACGCTATCGAGATGGATCTGCGCCTGCGCCTGCGGGACTACCAGCAGGACTGGGTGGAGCGGTTCACCGAGCAGGGCTCGGGCGTGTTCGTCGGCCCGCCGGGGTCGGGCAAGACCGTCGCCGCGATGGGTGCGATGGCCGCTATTGGCGGCGAGACGCTAATTCTCGTCCCCTCGCGCGAACTCGCGACCCAGTGGCGCGACGAACTGGTCCGGCACACCTCGCTCACTGACGACGACATCGGCGAGTACCACGGCGGCGAGAAGTCCATCTGCCCGGTCACCATCGCCACCTACCGCACCGCCGGCATGGACCGCCACCGGAAACTGTTCGACCAGCGCAAGTGGGGGCTCATCGTCTACGACGAGGTCCACCACGTCCCCTCGCCCATCCACCGGCGGAGCGCGGACCTCCAGACCAAACACCGCCTGGGCCTGACCGCGACGCCGACCCGCGAGAGCGACGACGAGGAGGAGATATTCACGCTCGTCGGCCCGCCAATTGGGACCGACTGGGGCAAACTGTTCGACGAGGGGTACGTCTCCGAGCCGGAGGTCGAAATCCGCCTCGTGCCGTGGGGCAACGAGACCGAACAGTCAGAGTACAGTTCCACGTCGGGCCACGACCGCCGGCAGGCCGCCGCCAGCAACACCGGGAAGGTAGACGAGATTCGCTACGCGCTGGCCGAGAACCACGCCGCGAAGGCGCTGGTGTTCATCGAGTATCTCGATCAGGGTGAGGCCATCAGCGAGGCCATCGACGCACCATTTATCAGCGGTGAAACGCCACACGCTCGCCGAGAGAAGCTGTTTGACGAGTTCCGCCGGGGCGAACTCGACACGCTGGTCGTCTCCCGCGTCGGCGACGAGGGTATTGACCTGCCGGACGCCGAACTCGCCATCGTCGCCTCCGGGCTTGGCGGGTCCCGCCGCCAGGGCGCACAGCGGGCCGGTCGAACGATGCGCCCCGCCGGCGACGCCCGGATGGTCATTCTCGCGACGCGAGGGACGACTGAAGAGGACTTCGTCCGCCGGCAGATGCGCCACCTCGCTTCAAAGGGCATCCGCGTGACAGAGACGGAGGCCGAGGCCGTCGAGCCGCCGGCCGAGACGGAGTGAGCAGAGATGGGATTACGCTCGCGCCCGGAAAAACGCGAACACCCCACCGAGTTCGTCGTCGACGGTTTCGACACCGGTGACGGAGAAGCCGGCCTCAGTCAGTAGCTCGCGATTGCGACTGCGCCCGTAGAAGCTCCAGGCCATCTCGGTATCGGTCCCCAGCCAGTTCTCGTTGGTGCCCGCCCACTGTTCGTCGCCCAGCGCGGCCAGGAGTCGACCGCCCGGCTCGAGCACGCGTTCGAACTCGGCGAAGACGGCAGCGTGTTCCGCTCGCGGAACGTGGATGACCGCGTGCAGTGAGACGACCGCATCGAACGTGTCTGCTGGGAACGGCAGCGCTGCCAGGTCCCCCTGACAGAGCCGCGGTCCGGGGACCCGCTCGCGCGCCGTTCGTAGCTGCTCGCGAGAGATGTCCAGTCCGGTGACAGTGTGCTCGGCTGCGAGACTGTCCATCGCGGGCGTTCCGGCGCCACAGCCGGCATCGAGAACCCGGCTTTCGGCAGGCAGGCGATCCGCGAGGCTTGCGACCAGATCGCGCTCGCGACCCTCACCGTCACGCTCGGTCGCGTAGGTCGCGGCGATATCGTCGTAGCCCTCGCGGACGATGTCGCGTCGATTCATACGCGGTGCTCTCGACAGTCCGGAATAGCTCTTTGGGTGGTGTGGGAGCGGGTACAACCCGGGCACCACAACACTACGTGGCTCAGCGGGAATCGAAGTTGCGCCGTTCGGTGTCGAGTCGACGAGCGGTCTCGGCCACGTCCTGTATCTTCTCTGTCTGCCGTTCGTTCGTCGCTGCAAGGTCGTCGAGCTGTGCCGACATATCGTCGATACCGCTCGACAGCTCGTCGATCATGCTGGCGACTTCTTCTGTCGACGCCGCCTGGTCGTCGGTCGCCGCAGAGACCTCCTGAATGCCCTGTGACGCCTCGTTGACCGCCGAAACAATCTCTTCGAGCCGTTCAGCTGCCGTCTCGACCTGATCGATGCCCTCCGTCACCTGTTCGGTCACGGTTTCGAGGCTCTCGACGGCGTCGACGGTCTCGTCCTGAATCTCCGTGACGGTGTCTTCGATCCGGTTCGCGTGTTCCTGTGAATCCCCGGCGAGCGTCTTGATTTCGTCGGCGACGACGGCGAACCCATCGCCCGCCTCGCCGGCGCGTGCGGCTTCGATGGAGGCGTTCAGCGCGAGCATGTTCGTCTGGTCCGCGATGTCGTTTATCACTTCGACGATGTCATCGATTTCGTCGGCCTGCTCCTGTAAGCCCGCGATATCTTCCGAAACCGTATCGACGGCGTCGTCGACGTCGTTCATCATGGCCGCAGCCTGCTGTGCGGCTTCGTTCCCACGTGCAGCCTTCTGTTCAGCTGACGTGCTGGTACTCGCGACTTCCTCGGCGGTCGACGCAATCTCCTCGATGGTCGCGCTCATATCCGCGACCTCGCCCGCCACCTCGTCCATCGACTCGGATTGGGTCTCGGCTGTCGCAGTGATCTGCTTGTTCGTCTGAGCGACCGCCTCAGCGGAGGTGCTCAGTTCGTCGATGGGTTCCTGGAGCCCGCTCTCGACCTCCTCCATCAGCGCCTGCTGGTCATCGATTGCCGATTCGAGCCGCTGGCTGTACGAGTCGATGTAGGTGTCCATCGCGACCTGCTGGTCGAGATTGAGGAGTTTGAACACGGAGAGCGCCCGCGACTGCATTTCTTCGAGCGCTTCGTCCCGGGCAGCGTCGCCCGATTGCAGGTCCTCGACAATTGTCCGCAAGAAGTGCTCGAAATAGATGCTGTAGGCCCCGAGATAGATTTTCGGCCCGAGGTCGAGCATATCGTGAATCTTCCCGATACGGGCCCGGTTCTCGAAGTACTGTTTGTCGTAGCTCCCGGCGACGAGGTCCCGGAGGTACTGCGTCTGCGTGTTCTTGAGTTGGTCGACTGACTTGGTGGACCGCCCGAAGATCTCGACGGTTTCATCGTACGACTGGAGATGATCGTAGAAATCGTCGACGACAGATTCGGCCCGGGCGTTCGTCTCGTCCGCCATCGCGGTGAGATTGTCGACATCCGACTCGTCAAACCCAGTGAACTCCTTTCGCCAGCGTATCTCCCCGGCGTCCAGTCCGATACGGTCTGTCAGTGTCCCGCCATCGACGCCAGCCCTATCAGATTTAGTGATCCGTTTTCGAGAGCTTGTACTTTCGCTCTGAAATGCCATGGCGAGGAGTCAACCGACATAAGGGTTATATGTTCGCCCCTAATTCTCATCGTTGAGAAACATAAATAATTGGAGGGAATATCCGGGTATGGCGGTATAGTCTGGCGGTTGTCCAACTGTCTGTTTGGCTGGCCGACTCAGTCCTCGAACTTCTGTGGATCACGGGCCGCCTCGGCGACGCGAACGGCAGCAACGTTCTCCGGGACGTCGTGGACACGAACGATATCGGCCCCTCGTTCGGCCGCCAGCGTCGTCCCGGCGATGGTCGCCTCCAGACAGTCGCCCGCTTCCTGTCCGGCCAGCCTGAACAGCGACTTGTGAGAGTGTCCGACCAGAATAGGGCAGCCAAGCGCCTCGAACTCTGGCAGTCGGTCGAGTAGTTCGAAGCTCTCTGTGGCCGACTTTCCGAAGCCGATGCCCGGGTCGACGATAATCTGGTCGCGGTCGAGTCCGGCCTTTTCGGCGAGCAAGACACGCTCGGTCAACTGGTCAATACAGTCCTCGACCACATCGTCGTAGTGGATGTCGCTATCCGGGTCGACCGGCGTCTCGATGGAGTGCATCACGACCACCGGCACGTCGTACTCGGCGGCGACGAGTCGCATCTCGGGGTCTTCCAGCCCGGACACGTCGTTCAGGATGTCTGCCCCGGCGTCGAGTGCCGCCCGCGCGACGGGGGCCTTCCGCGTGTCGACGGAGATGGCGACGTCCAGCTCCGAAAGCGCCTCGATAACCGGGACGACGCGGTCAATTTCCTCCTCGACCGGGACCGGTTCGGCACCGGGTCGGGTCGACTCCCCGCCGATGTCGAGAATGTCCGCGCCGGCCTCGACCATTTGCTCGGCGCGGGCGACAGCGTCCTCGACGGCGTTGTACTCGCCGCCGTCGTGGAAGGAGTCCGGCGTGATATTGCAGATGCCCATGACTGCCGTGCTGTCGTCCCAGGGATACACTGTCGACGTATCCCGCTCGGGCTGCTGGATAGACAGCGCGGCCCGTAGCTCGTCGGCGAACGACGCGAGCCCGTCGGACTGGCCGTCCAACTTCTCCGCGAGGCGTCTGTACTGCGCCATCGTCGCCATCATGACCACATCGATGGCTTCCTCGTCCTGACCGCTCAGGCCGGAAATCGCACATTCGCCGCCCAGCGACAGCAGTTCCTCCTTGAGATACTGGGCCTGTCGCGGCTGGACGCGGGTGCGCAGGACGCGGTGGACGCCCTTGCCTCGCATCCGCTGGGTCCCGGCCGCGGTAACGTGGGCGCTCTCCATGGTCTCGCGGGCCTCGGCCAGCGAGTCGACCTGTTTGGGGACCAGCGAGCGCGACCAGTTGGTCCGGGCCTCCCGCACAGCGTACAGCGACCCAACCACGAGGACCGCATCGCCTGCTTCCGCGGCGTCGAGTGCGATATCCAGCGCCCCCGCAACGTCGCTGCGCGTCTCGACCGTCGCGTCGGTCGCGTTCTCCACTGCGGCCGCGACAACGCGGTGAGACTCCGCCCGGTCGACGTTGGGCTGGCAGGCGACGACGTGGTCCGGGTCCGGTAACGCCGCGGCGATGCGCTCGTGGTCCTTGTCGACCATCGCGCCGATGACGACGTGGAGGTCGTCGTAGTCGAACGAGGACAGCGTTTCGGCGGTGCGCTCGATGCTTCCGGGGTTGTGTGCCCCGTCGAGAACGACCAGTGGCGACTCGTTCATCACCTCGAACCGACCGGGCCAGTGGGCGTTTCGCAGGCCCCGTTCGAGGTCCGTCTGTGAGATGTCCGCGACTTGCTGGCACAGCGTGGCTGCGATTCCGGCGTTCTGCGCCTGGTGTGCGCCCAGCAGCGGGAGGTAGGTATCGACGCTCCAGTCGGAACCGTCGACCGAGACCGACCCTTCCAGTCCCTCGCGACCGTTATACGTCGCCGTCACGTCGTCGTCGCCCTCTCCGACAGTCACAACATCGCCGGCAACCTCGCGGACGGCCGCGAGCGCGTCGCCGGTCGTTCCGGTCACCAGTGGAGCGTCTTCGGGGGCGACGTGGGCCTTGTCGTGGGCGATTTCCGCGACAGTATCGCCGAGAATGTCTGTGTGTTCGAGCGTTACGGACGTGACAGCGCTGGCGACTGGGTCGACCACGCTTGTAGCGTCGTACCGACCGCCGATACCGACTTCCAGCACCGCGACGTCTACGTCCTGACGGTCGAACTCCCACAGCGCCATCGCGGTCATCGTCTCGAAGAAGGTAGGCGAGTCGTTGGCCGCGCCCTGTTCGGTCACGTACGTCCGGATCGCTTCAACGAACTCGACGAGGGCGGCCTCGGAGAGTTTCCGGCCGTTGATACGAATCCGCTCGCGCACGTCGTCGAGATGCGGCGAGGTGTACAGCCCGACATCGAGGCCGGCTTCCCGCAACGTTCGTTCGACCATCCGCGCGGTGGACCCCTTCCCGTTGGACCCCGCAATCTGGACGCAGCGAAGTCCCTCCTGTGGGTCACCGAGCGACGAGAGCAGGTCCTGCGTGGCATCAGTACCGGGTCGTGGGGCGAACCGGCGCAACTCGAAGAGGAAGTTCGCGGCCTCGTGGAACTCCATGGTCGGGCTATCAGAGCCGTTCGCTTTAGCCTGTCGGACTGTTGCGTGTCTCCGGCGCGAAGACGCCCCGAACGCCCGCTTCCCAGACTAGCGCCACGGCCTCGCAGCGACAATTACGCCTGTTCGCTCCGGTCGCGCGTGGCCCACCGACCGAGCGCGCTCGACAGAATCAGGAACGCGGCACCCAGCAGCGGTGCCGGGTCGATCTTCGCACCTGGTCGGTCTGCCGTGTCCGTCTCCTCTGGCTCCCCCTCCGCTGGTGTCTGGGTCTCCGGGCCGGTGACGCCAGCCGGCTCGGTCTCTTCCTCGCTGTACTGCTGCCGGTACCCGGACTCCGTCTGTGGCTCCTCTCCGGCCAGCGCAGTTTCCTGTGTCTCCGGAGTCGGCGTGTCCTCGGCTTCTGCGACCGCTGCTGGCGGCTCGAACTCCGTGTCGACCGGCGATGGCGTGTCGACGGTCGGCTCAGCCGGTGGTGGCGTCTCGCTTGCACGTTCCGCGGCCCATCCCGACGTGTCCTCATCGGTGCTCTCGACAGCAGTTTCATCGGCATTTCGGCGGCGGTACCACCAGAGCCCAGCCGTCGCTGCGCCGAGCGCGATAAGCGACACCCCAGTGCCGAGCAGCCCCCACTGTCGCCATAGCGACCCGAGACGGTCCGTGAGACTGGGACCGGAATCCTCGGCTCCATCCGGCCCTTCCAGTCCAGATACGGGGACAGCAGTGGCGTCGTCGACAACAGCGACGCCGGGGACGGCGTCGAGCACCGAGGCGACGGCGTCCCGCTCCACCTCGACTTCGAGAAACGTAGGTGTGTCCATATTCGACCCGTCGTCGGGCGAGCATGTAAAACCCGCTCAGTATTATTCCCGGGCCGGTTCGTACTCGGCATCGGTCGCCGTGGTCCGCGATAGGTCGGTTTCGATACCGGCGGCGTCTTGCGGTTCCCTCCCCGGGTCCTCGTCTTCGTCGAGAAGCGTCCGCAGTTCCCGCTCGTATTCGGCCTCAGAGAGTTCCCCCTCGACGTACCGGCGCGTCAACACCTCGTGTCGCTCCTCGACGGTCGGCTCCGGCGGCGCGAACACGTCCGAGAGACTGAACGACGCGAGCGGTGGGACGACGGCTTCGAGACGGGCGAGTCCATCAGCGACGCGCTGGCTCTTCGGCACCGACGCCCGCCGGGCCAGCGCACGGACCAGCGCGACTGAAAAAACGATGTCGACACCCACAAGTAACAGTGTGCCAAGCAAGAATCCGGCGACGGTCTGGACAACCGCGCCGCCGCCGAGAAGCGCTCCGACTGTCGCGACGACACCGACGATTCCCAGCCCGACAGCCCCCAGTGTCGTCAGAACGACAGCGGCAAACAGAAGCAGCAGGCGGTTATCTCTCATCCAGTTCACACATACGATAGCCGGAGGGCGTTGAAATGGTTTGTGTCAGCGCTCGTTCTCTCGCGATTCCGGATCGCTTCGGGGGATCTCCTCAGTTGCCGGCACGTACGAGCGGCCAGAGGCGGACCACCCACCCCAGATCCACTCCCGGATAGTGAGCTGGCGCTTGGACCCTTCATCCCGCGCCGTTTCGAGTCGTCGCTCGGTCGTGTGGAAGTAGTTGACGACGGTCACGAGGACGACACCACCGACGGAGTTACCGATGAGTACCGGCAGGACGAACTGCCAGAGACCGACGGACAGTGCCAGTTCGCCGATGAACACCAGGTAGAACATCTCCGTCGCAGAGACGACAACGTGGTAGAGGTTTCCAAACGGGATCGCAAGGAACGAGATGTAGATCAACATGAGCCGCGAGATGCTGTCCCGTAGCGAGTAGTCGACCCAGACGACGCCAGCGACGATGAGGCCGGCAAACACCGCCTTCGAGAACAGTGTTATCTGGGATGTCTCGATGGCCTTCTCCGCGAAGCCGGCGGCGGCCGCCGCCGCGTCGGCGGAGAGAACGTTCGTCGTCGCCAGTGCGAGTGCGCCGAGCATGCCGCCGAAGACGTTTGAAAGCAACACGACACCCCAGATGCGAAGCAGCGACGGGAGGCTCGATAGCCGCTCGAGGACGAGCGCGACCGGCGGGAGCGTGTTCTCGGTGTACAGCTGGTAATCCCCGAGAATAATAAATATGAACCCGAGTGGGTACAGCAGCGCACTTAGTATCGGGTCGCCACCGGTCGTGCCGTACAGCGACGCGTACAGCAGGAACGTCACTGTGATAGCGAAGCCGCCGGCGAGTCCGCTGAAAAAGAGCTCCCGGGTTCCGGACGTCACCTCCTCGTCGGCCGCGACGATGATACGCTGGAAGATTTCGTCGGCGGAGAACCGGTCACGGATGACGCTGCCACCTGCCGGCGCACCGCTTCGAGAGACGTCCACGGCATCGCGGACAGCCTCCTCCCTGTCGTCGTTGTCTGCCATCAGTCGCCCGTTCAATAGCCGGTATGAAACCTCTTTCGTTGCCGACAGTCAGCCCGGCGACACATCATAAAAAGTCCGCCCTCAGCCGTGAGCCGCCGATAGCCTTGCAGTACTTGTCACTGAGGTTCAGACACTCGTTTCTCTTGGTCAGTCGTGTCTGAACGACCGCTGACCGGTGAACACCATCGCCATGTCGCGTTCGTCCGCGGCCTCGATGACGCTCTCGTCGTTCTTCGAGCCGCCGGGCTGGATAACCGCCTCGATACCGGCGTCGGCGGCCTCTTCGATACCGTCAGGGAAGGGGAAGAAGGCGTCGGAGGCCATCACCGCTCCGTCCGCGTCTTTCCCTTCGGCGTGTTCGTCGGCTTTCATCGCGGCGAGCCGGACGGCGTCGACACGGGAGACCTGCCCCATGCCGATGCCGACCGTCTCCGTCCCGTCGGCGAAGAGGATGCCGTTCGATTTGACGTGTTTGAGCGTGTGCCAGGCGAACAGCATCGACTCGATCTGCTCGTCGGTCGGCTCGCGCTCGGTGACGACTTCGAGGTCGTCAGCCGAGAGGTGCTGGGTGTCACGCTCCTGGACCAGTCGACCCCCGACGAGGGGCTTCTCAGTCAGCGTGTCCGTAACCTCGAAGTTGTCGTTCACGTCAAGAGCCCGGAGATTCTCCTTCTCGAAGAGGACGTCTAGCGCGGCGTCGGTGTAGCCGGGCGCGACGACGACTTCCTTGAAAGAGTCGATAATCTGCTCGGCGGTGGCGGCATCGCATTCGCGGTTCAGCGCGACAATACCTCCAAAAGCGCTCATTGGGTCCGTCGACAGCGCCTTCGCGTAGGCGTCGGCCACGGAGTCAGCCGTCGCACAGCCGGCCGGGTTGGTGTGCTTGATGACCGCCGCGGCGGGCTCCTCGAACTCCTTGATGAGATTCAACGCGCCGTCGGCGTCGTTGTAGTTGTTGTACGACAGCGCCTTCGCGCCCTCGTTGAGCTGGTCGGCGTGGACGACGCTGGCTTCTGAGACGGTCGTATCAGTGTACAGCGCGGCGTCCTGATGTGGGTTCTCCCCGTAGCGCAGGCTCGCGGCGAGATCGTCTGAGACGACGCGGCGGGCGGGGAAGTCGCCGCCGTCGTCGCCCTCGACTGAGACCGTGCCCTCGTCCCAGTCGATACTGACGCGGCCCTCCGCGAACCACTCGATGACCCGGGGGTAGGCGGTGAACTCACCCTCGTAGAGCACGCGCTCTTTGAGGCTGTCCTCGTCGTCACCTTCGAAGACGGGAATGGGTTCCTGCGTGACGATGGGGCCGCCGTCGACGCTCTCGTCGAGGACGTGGACGGTACAGCCCGTCACCTTCACACCGGCGTCGAGGACCTGTTCGTGTGCGTTCGCTCCGGTGAAGTTCGGCAGGAGACTCGGGTGGATGTTCAACGCGGTCGGTGTCTCGTCCAGGAACGTCTCGCTGAGGACGCGCATGTAGCCGTCCAGCGTGACGAGGTCGAAGTCGTACTCCGAGAGCGCGTCGAGAACGCGCTCTTCGTGGGACTGGCGCGACTCGTCACCGTCGCGCTCGACGACCTCGGTTGGGATGCCGCGCTCGGCTGCTGCTTCCAGTACTGGCGCGTCCGCGTCGTTCGTCAGAACGACAGCGAAGGACGCCCCACCCGGGGCGCGGTCCGCGATGTTCATGAGATTCCGGCCGCGGTTGCTGGCCATACCGGCGAGTTTCATGTGCGACCGACGGACCGGCCGGTGCAAAGTTGTTGCGAAACCCCCTTCGGAATATTGTGGTATGCGACCGAGCCACGCTATTTATGTCCATGGTGTCGGTGTCTATCGGTCCGGTGCGCATTTGTAGCCCGCCGCCAACTCGCCCGTATGGCGAAGCTTCGGTGTCAGCGCGCTGGCGCGGTCGCTGCCGTTGGCGGTATCGTCTGGATCGGCTGGGCCGCGGCGCTGTCCGCGACCGGCCAGACAGCCACGAGCCTGCCGATTATCGCTGGAACCATCGTCTCCGCACTCGGCGTCGTGGCCGGCCATTATGCCATCGAGGATTTCTACGGCGCACGGATGAAACGACCCGGGACCGTCGGCGCGTGGGCCGGCGGCCTCGGCGGTCTCGTCTTCGCGGCCGGGCAACTGGTCCGTCTCCTCTCCGGCGACGGCGAGGCAATCATCGGAATCGGCGTGCTCATGCTGGTCAGCGGGTCACTGCTGGTCGCCGCCGGTCTCGTCAGGACGCGGATTCAGCCGCCGTGGCTTGGCGTGGCGCTGGGCCTCGGGACTATCGCGTTCCTCGGATTCGAGGTCCAGCCTGCGACGGCAACTGCATACGGCCTCGCGTGGGTCGCACTCGGACAGGACCTCTACCGCTTCGATCCGCCGGACGGCCGCTTTGGCGATGCCGATGGCGACTACGGCTGGCTGAGTTGAAGCTTACCCGCTAGTGGGACCAGGTCCTCACTCTCTCGAAGGTATTTCGGCGTGAGCGACCGTCGAAACTCCTGACACGTTGTATCGGAGCTGGCCGTTGTATGCGTAGAAGTAAACGGAAATTAGACTTATTTATAGAGCACTATATTCCTCAAAACTGGCGCTTCAGTAGCTCCGTCGCACGTTAGCTATGTAGTTTAAAAACCATAATGTTCATTAGTAAGATACCCAATGTTAATACTGTAATGCAGGCAGTACTACTAGAAGAGTTTCAGGAGCCGCTGACAGTACAGGACGTCGACCGCCCCGAGCCGGAGCCGGACGGCGCTGTCGCAGAGGTCATCGGCTGTGGTATCTGTCGGTCCGACTGGCACTGCTGGCAGGGGGACTGGGACTGGTTCGGCTACCGGCCTGACCCGCCACACGTCCTCGGTCACGAGCCGACAGGCCGAATCGTCTCTGTCGGCGAGAACGTCGAAAACATCGAGGAAGGACAGGAGGTCGCGATCCCGTTCAACTTCGCCTGCGGGAGCTGTGACCTCTGTCGGAACGGACGCGAAAACATCTGTGAGAACCACATCGGGCTCGGCTTCATGAACCAGGCGCCCGGCGCGTTCGCCGAGGAGGTCCACATTCCCAACGCCGACCTCAACGCCGTTCCGCTCCCGGACGGTATCGACGCCGAGTCGGCCGCCGGGATGGGCTGTCGGTTCATGACCTCGTTCCACGCGATGGCCCACCGAGCACCGGTCAGCGCCGGCGACGACGTTGTCATCCACGGCTGCGGCGGCATCGGCCTCTCGGCGGTCCACATCGCGAACGCCCTCGGCGGCAACGTCATCGGGGTAGATCTGATGGACGAGAAACTGGAGCGCGCGGAAGACCTCGGCGCTGTCGCCACTGTCAACGCACAGGAGGTCGATGACCCCGCGAAAGAGGTCAGAGATATCACTGACGGCGGGGCCGACGTATCCGCAGATGCCCTCGGTATTGCAACGACGTGTCAGAACGCGGTGAACTCGCTCCGGAAAGGCGGTACGCACGTCCAGATCGGACTCACTACCAGCGAGGAGGAGGGGATGGTGCCGCTCCCGACCGACGAGTTCGTCGCCAAAGAAATCGACTTTAAAGGGTCGCTCGGCCTCCAGCCGTCGCGGTACAGCGAAATGCTCGATATGGTCGAATCGAGCAAACTCGACCCGACCGCGCTGGTCGAGGACACGGTGGATATCCATCAGGTGCCCGACGAGCTGGCCGCGATGAGCGACTACAATACGGTCGGTATCCCGGTCTGCAACGAGTTCAGCAACTGACGGCGCGACTGCCCCCTCACCCGAACCCCGACTCTCTCTTTTTCGCCGTCACGCGTCGCTGCCGCAGCGCGTCACGGTTGCAGGAGAACGACACGCTTTTTCGCGCCTCCCGCGCACACTCGGGTATGACCGACAGAGGGCCACTGGCCACCGTCTCGCCGCTCGACGGCCGATACGCCCGCTACACCGAACCGCTCGTCCCGTACGCCAGCGAGCGGGCGCTAATGTCCGCCCGCGTGGAAGTCGAAGTCGAGTATCTCATCGCGCTCGCGGACCTCGACGCCACGCCGCTTTCCATCGACGACGACCAGCGCGCGACGCTCCGGGCGCTGTACGAGGAGTTCGACGACGAGGACGCCGCCGTCGTCAAGCAACTGGAGACGGAAGGGTACGGCGAGTACGCGGCGACCAACCACGACGTGAAGGCCATCGAGTACTTCATCCGGCTGGGCATGCCAGAGGGGCTGGACGCCGACAACTGGATTCACTTCGGGCTGACCAGCGAGGACGTGAACAACCTCGCCCAGCGGCTGCTCGTCAAGCCCGCCGCCGAGGACGTGCTCGTCCCGGAACTCCGCGAGATTCGGGACGCGCTCGTGGAGATGGCCCACACCTACGCCGACGTGCCGATGCTGGCCCGCACGCACGGCCAGCCCGCGACGCCGACGACGTTCGGCAAGGAGATGGCCGTCTACGCCTCCCGACTGGGGCGGGCTATCACCCGCGTCGAACGCGCTGCAGAGGGTCTTTCCGGGAAACTGGCTGGCGCGTCGGGGACCTACGCGGCCCACGTCGCCGCCTACCCCGACGTGGACTGGCCGGCGTTCGCCGAGGACTTCGTCGCCGACCTCGGCCTGGAACACGAGCCGCTGACGACGCAGGTCAACCCCTGTGACGACCTCGCGGTCCTGTTCGACGCCCTCCGTGGCGCGAACAACGTCCTGCTGGACCTCGACCTCGACGTGTGGCTGTACGTCTCGGACCGCTACCTCGGGCAGGAGGCCGTCGAGGGCGAAACGGGGTCCTCGACGATGCCCCACAAGGTCAATCCCATCGACTTCGAGAACAGCGAGGGGAATCTCTCGAAGGCGAACTCCGATCTCGTGTTCCTCGGGGACTACGTCACGAACTCCCGGCTCCAGCGGGACCTCTCGGACTCGACGGTCAAGCGCAACATCGGGGCCGCCTTCGCCCACTGTCTCATCGGCTACAGTAAGTGCCAGAACGGGCTGGCGAAGGTCGTCCCCAACGAGCAGGTGATGGCCGACGACCTCGCGGCCACGCCGGAAATCATCGGCGAGGCTGTCCAGACGATCCTCCGGCGCGAGGGGTACGCCGACGCCTACGAGCAGGTCAAAAAGGCAACACGGGGCCGGGAGGTTACCATCGAGGACTTCCACGACATGTTCGCAGACCTCGACGTGAGCGACGACGTGCGGGCGGAACTGGAAGCGCTGACGCCGACCGACTACACTGGCATCGCGGAGCAGCAGGCCGACGACAGCTGAGAATCGCTACTCTGCCGCCGTTTTCATGTTGTCACGCCCCATCGCGGCGAACGCAACTATCACGAGTGTGGCCGCCTTCGTCAGTGATAGATGGTTCTCGGCACTGACACGCGGGTCCTGACGCTGGCGTTCGCCCGGATGGCAGACGCGCTCGGCAACTCGTTTCTCATCATCGTCCTCCCCCTGTACATCGCCAGTGGTCAAGTGTCTCTCGCCGGCATTGCCGGCCAGCAGATATTCGGATTCACGCTCCAGACAGAGACGCTCATCGGGCTGGTGTTGTCTCTGTTTGGCCTGCTGAATAGCTTCGGCCAGCCCGTCACCGGGCGGCTCTCGGACCGGACCGGCAAGCGCCGGGTGTTCGTCCTCACCGGACTGGTGCTGTTCGCCATCGGTAGCGCGGCCTACCCGTTCCTCTCCTCGTACTGGACGGTGCTTGCCGCGCGGGCGTTCCAGGGCCTCGGTGCAGCCTTTACGATTCCGGCGACGGTCGCACTGGTCAACGACTACGCGGCGAGTGACGCCGAGCGCGGCGGGAACTTCGGCGTGTTCAACACTTTTCGGCTCATCGGCTTTGGCTTCGGACCGATTATCGCCGGTGTCGTCATCACCGGCGGACTCGCGGCGAACGACGTGGTGACCTACCGAATCGCCGGCACTGCGGTATCTGGCTTCACCGCCGCCTTCGCTATCGCCGTACTGGGCGCCGTTGTGAGCTTTGCCCTCGTCTGGGCGCTGATTCGGGACCCGCCGTTCGAGGCCGACGCGGGCAAGGACCTCTCGATAGCCGTCTTCGACCGGGAAGGCGAGGGGCTGGATTCGGTGTTCGTCCTCGGCGTTGGGACTTTCATGATGGCGTCCACTATCGCGCTGTTTGCCACCCTCGAAGGCCCGATTCGGATGCGACTGGACGAGTCGACGCTGTTCTTCAGCGTCCAGTTTGCTGCCGTCGTCATCGCGAACGTCGTCTTTCAGGTCCCCATCGGCCGAGCGAGCGACCGGTTCGGTCGGCGACCGTTCATCGTCGCCGGGTTCGTCATCCTTGTTCCGTCGGTGTTTGCACAGGGTGTCGTGACAGGACCGTGGAGCATGCTCCTGGCGCGGTTCGTTCAGGGCATCGCCGTCGCGCTCGTGTTCGCTCCGTCCCTTGCCCTTGCCGGTGATCTGGCCGGCGCACGCGGGTCCGGAACGACGCTGTCGGTCCTGACGATGGCGTTCGGCCTCGGCGTCGCTATCGGGCCGCTGGCGTCGGGCCTGCTGTACAACGTCGGCTCGTTCAGCACGCCCTTCACCGCCGGGGCCGCGCTCGCGTTCGTTGGACTCGTCCTGACGTACACACAGGTCGATGAGACGCTAGACCTTGGGCCGGAGTCAGACCAGCCGGCACCGCAGGACTGAGCCCGAGAACGCCACTGACTGCTCGCCCGCCAGTCACGGTGACCACTGACCGGAATGATTAGGATGTACGATTCCATATGATGAGGTATGTTCACAGACCGCTCGGATGCGGCGCAACAGCTCGTGGCTGCGCTGCGCCGGCGGGATGCCGTCGCCGATATCGTCGTCACGCTCGCACCGGACGGTGTCCCTGTCGGCACCGTGGTCGCTGACGAAACTGGGCTCCCGATGGACGTCATTGTAATACAGCGCATACAGGCCCCAAACCATCCAGAACTGACTATCGGGGCCGTTGCGCCGGGTGGCTTCTCGTGGATCAACAGCCCGATGATGCGGTTTCTGGACGTGAACTGGGAGTACATTCAGGAGGCGAAGATTCACGCGAGCGACACTGTCGAGTCACGAGCGGTCGACTACGGCGAGACGTGGGGGCCGCTTGACGTGGCCGGCAAACGGGTGTTGTTGGTCGATGACGGGATTCCGACGGGTGCGGCGATGCGCGTCGCAATCCAACGTCTCCGGAAAGCAGGTGCGAACGAGGTTATCGCCGCTGCCCCTGTCGCGCCGCCGGACGTGCTTGAGGAGGTCCAGCGGTGGACGGACGACGTCATCGTCCCGCTGAAACCGACAGCGTTTCAGGCTACTTCAGACTACTACGAAGAGTTCGATAGCGTGACAGACGAAGACGCGACGACAGCGCTCCCTGACCTCGTCCAGCGACGGTCGGCGTAGGTCCTAATTTGCCGCCTCAGACAAGTCGTTCGACCGTCTCCCGCACGGCTCGTGCGGCAGTTCGCACATCGGAGAGGCGGACGTACTCGCGTTTCGAGTGAGCGACAGCACCCAGTTCGTCGCCCAGGTCGCCGGGGCCGAACACCACGGTCGGGCCGTGTTCGGCGAAGTACGAGGCCTCCGTCGCGGCCCCGAACTGCCGAACTGCGCCGCCGCTGGCGTCCTGTAGTGTGCGGACCAGTTCCGCATCGGTGTCGGTCGCAAACGCCTCGGGGAACGGCGTGTCCGGGCGGATGAGGTCCACGGTGAGGCCCATGGACTCCGGAAGCCACTGTTCGAGGTGGGCCTGCAGGTCGCCACAGAAGGTCTCGCTCGTCTCCGGCGGGACGCTGCGCCGGTCGAATGTGATGGTACATTCGGCCGGGACCTGATTGGTCGCCTCGCCGCCCTCTATCATCGACGCCGTGAGGATGGGGTGGCCGAGCGTCTCGTGTTCACCTGGCCCTTTCTTTTCATCGTATGCCTCCATCGCCTGCAGAACCGGCGCGGCGGCCCGAATCGCGTTCTGCCCGCTGCCGGGGTCGGCGGCGTGGGCGCTCTCACCGTGGATAGTGACGGTCCCCTCGAACTGCCCGCGGGCGGCCGTACACACGTCGAGCCCGGTCGGCTCGCCGACGATGTAGCCGTCGGCGTCGACGGTCTCGGCGAGGTGTGCCCCGCCGGTCTGGGTGGTCTCCTCGTCTGTCGAAACCGCCAGCGTGACCCGGCCGTCGTCGGGCGTGACGGTGAGAAACCCGTCCAACAGGGCCGTGAGTGGCCCTTTCGCGTCACAGGCCCCGCGGCCACAGACGATGTCGCCGTCACCGTCGCCGCCGGTGCCGTCGACGGCTTCGCCCGGCCCCGGCGGCTCCGTCCGCCGCTCGTAGGGCAGATGCGGCGGCACGGTGTCGATGTGCGTGTTGAGGAGGATGTGGGTCCCGTCGGGATCGCCTCGCGAGGCGATGACGTTGCCGAGGTCGTCTATCTCCGGGTACTCGCCGGCGTCTTCCAGCGTGTCGACCAGCAGCGAGCGCATCTCGTCGACGCGCTCGTGGGAGGGCGTTTCGACGGCCCGCCGGTGGAACGAGGGGATGTCGAACGACATTACTGTTCCATGCGGGTCACGTCCGCCAGTGTCTCGCGCTTCCTGACAACTCGCGTCTCGCCGCCCTCGAAGCCGACCTCCGCTGGCCGGGGCTGGGAGTGGAACTGGTTCGCCAGTTCGTAACCGTATGCGCCGGCGTTGCCGATTGCCAGCAGGTCGGTCCGCTCGGGTCGGGCGACGGGCCGGTCAGTGCAGAACACGTCGGCGCTCGTACAGCAGGGGCCGCCCACAGACACCGGTTCGGTCTCCCGGTCCGGCGCGGTGACGTTCCGGATCGGGTGGTAGGAGCCGAACATCGCCGGCCGGATGAGCGTCGCCAGCGAGGCGTCGACGCCGACGACCGTCGCCGCGGGCGTCTCCTTGATCGTGTTGACCTCGGTCAGAATCAGTTCGGCGTCGGCGACGACGTAGCGGCCGGGTTCGAGTTTGACCTGCGCGTCGAGATCGCCGACGGCCTCGCGGACCTTCTCGCCGACCACGTCCATGTCCAGCGGCTCGGTCGTCTCGCGGTACGGGACGCCGAAGCCGCCGCCGAAGTCGACAAAGTCTAGCGCCGCGCCGTCGGCGATGACCTCCCGACCCATGTCTGCGACCTTCCCGATGGCCCGGCAGTGGTCGTCTAGGTCGTCGTGGAGGACGCCGCTGCCGGCGTGGGCATGCAGACCGACGAGATCGAACCGTTCGCGTACGTCCGCGGCGACCTCGGGGACCTCGTCGTAGGGGATGCCGAACTTCGCGTCCTTGCCGGTAGCGACCTTCTCGTGGTGGCCCGTGCCGATGCCGGGGTTGATGCGGATGGCGACCCGTCCGTCGTAGCCCCGCTCTTCGAGGCGGTCGAAGGTGTCCCGCGCACCTCCTGTAATCGTCAGCCCGGGATTCTCGGTGGCCAGCTCGACGGCACGGTCGAGGTCGCGATCCGGCGGGTTGACAGCCGTGTACTGGAGCGTATTCGGGTCCGCGCCGGCGTCGATGGCCCGCTGGAGTTCGCCCCAGGCGGCACACTCGATGTCGGCCCCGGCTTCGAGCAGTTTCGAGAGGACGGCCTGCCCAGTGTGGGCCTTCGCGGCGTACATTACGTGGGCGTCGGGAAACGCCGCAGCGAACCGCTTGTAGTTTGCTGCGACCCGGTCGAGGTCGACGACGTACAGCGGCGTGCCGTACTCGGCGGCGACTACCTCCAGGCGCTCGTGGTCCCAGTCCGCGAGACGGCGGACTGGCGGCGAGTCGTGGGTCATTGAGGAAACAACGGTGTCGGCGGCTAACAAGGGTTCCGTTTCGAGACCCAACGACGCCGGCCAGCGGCGACGAAAGCGGCGACGCGCCGGCTTCGTGCCCGTCGGCCGACGGCACGTCGGCCACTGTCAGGCCCCGCTCGCCACGCGCTCCGGGTCGTCGCGCGCCCTGACCGTGGTGTAGGTCTAGCCGAGCAGCAGGCCGTACACGAGATGGACGACGCCACGACGAGGAAGTTCCCGAGCAGGCCCGGCAGCGGGACCAGCGGCTCGGTGAACGACTGGACCCCCAGCGCGCTCATCGACACCGGAAACAGGAGTCCCGTCGAGAGCAGGCCGATGGCGGCGGCGAAGGCGACGCCGGCCGCGACGCTCTCACCGACGGATGCAATCTGGCCGTGAAACACCGGCCGGGAGACGACGAACGCGAACAACAGGCCCGCGAAGACGCTGTGCAGCAGGTGGACGACCCACCCGCCGACGACGGTCGGCCAGCCGTACAGCGCCCCGACGAACGGCATGAGGTTCGCCCCGCGTGGAACACGACCCCATGCCGACGCCGGCGACCAGCCCGCTTGCACTGCCAGCGACCCATCTGTACCTCGCCACCGCCGAGACGCGAGAGACGGTGTGTCCCTGGCTCATGCGACAAAGTTTGTAATATGGTACCAAATATACAGACGATTGTTCACGCCGCGGTAACCGGTGCTTGTTCGCATGGCCACAGCAGCACGCCCGGTGAGGGTACCCACCCTCACCCAGATACGGCACGTCACGGCTCACGATGGTCGCCCGTCGTCTACCGAGAACCGCTCCCGACGGTCGCGCCTCACGGCTTCGCCGTTCATCCCGTTACTCCACGGTTCGCTTCGCTCACCGTTCCGTCGAGGCTCGCTCACTGCGTTCGCGCGCCTCGCTACTCCCGAAGCGCGTCCTCTCGCTCCGTCGCTTCCAGCGTCTCCTCCTCCACGTCAGTCGCCACGACAGCGGGCTTGTACGCGCCCCCGGGGATGAGGTCGTTCTCGCCGACGGAGGAGTCGACGAACCGCTGGAATGCGCGTCGCTCCGGCGGCAGTTCGCCGTACAGCACCTCGTCCTCGACGAGGTCGTAGACGGGAATCCGCGGCGTCAGGAGCGTGTTCTCGCCGACAATCGAGCCCTCACCGACGACAAAGCCGCTGGTGACGCGACAGCCAGCACCCAGCGATACTTCGTCCTCGACGATGACCGGCGCGTTCTCGACCGGTTCGAGGACGCCGCCGATGAGCGTGTTTGCGCCGAGCTTGACGTTCTCGCCGATCTGGGCGCAGGAACCGACGGTGTCACAGGAGTCGACGAGCGTGCCGTCGCCGACGTAGGCCCCGATGTTGACGAAGGAGGGCGACATCATGATGCAGTCCTCGCCGAGGTACGCGCCCCGGCGGATGGCGGTCCCGTCCGGCGTGTTGCGGGTCCCGCGCTCGCCGAGGTCCGCGGTCTCGCGCAGCGGCAGTACGTCGTGGTAGTCGACGCCGCCGTACTCGCGGGCCACCGTCTCGCGGAGGCCGAAGTTCAGCAGAATACCCTGCTTGACCCAGGCGTTTGCTTCCCACTCGCCGCCGGACTTCTCCGCGGCGCGGACCTCGCCGGCTTCCAGGGCCGCGAGGAACTCGTCGAGGATGGCGAGGTGGTCGTCGGTCGCGTCGGCCGCTGAGAGGCCGTCCTGTTTCCGTTGCCAGAGGTCGTCGATATCGGCTTTGAGGCTCATGAGAGTCACTATTTCTCGGATGGTATTACTTGTCGGGGTTTCGACTCGGGGCGACCGCTTCTGCACAGTACTGCCGGGGTCGGAAAATGGTTTTAATGTAACATAACCGCCAGGATGCACGACTGTCAGCTGACCTGGAAAAAAGTTTATTAAGATTATTGTAAATTTACAACCCGGATGACTGACGACGATTGGCACGATCGTTCGGTGAATCGGCGTGACTTCCTCAGCGGTCTTTCAGGGCTGGTGGCAGCCGCAGCGTACTCCAAGGAGGTCCCCGATGCGGTGGCAGCGCAGGTAACCGCTGGTGACGCTTCCGATACCCAGCAGGTGACATCTCCAGATAGCACTATTACGGTGACTATCGATGTCTCCTCGGGCGTCCCGCAGTACGAGGTTGCGTTCGGCGGGACGACGTACATCGCTCCGTCCCCGATCGGGTTCGAGTTCGCGGACCAGGCGGCCTTTGGCACAGCCGTCAGCGGGTCTGGACCGGACATCACTGTCACGGGAAGCGAGAGCGGAACCACCACAGAGACGTGGGAGCCGGAATGGGGTGATTTCGCGACAGTCTCCGAGGAGTACAGCTATCTCCGGGTCGGCCTGGAAGAAACGGCGAGCCCCGGCCGGTCGGCGAACATCGAAGTGCGTGTGTTCAACGACGGCCTCGGCTTCCGCGTCGCGTTCGACGACGACTTCGGCGACTTCACCATCAGCAGCGAGACGACGGAGTTCAATTTCAGCGGCGATTACACCGCGTGGTGGATCGAGAACGAGTACGTCAATCCCCGCTTTGAGCAGGAGTACACCGAAAGCTCGCTCAGCGACATTCCGGCCGGGAATAAGACGATCCGTCCCAACGACAACGTCGTTCGAGCCGGTGCACACACCCCGCTGACGATGGCGGCCGGCGACGGGACGTATCTCAGCGTTCACGAGTCGAACCTCGACGACTACGCGTCGATGGCACTCGCCTCCCAGTCCGACAGCGGGAGCAAGGAGATGGCCGTCGACCTGGCCCCGCTCCCGGACGGAAACAAGGTGTCGGCGTCGGCACCGCACGTCACGCCCTGGCGGACTGTCCAGATCGGGACCTCGCCCGGCGATCTCGTCGAATCACAGCTGGTGCCACTGCTCGCTGACCCGCTGGATGAGAGCGTGTTCCCGACGAATTCGGACGGTACAGCCGACACCAGTTGGCTGGAAAGTGGCCGGAAGTACACCGGTATCTGGTGGACCATGATCGCAGGCAGCGCCAACTGGGAGTACAAAAGCGACAGTGAAATCGAGAGCAACGGCAACAACCCCGCCGAATACGTCCACGGAGCGCGGACCGAGCGGATGAAGCGGTACATGAAGTTCGCCGACGAGCACGGCATCGACAGTGTGCTCGCCGAAGGGTGGAATCAGGGCTGGGACACCTACCCCGGGGACGGTACCGGGCTGGAGATGGCCGTCGACGAATCCTATCCGGATTTCGACGTTCAGGAGGTCACCGACTACGGTGCAAGCCGCTCGAACCCCGTCGAGATGACGATGCACAACGAGACGGCCGGAAACATCGTCACTTACGAGGACGAAATCAACACCGACAACATCTTCTCGGGCTACGAGAACGCCGGCATCCGGTCTATCAAGAACGGCTACGTCTCGGACCCCGGACTGGGCTTCGATGGCGACGGCTCGACCCCGTCGCACAACCAGCACTGTCAGACTGCGGTCAACCACCATCGCTTTGTCATCCAGCAGGCCGCCGCGAACCGGCAAATGCTGGAGATTCACGAGGGCATCAAGCCAACCGGGGAACTCCGGACCTACCCGAACGTCGCGGCCCGCGAAGTCGTCAAGGCGCAGGAGTACGACGGGTTCGACTCGCTGGGTGCGAACGTCGGTCGGGACCACCACGTCCTTCTCCCCTTTACCCGGATGCTGGCCGGTCCGACGAGCTACCAGCCCGGCATCTTCGACATCACGTTCAACGACAGCGAAGGCGACCAGATTCAGACCACGCGCGCCAAACAGCTCGCGATGTACCCGAACTATCTGGGCGGCATCCAGATGGCCGCCGACCGGATGGAGGCATATATCGACGAGTCGTTCGGAGTCGGTGAGTTCGTCCAGGCCCAATCAGGGACACTGAACGGCATGATTACTGCCGACCGCTGGCGCAATGCCTTCGGCGCGCACTACGTTCCAGTCGATCCGAACCGCGAGCCAGAGGGCGCGACGGTGCGTTTCACCGTCACAGATGTCCCCAGTGCCGGAACCTACGACCTCCACTTGCGCTATGCCGCCGACCAGGAAGACAATTCGACAGCGGTTCAAAACAACGGGAGTCCCGAAGCAACCCTCGTCGTCAACAGCACAGAGCAGACACTTACGCCGTCGTTCACCGCGTACTGGGACACCTGGGACATCCACACAGTCTCGGTCCAACTCGACGCGGGCACGAACAGGCTCGCTATCAAACTCGGGCCGAACGATGTCGGTGGCTTCAACCTCAACACCGTCGGCGTCACCGAGCAGGGTGCCGGCGCACCGTTCCCGGCTGCCTACACCGACTTCACCGACAGCGTCGCCGCCGCCGAGAACTACGACACCGAACCGGAGTTCGACTTCATCGAGACCGTCCCCGTGAGCTGGGACGAGACGGTCGCTGTCGACGGCCAGGTCGGGGACTACGTTGTCACGGCCAAGCGCAGCGGCAGCGAGTGGTATCTCGGCGCGATGACCGACGGAACTGCCCGCGACGTAACCGTCTCACTCGATTTCCTGTCGAGTCAGACTGACGGCTGGACTGTCACCGAGTACGCCGACGCTGCCGAGGCTGGTGTTGACAACAACCCGACAGCGGTCGTCATCAGCGACTACGACGTGACCGCAGGTGAAAGCGTGACCCTCTCGATGGGCGCAAGCGGCGGGACCGCGATGCGAATCGTCCCGTCCGACGGCAGTGACACGAACGACATCGTCTCCGGTGAAGCGTACGTCCTCCGGAACGAGAACAGCGGGAAAGCGCTGGATGTCGAGTTCGCTTCGACCAGTGACGGCACGAACGTCCACCAGTACGAGTACAGCGGCGGTGAGAATCAGCAGTGGGTCGTCACTGACCTCGGCACCGGCTACTACAAACTGGAAGCCGTCCACAGCGGGAAGGCGCTGGACGTCGAGGCGGCTGCGACCGGTGATGGCGCGAACGTCCACCAGTACGAGTACAGCGGCGGCGAGAATCAGCAGTGGGCCATCACGGAGAACGCCGACGGCACCTACCGACTGCTGGCACGCCACAGCGGAAAGGCGCTGGATGTCGAGGCAGGCGCAACGTCTGACGGCGCGAACGTTCAGCAGTACAGCTACGTCGGTGGTGACAACCAGAAGTGGACGTTCGAACAGCTGTAACCCTCGTATCGCCGCCCGCCGACACGTAATTGTCCTGTTCGCAGTTCTGTTTCGATGCGGTCGACCGCGAGCAGTGCAACCGAACCAGTTCGCGGCCAGGTACCAGGACCTCGGCGCCAGCTAATCCCGCTTCAGTCGGCCCCGTGGCCGGGAATGTAGCCGCACTCCGGGCACATACTGATTCGCAGAGCCGTTACTTCGAACGAGGTTGCACATCGGGGACAGTCAGACGCGGGGAGTCGAACGGATTGGTTCGTAGCCATGCGAAATTGTCGCACAGACCTGCATATAAGTATTCTTCTAATATTTATCGCAGTGTACTAGTCCATATAATTGGGTATGTACTGCGCAGCGTAGCCCGTATTACGCGTCTACAACGTCGCCGAAGGCGTACCAGCCGGCATCACGGCCGACGAGCCACGCCGCCGCATCGAGTGCGCCGGCGGCGAACACGCCGCGGTCTTCGGCCCGATGCGAGAGCGAGAGGACTTCGTCGTTGCCGGCCAACACGAGTTCGTGCTCGCCGCGGACATCGCCGGCACGGCGGGCGAACACGCCGATTTCGTCCGCCTCGCGCGGGGCGTGTCCCTCCCGGCCGTACACCGGCTCAACGTCGCGCTCTTCCTGAATCACGTCGAGGATACTGGTGGCTGTTCCCGACGGGGCGTCGACCTTACGGTTGTGGTGGGTCTCCATGAGTTCGAGGTCGTAGTCCTCGAGCGTGTCGACAGCCTCGCTGACGAGGCGCTGGAGGACCTGAATCCCCTGCGAGAAATTGGTCGCCTTCAGCAGCGGAATCACCTCGCTTGCGTCTTGCAGGCGAGCCAGTCCGTCCTCGTCGAAGCCGGTGGTCCCGACGACCATCGGCACGCCTGTTTCGGCGCAGGCCTCGGCGACGGTCAGCGCGCCCTCGGGGACGGCGAAGTCGACGACAACGTCCACGTCGTACTCCCGGAGCGCCGTGGCGGCGTCGGCCGGGTCGACGACCGGGACGCCCTCGACGGCATCCGTCTCGCTGGTGGCGAAGCCGACCACGACCTCGCTGTCGGTGGCGGCCTCGATGACAGCGCCACCCATCTGGCCGGTGACGCCGTTGACCGCCACCCGCGTCATCGCTCGGCCTCCGCGTACTCGTCTTCGAGATCCTCGGTTTCGAGCGTGGCGAGTACGTCACGCAGGTGGTCGAGGTGTTCGTCCGAGAGGCGAGTCAGCGGCGAGCGGAGATGTGCCGGGCCGTAGCCCCGGATCCGCATGGCCTCCTTGACCGGAATGGGGTTGGTCTCGACGAACATCGCGCGGAACAGCGGACCGAGTTCGTGGTGGATCTGGCGGGCGCGCTCGAAGTCGCCAGACAGCGCTGCGCCGACCATCGCGCAGGTGCGCTCCGGTTCGATGTTGGCCGAGACGGAGATACAGCCGGTGCCGCCGACCGACAGCATCGGCAGCGTCATCCCGTCGTCACCGGACAGCACCGCGAAGTCCTCGTCCCGGGTGCGCTCGATGATCTCTGAAATCTGGTTCATGTCGCCGCTCGCGGCCTTGTACGCCCGGATGTTCGGATGCGACGCGAGCTCGACCGCCGTCTCGGGTTCGATATTCTGGCCCGTCCGCGAGGGGACGTTGTAGACGATCTGTGGCAAGTCGACGGCGTCGGCCAGCGTCGTGTAGTGGTCGATGAACCCCTGCTGTTCGGGCTTGTTGTAGTACGGCGAGATAAGCAACAGAGCATCAGCACCGGCTTCAGCGGAGCGCCGGGATAGCTCCAGCGCTTCCTTGGTGTTGTTCGAGCCCGAGCCGGCGATGACTGGCACGTCGTCGACGGCGTCGATGACCGCCTCGACGACCTCAATGTGTTCGTCGTGTGAGAGCGTCGCCGACTCGCCGGTCGAGCCGACAGGAACGAGGCCGTCGACACCAGCGGATTCGAGCCGCTGAGCGTCCTCTCTGAGTGTTTCGAAGTCAATACTGCCGTCCTGGTGAAACGGCGTGCACATCGCCGGGAACACGCCGCGGAAGTCGATAGCTGTCATTGCTGTGTGTCGAGTGTCGCTGTGGGTTCGGTTCTCCGGTCGGAAACGGTGCGACGGCCGGCCGAGACGGCCGGCTGTTGGTTGTCAAACGACCCGACCCGAGACGGAGTCGCCACGTCCGCCACGAGTCACTAAAACGTTGGCTTGCGCTTTGCGCGGACGACGCCCTCACCGGGGAGCCATGAGGCGGTTCCGGACTGAAGGCGTTGTCGCATGGTCGAGTAACTGCGTGTGACCGACTTAGCTTTTGTGTTCTCGCTGCCGCCGTTCACGGTCCAGCTAAAGTGCTATCGGGGCGTTGACGGAGCGACTACGGTTTAGTTATCTCACTGTTGTCTGAAACAACCGGTCAGTGGGCAGGTATCTTACTGAAACCCGATTACTCGCGTTCAACCCCAGATTGATTCTGGAACAGAGACGAGGAGAATCACGAAGAGAACGAGGGTGCCGAGACCGAGGGTTCGCAGCGCGCCCGCTGCACGCCGTCGGTCCGGGGGCAGGAACTCAGCGAATCCAGAGAGTCCGAACGCGATGCCTAAAAAAAGCATATTGTGAGGGCCGTCGAGTACAATCCCGAAATACACCCACGCAAGGATGCAGATGAGTGAGAAGAGTGAGAAGAGGAGACCCTGCTGCCGCCCCTCTGGCTCACGAAATACCATTCGTTGAATTGTCATCATACGTACTGACAGACGGTTGACCCAATAAATCGTTCGGCTGCACTACCGTATATCCGGTCCCTAGATTGATACATTCGGGCCGCGAGTATAACTGCTGAATCTACAACAACTGGGTAGTTGGGGCATAAATGCGCCGCTGTTTCACGTTTGTATCCCGAAAGCATATTCGGGCCGATAGCCAATACCTGATATGACAGTTTCCCAGCCGGGACAGCGCGTGGCCGTACTGGCCGACGCGCAAAACCTCTACCACACTGCCCGGAGTCTTTACTCGCGGAACATCGACTACGAGGCACTACTGGAAGAGGCCGTTGACGGCCGCGAACTGACTCGTGCTATCGCCTACGTCATCCGGGCGGACTCGCCCGAAGAAGAGACGTTTTTCGAAGCGCTCGTCGACATTGGCTTCGAGACGCGCATCAAGGACATCAAGACATTTCAGGACGGGTCGAAGAAGGCGGACTGGGATGTCGGAATGAGCCTCGACGCGGTCTCGCTGGCGAACCACGTCGATACGGTAGTGCTCTGCACCGGTGACGGGGACTTCGCCCGTGTCTGTCGGTATCTCCGCCACGAAGGCTGTCGCGTCGAAGCGATGGGCTTCGAGGAGTCGTCCTCCGAAGACCTCAAAGCGGCCGTTGATGGGTTTATCGACATGAGCGCCGATTCCGACAGGTTCCTGCTATAGCTACGCCAGCATGTGGGCTGCCGCTGTGACCACTGCTGGTTCACCCACGAGCGACATGCCCTCCCGCGGCTTCCCGTGGCTCGACAGACTCACAGCTACGGTGTTTGGGTTGTTATCGAAAAAATCGGCGGTTAGACCGGGCGACCGTCTTCTGACGTTCCAACGAGGAGGGCACCGGCGGCCAGTCCCAGTGCAGCAAGCGCTCCGGCGGCGGCCGGGATGCCGATGTCGATTGCCCCTGTACCAAGGATGAGCACAGTGCTGATCACCAGCAGTGCAGCACCCAGCATCACTTTTCGCGTGTCAGTAGCCATATCACCCGTTTCTAGGAAGTCATCCGGTATAAATTTCCCCAAAACCGACGGAGGAAAGTATGGCACAAGGCAGCAATGCACACTTTTCTGCGATATCGCCGCCGCTCTAGCATGATAATTTCGGCCCACCTTCATGACTGAAGCAGCAAACACATCCCCTTGTAGTGCCCCCCACCAGTTGGGTCACAGAGACGGTATGTTGCCACGCGCTGAGGATAGTCGAGACACCTCGCGGCTGCTCGTCACGAGCCAGGCGCGAGACGGAGACCCACTGCAGTTCCAGGCATCGTAGTCGGTCCTCCGACCACGGATTGGATACAGAGGCACGCGCCCCGTGTACTCGGGCCGGGGCGACTGACGGAGCGAACCAATGGCATTCCGGTTCGGGGCCGTCACCCGTCGGGCTGGACCGTTGATTCGGAACGGATCGGGGGGAGTGGCATTCTCATTGCCACACGATTTTGCCGGCCGTGGTCCGGGCAGCCACGGTCGGGCACACATCTCATTTCGAACTGCGCCGGATAGTGGGGCAGACAGAACCGAAAGGCGGTTTATGACCCGGCATCGAACACGAGCAATGAGTGACGACGAGTTCCGGGGGCTCCGGCGTGCGGCCGACTACCAGTTCGGCGGTGGCGGCGGGACGGCGCTGTTCGCAGGCCCTGACGCCCTCGACGTAACACACACCAGCTCCGGCCGTCCGCGACAGGTCCATGCCACGGACGGCCGCATCGCCACGTACGGTGCCGACGGCCGCTTTCGACTCGGGCTCGCCGGCGGGACCCGGCTCCTCGATGCGTTCGACACGCCGCGACACCGCGTGGTCGTCGGCGACGAGAGCGAGCCGTTCATCCGCGAGGGCCGCAACGCCTTCGCCAAGTTCGTCCAGTCGGCCGACCCGACGCTCCGACCGGGCGACGAGGCCCTCGTCGTCCACGAGGACGGCTCTCTGCTTGCCGTCGGCCGCGCGGAACTGCCCGGCAGCGGCATGGACGACTTCGAGACGGGGATGGCCGTGAAGGTCAGGCAGGGCGCAACGGACTGAGACGGAGTCTGTAGCGCCTCCCGGTACGTGTCGACCTTGGAGTTGGCACGCTCCGGCCCTGCTCGACACCGTCTCGTGTGACAGAAAGCATTTGCTGCTCCCGTCGGGACGAGCGATATGCGCCGCCGTACGCTCCTCGCCGCGCTCGCGCTCTCCCCAGTCGCCGGCTGTGTCGCACCCGGTGACGACACGGCGATGAACGGCTCGACGCCATCGACAGCGACAGCGACGCCAACAGCACAGTCGACAGCACCGACGACTGGAACATCACAGGACACACCGACAGTAACGCCCGCTCCTGACGACCCAATCCTGTTTGTCGTCGACAACGACACGGGCAATGAGCAGACCGTCACGCTCACGATCACACGCGACGAAACGACGCTCCTCGATGAGACGGAGACGATGGCCGCTGGCGACTCGGTCGAGTACGACCCGATGATCGGTTCGACCGGGACGTACACGATTACCGTCGCGGTTGCTGGCGGTCCCAGCCGGACTCTCGAACGGACTATCGGCCGGTTTGCGGTCAGCAGCGGCTCGAACCACTTCGTTGACATCACCGCTGGCGAGATCAGGATATACTGGGAGGAGTAGTCACAACACGAGCCCGGACTGCAGCAGCCACACCAGCAGCGTGACTGTCACCGCGCTGGCGACGGTCGTCAGGAACACGGTCGCGCTGACGAGCTCGCCCGGCGAACGGTCCCCGGTCCCGTGGCTGAACGCACCGACGAGGATGATGGTCGTCACGCCGGTTGGCGTCGCGAGCAGGAGCACGACCACCCGCGCGACTGTCTGGTTCTGGAACCCGACGGCAAGTACTGCGGCGAACGCGAGCACCGGGGCCAACAGGAGTTTCAATGCGCTGGCGATACCGACGGACTGGAAGTCGCTGTTCCCGTCGACGTTCGAGAGCTGTATCCCGAGGATGAGCAACATCACCGGAATCGAGGCGTTGCCGAGCAGTTCCAGCGTCTGCATCACCGTCGACTCCGTCGGCGGGACCGCGCCGAGCCAGCGGAGGCCGAGCGCGACGACGACGGCGTAGACGAGCGGCACACCGAACACGCGACGCATATCCGCCAGCGGACTGCTCGCACTGCCTCGGGCGGCGATGTAGATGCCGACGGTGTAGAGCAACACGCCCTGCAGCGCGGTCACGAGGACGGCGGTGCTCCGTCCTGTCGCACCAAAGGCGAAATCCGCCAGGGGAATGCCGTAGTTCCCAGTGTTGGGGAAGATAGAGACGAGGACGAACGCGCCCAGCAGCGGTTCGGAGTGTCCGGTCAGACGGCCGACGCCTTCCGCGAGGAGGAGCATCGCGGTGGTAAACAGCACGACAGCGAGGACGACGCTCAGAATCGTCCCGCCGGCCAGCGTCGACGTGGCCAGGCTATGGACCACCAGCGCCGGCGCGAGGACGTACACCGTGATGGTGTTGAGCGCGTCGGGGTCGGTGTCCTTCACCCGACCGAGTGCGAAGCCGGCCCCAGCGACGGCGACGACCGGGAGGATCGCCGTGGCGAAGATAGACAGCAGTGACACGGCGGGGATGCACGGGCGAGCCTTAGAACCGTTACGAAGCCGTGTGCGCGTGCCGGTTTTGTCCGGTCCGCCGGCCTGTCCTGTGACGAACACCTGTCCGGGTCCGGGTCGCTACGCTTTTCTGCCCTGCCCCGCCAGTCCTACGTATGTTTGGCGGAGGCGGCGGGATGAACCCGCGCAAGATGAAACAGATGATGGAACAGATGGGCATCGACATGGAGGACATCGATGCGCAGGAAGTAATTATCCGCACACCCGACGAGGAACTCGTCTTCGACGACGCGGAGGTCCAGCTCATGGAAGCCCAGGGCCAGAAAACGTACCAGGTCGTCGGCGAGCCCGAGAGCCGCGAACTCGACGCCGGTGAGGGCTCGGCCGCGGCCGACGACGCTGATGAGTCCGAGAACGATTCCGGTGTCGACGAGGACGACGTCGAACTCGTCGCCATGCGTGCTGGCGTCGACGAGGACACCGCGCGAGAGGCGCTCGAAGCCAACGACGGCGACCTCGCGGACGCGGTCGACCAACTGGAGTAACGTGGCGTACCTCTTCGTCCACGAAGACCGCGAGTACCTGCTGGACCCCGGCGAGCGGTTCGAATCCGACCTCGGTATTTTGGAGGTGCCCGAAGACGTTGAACCGGGCGATGTCGTCGAGACCCATCTGGGGACCAGCTTCACCGTCCGTCGGCTGCGCGGCCCGGACCTGTTCACCCACCTCGAACGCACTGGCGCGCCGATGATGCCCCGCGACGTGGGGCTGGTCGTCGGCAAGACCGGCGTGGCAGCGGCAGATCGCGTCCTCGACGCCGGTACCGGAACAGGCATCCTCAGTGCGTACATGGGCCGTATCGGCGCGGACGTGGTGACCTACGAACAAGACCCCGAGTTCGCGGAGGTCGCGCGCCAGAACATGGCGGTCGCGGGCGTCGCGGACACTGTGGAGGTCCGGACCGGCGACATCACCGATGACCTCGACGACCTCTCGGGCTTTGACGTGCTGACCCTTGATACCGAGGATGCACCGACCGTGGTCGAGCGAACGCCCACGCTGCTGGAACGGGGCGGGTCACTGGCGGTGTACTCCCCGTTCGTAGAGAACACGCGCGAGGTCGTAGAGACGGCCACCGAGGTCGGCCTCGACGGCGTCGAGACGCTCGACACCATCCAGCGGGAGATGGACTTCGACGACCGCGGCTCCCGCCCCTCGACCGGCGGCGTCGGCCACACCGGCTATCTGACGTTCGCGCGGCGTCCCTGACAGAACCTGTCAGTTCTGCCGAACCCCTGTTGTTGGGGTCGACTTTAAACATGTATGAGTACGTATGGGATACTGCATGAGCGAATCAGAGACGCCGATGGAGACGACAACCTGGCCAGACCTCGCAATCGGTCTCTACGACCGCCTGACCGGACGCAATGCGGAAATAACGTACGACTTCGACGACATGGAAGTCGACGTCCCGAGCAAGGCCGGCGAAGACGCCGAGCACGCTCGCTGGCGGGTCGACGGCACGCTGACTATCACGACACGCGATAACGACTGACAGTGGCCACGACGACGAAGGCGGTCGGCGATCTGTTCGACCTGCTCGAGCGAAAGCCAGACCTCCTCGTCGACGCCGATCTGACCGTCGAGCGGGACGGGGTCGCGTTCACCGTCCGGGGATACGACGACTTCGTCGCCGTCGACCTGCCGTCACTCGGGGCGGCGGTCGCCATCTGGCGGGACCGGCTGGTCGGAGGACCGGACGCCGCCGCGGCGCTGGCTGCTGCCGGACTGACGGCCGAAATCCGGGTCCGAGGCGCACCCGTCGCCCGCCTCGGTGTGGACGCCGTGCCGAGTTCGCTCGCGAAGCGACTCGGCCTCGGGCCGGTCCAGCTGTTCCTCGACGGCGCGCTCCTGGCGATTACGCCACGGCGCGGATGAGGGCAAGCAGTTCGGTCCGGTAGTCCGACGGCGACCGCCGGAGCCGCTCCGGCGGGTTTTCGACGTTCAAAAGTGTCGCCAGCGACCGGTCAGGGTATGCGCCGGCGGCGATGCGGAACCCATCGCCGTGCCAGACGCCGACCCAGCCGGTAATCGACAGCGTCGCATCGACCGGTTCGAGGTCGAGTTCGGCGCTGTAGGTCCGGAGCCGCGCCCGGTCGCCGCTGTCGACGCGGACCCGTTCCCGCCGCCCGCGCTCGATGGATTCGAACCCTCTGTCGGCCAGTTCCTCGGCGAAGGCCGACTGTGCTTCAGAGCGGACCGTCGGGAGAATCATCGCCGGCCCGACGCCGGGCGCAAGCGGCGGTGTAAACGACAGTGCGGTGGCGAAAAAGAACCGCCACTGGTGGTCGAGTCCGATTGCTTCCCGGACCGCCGCGCGTGTCTCGGCGGCGTCGTACACTTTCGTCGCTCCCTGGACGCGCGCCGTCGGTAGCTGAAAGACCGTTTCGACGCTCTCGTCGACGAGCTCCCAGCCGCCGTCGCGTAACTGGTCGGCGGGCACATCCGGGAACGCGGGGTCAGTGGGCACGGTCCGGCCTCAGTGGTCGTCCTCTCGCCACTTGTGTTCGCACTCGGTGCAGGTGAAAAAGCGTGTTTCGGACTCGTCGGCCGCGCGTATCTGCTTCATCTCGTAGAACGCTCGCTCGTTGCCACACTCTGGACAGCGTGCGCCCGTCGTCGGCCCCATGTCTTCGGCATCGACTTCGGAGGTGTCGACGACTTCCGACTCCTCCTGGCCCTGCGTGGTGACGGCCATTTCCTGTTCGGTCTCGGCGTTTCGAGCCTTCTCGTAGCCGCAACTGCCACAGACCCAGCGCTCGTCGTCCGTTTTCATCATCGAACCGCATTCGTCGCAAAACTCCATTGTAGTACCACCATTTGCTTGCCGGCCGTGTTAAACACCCGGTTTCGACCGAACCGCTCTGTCTCTCCGTGTCGCCGTACGCTGTGAGACGAACAGCAAAATCGGACTGGCGACCGTCTCAGTCGTTGCGAACCCACGCCGAGCAGGCTTCCATGTCGTCCATGACCTCACCGTGGAACGAACAGTACGGCTCGATGTCGCCGTCCTGCATCACGTACTCGAAGTGTCGGCAGTTCCCGCAGTAGGTGTCTGGCTCGCCCTGATGGACCGCCGTCTCGGTAATTGCGTCGTGCCCCGTCGTCGCCGTGCCGCCATCGGTCGACGGCGAGGCTTCCGGGCCGGCCTCAGCTATCCTCGGGTCGAGCGCGTTCTCAGAGGGCCCACTCTGGTCCCTTCGACGCGACGCGGTGTTTTGCTGCCCGGTGTTCGAGCGCGCGTTTGCCTGGCGGCCCGACTCCGTCGCTGCGCCGCTGTTCGACCGTCGCTGGGACCGCGTGTTGCGGTCAGACTGCGTGTCGGTCGACGGTTGGCGGTGGCGGCCGTTGACCGTGCGCGCATCATCCGAGGGCTGTCCGGTCCCGCCGTCGCTGACAGCACCGCTCGCTCCCGGTCTATTCGTCTGCGTCTCGACTGTGCCCTCCGGGTCCTGTCCGAAAAACCCGATGCCGCCCAGCCCCGGGAGCGTTCGGGCTTCCTCAACGAGGCGAATCGTCCCTTCCTCGGTCACTTCCATGCGTGCCGTCCCACCGGGGTCGTTTCGCGTCTTGAACGTCGCGAGCGACGCGAACAGACACCAGAACGTCGTCACGATGCCGGCGAAGTAGACGACGCCGGTAAGTAGTGCCAGCAGCGGGTCGTTGCTGGTCCAGCTGTAGGGATACAGCGACTGGAACAGCCAGACGCCGACCGCAGCGACGCCTGTCCCGCCAAGGGCAGTCAGCCGGATTCGTCGACTGGCCGGCAACACTGCGAACACGCCGAGGATAACCGACGGCAGCCCGAGGCCGGCGATGATGCCGGCGATTTGTCTAGCTGCGTAGGCGTCCAGCCCGTATCTGTTGCCGACGGTGGTCGTTGCGAGTGCGATTGCCCCGACGAGTCCGGCAACACCAACGAGAAACAGGACTGTCCCGACGAGTTGCTGGCGGCGCGATGCGACGCGCCCAACCTCCCCTTCGTACACGTCGGTGAGACTAGTCATGCAGTACACTACTGCTACATCCGATAAAACTACCCGTCAGACACACGCATGACGCGGGCACGCGCGAACGCGGCTCTGAGGGACACGCGAGCCGTTCCGAAAGCACTAATCGGACCCACGGGCACTGTTCGGGTATGAGCGACGACGAAAGCGAGGACGCGGAGGAGCCGGCTGTCGAACTCGGCGACGGACCTGACGTTGCCGGTGCGCCGCTGGCCCGCGTCTCGGCCCGGCTCACCTGGGGCATCGAACACAGCACCATCGTCAGCCGCGAAGGGGACACGACGATTCGGACGCCGGACGGCCCGCAGGAACTCGCAACGGTGCTCGAGGACGTCGACATCCCGTACTTCGCCGACCGTCAGGAGTTCGAAAGCGCGGTTCGGGACGTCATCGGGACCGGCCCCATCCCGACCGAGTGAGGGCGGGAACGGACTTCTGTGGAACCAGCACGACCCATCCCAGTTACAGCTGCTGTGATCTGTGCGGCGTGTGTTATCACCCCCTTATACTCGCGGTCCGATATCGCGTCGAACCACAGGCTTTGATAGCGTCTGTTGCGGAGACAGCGTGTGTTCCACAGAAGTGGCCTCTCCTGGAAAGAGCGGACCGCATTCGCGATCTGGGGACTCGGGGTTATCATCGTTCTCCGGACTCTGTACGACGTATTCGGCGTGGCAGGGCGAGAATTAGCTATCGCGGCTGGTGTCCTGGTTTTTGGCTCGTTCTACGGCGTCTTCATGCCAGTCTGGCGGCGGTTCTCAGCGGAATGACTCACACGAAGAACCGGCGGGACAGACACAGCGGCGTCACCGTTCCGACGCAGTTGGATCCACTATCGTAACGCCACAACGCAACAGTTTGCTACCTGTTACCGCATATTTTCGAGCGCATACACCGTGTCGGAGATGAGCCATTCCGTCTCACAATCGGCGTGCTCGATACTGAGCGCGTTGAAGGTCTCTCGTCCGTCATCAACCGTTATTTCGAACGCTCGGCTACGAAGCGACTCGGGATGGGGACTCGGTGGGGACACACATCTCCATCATAGAGTGGGACCGATAAACGAGTCGATTCGCCGCGACAGGCCCATTACGCGCCGATTGGCCGCCGTCTGGCGATTGGTTATGAATCGCCCGACTCGCTCACTTCGGCTCTGCCGCGGCGCTTGCCGAACAGGTACGCGGCCACGACGAGTGCGAGGGGCACGACGAGAAACATCCCCATCGTGACGAGCATGACGACCATTTCAGTAGTACCGGGCATCCCGGGAAACAGGAGGAGGGCCATACGCCCCGTACATCCGCCTGTCTCAAAAGTCCAACTCAGGGTCCACTGTTTAGCGTCGGGCACGCAGACCGGGAATCGCGTTCTACCACCGGCAGCCCCGCGTTAGACGTGTGGCTTCGGCAGGAGGTCGTCGAACGCTTGCGCGTCCAGCCACTCACAGAGCCTGACGAGCTGTTCGGTCGCGGCCTCGAACATCTCCGCGCCCTTTTCGGCCGTGGCATCGGTCTGGTCGCCCAGAACACCGTTATCGGTGTTATCAGCGGCGTCGTAGAAGGTTCGCGAGCCGTACTTCTTTGTCTCGGCTGCCGCAACGCTCGGAATCCCACCGTCCCGTGCGTCTTCGAGGCGGTCGTCGTGAACTAGGTCGGAGCGCAGGTGTTGAATCATGGCCGTTTCTTTCGGGCCGCCGTGTGGTCCGTTCTGTTCGAACAGGTCGTCCACGAGGTCTGGGATGCTCTCGTCCCACATCCACTCGATGGCGTACAGCACTTCGTCGTCCCGGAGCCGACGGCCGACCTCACGGAGGTGCTCGACGTTCCCACCGTGAGCGTTCACGTAAATGACCCGGTCGATGCCGTGGTAGGCCAGATTCCGTGTGAATGACTCGACGTAGTCGCGAAACACCGGCGCGTCGACCCACATCGTCCCGTTGAACTGTCTGTGATGGGGGCTCACGCCGACGTTGATCGTCGGAGTACAGAGATAGCCCGTCCTGTCGGCGGCTTCTCTGGCGAAGGCTTCCCCGATGAGGTGGTCCGTCGCCAGCGGGAGATGCGGCCCGTGTTGTTCAGTCGACCCCAGCGGCACGAGCGCGAGCGACTCCGTCTCGAAATAGTCACCGAGGTCCGGCCAAGTCTCGTCGGCAAGGTACATACCACTGCTGGTGACGGGCGCGTCTTGAATCTGTGCCTCTTGATGACCGTTTCGGTGGGAGTGCCATAGGGCGACGGTTGTCAGTCGAATAGCTCGTAGACGCGAGCCTCATACGGTGCAAGCGTCACCGTTTCCGGATCTGCGTCGTCGCGGTCGTAATTGCCCTCGAGCAGCGTCGCATCGGCGTACTCGACCGGGAGTGCAACGGTTTCGCTCCCGTCATCGAAGTGCAAGACGACCAGAACACGCTCGGTTCCCGCGTCCGTCGACAGCGACCGCGTGAACGCGAAGACGGTTTCGTGGTCGGGGAGCAAGTCGGTGTAGTCTCCGTACACCAGCACGTCCCTGTCGGAGCGCAACTGGATGAGTCGCCGGTAGTAGTTGTAAACGGAGTCTTCGTCCGTTCGCTGGGTAGCGGCGTTGATATCCCTGTAGTTCGGATTGACCTTTATCCAGGGGTCACCGTCGGTGAAGCCGGCGTTTCGGGAGTCGTCCCACTGCATCGGTGTCCGGGCGTTGTCGCGGGTCCGGTAGCCGACGACCTCTCTCACGTCCTCGTAGTCCTCGACATCGTCTTGCCCGAGGAGTTCCCGCGCGTGGTTGATGGCGTCCACGTCACGGAGGTCGTCCATCGTCTCCCAGTCGGCGTTCGTCATCCCGAGTTCCTGCCCCTGGTAGATGTAGGGCGTGCCACGGAGCATAAGGACGAACGTCCCGAGCAGCGTCGCGGATTCCCGGCGGTAGTTCTCGGGGTCGCCGTAGCGGGAGACGCTCCGCGGCTGGTCGTGGTTCTCCCAGTACAGGGCGTTCCAGCCGTCCGCCGCCAGCCCGTCCTGCCAGCGGTCGACGATGGTTTTCAGCTCCGGCAGGCTCCAGTCGCCGACCGACCACCGCTCGCCGCCGTCGTAATCGAGCTTCGTGTGCTGGAAGTGAAACGCCATGTCCAGCGGGCCGTCCGTGCCGGCGTACTTGCGGGCCGACTCGACAGTGAGCTGTGGCATCTCGCCGACAGTCATCACGTCGTAGTTCGACAGCACCGACTCGTCCAGTGCCGTCAGATACGACGACAGCTCCGGCCCGTTGATGAAATGCTCGGAGCCGATCCATTCGCTGTCCGGCTCGCCGTCGGGCAGCCCCTCGACTTTCGACAGAAGGTTGATAACGTCCATCCGGAAGCCGTCGATGCCCCGCTCCAGCCACCACTCGATGGTGTCGAAGACGTCCTGCCGGACGGCGTCGTTGCGCCAGTTCAGGTCCGGCTGTGAGGTGTCGTACAGGTGGAGGTAGTACTCGCCGCGCTCCTCGTCGAACTCCCAGGCGGAGCCCCCGAAAAAGGACTCCCAGTTGTTCGGCGGCACGGGCTCGCCGTCCGCGTCAGTGCCGCCCTCGCGCCAGATGTAGTAGTCCTCGTACTCCGGGTCGCGCTGTCGGGACTTCTGGAACCACTCGTGTTGGTCTGACGTGTGATTGACGACGAGGTCCATGACGAGCCGCATATCTCGGTCGTGGACTTCCGCGAGCAGCGCTTCCCAGTCGGCCATCGTTCCGAACTCGTCGTAGATTGCCTGATAATCGCTGATGTCGTAGCCGTTGTCTTCCTGTGGAGAGTCGTAGACTGGATTGAGCCAGATAACGTCGACGCCGAGGTCGGCGACGTAGTCCAGTCGGTCGACGATGCCCTGCAGGTCGCCGACCCCGTCGCCGTCGCTATCGCTAAAACTGCGTGGGTAAATCTGATAGACGACTGCTTCTTTCCACCATTCGCGGTCCAGTTCGCCGTCGGAAAGCATCTGCGATGACATCATTGTTGCTCTGAGAGTTCGTAGAGGCGCGCTTCGTAGGGCTGCAGTTCCAGGTCTGTGCCGTCGTGGCTGCTGGATTCGACCGCCGTGTCCAGTTCGTTCCCGAACAGCGGTGTTGCCTCGGCCTCGACCGGGACCGAGACGCGTGTGGCCGTCGGTGAGACGTTCAAGACGACCAGCACGTCGTCGACATCGACCGCCGGGTCGTCGAGCGTGCGCCGATAGGCGTACACCGTCTCGTGGTCGGGCAGTAATAGTTCGTATTCGCCGTACACGAGCACGTCCAGGTCGCTCCGGAGGTCGATGAGGTCGCGGTAGTACGACAGAATACCGTCTTCGGTCGCCTCGGCCGCAGCGACGTTCACCTCCTCGTAGTTTGGATTGACCTTTATCCAGGGGTCACCGTCGGTGAATCCGGCGTTCCGGGAGTCGTCCCACTGCATCGGCGTCCGGGCGTTGTCCCGCGAGCGGAACTCGACAACGTCGCGTGCCTCGTCGTAGTCGTCGATATCACCCGACTGCAGGGCGAGTTCGACGCGGTTGGACGCGTCCGCGTCCCGGATCTCCTCGACTGACTCCCACGGGCAGTTCGTCATCCCGATCTCGTCGCCCTGGAACAGGAACGGCGTCCCCTGATGTGTGAGCAGGAAGGTCGCCAGCAGCGTGGCCGACTCCTCGCGGTACGCCTCGTCGTCGCCGAAGCGGGAGACGATTCGTGGCTGGTCGTGGTTGCCTAGGTAGACGGTGTTCCAGCCGTCGAGTTCGGTCTGCCACTCGGCCATCACCGACTTCAGCTCGGGCAGCGACCAGTCTTCGATAGTCCACCACCCTTCCTGCTGGTCCAGCAGCATGTGCTCGAAGTGAAACACCATGTCCAGCGGTCCGTCGGCGCTGACGTAGTCACCGGCGGTGTCGACGTCGATATCGACGCACTCGCCGACCGTCATCGAGTCGTAGTTGTCGAACGTTTCGGCGGCCATTTCTTCGAGGAACTCCTGTGTCCGAGGCCCGTTAGCGAACTGCTCGATACCGACCCATCCGGTGTCCGGGTCGCCGTCGGGCAACCCTTCCGGCTTGGATATCAGGTTGATGACGTCCATCCGGAAGCCGTCGATGCCCTTCGCCAGCCACCAGTCGATCATCTCGTAGATGTCCGAGCGGACCTCGGGATTCTCCCAGTTCAGGTCCGGCTGGCGCTCGTGGAACAGATGGAGGTACTGCGCCCCGACCTGCTCGTCGTAGGTCCAGGCCGACCCGCCGAAGCCGGTGGTCCAGTTGTTCGGGGGCGCGGGGGTACCGTCCTCGTCGGTGCCGCCCTCGCGCCAGATGTAGTAGTTGCGGTAGCCATCCTCGTCTCGGCGCGAGCGCTGGAACCACTCGTGGTCGTCGGAGGTGTGGTTGACGACCAGGTCCATGACGAGTTTCATGTCCCGGGCGTGAATCTCCTCGAGTAGCTCCTCCCAGTCTTCCAGCGTGCCGTACGCCTCGTGGATGGCGCGGTAGTCACTGATGTCGTAGCCGTTGTCGACCTGTGGTGACTGATACACCGGGTTGAGCCAGATGACGTCGACGCCGAGGTCAGCGACGTAATCCAGTCGGTCGATGATACCCTGCAAGTCGCCGACGCCGTCGCCGTCGCTGTCGTTGAAGCTCTGTGGGTAGATCTGGTAGACGACCGCTTCCTTCCACCAGGCGCGCGCTGCGGTCATACACAGGGGTAGCCTGAGCCGTTCCTTAAACCCACGGATTCATACAACACCTGTTGTAAACACTCTCTCCACAATCGGAAACAGTGTTCCAGCGCCGCTACAGCTCAAGCACCGTGTGCCGCGGCAGTTCGAGGTCGTAGCCGACCGCCGAGACCGTCTCAGTCGGCCAGTCGCCGGTCCCGGACAGCAGTTCGACGTCGTCTGCAGAGACGAGATACGTGTCCTCGCTCTTCGTACCGGCGATAGTCGGATTCCAAGCGTACCCGTGTGGCAGCGCGACCTCACCCTCGTGTCCGGGCGTGGCGATCCATTCGCGACCGGCGAAGCCCGTCGCACCGCCCTGATGATGATTCTGCCACTCGCCCTCCCAGCCGACCTCGGCGTAGGCGTCCTGTATCGCGCCGAATACGTCGCCCGCTGTGCCGCCATCTCGGCCAGCAGCCTGTGTCGCAGCCAGCGCAGTGGTTTCGACGCGGGCAGCCTTGCGGGTGCGCTCCATGAGCCACTCCGGCGGGTCGAACGCGACCGCTCGGGTGGTGCTGACGTGGAGGCCGTTCCGCTCGACGGTCACCGACATGAGCGCGTAGTCACCGAGTTCAGCGTCTGTCGGGGTGTAGTGTCGGTAGGATTGTGCTCGCTCGGCGCTGCCGACGAGCACAACGGGTGTGGCGATGCCCCGGCCTTCGAGCTTCTGTCGGAGCACCGCGGTCACATCAAGCTCGGTGTGCGACGGCTCGACGTTCCGCGCGACAGCCTCGACTGCTTCGGCCGTGTCTCGCGCGAGTTCGCGGCACTGCTCAATCTGGGTCTCGGTCAGTGGCTGACGGAGACGCGCGGCGTCAACTGATTCAAAGCCGGGGACATCGAAATCAGCCGCCGCCGGGGTCGGACTCGCTTCAGCGACGGCTTCGGCCAGCGACTGTGCGTGCCAGTCGAATGTCTCGACGGCCACGTCGCTGTCGAGTTCCTCGTCGCGGAGCCGCGGCGCTTCGATGTTGTCGGTGACGACCCGTACCTCGTCGCCGTCGTAACCTGCGGCGGCGACGCCAACGCCGACCTCCCGGTCGACGACGTTGTCACCACCGCCGGTGAGCCACGCGAAGGAGTTCGGTCGGGCGAACCAGACGGCTTCGAGCCCCGCTGTCCGGAGGTACCGGTCGAGACGGTCTGTAAGCGTCATACCCTGACATGCCGCCGGCCCCCAGTAAAAACCAGGGACAACACGCGGCACCGGGACTGGTGCCACAGGTCTCACACAGCGGCAACGACGACACACCGTCCGTTACTCTCGTGTTCGCCTCCGCTCCTGACTCACTCGGTGATGCCGCTGTCGGGGTCTCGGGACTGGAGCAGCGAGTACATGACTGACTGGAAGGCGTCGCTATCGACGGACTCTACGACGTGGGTATTCGGGTCGCTGTCGGTCACACCGTTGACATCGACGCTGGTGTACCCACGGGTGAGTCCCTCGCGGTCGTCCACCGTAACGTGATACGTCGACACCGCCTCGCGGAGTTCCGGGTACGCAAACAGCGCGGCGGTGACACTGTCCGGGAGTGCCGTCCACCCGGGGTCATCAGGGCCCTCACTGTTGAACGCCCGGGCCTGCGCTGTCACCGACTCGAAGAACGACGCCAGTTCCGTGTCGAACGCCGATACCGCCTCGAACTCGGGAGTGCCGAACACTGCGTCCCGAAGGCACACGCCCCAGTCGACGAGCGTCACCTCGAAGGCGTCGAACACACGCTTGGCGGCGTCGGGATCGACCCACAGATTGAATTCCGCGGCGGGGGTGACGTTCCCTGCACAGTTGACGTTCCCGCCCATTACCCACACTTCATCGACGAGGTCTGGCAGCTCGGGCTCGCGGGCGTACGCCAGCGCCAGATTGGTCAGCGGGCCGATACAGAGCAGCGTGATTTCACCCGGGGCCGCCCGACAGCGGTCGACGATCTCGTCGGGGCCAAACCCCGCCGCCGATTCGATGCCGGTGTCGGGGAACACGTCCCCGCCGAGGCCGTCCTCGCCGTGAATGTACGTCGCGTGTTCGAACTCCTTGAGAAGCGGCTGTCTCGCCCCTTCGTAGACGGGCACGTCGAGTGAATCGGCGAGTTCGAGCGTATACTTCGCGTTCTCGACTTCTCTGTCGAATGGAACGTTGCCGGCGACGACCGTGATTGCGTCGACAGTAATCCGGTCACTGAGACAGGAAAGCAAAATTGCCTGTGTGTCGTCGCCCGCGGTATCCGTGTCGATGATGACGCGTCGCATACCCCCTCGTCGGATGGCACATACAAATGATACCGGGCCACAACTACGTGCCACATCGACACTGCGTCGCTCGATACCACTGTAGAGCGACTACCGGTGCTGTAGACCGGCGTACTTACACCATTTCGAGGCGGTGTCCGCTGTCGTCACCGAGCGATTCGTACACGATACGTGCGGCAGCGATGTCCTGAATCGCGAGGCCGGTCGAGTCAAAGACGGTATTCCCGGACAGGTCCTCGCGACCCGACGCGCTCCCGACGACGATCTCGCCGAGTTCGGCGTCAATATCCGACTCGTCGATATCGCCTGTGCTCCATGGAACGTTTATCTCGCCGGAGTGGGTCGTCTGTTCGAAGTCGTCGATGACAAGTGTCGCCTCACGGATAACATCGGTGTGGAGTTCCTGCTTCCCTTCGGCGTCGGCACCCATGGCGTTGACGTGGGTGTGCTCCCCGAGGTCCTCAAGCGTGACGATGGGGTCTTCGACCGGCGTGACCGTCGACAGGACGTCACACTGGGCCGCCTCAGAAATCGTGCCGGCGCGCACGTCGAACTCGTCGCCGAACGTGTCGATAAACCGCTGGACCCGGTCGTCATCGAGGTCGCTAACGACGACGGACTCGATCGGTCGCACCTGCGAGATGGCCTCCAGTTGCGTGTAGGACTGGACGCCGGCACCGATGATGCCCAGCGAAGATGCCCCCTCGATAGCGAGGTGGTCCGTCGCCACGGCGGCGGCCGCACCGGTTCGCTTCATCGTCAGCGTCGTCGCGTCCATCACGGCAAGCGGGAAGCCGCTCTCGGGGTCCGTGTATACGAGTGTCCCCATCACGGTCGGTAGGTCGAACTCGTCGGGGTTGTCCGGGTGCACGTTCACCCACTTGATGCCCGACGCCTCCCAGTCGTCCGTTTCGAGGTATGCCGGCATCGACCGGAAGTCCCCGTTGTGCTGTGGCAGGTCGATGTAGGACTTCGGTGGCATCTGCGCCGTGTCGTTTTCGTATGCGGCGAATGCGGCCTCGATGGCCGGGACGAGGTCCGCCATCTCGACGGTCGCTTCGATGTCCGTACTGGGAACGATAGTCGTCTGGTTGTGCTGTCGTGCTGTGGAATAGAGTGAATTGCTCATATGCTGTGAATCTCTTATATCGGTTTTATCGGTCGCGCTATACTGGCTCGCTGCACTGTTCGGCACTCTGTGGCACTGCTAGAACGACCCCTGCGACAGCGTCTTCCGGTGAGTGACCCGGCCGCGGTGCTCGGCGTCGTCGAACGACTCGACCGTTGCGAGCACGCGACAGCCGACGATATCCGCCTCACCGTTTTCGAAGTAGAGGCGGGTCTCGCCGACCTGTGCGACCAGCTCGCCGGATTTCTCGTCGAGTTCCGTGACGTACACTTCTATTTCTTCGCCCGCCTCGAACGTCGGCGTGGTCGACCTGAAGGACATCCCGGTGAGGAACTTGCTGAGCATGCTCATAGACGGGTCACATCCTTGGATTTGCGGTCAGTGGTGTACTCAAGGCCGAAGCCGGTCAGCGCGGAGAGGAGGAACACACCGAACAGGAACCAGCCGTGGAAGACGTACGGCCACACCTGGACGGGGTTGACAATCATCGCGCTGGTGAACCATTCGTACTGCTCCGGGAGGCCCTGTAGCGTCGCGAAGCCGATGAGAACGCCGCCGCCCCACGGGAAGATGTACCCGAGCGCCGAGGTGTTCGCGTCGAGGATATTCGCCCGTCGGTAGCTATTGATGTTGTACCGCTGGCCGATGCGAGCGATGTACGGCGCAATCGCGATCTCTGCTGCCGTGTTGATCGTAATCATCGAGTTGACGAGGGCGGTCCCAACCACCATCGTCGTCTCGGCTTTTCGGACGCCCGTTGCGACATTTTCGAGAAGCCATTCCTGTATCGCTTCGAAGCCACCGCCACGGATCATGATCTCCGACCCGGCGACGATGAGCAACACGAGCACGATAAGCGGGAAGAAGCCGGCTGCACCGTTGTAGATCGAGCCGGTCACGCCGGCGTTTTGCGGCGCGACCACTTCGGCAACAGGGAGCGCACCGGCCCAGCTCGCGGCTGCTGACGTTTCGGGAACTTTGAACAGCAACACGTCACTCAGCGGTGCGAGATCGAAGATGACGTTGAACACAACCGCGACGATGAGTCCCCACGAAATGGCCTCGACAATGTGTCGGCCCATGACCGCCGTCACGATGACGACGAGCATGGAGATGAGATGCAACAGTCCCGCTGGTTCGCTGTTCTGGACGAACAGGTCCTGTGCTTGCTGGGAGATGTCCAGCCCGGCCATCGCGTTTCCGGCGAAGACGTACGCCGCAAGCGCCAGTATCGCTGCGATAACAGCGTACTTGAACCGCGACGCGACGACGCCGCCGATATCGGCGTCCTGCGTCACTGCGCTCACGATCGTCGTATCACTGACTGGCGCGAGGTTGTCCCCGAAGACGGCCCCGGAGAGAATTGCTCCGAACAGCAACACCGGATTCGCCCCGAGCAGGATGCCGGCCGGGAAGAAAAGCGCCGAGAACGCGACTGCCGCGCCGTAACCAGTACCGATCCCGGTCGTGAACAGCGCTGCGAGGATGAACGTGGCGGCTGGGAACAGTGTGCCCCCGACGTCGGCCGCGTTCGCTGCCCAGACGAGTCCGCCGACGAAGCCGCCTGCCTGGAGCGTGCTCGAGAACATCCCTGCCCAGAGCCATGCGACGACTGCTGTCGCGGCGACTCGCTTCGTCATCCCATCGAAGATGGTGTTCGCGTAGTTCTTCCAGTCTCCTTTGGCGAAGAACATCCCGACGATGAGCGCCACGAGCATTCCCGCGACAAGACCAGTCGTATCCCCGATTCCGAACAGGCCACTCTGGACAATCGCCCACAGGATAAACAGCCCTATGGGAATAACGCTCATCCACCGTCCGCCGTAGAACTCGATTGCTTCGACATCTGGGCCAGAGATCTCCTCGATCTCAGTCCCATCGCCGCTATCCGTGTCTGACATGCATTCTGTGCCTCGTCAAATACACACGCAAAAGTTCATGATAATAGCTAACTCAGCGGTAACAAATCATCGGAGCCGCCTCTGGTAAATTCTCATCCCGTCGCCGTCGCTGTAGACATATAAAACTCCGCTAGGATTGGAATTCGAGTGGTGTATTACCCCTGAATATCGTCCAGATTGAACTGAGTGGACACAATTTCAGACATGTACTCTAAAAATATAACCCGTGGCAATCACTAGGCCGAGTACTATCAGCGAATGGTATAATATCGACAGAACCTGTTCCACTATGACCGGACTTTTTTATACTGGTGTCGAGTCCACTGTGGTATGGACAGCTCTAGCGGTCGTCGTCTCCAGACGACCGAAACCTCCCTCGCGATCATTGATGCGGTAAACGAGCTGGGGGAGGCGCGAATGAGTGAGCTTGCGGACCGGCTGGACCTCTCGACGAGCACCATTCACGTTCACCTCAGGACACTCCTGGATCAGGAGTATCTGGTCAAGCGGGGTGAGCAGTACCGACTCGGCATGAAACTGTTCCACCTCGGAGAGGGCGCCCGGACCCGAAACGAGTGGTACGAGGTCGCCCGTCGCAAAACACACGAACTTGCCGATAGCTGTGGTGAGGAAGTCACGTTTGCCATCGAAGAGTACGGGCGTGCGATAACGTTGTTCAACGTCGTCGCTAACGTCCCGTCGAAAGGGTTCCAGGTGGGACGGTACTACTACCTGCACAACTCGGCAGTCGGGAAGGCGATCCTCGCCGGGTTGCCAGAAACCCGTGTCAACGAGATTCTCGACCGGTGGGGACTGCCCGCCGAGACGGAGTACACAATCACCGACCGCGACGCCCTCATGGAAGACATCGAACGCACGAGCGAGCGCGGCTATTCGGTGAACGATCAGGAGGCAGTCGAGGGGCTTCGGTCCGTCGGCGTGCCGGTCACCGCCCCACACGGCGGCGTTCTCGGCGCGCTCGACATCTCCGGTCCGCTGTATCGGCTCCCACCGAACGAGGAACTCGCATCGATGTTGCAAGACGTCGTCGAGGAGCTGGAATCGGAACTCGGAGTCCAGTAGCGCTCTGTCGCGCCTGTCGTCGCAAGCTTGGAACGCTGCCACCTGCTCTGTGACAGGAGACACGACAACTGGCAAGTGGGCCGAGACGCTGTGTTGTCGTCAGCCCCGGTCGGCGTCTCTCGGACCGAGAAGCGTGGCCTCGACTTTCCGGAGGTGTTCGTGAAACGTCGTCTTCGCGATACCGAGCTCGTCGGCTAGCTCGCTCCCGCTTACCTCTCTCGGGTAGTCGTAATAGCCGCGTTTGCGGGCCAGTTCGAACACGTCGCGCTGTCTGTCGGAAAGCTGTCGGACCGCCAGTTCGTCCCGCTCCCTGCTTCCGGTGGTCGCGGACGTAATCTGGGTCACGGTGATCGTCGCGTCTTTCTGTGCGCACACGGCGTCGAGCTTCTCCTGTATTGTCGTCCGCGATTCGTCGATAGCGACCGTCCAGTACTCGGTCCCGTCGCGGATTCGGATCGGCTCTTGATTCATGAACCCGTGTGAGACCAGCGCGTCGTGGATGCTCTCTTCGGGGCCGTATTCGACGAGAAGCGTGCGCGTCGCTTTGTTTACCGGTGCCGATATCCCGCCGAAGCTACGACGAGTATCCATTTCTGTGACTGCATGGGTGTGGTCGGATGCCCGGGTCGCCGCAACGAGCGCCTCGACCGCGGCCGCCGACTCAGCGTATGCGACGACGTGGGCTTTGACCTTCCCGTCGACCAGATACGCCGCGTTGACCAGCAGTTTGGCTGCAGTGGCCGCCGTCACTTCCCGCATCCAGCAGTCGGGATGCTCCAGTTTGAGTGTCAACTGGAGACCGCCGCTGGACGGGGACGCGGCCATATCGGAGCCGTCAGTGGCCATCGTTCTCTCCGGGTTCTGTGACGCGATAGCGCTCGCCTGTTCTTGCTTTCATTACCGGTTGTCGTCCTCCAGTACTCTCAGTGGAGGCCACACATGTAAGGCTCTGGTTTGTCAGTCACGCCCGCAGTGTCCTTCAGTATGGACTTGCGGCGAAAATACGACGAAGGCACGCCCGCCGTTGTGCTCGCGGAGGGGGAGTTCGGACAGCCGGAAGGCAAGACGGCCAACGGTATCGTTATGCACGGAGAGCTGTTCGACGCGCAGGCCGTCGTGGACTCGACGTGTCCGAGCCCTCACGCCGGAGCGGCTCTTGAGTGGCCTGCTGCCGACAGCGTCCCGGTCGTCGAAACCGTCACCGAAGCGCTGGATCGGGCCCCGGACGCGGCCGTCCTTGTCATCGGCGTCGCGCCCGCTGGTGGTGACCTCCCGGAGTCATGGGCCGAGGCAATCAAGCACGCGATGGAGCGGGGCTGTGATATCGTCTCTGGCTTGCACGTCTTTCTGAGCGAGCGCCCGGCCTGGACCGAGCGCGCACAGCAACACGGTGTCGACCTCGTTGACGTTCGGAAGCCTCCAGCCGTCACCGATCTGACGCTCGGTGACGGCCGCGGGGCTGCGGCCGACGCAGACGTCGTCCTGACGATGGGGACTGACTGTGCAGTCGGGAAGCGAACGACGACCTTTGAACTGTACCGGGCCGCGACCGATGCCGGACTCGACGCCGGCTGGGTCGCGACGGGACAGACCGGCATCCTCGTCGGCGCGGACCGCGGCGTCGTCATCGACCGGGTCCCGGCTGACTTCGTCTCGGGCGTCGTCGAGGACATGGTGCTCGACGTTGCGACGGACCACGACATCGTGTTCGTCGAAGGGCAGGCCGCCCTCACGCACACCGCATACGGCGGGGTGACGCTCGGACTGCTCCACGGAGCGGCCCCCGACGCAGTCGTACTGGCCGATGACCCTTCTCGGGAGGCCCGGTCCCACTTCGATGACCTCACTGTAGCCGGTGTCGAGGCCGAATGCCGCGCGATTACCGCCCTCACAGAGACGACAGTCGCCGCCCTCTCGACCTGGGGGGACCCGGAGGCGGAAACCGCCAGAACAGGGCTTCCGGCGGCGAACATCTACGACGATGACGGCCCGGAGACACTCCTCACAGCTGTTCTGGAGGCGCTATGACCCGTATCGACCGTGTCTCTGTCGAATCGCTCGATCGCGAACTCCGCGAGCCGTTCGAGATCTCGCTCGGAACTCGTGAGAAAGCGCGGAATCTGGTCGTTCTGGTCGAGACGGACTCGGGCGTCGTCGGCCACGGGGAGGGGTCCCCGTTACCGCCAGTGACCGGCGAGACGCAGCCGGCTGCCGTGGCGACTGCCCGGTCGGTAACGTCGATGCTTGAGGGAGCGTCCCTCGCCGACTACCGCGAACTCGCCGGTGAGGTGCGGGCCGCAGTACCCGGAGCGGTTACGGCACTGTTCGCCGTCGAGACGGCGCTGCTCGACGCGTACTGTCGCGACCGCGGTATCCCGCTCTCGGAGCTGTTCGGCGGAGCGCCGACCCCAGTTACCACCGATATTACCGTTCCGATAGTCGCGCCCGACGCGGCAGCCGAGCGAGCCACCCGTGCCGCGGCCGCGGGCTTCGACCATATAAAGGTCAAAACCGGCGGCGCGATTGACGACGACGTGGCCCGAACCGTTGCGGTCGCAGACGCCGCACCCAACGCAACGATTACCGTGGACGCGAACCAGGGCTGGACGCCGAAGGCTACAGAGCAGTTTGTCGACGAGGTGGCGACGGCTGGGGTCGACCTCGCTCTGGTCGAACAGCCGACGCCGAAGGACGATATCCGCGGTCTCGCGAGGACCCGCGACAGACTCTCGGTCCCCGTCGCCGCGGACGAGGCCGTATTCACGCCCGCGGACGCAACTACCGTGGTTCGCGACGGGGCTGCCGACGTGATCAACGTCAAACTCGGGAAGTCCGGGCTCCTCGGGGCAGCGGCAATTGCGACAATCGCCGAGGCCGCCTCGCTCGATTGTATGCTCGGCTGTATGCTCGAAGGCGCGACCGGGATTGCGACGAGCGCTCACCTCGCCGCTGGGCTCGGTGCCTTCGACTACGTCGACCTAGATGGCCACCTGTTGCTCGACGAAACGCCGCCATCGATGGCGTTCGGTCCGGGCATCGATATCGACGGGCCGGGCCACGGAGTTTCGCTGCCGGCGGCTGTGAGTGGTGCGACTCAGAGCTGATGCTGTGGCGGGACGGTTCTCACGCAAAATAGCGTCCGGGCAGTTACTCTGCGGACTCCGCCGCCTCTTCGACGTCGGAATCGGCTTCTGAAGCATCGCTGCCAGTCGTTGCGCCAGTCCCATCGCCGCCGTCGGTTGCTGCGCTGTCCGCAGTGGCAGCGGTATCGTCCGCTGTTACATCAACCGCCGGATCGGTATCGTTGGACTCGCTCTCTTCGGTGGCTGGCTCCGTAGTGTCAGTATCAGCTTCAAGCGATTCGGCCATTTCCGCCATCGCCGCAGCGGACTCGTCCGGCCGGTCCAGAACCGCTTCGGTGTGCATTCGCATCTCTTCGCTGGCCCGGATCGTCCCGTCGACCGTCGCGTTCTCGTGGAGTTCGACGGTCGTCCCCGAGATGTCGCCCCAGACCTTCGCGCCCGGGCCGACGCGGACGGTCCCGTTGCGGGTCGTTACGTCCCCTTTGATCTCTGTGCCCCGGCCGACCACGATGTCGGCTTTCGCGCGGAGGCTTCCGAAGACAACCGTGTCACGGCCGACTTCGAGTGATTTTGCACGGATATTTCCATGGAGCCGGCAGTCGTCGCCGACCGTCGCTGGCGTCGACACGCGCCAGGCGTCATCCGAGACGCTCGCGCCGCGTGGAATCAGAACCGGGTCGTGCTCGTCACTGCCGTCGTCTAGCATCTCGTCGATTACTTCCTCGGCCGCGTCTTCCTCGCCGATGCGGAGGAGTTGTGAGAGGTAGACGAACAGGAAGACGATGGTCGGCATCGGATTGCGGATGACGATCCAGCCGTTCGCCTCGAACCCGTTCTCGATGTCCACGTCGTCGCCGATATCAAGGTCGCCCGCGACACGGAGTTCGCCGCCGATGTGTACTCGTTCGCCGATGTAGGCGTCCTCGCCGACCAGCACGTTGTCCGCCACGTCACACCACATATCCAGCCGACAGTCACCTTCGGCTTCGATGTGGCCGCCAAAGCGGACTCGCTCGTCGGCGATGACCGTCCGCCCGCGCACACCGAACTCCACGGTCGACTGGCCGCCGACGATGACATCACCGTCGGTCACCAGGTCGTGTTCCTCGACGGTTGTTCCGTCGGGAATGTCGAGTTCGGACAGCGGGTCGGAGCCGAGTGGCACGGTTCCTATAGCGTTTTCGTTCGTATTAAACCCTCATGACGTGCATGACGGGCGTCTGACGCGGGTCGGACGGGACCGGCATCGCCGCAGTCTCGCGACGGCAGCGGGACGGTCATCGAGTCCGTGTATACCCTGAAGCCGGACGGAATCTGACAGCTGAACGGCCATAACGAACTAACCCACTGATACAGTGGCACCGATATGTCTCTCGAACGCCGTCATCTCTCGCTTGCACTTGCGGTGCTACTGATAGCGTCCGCTGGCTGTAGCGGGCTGTTGGGCACTGAATCGGGTACAGCTGGAACAGACACCGAAATAACATCGACCTCGGCTGACGTCAACGGCCCCGCACCCGGCTCGTCCGGCTTCGATGCGGCGGCTATCGAACGCGGACACTTCGAGCGGCTGTCGAACTCGTCGTTTACCACGTCGCTGTCGTTCCAACTTTCGACGGTCCGCGACGGCGAGAACCGGTCGGTGTTCATCAACCGGACCGTTGCTATCGACCGTGCGAACGACCGGTCGCTAGCGCAGGGCGAACTGGTTCAGGCTGGCGGCGACACGCTGGTGACAACGACGTACACCGCCGATGGAACCACCACACAGCGCCGTGTCCTCACCCGCGGTGAGGAGGCGATGACGGAGATCCGGGCTGCGTCACCGCCGTACGACGGGTCGGTCCAGCCGGTCAACGAGAGCAGTGTCATCGACCGCTCGCTGCTCCAGTCACTGGGGTCGGACATCAACTGGACGTACGCCGGTACCGAGACGGTCGACGGTGACAGGGTCTCGCGGTTCGAAGCGACAGGGGGTAACGTTACTGGCTTCGCGGCCGACGACGCTGTCTCGGCGACCGTCTCGGCCAACGGGACGACGGACTCGGCCAGTGCAACCGTCCTTGTTGACGAGGATGGCGTCATCCGGTCGTTCCAGTACCGGGTGACCACTGAGCGGGACGGCCAGCCGGTGACGGTGACGCTGTCGCTTTCCGTTTCGCAGGTCGACGATACCACCGTCGCGGAGCCGGACTGGCTGTCGAACGCGTAGCGCCGGTAACTGACGGCCCCCTACGGTGACTGCCCGGGGCTGAACTGTCTGGCGACCCACTGTGAACTGTCGAGCGCTTCGGCGCTTTGCTGCAAGCGCGCCAGCCGGTCTGCTCTGTCCGCTTCCTCCAGTTCCAGCGCCCGCTCGATGGTGTCCGCAATCGCACCGATATCGTGCGGATTGACTGTTAGCGCGCCGTCGAGATGGGTCGCCGCGCCGGCCAGTTCACTCAGTACGAGTGCGCCGTCACCATCAACACAGGCGACCGGATACTCGTGGGCGACGAGATTCATCCCGTCGCGGTGTGGCGTCACGACCATGACCTCGGCAGCCCGGTACAGCCCGGCCAACGTCTCGTTGTCGAGGGTGGCTTCGGTGTAGACGATGGGCTGCCAGTCATCGGTCCCGAAGCGGTCGTTGACGCGTTCGACGGCATCGACGACGTCCGCTCGGTACCGTCGGTAGGCGGCAATCCCCTCCCGCGTTCGACTTGCCTTCTGCACGTACGTGAACTCCCCTCGCAGGTCCGGTCGCCGGTCCCAGAGGTGCGCCAGCGCCTCAATCCGCTCGGGGATGCCCTTCGAGTAGTCGAGCCGTTCGACGCCGAGCGCGAGGCGGATGGACGTGTCCGAGCGACTGCCGCCCAGCACGGTATCGCGGATACTGCCCACGTCGGCAGCACGCGCTCGGTCCCGGACCCCCTCGGCATCGATACCTAGGGGGTTCGCGACGACTCGCGTCCGCTCGTCGTTCCGGGTGACTGTCCCGGTGTCCGTGTCGATGGTTGCCGCGGAGAACGCACTATCGACGCAGTGCAGGAACTGCTCGGCGTACCCTGCTGTGTGAAAGCCGATGACGTCACACGCCAGCAGTCCGTCGAGTAGCGCGTCGCTGTGGGGACAGTGCTGGAACACCGACGGCGCGGGCCAGGGGATGTGCCAGAACTGCAGTAGCCTTGCCTCCGGCCGTCGCTCCCGGAGCAGTTTAGGGGCGAGCGCCAGATGATAGTCCTGGAACCAGACCGGCTGGCCCGCGTCAGCGACCGTGTCGACGGCCTCGGCGAACTGCTCGTTGACGGCGCGGTACTGCTCCCAGTAGGCTGGTTCGGCCCACATCCGGCCCGTATCCTCGTGACAGAGGGGCCAGAGCACTTGATTGGCGTAGCCGTAGTAGTAGCCCTGGACCGCCGCGTCGGAGAGCGGGACGCGTTTCAGGTCGTAGGCCGGGTCCGACGGCGGCACTTTGACAATACCTTCGTGGGCGACAGTCATATCGGCGTCGCCGCTGCCCCAGGCGACCCAGGTGCCACCCCGTGACTGCATCACCGGGTCGAGTGCGCTCGTCAGGCCACCCGCGGCGGACTGGACCCGTATCTCGCCGTCGTCGCCCCGCTCGTGGCTATACGGTTCGCGGTTCGAGACGATCACCAGCGAATCCGGAACTGCACCGTCTTGCGCATTCACCGACAGTTCCGGGACCATTTGTCCTCCGTAAGGACTGCCCCGTCTTGAGGCTGTCGCGGAGTGCTGGCGTAGCTACGGGGTGGAACAAGTTATCGCTGCCCGTGAGGTCCGCCATTCGTGTCTGACGGTAAGAGAAAACTTATACCGGAGGCCTCGAAAGAAAGGGGTGAAAGCCGAAAGGGCACCCGGGTAGGGGTACACGGACGTGCCATTTCGGCTCAACTCGGTTTATCTGGCCACGAATCCGGTAGCGACAGCAACGCTCCGGGCCAGTGACAGCGTCGTGCAGTGTGACTGACCGGGGAAACAAGACAGAAGCATGTCCACTTCGTGGTGTCTGATAACAGATGGAATTTCACACCTGGGAGCCAGTGTATTCGGACATTCTCGACGACTTCGGGTACCCTCGTGACGGCGACGAGCTCGCCTGTGACCGCTTCGTCGAACTGCTCGGCGACGATAGCACATACGACCCGACGACCCTCGGACTCGACGGTGCATCGGTGGCTATCGCCGGAGCCGGCCCGTCACTGGAAACCGAGGCCGACCGTGCAGCCGACGCCGACGTGGTCCTCGCGGCGTCCACTGCTGCCGACCGTCTCCAGGCGGCAGGCGTCGCCGTCGACTGTATGGTTACGGACCTGGACAAGAACGCCGATACCGGGCGGAAACTGACTGCCGCCGGGACGCCGGTTGTCGCCCACGTCCACGGTGACAACATCCCCGCACTGGAGACACACATTCCGGCCTACGACAGTGAGTTCGTTGTACCGACGACGCAGGCGACACCCGCCCCGCCGGTCCGCAACTACGGCGGCTTCACCGACGGCGACCGCGCCGCGTTCCTCGCGGACCACTTCGGCGCTGCCTCGCTGGTATTCCCCGGATGGGACTTCGAGGATCCGTCCGTCACTGCTGAAAAGCGGCAGAAGCTTCGCTGGGCCGAGCGCCTGCTTCGCTGGCTAGAACAGCGCCGTGGCGAGCGCTTCAACGTTCTCGATGGCCGTCGCGACGCCATCGAGCCGGTAGTGACCGACTGAAAGCCACTCCCCACTTCAGGGTGCTAACACGTCGATGGTCGCGTCGATAGTGTCCCGTTCCGCAGCGCGGGGGAACGAGATGTTAATCGCGTCCACGCCATCGATAGTCTCGAACTGTGCGATACGGTCACGACATTCTTCAGGTGTCCCGGCAACGGCAATGCTGTCCAGTAGCTCGTCACTGATCGCGTCGACGGCGGCCGCTTTGTTGCCCGACCCCCATTGCTCGGCGATCTCGTAGGCGGTGTCCTCGTACCCCTGCCGGGCCAGCGCGTCGCGGTAGAACGTCCCCATCCCGCCGATGTAGAACGCGACGTGCTGACGGGCCAGTTCGCGGGCCTGCTCCCGGTCGTCCATCGCACAGCACGTCAGCGACAGCGTTACCCGCTGGTCGGCGCGGTCGCGGTCGCCGAGGTCCGCGCCGTGCTCGAAGTCTTCGAGCCGGTCCCGCAGGCCGTCAGCGGTCAGCATCAGCGCGTGCCAGCCGTCGGCGAAGCGACCGGCGAGTTCGACTGATTTCGGTCCGAGACCGCCGGCATCCACGGGGGGCGCGGGTTCGGGCGGTTCACAGCGCAGCCGGAACCCGGACAGCGAAAAGATGTCTCCGTCGTAGTCGACGGTCTCCCCGGAGAGTACCAGTTTCATGATGTCGACTGTCTCTCGGGTGTACTTGAGGGGGCTCTCGAACTCACGGCCGTGCCAGCCTTCGATGACGATGGGCCCGGACGGGCCGACGCCAGCGCGGAAGCGGCCGTCTGAGACCTCCTGCAGTGTCGCTGCGGTCTGGCCGAGCAGCGCCGGCGACCGCGAGTACACGTTCAGAATCGATGAGCCGAGGCCGACCGCCGACGTGTGTTCGGCGATGCTGGTCAGCGTCGTCACTGCGTCCCGCCCCCACGTCTCCGGGAGCCAGACCCGGTCGTAGCCGCTGTCCTCGGCCTGCTGGCTCATCCCGACAAGCGTGTCGACCGACGGCTGGGCTGCGACCGGGAGATACACGTCTCGCGCTGTCATCTGTCGCCCTCCACGCGTCGAGCGGCGACCGGCCGTACTCCTGTCGGCTGGAACGTATGTACCTGAAACATGGCTCGCAGTGCGGCCGCACGGGAGATAAAGCCACATGAGAGGGGGAGTGTCGCCCGTTGTCCGCGGTTTATTCACAGGACGGTCAACTGGGCCGGGAGCGTCTCGGAAAGGGGACTGGTGAGGTGACGACAGTCGAAATGTATCGTATCTGTCCACAATTCTCGACGAGTGAACCCATACGCCTTCCTCGGAGCCGTGATTGTGTCCGAACTGCTCGGGACAACGTCGCTGAAACTCTCAGAAGGGTTCCCACGTCCCGTTCCCCGTCTCGGCGTCGTCTACGGCACCTGGGCCGCGCTGGGAATCGTCGGTGTCGTGGCGATCGGGACTGTCGTGTTCGACCGGCCTATCGACCTCCCCGGTGCCGTCGGGATATTGCGCATCATCATCGGCGTGTACTGTGTCACCGTCCTCTCGGAGACGTCTGCGCACTGAGCGGGAACCGGCCACAACACGCCCAGCGTCGTGAGTCTGCCCGTGCCGAACAGCTGTGCGTCCGGCTTGGCGACCGGCTATATGAGGCACCCGGTTCTACGGGGGCCTATGTCGTTCGACCCGGACCGCGTAACGACGATTACGTTCGACTCGTACAGCACCATCGTCGACGTTGAGGCGGCTCAGAAAGCCCTCGCCGACCGGGTAGATGACCCCAAACCGGTATCCCGGCTCTGGCGCTCTCGTTCACTGGCGTACACGTTCCTCGCTAACCAGATCGACGCCTACAAGCCGTTCTACGAGATGAACCGCGACGCGCTCCAGTACGCCCTCGATGTCCACGGCGTCGACATCACTACCGAGGAGCGCGACGAGATTCTCGCCGTCTACCACGAACTCGACGTGTTCGACGACGTTCGTGACGGCATGAACAAACTCTACGACGCCGGCTACGACCTCTATGTCGTCTCGAACGGGAACCCCGAGATGCTCGACTCCATGGTTGATTTCGCCGGTATCGGCGGCCTGCTCGAAGACACTGTCAGTGCCGACGAGATCCAGACGTTCAAGCCGGCGGCGGAACTGTACCGTCACGCATCGGACCGGACGTCGACTGAGATCGAGGAAATCGCCCACGTCACTGCAGGGTATTTCGACGTGTACGGGGCGATGCACGCCGGGATGCAGGGCGTCTGGGTCAATCGCGATGACGGCCCCTGGGACTCGTTCGCCGGCGAGCCGGATCTCACTATCGCGTCGTTCCACGACCTTCACGATGAGCTGATGTGAAGCGTCGAAAAGGCATGTCGCGGTTCTGGTTCCGCGGATAGTCAGGGGAGTCAGGAGATGGCGTCGCAGGAGTCTCAGAAAAAATACCGGCTACTCAGAACAGCCGCTCAAGCAGGCCGCGGTCGCGGCGTTTCTCCGCCAGCAGGACGGAACACTCCACGTCGTCGACAACGTCCAGCACGAGCGACTTGGAGACGAGCCGGCGAAGTAGACCCTCCTCGGTCGCGCCGATGAGGAGCAGCGTCGAATCGGTGGCAGCGTTCCGGATCGCGGTCTCGACATCGCCGGATTTGACGAGGCGCTCCGCGTCTTCAAGCCCCTGCTCGGCCGCCCATTCCCGCAAGAATTGCTTGCCTGCCTCGCGGTCGTCGTCGACGTTAAGCAGCGTCACGTCGGAACCATATTCGGACTGTAACAGTTTCGCGATGGCGGCCGACAGCTCGGAGTCCGGCCCACCGGCTGTCGGAAGCAGGATACGCGAGGGGTCGAACCCGCGGTCACGGAGCACGAGGAAGTCACAGGGAACTGTCTCTGTGAGTTCGTCCATGGCAGACTCCGCCCGCCCGGGCGAGCCGTGCGCGTCTGGCCCCCATCCCATCACGACGAGGTCCGCCGTCTGCGTGCGGGCGGCGTCGAAGATAGCCTCGTAGGACTTGTGCGAGAGGACGGTGTGTGTTTCGACATCGACGCCGAACGTCTCGGCGTCCTCGCGAGCTTTATCGAGCAGTTGCTGTGAGCTCTTGTCGATCTCATCGGATCGGTCGGCGGCAGCCGAAAGCGCCGTCTGGTCGGGGACGGTGACGATGTGGGTCGCGATTACGGTTCCGCCGCGCTGTTTGGCGATGGCGCTGGCGAGCGTAATGAGGTCCTGTTCGTGTGCAGGATTGGCTAGTGGGACCATCACGCGGTACTGCCCGCCATCGGGCTGGACGCCGGCGGCCGCGCTGACGGCCGCGTCCGGCATTTCGTCGGACCGCGAGATGATGTGTTTCGACAGGATGCCCTGTTTTTCGGTGCGCGACCGAGCGTAGAACCCGTACCACAGTATCGCTGCGGCGGCGATGCCAAAGGAGAGCAACAGGGCGTCGCTGGCAACGAACACCAGTAGGGCAAAGGAGAGCACGACTCCCAGAATCGGCAGTAGAGGATACAACGGCACCACGAAATCCGGTGCGTACTCCTCCGGATTCACGTACCGCATGACGATGAGTGCGACGTTGAGTAATCCGTAGATGATGAGATGCAGGCCCGACGCAGCGCCCGAGAGCAGCGTCAGGTCCCCGATGATGATAAACAGGAGAATCAGGCCGCCGGTAATGCCGATTGCTCTGTACGGCGTCCCGTAGCGGGGATGTATCTCGTTGAGGGCCGGCGTGACGATCCGGTCACGGCCCATCGCGAAATTGATGCGTGACGACGCGAGGATGGAGGCGTTCGCGCTGGACGCTGTAGCGAGCAAGCCGCCGAACAGGAGCGCACCCCCCATTACAGCCCCCTGAATGTAGCTCCCGACCTCGACGACGGCGATCGGGTTCTCGGCGTCGGAGCTGATGATGTCCGCGATGAACCCCTGCGGAACGGCCGCGCTCATTATCACGAGGACGAGCGCGTAGATGACAGTCACGATGACGACGCTGCCGATAACTGCACGCGGAAGGTTCTTTCCGGGGTCTTTGATCTCTTCGGCCACGCTCGTAATCTGGACGAAGCCGAGATAGGAGACGAAGATGAGTCCCGTCGTCTCCAGAGTCGTAACCACGTCAGTAGCGGCCGGCAGGTTCGACGGCTCTGCCCGGAGCGTTCCGAGGAGTGTGAACACGGAGAGAATGGCGATAAGCAGGACGACGATGATGTTCTGCAGTCGCCCGGTTTCCTTCGCGCCGACGTAGTTGATGAGGACGAAGAAGGCCCCGCCGACGAGTGCGATAAGTTTCACGACGGTGAGCGATATCGGACCGACGCCGACGCTGCCGGAGAGACCGAAGATGCGGGCGATGTACCGGCCAAACCCGACCATGTAGAACGCGCTCGCGAAGGCCAGACCGAGCCAGTTGGCCCAGCCGGCGACCGAGCCAAACATCGGCCCGAGCGCGTGGTTGACGTAGTAATAGGCCCCGCCCGAACGCGGCATCGCTGTGCCGAGTTCGCTAGCCGACAACGCCGTGAACATGGCGATAACGCCGCCCAGAATGAACGCCACGGACGCCAGCGACCCGGCCTTGAGGATGGCCTCGCCCGGGAGGACGAAGATCCCCGCGCCGATCATCGTCCCGACGCCGATAGTCAGCGCCGCCAGCGGTCCGAGGTCCTTGGCAAGGTCTTCCTCGCTCATGTTCCATCCTCTCGGGGGAGTGCAATGACGGGCCGGTCCGAATTTGTCACCAGTTTCAGGGAGACGTCACCGGAGAGAAACTGCATGAGTCGGTTCCCGCCACGGGACCGATAGGCAATAGCGCTGGCGTCCACTTCTGCAGCGGCCTCGAATATCGTCTCCGCGACATCTCGGCCGTACGCGGTGTGTTCGCTGGCGTCAGGGAACACTGTCCGGACGGCAGCGTACGCCTCTGTGGCCAGTTCTTCAGACTGTTCGACCGGCGTCTTGTCCGGAACGCCACCGCCCTTTTCGACGACATGCAAGGCGGTCACGCTGCTCGGTTCGTACGGTTCGAGCGCCTTCGCCGTCGCCAGCGCGTCATCCTCGTCAGTGACGGGAAGAAGTACGTGGCCGAGGAGACCCTCGTCCGTGGGCTCACTGGTCATAGTGGTGGGAGAACCTACTCGCTGTTAAGCGTGTGTATCCGCTTTCTCGCATACGAATAAATAATAAGAGATGCTGACTATCAGGCTGACAACTCGGCCTGTTACCCGCGCATGAGATTCAACACTTCGTCGACGACATCAGTTTCGACGGCGAGAATATACTGCTCGTCAGGCTCCAGCACCGTCTCAGCGCCTGCGAGTTCCGTTCGGTCGGCCGTCGAAATCAGGAGACTGCCAGCCGGAAGCGCGATCTCGTCGAGACGACGCCCTGCAACGGGGGCCGACGGAGCAACACTCACCTCGATGATATCGAGGTCAGCGGTTGGGTAGACGAGCGTTCGGATATCCTCACCGGTCAGTATATCGGCCGCGTAGTCTCCACCGAGATATTCGGGAAGTAGCGTTGCGTCGACGACTTCACCGTACTCCTGGTCCGTCTCCGTCTCTGCTCTCGCGATGGTCCGAATCGAGGGTGCGTACTGCTGTGCCTCCATACAGATGGCGAGATTCGTGCCCGGTTCGTCAGTGAGTGCGGCGATAGCGTCAGCCTCCGACAGGTCTGCCTGTTCCAAAATTGACGGTCGCGTGGCGTCCCCGTGGATAACTGGGCCGATATACGCATCCGATAGCGCCTCGACGCGTTCCGCATCGGACTCGATCAGTAGGACGTCGTGCCCCTGTTCAACGAGGTTTTCGGCGGTTTGTTTCCCGACGCGGCCGCCGCCGGCGATGACGAATCGCTTTGTCCGGGCCATTGTTGTACTGTTATCGATGTGTTATCTTCAATGCCCCGCCAGTTCTAACCGAGCGGGAACGCAACTGGCTGAATCGGCGGTCACGCGGCAGAAGGCTTAATGAAATCCCATCACAGTTCTTACAATAGGAGAACTCCCCCCGGTACTCAAATGGACCGAGCGAAGCACATACAGCGTACGATGGACAGCGCGCCAGTTACAACCAGAACGCAATGAGCAAGAGCCAGACGCGGTCGCCCGAGGCTGAACTCGGACTCCTCGACGCGACGATGATCGGGATGGGTGCGATGATTGGGGCCGGTATTTTCGTGTTAACGGGACTGGCCGCCGAAATCGCTGGCCCAGCCGCGATTCTCGTCTTCGCACTGAACGGCGTCGTGACGGCGTTCACAGGACTTTCGTACGCGGAACTCGCCGCTTCGATTCCAAAGAGCGGCGGTGGATACGCGTTCGTGCGGGAGATATTCGACGACTTCGCCTCGTTCATCATGGGCTGGATGCTCTGGTTCGCCTACATGATTGCGGGAGCGCTGTATGCACTGGGATTTGCGCCGAACTTTCTCGAACTGTTGCACGTCTACGGCGTGGTCCCGTCACCGGACGAGGTCGGCGCCGTTGCAGTTCCGGTCATTGATACAGCGCTCCCGCCGGCCTTTTTGCTGGCGTTTATTGCAGTCCTTGGTCTCGTGGCGCTCAACGCCGTCTCGACGGCCGCCAGCGGTAGTGTCGAGACGATTTTCACAATAATCAAAGTGTCTATTCTGGTGGTGTTCGTCGCGTTCGGGTTCGCGTCACCGATGTTTTCGGGAGCCGAATTCCAGCCACTGTTCCCGGAGGGGAGCGGAGCGGCTGCCGTCTTGCCGGCGATGGGGCTCACCTTCATCGCCTTTGAGGGGTACGACCTCATCACCACTGTCACGGAGGAAGTACAGAACCCGCGGGAAAACATCCCGAAAGCGATCTTTATTAGCCTCGCTGTGACTGTCGTCGTCTATCTGGCAGTTGTGACAGTCGCTATCGGAACGCTCGGAGCCGAGGGACTCGCCGACGCTGGCGAAGCCGGTATCGCCGCGGCCGCGACGTCGTTCATGCCGACCGGGCTCCCGGTTATTCAGAACGGTGGGGCACTCATCGTCTTCGGGGCTGTGTTCTCGACGCTTACCGCCCTCAACGCCGTCGTCATCGCGTCGTCGCGCGTCGCGTTCTCGATGGGGCGCGAAGGGCAGTTACTCCCTTCGATTGGCCAGATACACCACCGCTACGGGACGCCCTTCGTTGCTATCCTCACCAGTGCCGTCGTGATGCTTGGCTCAGTTGCACTGCCGACACAGAGCGCCGGCAATATGTCGAGCCTGTTCTTCCTGCTCTCGTTTATCATTGTCAACGTCGCGGTCATTAGACTCCGCAGGGAGCGACCGAACATGAATCGGCCGTATGAGATGCCATACTACCCGGCACCACCGATAATCGGTATCGCACTCAATCTGATTCTGACCGGGGTGCTGATAGAGTTTCTGCTCCGGACGGATCCACTGGCCCTGGCACTCAGCGTCGCATGGATCGTGCTCGGCGCAGTCGTGTATTTCGCCCTCAAACGGGTAAAACAGCAATCGGACCGCGAGCAGGCGACTGCCGCCAGCGAAATAACACCTGAGGCTGAAGACTAACTCATGACCCGAACACTTGACATTATCATCGCAGGCGGTGGCCGCGTCGGCTTCCAGACAGCTGAGATACTTGCCGACCGCGGGCACGACGTGACGATCATCGAACGGGACGAACGGATGGTCTCGGAAATCGCCGATCAGTGGGTCGCGACGGTTATCCGAGGCGACGCGACGAATCCGGAGATCATCGAACAGGCAGGCATCGACCGAGCGGACGCGATTGCCGCGCTCACGGGTGAAACCGGGCTGAACCTCGCGGTGTGTTTAGCTGCGTCGGAATTGACACCAGATATTCGGACGGTCGCGCGAATCGACCGCACAGCCGGTAAGGCGTACACCCGATTTGTCGATGCGGTGGTCTTTCCCGAACGGGCTGGTGCGAGGGTGGCAGCGAACGAAATCCTTGGGAGTGATGTCCAGACGCTTGCCGACGTGACAGGCAACCTCGATATCATGCTCGTCCGCGTCGCTGACGGTGCTCCAGCCGCCGGAAAAGCACTCACAGACGTACGCTTTCCCGAGGGGACGCTGGTTGTCTCCGACGATAACGGTGAGCGGATCGCCCGTGCCGACACGACCTTGACGCCAGGAAGCCGCTACGTTATCGCGGTTGAACCTGATGTTGTCGATGAGGTCTTGAATTTGATGCGCGGCTAGTGACTTTTTCGACTCGCAGACCGCTCCGCGTAATTCGCTCGTCTCCACGGACAGCCACTGTGGGACCGCTGCGGAGTAGTCTATGAAAATCCCGTCACTTGCAAGTACGGACCAGCCGCGGTGCCTACACCCGCCGGGACAGCGAGGCCCGTAGTTCGCCGGCAAGCTCCCGGTGTCCGTCCTCGGCGAGGCTGTCGGTGACGACCTTCAGCGCAGCCGCGGCACCACCGACGTAGAGGCTGCCGCTGTCTTTCTCGACCACCACTACGTCAGTCACCTCGGCGACAGCCCGGATACTCGAGCGGGCGTCGTCGGTCAGGTCGCCGAGCAGGAACGTGAGCGTCGCGCCGTTGTCGGTGCCGCCGGCGACCGTCTCACCGAGGGCCTGATGGCGCGCGACCTCACGCAGAGACACGTCTGTCAGTTCCGACACGGTGGGGCCGGAGTCGGTCTCAGCCCGCGTCGTCCGCTCGTCACCGAGCGCGTCGGCCACTTTGACCACGTCATGTGTCTCTTGCGTATCGTGTGTTCGGATGATGTGTGCGCCGCGTTCGACTTCCATCGTCGCTGCGGCCAGCGAAACGGCGAGCTGGTTCTCCGTCTCGGGCTGGTCGGCCAGATCGCCGAGGAAGTCCTCACGGTTGGTCGCGGTGAGCATCGGCCGGTCGAAGGCACGGAACTCCCGCAGCCGACGGAACATCTCCCAGTTGTCCTCGAACTCCTTGCCGTCGTACCAGCCGCCGAAGGCCGGGTCGATGATGGTTCTATCCGTGAACCCGTCTCGCTGAAGCGCCTCGAAGATGTCGTCGATAGTTTTCAGTGCGCCGGGTCGCGAGAGGTCCGGCGGGCTGGCCATCTTGACGACCGGCATATCGTGGTCCTCGACGACGCCTTTCATCTCCGGGTCGGCGAAGCCACACACGTCGTTGATGAGGTCGAAACCGTGGCCGATGGCCTCTTCGGCCACCTCAGCGTAGCGCGTTTCGAGCGACAGCGGCACATCGGCGTCGAGTTCGTCGACCAGCGGCGCGACCTCTTCGAGCCGGTCTTTCTCCATCTCGACCGGTTTGGACTCGTATTTGGGGTTCGCCGACTGAAGGCCGACATCAATGATATCTGCCCCAGCGGGGACGAGGTTCTCCTCGATAGCGTCGGCGGCTTCGGCTGGGTCCAGATACACGCTCGGTTTGTACCCGGAGTTCGAACTCATATTCAGCACGCTCATGACGCGCGTTGGGTGGCCATCACCCACCGGGAGGCCGTCGATTTCGACCGTTCGCATACTGCTTCCTGAGGGCTGTGCATACATAGGTCCCGCGACATCGGCGGACTGGCGACGCCGTGTAACGTATCACTGACACAGAATCACCGAGTTTTATATACCGAGTTGCATGATTTGTACGGGATGGGTGGGGAGTTAACCGTTACATTCGATCTCGATTCGTTCGAGGCTGTAACACGACAGCTGATGGCTGCGGAGTCCGAGCGAGAGATCTGCGAAATCGCAATGTCGGAGATTTCGTCTGTGTTTGACCTGCCACTCGGAGCACTGTGGCTGTATGACAGCGACGCGACGGAGCTACAGCTGGCCGCGTCGACGGAGCGGGCGGACGAGGTGTTCGACTGGCCGGTTACCTACCGACCCGGCAACAGCCTCTCGTGGGAGGCGTTCGAGCAGGACGAAGTGCGGACGTACTCGGAACTCGACGACGAGCAGCGCCAGTACAACGAAAACTCCCCCGTCAGCAGCGAGATCATCCTCCCGCTTACCGAGTACGGCGTTATCAACATTGGGTCGCTAACCCCCGTTACGTTCGACGATGAAACGGTTCGACTCGCGAGGATGTACGCGACGCACGTTCAGGCGGCACTACAGAAAGCCGAGCGCGAGCATGACCTCCGCGTCCAGCGCGACCGGATGGAACAGTTCATCGGTGTCGTCTCACACGACCTCAGAAACCCGCTTCACGTTGTCGAGGGACGCATTGAACTCGTCCGAGAGAGCGGTGACCTGTCCCACCTCGACGACGCGGCGGAAGGCGTGGCTCGCATGGAATCACTCATCAATGACTTGCTAACACTTGCCAAGGAGGGGTATGCAGTCGAAGACCGCACTGCCATATCGCTTGACACCATTGTCGAACAGACATGGGAGATGGCCCGAACAGCCGACGCGACGTTGCAGATCGAAGGGTCCGCCCCGGTGTTCGGTGATCAGAACCGCCTCAAACAGGTGTTCGAGAATCTCTTTCGGAATGCGGCGGACCACGCGGGCGACGACGTGACCGTCTGGGTCGGCCCACTTGTCGACAGCGGGGCAGCCGATATCGGCAGTGCGGATGCGCGGAACGAAGGCCGAGTAATCGGCTTCTACGTCGCCGACGACGGACCAGGAATCCCGCCCGACAAACTGAACGACCTGCTCTCGGTCGACGCTCTCTCAGGCAGTGACAGCGGCCTCGGCCTGTCTATCGTCGCACAGATCACTGATGCCCACGGCTGGGACATCTCTGTGACCGAGAGCAGGGCCGGCGGCGCACGATTTGAAGTGACCGACGGGACGAAACCGGTCTCACCGTTTCACTCCTCGTAGCGTAGAGATGGCCACCGACGGCGCTTGAACCGGGTGCCAGTGCTGTCCGTGGCGGGATTGACAGATTTATTTGCTCGCCCACTATATGGTATGGCAGTGCAGACCCCGGAACAGGACATCGAAGCCGTGCTGAAAGAGTCAGGCCCGGACTACGAGGGGTTCCAGTTCGAGACTCCGGGTGGGGGCCACCAGAGCGATGTCTACATGGTAACGCTGCGCCACAACGGTGAGGCGTACGAGGTCGTCGTGAAGTTCAAGCCACAGGGCGATGTCCCGTTCGCCGTCGAACCCTGTCTCCACGATTTCGTCGCTGCCCGGACCGATGTCCCTGTTCCACGCATCCTTGTCTACGAGGACAACCCCGACGCCGATGTCCCGCCGTATTTCGTCACCGAGCGCATCCACGGCGAGAATCTCGCCGAGGAGTTCGCCGGGCTTTCCACTGACGACCGACAGCGGGTGCTGGCACAGTCCGGTCGGATCCTCGGAGATATGCACTCCGAGATCGGATTCGAGGCGTTCGGCCGACTCACGCTCCACGACGACCGGATTATCGTGAGTGACTGGATGGGCAACTGGCGGGAGTACTTCGAGAGTCTCACCAGATCACATCTGTCGCACCTTGCCGGGACGCCCTTCGAGGACATGACAGACCGAGCGTGGGACTGTATCGAACCGGCACTGAGTATGGTGCCCGAGGACGGCGTTCCGCGACTGGTTCACGACGATTTCAGGCCGGCGAATCTGATGTTCGAGCAAACGGCGGACGCGCCGATCACGGCGGTCCTCGACTGGCAGGACGTGCTCGCGGCACTGCCGGAGTACAACCTCGCACAGACGGAGTTTCTCTTTATCGACTCGTCGTTTCAGGACCCGGAACTGCGCGACTCGCTCCGGACGGTGTTTCACGAGGGGTATCAGGAGATGCGCCCGATGGAGTTCGACGAGGGGTACGAGCAGCGACGCCCCCTCTATCAGCTCTCGACGCTCCTGTGGCGGATGGCCGGCTTCGAGGCCGCCTTCGCTGACGAGTCCGGCCTCGCCACCGCTCGTGCCGAAGCCCAGTACCGCCAGCAGTTCGAGCGCCTCGTCGAAGAGATACAGGCGAACTAAACTGGGTCCGGTGAGTGCCCGCTGTCGACGAGGGCCCACACCGACTCCCAGTCGAGCGTCGTCTGTGCGCCGGGTGACTGCGCCGCGAGTGCACCACAGGCATTGGCGACTGCGAGCGCGCGCTCTGGGCCGCTCTCCTGTGCGCTGGCGAGCAGATACCCGGCAGCGAACGCGTCGCCCGCGCCTGCAGTGTCCACAGAGTCTATCGGATACCCGGCGTTCGTGACTGTTCGGTCACCAACATATGCGGTCGCGCCGCAGTCCCCGTGTTTGACAACAACTGTCGGCACTGTTTCGAAGAGCCCGCTGTCTCTGGCGTGGTCGGCCTCCCGGTCGTTGCAAAACAGGATATCCGCATGTGAGAGCACCGACGAGTAATCGCGGTACGGGAGCCGGCGGCCGGGGTCGAAGCTTACCGGAACATCCGCGGCCGTGGCATCGCGTGCGAGCGCTGCAGCCGTCGTCGGATCCTGTCCAGTCAGGTGAAGGTGGTCCGCCTCGGCCAGGGCCTCGGCTGGGAGGTCCGACGCGCCGAACGCCTCGTTGGCCCCGTCGTTTCCAAGCACTGCAACGTCGCCGCTCTCGTCCACGATGAGGTACTTCACGGCCGTCGGCTTGTCCGATTCGATCAACACCGTCTCGACACCGGTGGCCGACAGTTCGCGCCGAGCCATGGTTCCGTGGTCGTCCCGCCCGACGCTACCGAGAACTAGCGGCTCCGCATCGAGCCCGGCCAGCGCGACGGCCGCGTTCGATGCGCTCCCCCCGCTAGACTGTGACCGGTCGGTGATACGCCCCTCGCCGTCGGGTTCCGGGAGGTGGTCGACGTGGAGCGTCACGTCCCAGTTGACGTGGCCGGCACAGATGACGCGCATATCCACCGCTGGGAGGGGCGCTATGATATCAGTTTCCCACTCAGATATATGCAGCATGTTTAACATTGACCGGAACGGACCGGCGCACATGGCAACGGTCCCCGATAGCGTCCTCCCGATGAGTTGTCGGACCGGCATACGAGTACCACAGCCAGAGGTGACCGCCTGATGCGTCACAGTGTGGCTGTACTGGCCTGCTTAGTCGTCGTCGGCTCGCTTCCGCTGTCAGTCGCCGGCGCGAGCGTCAACGCGTCGATCTCGAACGTCGAGGTATCGCCGTCATCACCAGCACCGGGTGAAACCGTCACGTTCGACACGACTGTCCGGAATCTCCAGAGCAGCGATTCACCGCTCGAAATCAACGACATTGCAATTCGGAAATCGGGTGGGAGAGGAATCACCGAGTACGAACGCGTTTCGAATCTGGGCTCGATTTCCCCGGGCAGCACACTGGAGGTACCCTTGACCGCCTCGTTTGATTCGTCCGGAAGCAAGGACCTCCGCGTCATCGTGTACGGCCGTGACCGTGGCACAGGCGACAACGTCGAGCTCAGATACCCGGTGAAGCTAAACGTCGAAGAGCGTCACCCGCAGATGGATATCACGGCTAACGACTCCGTCGCCGGCGTTGAATCGACCGGCGAAGTCACCGTCGCAAACGGACTCGATTCCCAGATAACGAACGTCGAAGTCGTCGTCGAGGGCGATGGCGTCGAGATGACAAAGAGCCGGACGGTCCGGTCAAGCATCGCCCAGAACGGGTCAATAACCGCACCGTTCCGGTTCCGACCTGAATCTGCCGGCGAACACTCGCTGACCGCAACGGTCAGCTACACAGTCGCTGGCGACACCACGCGCACCACAACCCGGTCAAAAGTCATCGAGTCGGACCCGCTCCGAAACAGCGTGGAACTCGATACGACTGCGGTCGGTAGCGGCACTGACCGCGCGTTGCGGGTCGCGGTCTCTAACGGGGCCAACGCTCCGCTTTCGGATGTCATGGTCAGTGCAACGTCGGAGAACGCGTCGTTCCAGCGCGTCCTGCTTGAGAACATCTCAGCCAGCACGACCCGGCAGGTGCGACTGAACGCCACGATGAACGAACCCCGCGCTGACGTTACTGTCACGGCCACCTACGAACTCGGGACTGAAACGGAACAGACAACAACCGAAACGACGCTTCGATCCGTCCCGGGAACGATAGACCTCACCGGTCTTGACGTGGTCCGACAGGGCGGGCGCCTCCAGATCTCAGGGAGCGCGAGCAACGTCGGGTCGACGGATGCGGACAGCGTCCTCGTCAGCGTCGTCGATACCGAGCGCATCACCCCGGCAACTCCGAACCGCGATTACTTTGTCGGCACGGTCCCGGCCAGTGACTTCGTCTCCTTCGACGTGTATGCCCGGACGACGGGGAACGTCACGTCGGTGCCGCTGGAGGTGACCTACCTCGTCGACGACACGCGCAAGACACAGCGCTTCGACGTGGACATCAACCAGATGGGCAGTGCGGCACAGCAGCCGGAGCAGGACGGCGGCAGCGAGGGTGGAAACCAGAACAGTATGCTGCCGGTGTTCATCGCCGGCGGCCTGGCGCTACTGGTCGTCGTCGGTGTCCTCGTACGCCGCTACCGCCGCAGTGATGACGATATCGAGGTATGACGGTCATCGACGCACAGGGACTGGTCAAGCGCTACCGGACCGGCGGCCAGACCCTCTACGCACTGGCGGGCATCGACTTCGCACTCGAAGCCGGTGAGTTCGTCTCGATTATGGGCCCCAGTGGCAGTGGCAAGACAACTCTGTTGAACATCCTCGGGCTGCTGGATACGCCGACGGAGGGAACCGTCTTGCTGGAGGGACAGGATGTGACCGGACTCGGCGACAGCAAGCGGACGCGCCTCCGGAAGCAAACAATCGGGTTCGTGTTCCAGCACTTCTATCTCCTGCCGACACTGACTGCTGTCGAGAACGTCGAGGTACCGCTGCTGTTGGACAGTGATCCGAAAGTCAAAAAGCGGGCCAGAGCGCTCCTGGAGCGGCTTGGGCTCGGTGACCGACTGGATCACAAGCCCGACGAACTCTCCGGCGGCCAGAAGCAGCGCGTCGCTATCGCACGCTCGCTCATCAACAGCCCGAAGGTCGTTCTCGCCGACGAGCCGACGGGCAACCTAGACAGCGAGACGGGCCGACAGATACTCGATGAGTTCCGCCGCATCGCCGACGAGGACGACGTGGCGATCGTCGCGGTCACCCACGACGACCTCGTCAACGAGTACGTCGACCGAACCGTCCATCTGGTCGACGGCACCATCGGGAGGGAGCGGAAGAATGGCGGGTAGGTTCTTCCCGGCCGCGCTGATGGCGCGGCGCAACCTCACGCGGACGAAGATGCGGTCATTGCTGGCGTCGCTGGGTATCGTCATCGGTGTCGTTGCCATCGCTTCGCTGGGAATGTTCGGCGTCGCGCTCCAGTACTCGTTTACCCAGAACCTCGGTAACGTCGGCAACCAGCTCACGGTATACCCGAACTCCGGCGAAAACATCACTGAACTCACCGAACGCGATATCCGTACGATTCGCAGAGAGGCAAGTCCGACAGCGACTGTGTCGCCGGTAAAGACGCGCGTAGAGCCGGTGTCGTACAACCGTGAGGACGCGGTCAGGGAAACGATCTACGGCGTGGAAGACCCTGCAGCGTTGTACGAGGCCAAGGAGGGACGGGTATCGCCGTTCCGGTCTGGTGCACTCGTCGGTTCAGATGTCGCGGAAGAGCACGAACTGCATCCCGGGAGCCAGATTACCGTCAACGGGACCAGCGTCCGCGTCCGGGCCGTCCTCGAAGAAGGCGACCCGTTCTCCTCGACAAACCCCGATAACCGAATCATCATGCCGGCTACTTCGTTCAACCAGCGCGGTTACTCAGAAGTGTACGTTATCGAGTCGACCGGGACACAGGCCAACGAAACGGCGATTGGGATCCGCGACGCGCTCAACGACCGCGAGCAGCGAGTCTTCGTTCAGGAACTCGGCTCGCTCGTCGACACTATCGAAGAGCAGTTCCAGATCATCAACACTGTCCTCGCCGGCATCGCATCGATTTCGCTGCTCGTGGCTGGCATCTCCATTCTCAACGTCATGCTGATGTCCACCGTCGAACGACGGGAGGAGATTGGCGTCCTCAGAGCGGTGGGCTACCAGAAGCGGGATGTCCTCAAAGTGATGTTGATGGAAGCGACGCTGCTCGGCTTCCTCGGTGGCATCGCTGGTGTCATTCTGAGTCTCGGTGCCGGGTTGGCGATAAACCACTACGCCGTCGGCGATGCCATGGCTGTCTTCAGGCTGCCAAACGCCTGGTACGTCGGTGCAGCGTTCTCCTTTGGGGTGCTGACGAGCATCGTCAGCGGGCTGTATCCGGCCTGGAAAGCAGCGAGCGAGGAACCGGTCGAAGCGCTGCGCGGTTAAATCGTCGCGTCGACGCCCGGTTCCAGCAGCGGGTCGGTCCGGTCGACCGAGAGCGAGTCGAACTGTGCAAGCCAATCCTTGTCGCCGCGCTCGAAGGCTTCTAGCGCGTCGCCAACCGTGTAAGTCCGTTCCTCGTCCGAGCACGGGAACACGCCTTCTAGGTCGTCGCCGTCGTAGATCGCCAGCGAGACGACCGGGAACACGACCACATCGTCGATGCGGTCCATCCCGACGTAGCTCCGGTTCCGTCGCTCGAATGCCGGTTCGAGCGAGTGACCGTTCCGGGCCGCCCAGCCCGTGAACTCCTCGTAGGTCTGGATGGCTTCCGACCGTTTGTCCTCCGCCATCGTCCTGATCCGTTGCCACTCGCCAGCGACCATCGACTCGCTGAACACGCCGTTGGCCTCCAGCCGCTTCACCCGATTGAGCACCTGCTGTTGTGCATCGAACGTGCCGTAGGTATCTCCGCGAAGATACAGTTCCGCCCGAAGATGTGTGTCCCCTGTCATAGCTTTCTCATCGCTAGCTTCTCCAGAGACCCTCAAAACTCTTTCCCAGATTTGCGTGCCAACACACCACACGAATCTGGGAGCGGAAATTAGTGGTATGAGGCGCTCTATATCCATAATATAGAATATTTACCTGAATACAGCATCCCCCAATATTATTAGTTCAATAATAATTATTTTCCCCTTAGGTCGATGTTAGGTTCGATATTTGTCGAACAAACTACTGGCAAATAGCTTCCAGTTTAGCTGATGGATTCGAGGATACATAAGAAAATTAATGACTTTATGCCGGGAGCCTTTGTGCTCAGGCAACCTCGTGATGGCCTGTTCGAGATACTGCTAGCCAGCGGTTCCACAGGTCTCGTCTGATTCCAGTTCCGGATAGCCGCTGTATCTGTCTGCGACATTTGCCGGATTCGGGTGCGGTGCGCCCGAGAGAATTCGATAGTTGCCGAAATCGTAGCCAACTTTCGTCGAAATACGGTCAGTCATACCGCAATCCGAGAGCCCCCTTGCTGCGTTCGGATACTCGCTACTCGTCCGCTACAAAAACGGTTGCCAACTCGTGGCCGGGTCTTCCCGCCGATTCAGTCGTCTGCGTGCGCTTGTGCACCACTCGCAACAATATCGATCTCGCCGGCGTCCAGTTCTTCCTCGATTTCGCGGGCGGCCTGCACCATGTTCTCCATCTTGCCGTAGGCAACCTCGCGCGGCAGGAGCTTCACGCCACAGTCCGGGGAGACGGTGAGTCGCTCCGGCGGGACGACCTCCAGTCCCTTCTTGATGTTCTCCTTGATTTCCTCGACAGGTTCGACTTCGGCGACGTGGGCGTCGACGACGCCCATCGCGAAGTCCTTCGTGAACTCGTGCTCTTTGAAGACGTCGAGCTGGTCGTAGTCGCCGTTGGCGAGTTCCAGGTCGTACTCGTGGACCGGATAGTCCAGAATCTCGGGGTAGATACGCGAGTAGTCGCCGTAACAGACGTGTAGCCCGAGGCGCACGTCGTCGGGAATCTCGTCGACGATGCGCTCCAGACACTCGCCGACGATGGCGTGGTCGTCCGGCGTGGTGGCGAGCGCAGGCTCGTCTATCTGGATGTAGCGCGCGCCGGCCTCGACCAGCGCCTCGATTTCCTCGTTGACGAGTTCGGCCAGCTCGTAGGCCAGTTGCTCCTCGCTGTCGTAGACCTCGTTGAACGACCAGTTGGCGAGCGTGTACGGGCCGGTGATCGGGACCTTGACCGGTCGCTCGGCCACCTCGTCGGTGAACTCGAACTCCTCGACGAGCCACTGCTCGCCGTACTCGACCTCGTCGGCGACCGAGGGCTTGTCGAAGTAGTTGTGGCCCCACACCTTCACGCGGCCGTTGAACTCGTAGCCGTCGATGCGGTGGGCGAAGTACTCGACCATCTCGTTGCGGCGCATCTCGCCGTCACAGATGACGTCGAGACCCGCGCGCTCGTGCTCGTGGGTGATGAGCCGCGAGGCGTCGTCTTTCGATTCTTCCCACTCGTCCTCGCCGAAGTCGGCGTCCTCGTCCTCGAACAGCTCGCGGGCGCGGTCGTGCCATTTGGGCTTGGGGTAGGAGCCGACGACGGTCGTCAGCAGGAAGTGGTCGTTCGGGTGATCCGCCGGTTTGAACTGGTCTCGTGGTCCTGTCATCGTTTTATGCCTCCGCCGCCTCCAGGTCTGCGGCGTTTGCGAGCGCTTCGAGCTTGTCTTCGAACTTGTTCACCGGGAGATAGAACGTTTCCGTGTTCGCCGTCGCGTAGACGGTGTCGTAGGCGGTGTTGGTCTGCTGTTCGAACCAGTCGATGCGGTCGCGGATGGTCTCGGGCGACTCGACGAGCGTGTTCTGGCCGTCGACGACGCCAAGTGCCACGTCGTCCTTGGTGCCGTACTCCTGTACGTTGTAGACCGTCTGATCGTGGTTCGCCACGAGGTCGAAGCCGATGGCATCCACGTCAGCGTCCATCAGATGCGCGTAGGCCTTCTCTTCGATTGCGCCCCAGTAGGTGTGGGCGACGACTTCAGCGTCGGCAGCCGAGGCGATGGCATCGATTGCCTCGGCGGCGCGTTTGTCTTCGCCGTCCTCTGGCGTGTTCTCGACCAGCGACGGTTCAAGCAGGAACAGGGTCTCTATCTCGGGGAACGACTTCACTTCCTCGACGAGGAAGTCGGCGACCGCATCGAGGAACTCGGCGTCGTCGCCGTAGTGTTCGTCCGTGGCGAGGTCCGCGAGCGAGTACGGTCCGGGGAGGACCGCCTGCAGGCCCGAGTCGACGACGTCGGCGGCGGCATCGAGGTCCGCGGCCACGTCGCCGCCGTCGGCGGAGAGGTCGCCCTGCACGACCGGCTCCCGATAGAAGTTGTTGTTGTCGTAGTAGCGGACGATGCCTTTCGTCTCCACGCTGTCGTGGACGGCCAGCGGGTGCGCGAGCATGTCGTCCCAGCGGAACTGGCCCTCGACAACGCGGTCAAGGCCGGCGTCCTGCTGGACGCCGATGACTTCCTCGCGGGCCTCGTCGTAGGCCGCAACGACCTCACCGGACTCGTCGCCCGAGATGAGGTCGGTCTTCTGATGACCTTTCAGATCTGCCAGTTCGTCCTTGGCCCAGTCCGGGAGCGGAAAGAGCCCAGGTGTCGTGGCGATTACCTGTGTCATTGGCGTGGAGTAGGAAATGACGGGCTTTAATATTTCCTATTCGATTAAATGCCCAACGGTAATTACTCGGCGGAGAACCGCAGGACGACGAGCACTTCATACGGATGTTTCTCACTCGCCACGCGTTCGCTTGCCAGTCCGTGGTCGCTCGCGTACGCTCGCACCGCATCCGGGTCCGTGAGGCTGCTAACGAGCACGAGCGCCTCGCCGCCCGGGGCCAGCACGCGCTCGACGGTTTCGAGGAACGGGTCGACCAGCCGGCGACCGTCCTCGCCGCCCGAGAGCGCGTGTTCCATCCAGTCGTCCCACTCCTTCTCGGGCGGCGTCGGCAGATACGGGGGATTGAACGCCACGAGGTCGAAGGCGTCCGCCCGGAACGGTTCGACGAGGTCCCCGCGGACGACCGGGACGCCGTTGCCGGCGGCCTCCCGACACGCGAGCGGGCTCACGTCGACCCCGACCGCCCGCGCGCCGGCCTCGGCGAGCCTCGCGGCGACGTAGCCCGACCCCGTCCCCACGTCGAGGACGGTATCGCCCGCCCCGACTCGCTCGCGGGCCGTCCGGGCCAGCAGGTCCGAGTCCTCCGCGGGCTGGTACACCGATTCCACGCCGCGCTGGTCGGCCAGCGAGGGGCGGTCGCCGTCCCCGCCAGCGTCGGCCGCGTCGCTCGGCTCCTCGCCCATCTCAGACCTCCGGCTGGCCGACCTCGTAGGCGAGCGTCGCCAGCGTGGCGAAGTCGGCCGGCGTGAGCTTCCCGGCGCGGGCGCGCATCAGGTCCTCGTCGGCCGCCTCGACCACCGCGTCGGGGTCGCCCAGCCCGGAGATGTGGGCCGTGTTGCGGACGGCGTTTCGCATCGTCTTCCGACGCTGTGTGAACACTGCCTTCAGGAAGTCCATGAAGAAGTCGTCGCTGGGGACGGTGTAGTCCGGCGTCCGCGGCGTCGTCCGGACGAGCGCGCTGGTGACCCGTGGCTGGGGGTCGAACGCTTCCGGCGGGACCGTCTCGACGACTTCCACGTCCGCGTAGTGGCCCGCTGTCACCGAGAGCCGCCCGTAGTCGTCGGTTCCCGGGTCGGCGGCCATCCGCTCGGCGAACTCCCGCTGGAACATCAACAGGAGCGGCCGTCCTTCGGGCAGCAGTCGGAACGCGATTTCCGAGGACGCGCCGTAGGGCAGATTCGAGATGCTGGCGGTGAACTCGGGGAGGTCGACGTCGAGCGCGTCGCCCTCGACGACAGTGAGCCGGTCCGCCGCGACCTCCTCGGCGAACTCCTCGCGGAGATGCGCCGCGAAGTCCGGGTCGCGCTCGACTGCGGTCACACGCTCGGCCGCCGCGAGCAGGCGGTCCGTCAGCGCCCCTGGGCCCGCGCCGATCTCCAGCACGTGCGCGGTGTCGATATCGGCCTCGGTCGCGTACTCGGGAATCCGGTCCAGCACCCGGTCGTCGACGAGAAAGTGCTGGTCCTGTCGGGTGTCGGCCCGTTTGCCGGCCCGCCGGACGAGTGCGTCGGGGTCCCGACTCCCTGTCTCGATCGTAGTCATTAGCGAGCCGTAGCGGGTCGCGGTAGAAAAGGGTCGCCTTATACTGTCGGCTGTCGGGTTCGCTGCTTGCAGCTGACAGGCTTAGGAGGACTGTTCTTCACGCCGGACGAACAGCCGGTACTTCAGGTCGTCGTCCTGTAGCTCTTCGAGTATCCGCTCGACAAGCGTCTCTTTTGGACTGTGGAGGCCGTTGACGCGCTCTTCGAGGTCGTCGAAGCTCTCGAAGGGCTTTCGCTTTCGCTCGTCGAGAATCGTATTGCGGAGCTTCTTGCCGATTCCCGGCAGGAGGTTCAGCTGGTGGAGCCGCAGCGTGATCGGCTGGGCGTCGTTGTAGAAGTCGACGAACCGCTGCTCGTTTGCCTCGACGACTTCCTCGACGGCGTAGTCGAGCTCCGAACGGGCGCCGCTCGGAATATCTTCGAACTCGACTTCCGTCACGCGGCCGAACTCCGTCAAGTCAACGCGGTCGCCAAAGGCGATGTCAGCGTCCTTGTCCGCAAGCTGCAACTCGTAAATATAGAACTCATCGATGTCGAGCGCGTACGCGAGCGGCTCCTTCTGGTGCTGCGGCCGGTCGTCGCCGGGCCGTCCGTGCGGGAGCACATCGAGGACAGCTGCCATCATAGTGTCGCCGCCGCTCTCCGATTCAGTCATGTCAGGCAGTACGAGCACAGCATACTTAATGCCGGTGGATGCCCCGAACCGCTTCACGGGACGCCGGCGCTCCCTTCGTGTCCGTTTGGCGGCAACTGGAACGAATCTGTTCGCGTGGCTGCTCGTCTGTAAACGTAGAGAGAGCGGCCGAGAACCGAGCTGACGAGTTCCTCGTTATGCGTACTGCTTGACGATGTTGAGTATCTCGTCGAGTTCGCCACCGTCAAGCGTGTACCGCTCCTGAGCGAACACGGCCCGGAGCTCGTCGCGGTCTAGCGGCCGCAGGTTCGCGATCTTGTAGGCCGTCGGCGTGTCGACTTTCTCGAGTTCTTCGAGGTCTTCGACCAGTTGTAGCGACTCCTCGGGGTCGAGAACGGCAAAGCGGTTGACGTGCTCGATGGCCCGCTTGAGCTCGTAGCGCATCTCGCGGTCCTCCTCGGCCGCCCGCTCCATCTCGAGGTCTTCGAGTATCTCCTTGGTCTCTGCGACCGTCAGGAACTCCTCGCTGACTTTCTCTTTGAATATCGTCATTCTTGCCGGCGCAGGTGCGCAGCGGTGACAATGATGGTTTTCGCCTTGCCACCGTCGACGATGTCGACCTTGTACGCGTCACCCTGCTTCCCTTTGACGGTCCCGGTCTGACCGTCGAACCGTGGGTGGAAGCGCCCATTGGGCACGGACGGGTCGATCTTGAGGTGAACCTTCTCGCCGTCGTCGAACTCTTCGACGGCGCGCTGTGGCGGCGAGGTGCCGCGGTCGCGGGGCTTGTTCTTGAGCTTGTCTCGTGTTCCTTCGAGGGGTCCGTTTGAACTAGGCATTCTTGCTCCTCGCTAATCCGGTCGCCCTAATAAAACGTGCGTTCCGCGACTGTCGCTGGTTGTGCTCTTGCAGTCGCTACAGACTCAACTAGAAAACGACGGCGGCGAGTCGATTACAGGCGACCGGTGCTCTCGACGGAGACCGACTCGACATCATCGACGTTCGCGAAGGCCTCTTCGACGGCTTCCGTGCCGCCAGTGTCGTCGGGGACGATGACCGTCGGCGTCAGCGCGACGAGACCGAAGGCGACGTCCTCGCGCTCGAACCCGTTGATCTTCGTTCCTTCGGGAAGCACGCCCTCGAGACGCTCCTGCAGGTCGTCGAGGTCGACTTCGGGACTTTCCGGCATGACCTTGATCTTGGCTGCTACTTTCCCCATTGTTATGGCCCCATGAAGCCGCAGTCCGGGCATTTGTAGAGGTTGCTCTGCTTCCGGCAGGTGGCACAGCGGTAGATCTGCTGGCCACAGTCCGGGCACTTGAACGCGGCGGCGTTCGTGCCGGCGATGTTGATGCCACACGAGACGCACTTGCGCGCCTGTTTCTGTTGGCTCTCGCTCATACCTCTCCGTATCCGACCGCGGCTTTTAACGATTGCCAAACGCGACCGCCACCGCGAGAGACTGCCATGGCCCTAGTTCCCGGGCAGAATGTCCCCGAGCGCAGCGCCGATCGCCATCGGAACGAACGCCACGGCACAGATGCAGGCCGATTCGTAGACGACTGCGGTGTCCGCCGACCACTCGACCAGCCCCCACCCCGTGAGCAGGGCCACGGAGACGACTAGCGCTGTTCCGGTGACGCCGACGAGTCGCCGGGGAATCAGCCCGAAAATCGGGTTCGCCACCCGCACATCCTGAAAGTCGGCCACGTACAGAATCGAGATGACCAGCCCGATGGCGATGACGACCGTCGCCGCGAGATACAGCGGATGCTGGGCGATGTGACGGCCGGCGTCGACTGTCCCGCCCTCGACGGCCATCGGTATCCCGAACAGCAGCGAGCCCAGCAGCGCCTCGGCGAGGTCGGACCGGCCGAAGCCCCAGACGACCCGGCCGAAGGTCGCAGGCTCGTGGTCCTGTGAATCGGCGGCCGCGCGCATCGCATCTCGGACCTGCTGGCGCTCGTGTTCGGAGTCAACAAGCTGTTCTAACTCCTGCAGCTCGTCGAACAGGGTCGCGAACTCATCGTCCTCTCTCTCCGGTTCGGCCGGGGTGTCCTCCTGCGTGCTCATCTGAGATCTGGGTCGCTGTCTCGCGTTGGTACCTCCGGGTCCGGGGCGGCTCCGGTCGTCGGCTCGCCGTCTTCCCAGACGTAGAACCCCTCGCCGGAGACTGCACCGCGTTGTCCATCCGCGAGCTTTTGACGGAGCAGCGCCGGCGGCTCGAACCGCTCGTCGAGCCGCTCGGCGAGGTCTTCTAGGGCCGTCAACACCGTTTCCAGTCCGTGCTGGTCAGCGCGAACGAGCGGCCCGTCACGGTCCGAGCCGCCACGCTCGAACGTCCGGTCGATATCACGAACGCCGGCGACGCCGTCCTCGAGCATCCGGATCGCTTCGGCGATGGTAGCGAGCTCGAGTCGGAGCGCGGCAAACCCCGGCGTGTCGCGGACGACGACCGGTGAGGCGTCCAGACTCTCGACGAAGTCAGTGACTCTGTCGCGGGTCGCCGCTGTCGTTTGTTCGGCGATGACGACCTCGACGATAGCGCCGTCCGGCGGGTCGACAAGGTTGAGACCGACGGCCCGGTCCGGGCTCCGCAGGCCGGTCGCGACCGCAGTCACCGACAGCGACGTGTCGCTGACGGCGATGAGCGTCTCATCTTCGACCATGGTCTCCGTTTCGGCGACCACTTCTCGGTGGCTGTCCGTCCCGCCGTCGGTTACGTCGATGCTGATGTCGCTGCCGCTGACGGCGCTTTCGAGCCCGGTGGTTCCGTCGATACTGGCCGAGACGTCATCGTTTAGCGCCCGCCGAATCTCGTCGACTCGGTCCATCACGTCCGTCGCATCTGTTCCCCGAAGACGCACTTCGTGGCCCGCACGGACACACCGCTGTGCGATATCCCGCCCCCGCTGTCCGGTTCCGAGTACGGCCACAATCATGACAGAACCACCGCACTCCCGGCGTTAATCCTTTACGCCGACCTGTCCCCTCGGTGTTCTCTTTCCGGTCTGTATCGCTTGCTGGCCGGACAGCGAGACCAGCGCGTCGGCAGTACGCTTTTTTTAACACCGGCTGTATCGCTGGGTATGGATATCGGCGTACTGACGGTCCCTCTGGGCGGACAGTCCCTCGACGAGGCGCTGGCGTATCTCAGCGACCTGGGCGTCGACGCGGTCGAACTGGCCTGTGGCGGCTTCCCCGGCGACGACCACCTCGACCGGCAGGCGTACCTCGACGACGAGGACAAGCAGGCCGAACTGGCGGCGCTGCTCGACGACTACGACCTCCGCGTGAGCGCGCTGGCGACACACAACAACCCACTCCATCCCGACGACGACCGCGCTGCCGAGGCAGACCGGGAACTCCGGGAGGCGATTCGGCTGGCCGACCAGCTCGACGTCAACACCGTCACTGGATTCTCGGGCCTGCCGGCCGGCGGCCCCGACGACGAGGTGCCGAACTGGATTACCGCCCCCTGGCCGACCGAACACGCCGACGCCCACGAGTACCAGTGGCGCGTCGCCGACGAGTACTGGTCGGACCTCGCGGCCCACGCCGGCGCACACGACGTGGACGTCGCCATCGAGATGCATCCCAACATGCTCGTCTACGAGCCCCGCGGCCTGCTCGAACTGCGCCGCCGGACGAACGACCGCATCGGCGCGAACTTCGACCCGTCGCACCTGTACTGGCAGGGCATCGACGTGACCGAGGCGATCCGCCTGCTCGGTGAGCACGACGCCATCCACCACGTCCACGCCAAGGACACGAAAGTGTACGAGTCAAACGCCCGCGAGAAGGGCGTACTGGACACTGCGCCGTACACGGACGAGGCAGACCGGTCGTGGCTGTTCCGCTCTATCGGCTACGGGCACGACGAGTCCCACTGGAAAGACGTGGTGTCGACACTGCGGATGGTCGGCTACGACGGCGCGCTTTCTATCGAACACGAGGACTCGCTGACCAGCGCACGTGAGGGGCTGGAGAAAGCGGTCGACGTACTCGACCGCGCTGTCTTCGAGACTCGGCCCGGCGACGCTTACTGGGCTGAGTGACCGGTACAACGAGCGACGCGGCTTTCTCGGCACGTAGGCTTATATAGTGTCTGTGAGATAATACGACCGGATTCCCGTATCCAGTGACACTCTATGGATATCGAACTTACACACAAGCCCTCGTACACGCACGTCCGCGCCGCCCTCGACAGCGGCGAGTCGATACTCGCCGAACCCGGCGCGATGGTCAGCCACTCGCCGACTATCGACATCGAAACCACAACCAGCCGGGACGGCCTTCTTAGCTCCGCGAAGTCGATGCTTGGCGGTGAATCGCTGCTCGCAAACGAGTTCACTGCCACGGGCGGTCCCGGCACCGTCACCCTTGCCCCGCCGACGCCCGGCGATGTCCATCACCACGAACTCACCGGCGAGACGCTGTACGCCGTCGACGGGGCGTTTCTCGCGGCCGACCCCAACATTGATATCGACTCGGAGTTCGGCGGCATCCAGTCGCTGCTGGCCGGCGCGAGCATCACGCCGCTGGCGCTGAAAGGGACCGGGAACGTCCTTATCGAGGCCTTCGGCGGGCTGGAGACCGTCGAACTCGACGCTGGCGAGTCCTACACCATCGACAACGACCACGTCGTCGCCTGGGAGGAGTCGGTCGACTTCGACGCCCACCGCGTCGGCGGGCTGAAGTCGACGCTGCTCAGCGGCGAGGGGCTGGTGATGGACTTCACCGGGCCGGGGACGGTCTGGTACCAGACCCGCGGCCTCGACTCGTTCACCTCGGCCATCGCCGACGCGCTGCCCGGCACGGGCGACAACGGCGGTGACGCGGCCGGGCTGGACGATTTCATATAGCCGGCGACGCGGCGCCGAAAAGAGCCGCAATTCAGGACAGCGCCTGCGTGATGTCCGTCGAGGACACCATGCCGACGTAGTCCTGGTGTTCGTCGATGACCGGGAGGTGCTTGATGTCGTAGGTCGTCATCATGGCGGCGGCCTCGCCCAGTTCCAGCGAGGTCGTCACCCGCTCGACCGGCGAGGTCATCACGTCGCCCACGGTCGCCGTCGAGAGGTCCTTGCCGGCCGCGACGGCGTCGACGATGTCGGTGGTCGTGATGATGCCCGCTTGCGCCCCCGGGACGAAGATGCCGTTGATGTTCTGGGCCTGCATCTGCGTCGCGGCCGCTTTGACGGTCTCGTCGGCGGAAATCGTCTCTAGCGGCGTCGACATGATGTCCTCGATGCGGACAGTCGTTTCAGTGGCCATGCAGGGTCAACGCGCGCATCCGGTTTTGGCTTTTCCCTCGCGGCGGTCCGCCGCCCTGCCGTCACCCTGAGCGTTATTTCGGCCCCGGGTGAACAGCCGTGTATGACCCTCGATATCGGCATGCTCGGCTACAAGTTCATGGGCAAGGCCCACGCCAACGCGCTGGACCGCCTGCCCATGTTCTTCCCCGAAGCGCCCGCCGTCAACAAGGACGTGCTCGTCGGCCGCAACGAGGACGCACTGGCCGACGCGGCCGACCAGTTCGGCTTCGACCGGACTGCAACGGACTGGCGGGATATCGTTGACGAGGTAGACGTGTTCTACAACCTCGGCCCGAACCACGTCCACGCCGAGCCGTCCATCGCCGCGCTGGAGGCCGGGACGCCGACGTTCTGTGAGAAACCGCTCGCGCCCACGCTCGACACCGCCGAGGAGATGGCCGAAACGGCCGCTGACGCCGACGTCCCCGCGGGTGCGGCGTTCAACTACCGGTTCGTCCCGGCTATCCAGTACGCGAAGGGACTCATCGACGACGGCCAACTCGGCGAGATTCACCACTTCCGCGGCCAGTACCTCCAGGACTGGCTGGTCGACCCCGACGCGCCGTGGTCCTGGCGCAACGACGAGGAGATGGCCGGCAGCGGGGCGCTGGGCGACCTCGGCTCCCACACGGTCGACCTGGCCCGGTTCCTGCTCGGCGACGCCGCCGGCGAGATAACGGACGTGAGCGGGCACCTCCGGACGTTCACGGACGAACGCCCCGTCGAAGGCAGCGACGAGACCCGTCCGGTGACCGTCGACGACGCCTACAGCGCCCAGATTGCCTTCGAGAACGGGGCGATGGGCACGCTGGAAGCGTCCCGGGTCGCCAACGGCCACAAGAACGCCCACACCATCGAAATCGAGGGGTCGAAGGGCGCAATCAAGTTCGACCTCGAACGGCTGAACGAACTGCAGGTGCTCACGGAGGGCGACCGCGGCTTCCAGCAGGTGCTGGTCACGGACGCCGACGACCCCTACGTCGACCACTGGTGGCCCCCCGGCCACGTCATCGGCTGGGAACACACGTTCGTCCACGAGAACTACGAGTTCCTCACGGCCGTCGCCGAGGGCGGGACGCAGGAGCCCTCTTTCGCCGACGGGCTCGCGGCACAGCGGGTCCTCGACGCCGTAGCGCGCAGCGACGAGCGCGGCGAGTGGGTCAGCCCGTAAGGCCGAACCGAAACCCCCTTTCGACGGCCACTGGTAGGGGCTGACATGCTCTCTATCGCGCTGGCCGGCAAACCGAACGCCGGCAAGTCTACCTTCTATAAGGCGGCGACGATGGCCGACGTGGACGTTGGGAACTACCCGTTCACGACCATCGACGCCAACCGCGGGGTCAGCCACGTCCGCACGGACTGTCCCTGTCTCGACCGGGAGGAGCGCTGTGGCGACGACAACTGCCGGGCGGGCAAGCGGTACGTCCCGGTAGAACTCATCGACGTGGCCGGCCTCGTCCCCGGGGCTCACGAGGGCCGTGGCCTCGGGAACCAGTTCCTCGACGAACTGTCGACCGCCGACGTAATTCTCAACGTCGTCGACGCCTCCGGCGGCACCGACGCCGAGGGCGAACCCGTCGAGGTCGGCGAGCACGACCCCGTCGAGGACGTTCACTTCGTCGAGGAGGAGATGGATCTGTGGCTCGCCAGCATCGTCGAACGCAACTGGGAGTCAATCGAGCGCCAGTCCCGTTCGCCGGATTTCAAACTCGACGAGTCGCTCGTGGATATGCTGGCCGGTGTCGGAGCCTCTGAACTCGACGTGGCCCGCACCCTGCGGGACCTGGAGTACCCCGAGGACCCCATCGCCTGGACCGACGAACACCGCGAGGCGCTGGCGACGGAGATCCGCCAGCGGACGAAGCCGCTCGTCGTCGTCGCGAACAAGGCCGACATCGCCCCCGAAGGGAACATCGAGGCCCTGCAGGCGGCCGCCGACGTGGTCGTGCCGGCGACGGCCGACGGCGAACTCGCGCTGCGTAACGCCGCGCAGGCCGGCGTCGTCGACTACGACCCCGGCGACCCGGACTTCGACATCGTCGGCGACGTGAGCGACCAGCAGCGGGAGGGGCTGAACCGCATCCGCGGCGTCATGGAGGAGTGGGATGGCACCGGCGTTCAGGGCGCGCTCGACACTGCCGTCTACGACCTGCTGGACCATCTGACCGCCTACCCCGTCCAGAACGAGACTCACTGGACCGACGGCCAGGGGAACGTCCTCCCCGACGCGTTCCTGCTGCGCAGCGGGTCGACGCCGAAGGACCTCGCCTACGCCGTCCACTCGGACATCGGCGACGGCTACATCCACGCCGTCGACGCCCGCGAGAACCGGCGCATCAGCGACGAGACGGAACTCGAAGAGGGAACGGTCGTCAAAATCGTCAGCGACGCGAACTGAGCGCCGTCGCCCGCACTCACTCCGGCAGCAGGTCCCGCAGCGTCGCCCGAACCCCCTCGCTCCCGGGGCTCTGTGGCACTTGTCCGAGTACGTCCCGGCCGAGTCGTTCCGTCGCCGCACCGACCGAGAGTTCCTCAAGGAGCGCCCCGTACTTCAGCGCCAGCCGCGGCGACACGTCGAACAGCAGGTCGCGCTTCCCGATGAGCGAGTGGGTTATCGACAGGATTTCGACGGCGTTGTCGACGTACTGCTGTCTGGCGTCGTCGCTACCGCGTTCAGCCAGCGCAGCCAGCAGGAACTGCTCAAGTTCGGCCTCGCGGTCGTGGAGCGCTGGCGGGTCCGGAAGCACAGTCGTTCCGTCGGGTCGTTCCGGGAGCATACTCCAGCGAGGCGCATATGAGAGGACCGCGCCGGTGGTGGGCGTCGTCGCGGCGGGCAGCGGCACGGATAGCCGCTTCGAGGGGTTGGTGTCAGTGAAGACGACGTGGAGGTTCGCCGGGTCGCCGCGAACCGGCTCGTCCCAGCTGTCAGGGGTATGCGTGTAGTCACGGCGGAGCGCCTCCCGAAGCGTGCGTACAATCCGCCCGCCCTCGCCCTGCAGTTCCAGGTGGAGCACGACGGGGCCGCGCCCGCTCTCGTCGACGACGGACCACAGGGCCGGAAGCGCGTCCGCGGCCCCGGCCGAGAGTTCGTAGCAGGGTGCGCCCGCCTCCGCGGCCAGCAGGCGGGCGAGCGTACTGCCGCGCCAGCCGGTCAAGTCGGCCACGTAGAACCACGGGAGGGCGTGTATCGGGCCGACGGCGGCGTCCCCGGCCGCCGCGTCGATGGTCGCCGGCACCGTGTCGAGATAGCTGTCGAGAGCGTCCAGTTCGGGCGCGAAGTAGTCGGTCGCCGCCGCTGGCAGGTCGGTCGTCCGGCGACGATGGTCGTCGGCTGAAGCCATACCGCCCGTAGGCCCGAGTGTCGGAAAACGGTGACGAGAGGTCGACGGGACGCGGCGCGTCTCCCCCACGCCGCGCTCGCGGCCGCCCCCGGCCGACGAAGGGAAACCCGTTTTTTGCCCCGTCCCGAACCAGGCGTATGAACGTACGGCCGATAGCCGACTTAGGTCCCGACGAACGGGCCGCTTTCTTCGACCGCGACGCCGGTGTCGACGCCGTTAGAGACGATGTCAGGGATATTGTCTCGCAGGTCCACGAGGAGGGTGACGTGGCGTTGCGGCGCTTCGCCGAGGAGTTCGACGATGTCTCGGTGGGCAATATCGACGTCACGGACGCCGCCGAGCGAGCCTACGAGGAGGTCGACGACGACGTGCGCGCGGCCATCGAGGACGCCGCGGCGAACATCCGCGCGTTCCACGAGCGACAGGTCCCCGAAGACTGGCGCGACGACTTCGACGGACGGGAACTCGGCCGTCGGTACCGGCCGCTCGATAGCGCTGGTGTGTATGCGCCCGGCGGCACAGCGGCCTACCCTTCGAGCGTGCTGATGGGTGTCATCCCGGCGAAAGTCGCCGGCGTCGAGCACGTCGCCGTCGCCACCCCGCCGGCCGAGGAGGTCAATCCCGTCACGCTGGCGGCTATCCACGTCGCCGGAGCCGACGCCGTCTATCAGGTCGGCGGCGCACAGGCCATCGCGGCGCTCGCCTACGGGACTGAAACCGTCAGCGCGACCGACATTGTCGTTGGCCCCGGCAACCGCTGGGTCACGGCGGCGAAGGCCGAGGTCCGTGGCGACGTTGCCATCGACTTCCTTGCCGGCCCCTCCGAGGTTATGGTCGTCGCCGACGGCGACGCGGACCCGGAACTGGTCGCAGCGGACCTCGTCGCACAGGCCGAACACGACGAGAACGCCTCCGTCGTCGCCGTCACCGACGACGAGACCCTCGCCGAGCAAGTCGTCGAGGCCGTTGACGAGCAGGCCGACGGCCGGGAGCGCGAGGCGGTCATCCGCGCCGCGCTGGACAACGACGCGTCCGGCGTCCTCCTCGCTCGCTCGATGAGCGAGGCTGTCCTCTTCGCCGAGGAGTACGCCGCCGAGCACCTCTCGATTCAGGCCGCCGACGACGAATCGCTCCTCGAACGGATTCCCTCCGCCGGGTCCGTGTTCCTCGGCCCGTACAGCCCTGTTGCGGCCGGCGATTACGCGACCGGGACGAACCACGTCCTGCCGACCGGCGGCAGCGCACGAGTCTCCGGCGGCCTCTCCGTGGACACGTTCGTCCGGTCGACGACGGTCCAGCGACTCTCGAAGGACTCGCTGGACGATATTTCGGACACGATTACAACCCTCGCCGAAGCCGAAGGGCTGGAAGCCCACGCCCAGAGCGTCCGCAAACGGTTCGAGGAGTAACGCGGTTCCCGGTGCCGTCCGTCTCTGACGCTTGCCACAGTGTTCCACCGGCGTCACTGTTAACACGTTCGGGCGTGGATACTTGTGTATGAGCAGCACAGCGGACGACGGCGACCCGAACCTCGGGGGCGAGGACGTAGCCGTCACCGAGCAGGCAGCGGGAGAGGCACTGGACCTTCTCGAAAGCGAAGGCATGGACGTCGAGGAGTCCGGGCTCCGCCTGTACGTCCAACAGGGCGGTTGCGCCGGCCTCTCATACGGGATGCGGTTCGAACACGAACCGGAAGACGACGACGAAGTGTTCGAGCGCAACGGGCTTCGCGTGTTCGTCGACGACGCCAGTATCGACTACATCGAAGGGTCAGTACTCGACTATGAGGGCGGCCTGCAAGGGGCCGGGTTCCACGTCCAGAACCCGAACGTGGTCAGCGAATGCGGCTGTGGCGAGTCCTTCCGGACGTAGCTACTCTTCGAGTTCGAACGCTACGACGACCTCGGCCTGATACTCGCGACCTTCGACGCTGGCGATTTCGACGCCGAGTTCTTCCACTTCGACCCATTTGAGATTGTCCAGTGTCGCCTCCGCGCGCTCGATGGCGTCGTCGGCGGCTTTATCGAAGCTTTCCGAACTGGTTCCGATGAGTGTGATCTTTTTGAAAACCATCTGCGTGACATTTGTTCACACACCGATGTGATAAAAGTACGGACAGGTCACTGCGACTGGCGGTTCAACAGTGCCTCGACGTGACCGACAGCGTCGGTGAGATGTGCGGTCCCCCAGATAGCCACAATAATGGCGCCGATACCATCGAAAACGAGATCGAGCATCGTGTCGCTGAGCCCGAACTGTGTCAGAATCGTGTCGTTCCCGGTCGCCGACGCGGCGAGGCTGATCGAGAACTCGATAACCTCCCAGAAGACGCCGAATGCCATCACGAACAGGAGGAGGAACACGAACATGAACCGCGGGGGAATCGAGATCTCATCGGTGTGTTCGTCGAGCGCGCGAACCGTCGTGTACCCGACCGCGGCGACGACCGACGACGAGAGAGCGTGGGTGAAGTGGTCCCACCACCAGATGGTGACATAGAAGTTCTCCTCGGCCCCCGGGAGACCAACGGTTCCGAGTGCATGGAAGAACGCCGCTGAGGTGATCCACAGAGTCAATGCTGGGTCGAGCGCGATGCCGTAGTCCCGTTCCAGCAGCGCCGGGAGTTGCGTGACGAGGATGGCGACGCCCGAATTGACGATGATACCGACGTTGCCTCGCTCGATCCCAACCGCAAGCAGGCCGATGAGTGCGAGTGACAGGGCTCGCGAAAGCCGTTGCTGTGTCGCTGTGCTGATGCTGAAGCGGTCACGGACCCTCATACGTCCGACTGGACCTCCTCGGGGACGCGGCTGATCCCGGCCTGCCGGCGGACGTAGTACGCGAAAACCACGCCGGCACCGATGCCGGCGATAGTCGACGCGACGAACTCCCACATCACCGCTTCCTCGATGACGTGTTCGGACACCGTCGGATCGAGGATGAAGGTGGTCCCGAGAAACTGGTCGGCTACCCAGCGGACGACGGCCCAGACGCCGGCGGTAGCCATCGTGGTTATGGCGACGAAGACGACGGCGAACCGGGGCGTCATCCGGACGGGCGTAAAGAGCTGGAGTTCGACGGCGAGGATGAGCGCGATGGCGGCAACCGAGAGGTAGGTCGCGAGATTGCCGGTCATCGAGAGCGTTGCAAACAGACGGCCAACGACGGGCGACGCCGCAAGCAAGAGGATTTCCCAGGGGAGCATGGCGTCCCGGTTGCGCAATAGAACCGGCGGAAACAGCGCCAGCGCCGCAACGGCCGCCGCGAATCCGGCCCACAACAGGTCGGCCTGAACGGCACTTGTCACCGAAACGGCCGCCAGCATAGCGACGATGCACCACGCCGCGAGGGCGTTGACGCGCCTGTCCCGGAGCAACCGCGCCACGTCTCGGCTCATATTGTCTGGTGAGCCCGGACTGGAAAAACCCTATCGACCGATATCGGCGGGGACTGTTTCAGACAGCCCCATATGCCATGGCGTACGCGAGTGCGGCGATGGTCACCGCTGCCAGCCCCGTCACGACTGTCTCCAGCCAGTCGACACCGTCACTGAAGGGCCGAGTCGGTGCACCGACGACGCCCAGCGCGAGGACGCTGAACACGAAGTGTGCCGACTTTTCGAGCGTCGGTGCGGGCAAGAACAGGACAGCTGCCCCGTAGCCAATTCCCAGCGCTGCCCGGGGACGGACGAGTTCGGTCAGCACGTATCCGCGGAGGTGGGCGTACGTCCACACGGCGAGCCACACCGTCGCGAGTTCGATGGCGAACGCCGCCAGGAGGTGCGTCGTCGGGTCGGGGTGGAGTATCACCCGCTCGGCGACGAGGCTCACGTCGAAGGGGTAGAAGAACGGGGGCGGGCCGCCAGTAAAGAGGTCACCGAACGGGTGGGTAAGCAGTCCCAGTAGGGCCAGCCCGGCCACCGTCCGGGAACTGATGTCGCGTGACTGTGCGACTGTGGCGACACCAAGCACGGCTACGATGAATACGAGCGTCACGAGTCCTGCGACGGGACCGCTAAGTGTGCCCGTGAGAACAGTCAGTGCGACGCCGATGGCCAGCACGAGGGCTCGGCCAGTCCGAGAGTTACTTGCCCAGAGGCCGGCCGCGGCGGCGAGTACGACCCCCAGCACGAGCGAGTGTGTCGGCCCGCGGTGGACGACGTTCGCTGTCTCCCAGAAGCCGTCCGCTGTCAGGTTCTCGGCAGCCCCGACGAGGAGTCCGAAGGGGGCGTAGACGATGTCAACGTCGGGAGTTGCGGCGAACAGGCCGGCCACGACGCCCAACTGGACCGCTCGCTCGCGCGAGAGTCCAAGCCACCACGCGGCGAGGGCTCCGAGGGCGAACGCAAACAGCGCATGCCCGACGAACATACACCGAATATGATGGCGAGAGGCTTAAACACCTCGTGTGAACGGGTAGCGCGGGACTCGCCCTCGTTCAGGACTCGGCGCTGACTTTCGTCCAGCGTTCTTCGATGGCCGCGTTAGCTCTGACGACGGTGTCACCGTCGACACGGAACCGCGTCTTCCGGAGTTCGATGGCGGCCACCTCGCCGGTGGTGTCGCCGGCTTTGACCGTGTCACCGGGGTTGAAGTCGGGGTCGCGGAGGAGATAGACGCCCGCGACGGCGTCCTTTATCATCTCCGAGAGCGCGTACGAGACGCCAAGTGCGAGGAATCCGGTCGCCGTTCCGAGAGATGCGGCGATGGCGGTCAGGCCGACGATAGAGAGGAACGAGAGCGCCACGCCGAACCACAGAAACACGAGTACGATCACCGACAGAAACTGTCGGTACACGGGTGATTCGCCGGGCAGCGACCGCTTCAGAACGGCCTGGACGACGAACATGATTGCCTTGATGCCGACTGCAGCGATGGCGAGAAAGACGAACGCGGTTATAAGCCGCGGGAGTGCGTCGACGACGTTCGTGACTAGCTGTTCGAGTGCTCGATTGATGACACCGACTTGCACGCCGGATGGTGAACGGAGAGACTCCTAAGTGTTGGCGTCAGCCGACATGGCTGTGTCGTCGGGGTGACGAACCACCTCGTAGTCGCCATCTTCGGTGATTTCAATGACGGCCCAGTCATATGATACGTCTAGCCGATTGAGACGGCGGCTGAGGTGTGTTGCCTCGCCAGTGCGTGTGACGAAACAGCGCAGATTGCCGCTCTCTGGTATTGGGTCCTGCGAGTCGAGCACTGAGACCGTGACGACCCGCCAGTCGTGTTCCGCTCGCAGTTCGGTGCCAGTGCGCGACACGGTGTATCCGAGGTCGTCGAATATCGACCGGGCCTGCTCGTCGAGTGATGTGGTAACGGCCCCCATCTGAGAGTTAGTATCATTGGCTATCGCATAAACGTTCCCACTAGCCACCTAGCTGACAGTTCACTGGGACAGACGGCGGCTGCGCTGAGCGGGTGGATCGGTACTGGCAGGGGACCGGTTCTCTGAGCGACTGTCCGACTCACCGAGGCGGTCAGAAGGGAAAACAGTCCGGTCGCCCGGGTCCGCTGTCACTCGTGGGCGGCGTCCCACTCCTCGGCCTTGCGGAGGTTCGAGCAGTCGTTACAGCGGATGCGCCCCATCGAATCCATCGCGTTGTTGAACGTCTCGCAGTTGCTACAGAAATAGCCCCAGCGCCGCTCGCGGTCGGCGTCGCGGTAGACGACGTAAAACGCGCCTTTCGTGCCGATGTCGCCGTCGCTGCGGTCGACATACAGTGTCTCCCCGTCAGGACCGTCGAGTGCGTCCATACGTGATCATGACAGGCCAGCGGCTAAATCACTGCGGAAACCATTAGTGACTGGTTCCCCTGCACTGTGGGTGTGAGTCCCCGGCTGATTCAATACTCTGACGTGGAGAAAGCGTACGACACACCCGAGCGAATCGGTCGATTCGCGGGGACAGTGGCCGCCGCTGATGGCTCGGATGCGCTGGTGGTCGGCACCGGGGACAACACCGGTCCGGGGGTGCTGTCGCTGGTCACCGACGGCGAGCAGTCGCTCGACCTCTTTACCGCGCTGACGCCCGCGTTCGAGACGCTGGGCAACCACGATTTTGACCACGGACTCGATGCGACGCGGGCGATTATGGCACGGTCGCCACAGACGTGGCTGACTGCGAACGTCGAACAGGACGGCGAGCGGTTCGCTCGACGGGTGACCCGACCGTGGGCGAGTCGGGCCGTCGACGGAGTGCAGGTCGGTTTCGTCGGCGTCACCAGCCCGGACACGGCCTCGGCTAATCCACAGGCGACGACGCTGACGTTCACCGACCCTGTCGAGGCCGTCAGCGAAGCGGCCACAGCGCTTCGGAACGACGGGGCGGCCGTCGTCGTCGTGCTCTCACACCTGGGGCGGGCTGACGAGAAACTGGCCCGCGCTTGCGACGTAGACGTAATCCTCGGCGGGCACGTCCACGAGCGCCGTATCGACCGCGTCGCCGGGACGTTGCTCACCAGACCCGGAGCCAACGGCCAGGCCGTTGTCGAGGTGGACCTCACCGGGCCGAAACCGACTGCGCAGTTCCGCGAGGCCGCCGACGGCCCTGTCGACGCCCGACTCGCGGCAGCTATCGAGGACAGACTCTCCGCAGCTGGACTGGACGAAGTCGTTGGGCATGTCGCCGAGCCTCTCGACCGACGGCAGGCGACGACCTACGGCGGCGAGTGTCGGCTCGGCAACCTCGTCGCGGACGCGTACCGGTGGGCGACGGGCGCAGATGTGGCCCTCCAGAACAGCGGCGGTCTCCGGAACGACACGGTTCCGCTCGATGGGGCGCTGACGGTCGCCGATATGATTTCTGTCGTTCCGTTCGAGGAACCGCTGACTGTCGCCGAACTGACGGGCGCGGAGCTCCGGACGCTGTGTCGACAGGGAAGCGGACAACAGGTCGCGTTCGGCGACCAGAGCTGGTGGCACGCTCATTTCAGCGGCGTCGAACTGATCTGGAACGATGAGACACAAACCATCGAGCGACTGCGGGTCGACGGAGAGCCGGTCCGCGACGACGAGACCTACACGCTCGCGACGAGTAACTACCTCTACTACACCGAGCTGGAGTTTCCGGTCCTCACCGAGTCCCACCGGGTCAGCGTCGCCGACGTACAGTACGAAGCGCTGGCCGACTACGTCCGCGAGACGGACATCGACCCGGCGGTCGATGGGAGACTCACTCGCCGCTAGCGATTTAAACCTCGGCACGGTACGTTCGGCCGATGCCACAGGTCGTCGTCCCGGTCAGATACCCGCTCTCGGAGAACTCCCGAGCCACGCTCGCGGAGGCCATTCAGATCGCCGACGAGGAAGACGCGGACCTCACCGTCCTGCATGTAAACCTATACCAGAACAGCCACCGTGTCGACCGGACAGAACTCAAACGTGCCGTCGAGCAGTCGTTCGGCCACGTCCCGCGGACGCGGTACGTCGTCCGGTCGGGGATGCTCGTCGAAGAGACTATTCTCGACGAGGTCGCCGCACAGGACGCCGACATCGTCGTCATCGGGAGCAAACAGGCGAGTCGCTGGCGACAGATGATCCGCCGGCTGGTCGACGACCCCGATGTCGAACAGTTCCTCCGCGAGGAACTCGACTGCGAAATCGTCACCGTCGAGCCGGATGCCCAGTCTAGCCGTCACTCGTCGGCGAGGTCATCAGGGTCCTGATGGGGTGGGACGGGTGAGTCACCGGTGGCCGTACGGGTCCGGTCAATGCCGTTTATGGCATCAAACCCGTTATTGAGTGAGACGTTCATTTCACCGCTGGTGTCGTCGAAGTACAGGTGCGAGTGGGGATAGGCGATCTCGACGTCTGCATCTTCGAGCCGCTGCCAGACGTTTGTCTGGACCTTCGAACGGACAGCGAGCAGTTTGTACGGTTCGGTCACCCAGTACCGGAGTGTCAGCAACACGCCGTGGTCAGCGAAATTGTTGATATACACTGTCGGCGAGGCGGGATATCGGGCCGCACCGACGCGGATGTCCGGCCCGCCGGAGATGACGTTGTCCACTTCCCGGGCCGCCGCTTCGATAAGAGTCCGCGCGACAGCGATGTCGCTTTCGTAGGTGACCAGCACATCGAGGGACAGCCGCGTCCGTGAGTCCTCCGCGGAGTAGTTGACGACATCCCGCTGGCGGATCTCCCCGTTGGGGATGACGAGAAACGTGTTGTCGAGGGTGAACACCTTCGTGTGTCTGAGCGTGATGTCCTCGACGAACCCTTGCTGGCCAGTGTCGGCGAGTTCGATCATATCACCGATTTCGTAGGGCTGGTCGGCCAGCAGGAACACCCCAGAGATATAGCTGCCAAGGATCGGGGCGAGCACGACACCGACCACGGCCGTGAACACGGTGACCGAGAGGGCGATGTCACCCAGTTGGAGGCCGTAGATGTTCAGAATAGTCAGCAACGCGAAGACGTACACGCTGACACGGATGCCGCGCAGAACCGTCCGGGTGAGGCTCGGCCGCCGGAACTGCCGAGCGACGCGTCGACCGAGAAGACGGACGAGAAGACGGGAGACAACGATTGCCAGCCCGATGACAATCAGAGACCGCCCGATGTTCGCCACCCACACCGGAATCGAGAACGGGAGCAACCCACCGATGTCAGTCGCCACTTCTGTCGCCACTTCCGTCGCGGCTTCGGTCGGCGTCGGAGTGGGCGTCTGCAACGGCCAGACAGGGCCAAAACGCATGCCAGGGATTCAACCCCGCCACGAGAAAAGGATTCCCCTCCCGAACTACTTAGCCCTCGCACTCCGACTGACCGACTATGTCTTCCGATGACATTTCGGTGGTCCTCTCAGATGACCGGCAACCGGTCGATACGCTGGTAATCGGTGTCTCTGAGTACGGGCTGGCTGGCCTCACCGCCGTCGATTATCTCGCCGACCAAGACTCGATGCACAAGGTCGGCCACCTGCGGACGACGGAACCGCCGTTCATCACGCCCTTCGAGAACGGGACCCCGAGACACCACACGCGGCTGTACGCGGACGAGGCAGCGTCGTTTGCCGTCGTCGTGGGTGAGCGGTTCGTACCGCCGGCCCAGGCTGGAGCGCTCGCCGCGGCAATCACGACTGCTGGGAGAAAACTAGATGCTTCGAACATGACGATGCTCACCGGCGCTCCCGTCGCACACGGCCCGGAAGACCACGTTCCGTTCTACATCGCAACGCCAGCGTACCGGGACTCGTATCTCGACGACACCGACATCAGGCCGATGGGGAACGGATTTCTCGATGGACTGAGTGCGGAGCTAGTCGCGCGAGGCATTGATGAGTCGTTTCCGACCGGCGTGTTTACGACGCCGACTCACCCGCAAGCGCCCGACGCGGCCGCCGCAATCAGACTGCTCACCGCGCTGGGAGCGGCCCACGCAATCGACATCGACACCGGGCCGCTGGAAGCCTTCGCCGCGAACATCGAAGCCCACTACCAGGCGCTCGCAGAGCGGATGGAGGCGGCCGATTCCGAGCAGCTCCTAGATGACCGAATGTACATGTAAAAGGCAATATCTGGAACAAATATCCACAATTCGGGGAATTTAAACTATGGTAATTCCACATCGTGCGTGAACAATCAAACATTCTGCCGACACATTTTTCAGCCTACAGCGCATTCTTTTCCTTGATGACCTCCACCGAAATCTACACGACCAGCGCGGTCGATTCAGACCCCCCACCACAGACACGGTCCAAGACATCGCTGTTCTGTCCCGACTGTGGGCACGAGAGCGCAGTGACTGGCGACTGGACAGCCAAAGCAACCGAGAACAGTTTGGAGCTCCGGTGTCCGGACTGTGACGCCGTCGTCCAGCAGCGGTAGACTACGTACTTACCTCTCGTCATCTGTAGACGAGGAACGACTGGCGTTCTCAGCAGTCGGATTCACCCTGATGAACTCAGCAGCGAGATACACCACTGCGCCAGTGGCCAGTATGAGCAAGTAGCTCGCTTCTGAGGCACTCTGCAGGCTCACTCCAACAGTGGCAAGCGTTACAACAAGTACCGCGGTACACCGACGGATCGTCTGGCGGAGGAGGGCAGTGTCGTCCATACGTGGCTTCTTCACTGCCAGCAACAAGAATCTTCGACCTCGCTTTTCGGTACTAGAACCCGCCCTGCTGGCTCTCGAACGAACGTACAGCGCCCCGTCTCAGTACTCGTGGATCCCGTCGTCAGTGACGACCGTATCCAGCAGCTGCGTCGGCGTCGCGTCGTAGGCCGGGTTTGCGACCTCGAATCCGTCTGCGGGCTCCCGGAGTACTTCCGACGGCGACCGAATCTCGTTCTCGAAGGCGAAGGCCCCGTCGACGTATTTCGCGGCAGCCCCGACCACCGTTACCGGAACGTCGTTGTCCGCCGCCGCTGTCGCAATCGGATACGTGCCGATGCGGTTGTACAGCGTGTCGTCGACGATGCAGTCCATGCCGACGAGCACGCGGTCGACCTCTGACATGAAGTGGCCGGCGGCGCTGTCGACGATGAGCGTCACGTCGACCCCGTCCCGGTCGGAGAGGTGGCGCGTCATCTTTCGGCCGAGGAAGCGCGGTCGTGACTCCGTAACGTACACCTCGAAGCTGTGGCCGGCTTCGATAGCGTCGTCGATGGCCGCAAGGACCGTCGAGGAGAAGTCATGTGTCAACAGCACGTCGTCATCGGCAATCTCCGACACGGCGCGTGCCGCGGCGCGGTCTTTCGACGACTCTACAGAGTCGATAACGTCGTCGATAGCCTCGTTCGTCAGTTCCTTGGCGGCCGCCACGTCGTCGGGCTCCGCATCTGAGACGGTGTTCACGATCCGGTGCTGGGTCGTATGGAGGGAGGCATGCGAGGGGTTCGCTCGTCGGAGGGCGCTGCTGTTCCGGTCGAGCGAGCGGAGGTAATCCTCGACCGTCGGGTACTCCCTGTCAGTCAGGTCCCGGAGTGCCTGGGCAGCTTTGACTGCGACCACGGAGGAACTGTGGGTCTGCATCTCCGAGATCTCCTCGACAGTCTCGTCTATCATACCGGTGGCTGTGAGTTGGACCGATATGTGTCTTCCCCTCGCCGTCGAACAGCATTTAACGCCGTCTCACATTAGGGGTGATAGACGCCTATGGGACGGCTCAGCACTGACACGGTCGGGATGACAGAGGGCATCGGCGTCGCCGTACTCGTCGGGATGACGCTACTCGTGACGGCGATTGTCGGGCTGAACGTCCTCGTCATCGAGGACGATGACGGCGGCGGCCCGCAGGCGAACTTCAGCTACGACTACGTCGAGGACAACGAACTGCTCATCGTCACACACGAACGCGGCGACGAGTTCGAAGCCGGGAACGTCGAATTCGAAGGGCCGAGCCAGACAGTCACCTGGGCCCAAGTGGCGAGCCGCGAGCCCGACGCGATGATCGGCCCGGGCGATATCGCACAGTTGAGCAGCGGCAACGCCTATGGGCGGCGCGTTGGCGCTCGTGACACGATCACGATATACCACAACGCGAGCGGGAATCGGACTCAGTTGGACCAGTGGGACGGCGCGAACTGACCTGCGGGACTGCTGTGGCCTGCTCAGTCAGCCGACACGACGGTCTCCCGGTCGCTCTGTGCCGGTCGACCGAACCAGTCATCGAACGAGAGCGGCCCAGCACCCATCGTGAACACCGCCGAGGCCATCCCGAACAGCGTGATGTGCGCGAGTACCGGGTCGTCCGGGAGTCCGAACAGCGTCGTGGTAAACAGGACAAAGGACACGGCCGCGGCCCCGCGAGTCATGAAGCCGAGTATCAACACCAGTCCGACCAGCATCTCGGTCAGGCCGGCCCCGAGCACCCACATCCCGGGGTCGACGGGGACGACGGCAGTGAGGTCGTACTTTTCTACGACCAGAAGCGCCTGACCGGGTTCGGCGAGCTTCTGGAACAGTCCGAGATAGATGAACGTCACACCCATGCCGATCCGGACGATGACCGGGACGTACTCGCGGTACGGTGTTGTTACCGAGTCCAGAAAGCCCTTCAGATGGTGAACCGGGTCGATGCGGCCGTAATAGGTCCCGTCAGTGCTGGCGACCTGCTGGAGCATGTGGTCAGCGCTCGGGCGACCACCGCCAAGAATCAATAGCGCCAGAAACGCCGGCACGTACTCCATAGCGAGAATGACGCCGAGGTCGACGCTCAGCGCCCAGCCGTAGGTCACTAGCCCGACCGCCGTGACGATACGGGTCGCGAGTCCGAACAAGAGCGTGAAACCCAACCCGATGAACAGGATGCGGACAGCCGGGCTCGTGGCGGGGTCAAACGTCACTGTCGGGGCGAACAGATACCCCTGAAAACCGGCACCGACGAGTGGCAGTCCAACGCTGAGTCGGAGCATCCACGGGACGAGGTCCGCGTAGCCGACGAGTACGTCCCGGAGGATGACGATGTCCGCAATCGTCGGCCGGACCCGGAGATACGCTACGAGGCCGACAGTCACGGCCACGCCCGAGACGCCGAAAACCGCCGCGTTCACCGGATTAGACAGCACGGATATCGCAAACGCTACCGCGTCAAGGGCCTCGCCCGGCCCGTCCGTCACGTAGTCGACGTGTGCCGCCGCGGGTCGCGACAGGAGAGCGAGCGTGAGGACGGCGGTGCCGATAAAACTCGGTACGCGTGTGTCCATACCTGAGAATTCGTGTGCTATCCACCTAACCCTGTTCGTCCGGTTCGCGGCGCTGGGCGTTGAGATACCCCTCTCTGTAGGCGGTGGAATTATATCCACGCCTCTACTACTTATACGGCAGTGAGCGTCAATATCGAGACACAGATCGTCGAACGCGGGGACGACGAACACGTCGACGCGGCGTGGCGGCTCAAGGAGGACATCCGCGAGGCTGACGGCGTCCTCCGGCAGCGACGGGGGTTCTTTCGTGACGCCTACCGACGGTCGACCACCTATCTCTACATCGACCGCTCCAGAGACCGCCTCATCGGCTTCGCCGCAGTTCGACGCGACGGCTACATTCTCTTTCTCGCAGTCGACGACGAGTACAGGGGCCACGGCTTCGGCAAGCGACTCGTCGCTCGCGTCGCCGAGGACTACGGCAGCGTGACCTGCCACGCCCGGGCGACGAATCGGGAGGCACTCGGCTTCTACAAACACATCGGCTTCGAGATTACACGGCGCATCGACAACTACTACGAGGACGGCGGCGACGCATACTACCTCAAACTTGGAGAGGACTCGATTACGGACAAACTGTCGAAGTTCCTGCGCGGTTAAGCGAACGCTTTTCAAGGGACCTCCCCAAGCAGGTAGCCGATGGAAGAGCGGACCCGCGCGTACCTCCGTGGCCGGTTCGGCGACCACTACCGCCAGGCATCCGTAACGCCGCCGCCGGCCGCAAACGAACGCGAATGGGGGTTCATCCCGTGGACTGAGGGCCCCGGCGAGACGATGGTCCGCCATCGCTCGCTGCTGGACCTCGGCGAAATTGAGGACTTCCTCGGCCGGCGGAAGCCCCGCCACGTCTACTTCTCCGCGGGCCGCTACGACGAACCGAGCGCCTCCACCATGTCCGAGAAGGGCTGGCGCTCCTCGGACCTCGTGTTCGACCTCGACGCCGACCACCTGCCCAGCGTCGTGCTGGGCGAGGACAGCTACGCCGAGATGCTCGAAAAGTGCAAGGACGCGCTGTTGCGGCTGCTCGACTTCCTGGAGGACGACTTCGGCTTCGAGGACCTGACGGTCGTCTTCTCCGGCGGTCGCGGCTACCACGTCCACGTCCGCGACGAGCGCATCCGCCACCTCGAACGGGACGCGCGCCGGGAAATCGTCGACTACGTCCGCGGCATCGGGCTGGAGTTCGACGAACTCGTCGACGAGGAGGCCGTCGCCGGCACGGCTGGCCGGTCCAGCCCGGCCCAGAAGCGGACGCTCTCAACGGAAGGCGGCTGGAGCGCTCGCGCCCACCGCCACATGCTCGCCGTCGTCGACGACCTGCTAGCGATGGAGGAGGCCGACGCGCTGGACCGACTGCAGGAGTACGACGGCATCGGCGAGGGGAAGGCGACGGCGGCGCTGAACGCCGCCCGGTCGAACTACGAGCAACTGGAGGCCGGCAACATCGACGTGCATCCGGCGTTCTACCAGTTGGCGAAGATTCTGCTCCACGAGGTCGTCGCGGCGGACAACGCGCCGATAGACGAGCCGGTGACAACGGACACGAACCGACTCATCCGCCTGCCTGGCTCGCTACACGGCGGCAGCGGGCTGGAAGTCCAGCGTATCGACCGCGAGGACCTCGACGCGTTCGACCCGCTGGTCGACCCCGTCCCGGAGACGTTCCGAGGTCACGACATCACCGTCGAGGTGACCGACGGCGGGCTTGTCGAACTGGATGGCGATAGCTTTACACTGGAGGCGGGTAATCAGACTGTACCAGAGCACGTGGGCGTGTTTCTCATGGCCCGCGGGCGTGCCGAGAAGGGGAAGGAATGAACGTAGACGAGCTCCAGTCCGTCCAATCGCGCGAACGCCAGACAGATCAGCTTCAGCAGCTGCGCGAGACGTTCTACGAGGACGCCGGACAGTTCATTCAACAGCTCCGGACCGAGCGCGAGCGCGCGGCCGAGCGCGCCGAGGACCCGTTCGACTCCCCCGAGGTCAACCGCCTGACCGACGACATCAAGACCGCAGAACAGACTGTCGAGGCCGTCTACGAGCGCCGCGTCGGCAAGATAGTCAAGATGGCGTCACTGGCCGCGGCGGACATGCCGACCGAGGACGACGGCCTCACGCGGGAGGAGCGGGACCTGTTCGAAACGATGGTCGATGCTATCGAATCCAATCGGGGTCACGTCCTTGACGTGATCGCCGGCGAGGCCCCGACCGGCGCGGTCGGCGACGAGCCGAAATCCGATGAGCGACAGGCCTCCGATCCGGAGCCACACCAGACGGCGAACGAACCGGCAGCCAATGAGTCCGAGCCGGTATCGACACCGGACTCGGGCGTCGACGCGGCTGACATGATGGGCAGCGGCGGAGACCAGTCGCCGCCAGCGGCGGACTCCGACCCACCGACGCCGCCGCCCGAGCTAGACACGGACAGCAATCCCACTGCCGCCGGACAGTCCAACCCGGCGGACGTGCCGGCCGAAGACGACGTTCCGGTCCCACCGGCCGAAGCCGGCGCTGAGTCCGACCCCGAACCGGGAACGGACCCGACACAGGCCGACGGCGGCCGGCAGTCACCAGGCGGTTCTGATACGTCCGGGGCCGCCGACGTGGACCGACGAATGGTGCGCATTACGGACGACGTGGGCGAGATATTCGGCGTCGACCAGCGCGAGTACGACCTCTCGACCGACGACGTGGTGACGCTGCCAGCCGACAACGCTGACCCGCTGGTCGAACAGGACGCTGCCGAGCCGTTAGAGTAAGCCGGCCGGTGGAAGGAACTGGCCGCTGTACGAAGCGCCGCCCGACGAACTGCTTCGTGGCGGCGATGGGCTATTTATATTGAGTCGTCAAGCTGATACGTATGAACACGCACGTCCGAATCGTCGTTGCCTTGCTTCTCGGTGCACTCGTGTTCGCAGTCACAACCGTCGCAGTGACCGCCGGCTTCGAACCGGGGATAGAGTTCTCGCTGCTCATCGGGTTCCCTGTGGGCGTTTCAGCCGGTCTGACGGCGCTGTTTGCCGGCTACGTCCTGCTGTGGTACCGCGACCTGGCGGCCGCGGGTACGGTCTCCGAGCGCGCGGTTCGCCTTCGACTGGCCGCGCTGGCGACCGTCGCTGACTTATTCGTCGTTACTGCGGCCGGCGTTACCATCTACACACTCGCGGATGGCAGTACAGGTATCGGACTGCTGGTCGCGGGACTCCCGGTGACACTTCCGCTGGCTGCCGTCGTCGGGTATCTCACCGCCGGTCGCAGGCGTCGCGGACAGGGTTGGTTCCGAACGTAGTGACGCGCGCTGCCACAACCGCTGAACCGGCCTACGGCTCTGGTCTGGTTCCGAGCGTGAGTGCGACTGTCTCCTGTGCCCCGTCGCGCTCGACCAGAACGTCGACCGTCTCGCCGGGACTGGTCTCCAGTGCGAGGAAGCTTCCGAGCGCCTGTCGCGTCGGCGTCGGGGTGTCGCCCATCTGCCTGACCACGTCACCGCCAGTGGGAATCGCCGCCCCCGAAATCATCGTCTCCCCGTCACTTCCCTGCAGAACGCCCGCCGCCGGGCCGCCCTCAAGGATGCTGTCGATGTACACGCCAGAGGCCGGGTCTAGGTCGTTTGCCTCGGCGAGTCGGGGCGACACGCCCCGGAGGCCAACACCCATATACGAGTGATCGTAGTCGCCGGTCTGGATGAGCGACGGCACGACACGCTGAGTCAGCGGGGCCGAGATGGCGAATGCGACGTTGTCGCCGCCGCCCGAATTGATGACGCCGAGTACGTCGCCGTCTAGCGTGACCAATGGTCCGCCGCTGTTGCCTGGGTTGACGGGGGCGTCGGTCTGGACCGCGTCTGCGATGGAGAAGTTGTTCGCGCTCTGGAGCGTGCGGTCGACGCCGCTGACGATACCCGCAGACACTGACCCGGACAGCCCGAACGGGTTCCCGATAGCGACGACTTCGGTCCCGACGGTGGGTTCAGTCTCGGCAAACGAGAGCGGTGTCACGTCCGGCGTCGCACCGACACGGAGGACCGCAAGGTCGCTGTACACGTCCGCACCGACCACGGAGGCGGAGCGCCAGCCGGTGTCTGCGAAGCGGACGTAGTATTCGTCTCCGCCCGCGACGACGTGTTCGTTCGTGACGATATGCTCATCGTCGATGAGGAACCCGCTCCCCTGCCCACCACGGGCGTCTTCGGCGTACACCCTGATTGAGACGACGGCATCGGCTACCGCCCGGTACACGTCGGTGTAGACACTGTCTGACTGTGCGAGTGCGTCGGCCGACCCTGACTGATCCCCGGTGTCACCGCCAGAGGTGCTGTCTGTCCCGGGACTCTGACAGCCAGCCGTGGCCGCGACAGCTGTCCCGAGGGCTCCCAGCATCGCCCGGCGAGTGAGAGACTGTTTCATACTGGAGCGTGGGTCTGGGCTGCGAAAAAGGCACGGTCAGGGCAATTTATCGTGGCCAGGTTGCTTGATTGCTGTTGACTGGGGCTTTCAGTTCGACCCGGAGAGCGGGCACAAACTACAATCGTCCCGATAGCATACGGGGGCGCATGGCAGAGGATTCATCGGGAACGAACACGCCGACACCGGGGTTCCTGTTGCCCGGACTGCGATGCGGTGTCGAGATGGCACTTGTCGGGACAATCGTGTTGCTCATCGGCCTCCCGACTGAGGAACCGATACGGCTTGGAATCGTCTTCCTGTCGGCGCTACTGGCGATGACTGTCGTACTGTTCTGGGCCGTCGGTCGACACATGCGGCGCTGGATCCGGTACGCACAGGGGAAACCGACGCGGACGACACCGTTCGAGTGAGTGACGGCTGGCAATGCCAGCTACACGGTCGATACTGGCTGGGTTAATAATAAGCCCGCACTTATTTATTAACTAATCCCAGTTTGTGGGCCATATTTAGCAGCTGGATTAATAAGACCGGGTAGCCTAGCACCGGTAATGACGGAGTCCGACAGCTGTTCGGATGGTGGTGCGTGTGTCGGCGCGGGTGACGACGGCCCTCCGACAGTGACAGACGGAGAACGGACGCCGCAGGTCGCACAGCTGTCCGTCCCGGAGATGGACTGTGCCTCCTGTGCCGGGAAGGTCGAGAATGCGCTCGGGGCGGTCGACGGTATCAGAGCCGTCGAGACGCGCCCGACCACAGGAACGGCCGTCGTCACGTACGACCGGACGGCAGTGACAGAGCGGGACCTCGTGACGGCCATCGAGAGCGCCGGCTACGAGGTCACGGAGACGGCTGGGGAAGACGAGACGGCGACGGGAGGGCCCGACGAGAGTGAGTCGCCCTGGACCAGCCCGCGGGCGCTGAAAACCTGGGTCAGCGGCGTGTTCGTCGCCTTCGGCCTCCTCTTCGAGTTCCTGCTTCGCGGCGCGAACGCGCAGGTCGGGGCCGTGCTTGGGTTGCCGCTGCACGTCGCCGATATCCTTTTTATCGTCGCCGTGGCGACCGGCGGCCAGGAAATCTTGCGTGGCGGCTACTACTCCCTGAAAAACCGGAATCTGGACATCGACCTGCTGATGTCCATCGCCATTCTGGGCGCGCTTACTGCCAGCTTGGCTTTCGGCGAGGCGCTGTACTTTGAAGCCGCGACGCTCGCGTTCCTGTTCAGCGTCGCGGAACTGCTGGAACGCTACTCAATGGACCGCGCGCGGAACTCGCTGGAAGAACTGATGGACCTCTCGCCCGACGAGGCGACAGTTCTGCAGGACGGCGAGGAGACGACAGTCCCCGTCGACGAGGTACAGGTCGGCGATGTCGTCGTCATCAGGCCCGGCGAAAAGATTCCGATGGACGGCGAGGTCGTCGATGGGACCAGCGCAGTCAATCAGGCTCCGATCACCGGCGAGAGCGTCCCGGTCGACAAGACCGACGGTGACGAGGTGTACGCCGGGACCATCAACGAGGAGGGGTATCTGGAAGTGCAGGTCACAGCGGCGGCCAGCGACAACACCCTCTCGCGCATCGTCAAGATGGTCGAGGACGCCCAGTCGAACAAGACCGAGCGCGAGCAGTTCGTCGAGCGCTTCTCGGCGTACTACACGCCGGTCGTCGTCGCCTTCGCCGTCCTCGTGACGCTGGCGTCCCCTACCGTATTCGGCGTAGCGTGGTCGACCGCCGTCGTGCACGGGCTGACGCTGCTGGTGCTGGCCTGTCCCTGCGCGTTCGTCATCTCGACGCCTGTCTCAGTCGTCTCCGGCATCACCAGCGCCGCGAAGAACGGCGTTCTCATCAAGGGCGGGAACCACCTCGAAGCGATGGGCGCGGTCGACGTGGTCGCCTTCGACAAGACCGGCACGCTGACGAAAGGCGAACTGACCGTCACCGACGTGATTCCGCTGAACGGGAACACCGAGGACGAGGTCCTTCGGTGTGCCCGTGGGCTCGAACAGCGGAGCGAACACCCCATTGGCGAGGCCATCGTCGCAGAGGCGGGAACGACCGGCGTCGAGAGCGCCGACGTCGATGACTTCGAGAGCATCACTGGGAAAGGCGTCCGTGCAGACCTCGACGGGACGCCCCACTACGCCGGGAAACCGGGCCTGTTCGAGGAGCTCGGCTTCGACCTCTCGCATGTCCACGCGACCACCGATGGCGGTGTTGTCACCAAAACGACCCAGCAGCTCTGTGAGCGCAACAACTGTCTGGACTTGCTGGAAGATGCCGTGCCTGAACTTCAGGCCGAAGGAAAGACGGTCGTCATCGTCGGGACAGAAGACGAGATCGAGGGTATCATCGCCGTCGCCGACGAGGTGCGCCCGGAGGCAAGAGCCGCCATCGCCCGGCTCCGTGACCTCGGCGTCGAGCGGACGGTGATGCTCACCGGCGACAACGAGCGAACGGCGGGGGCTATCGCACGGGAAGTCGGCGTCGACGAATACCAGGCCGAACTCTTGCCTGACGAGAAAGTCGCCGCTATCGAGGACCTCGTCGAGGAGCACGACGGCGTGGCGATGGTCGGCGACGGCATCAACGACGCGCCGGCGCTGGCGAGCGCGACTGTGGGAGTCGCCATGGGAGCAGCCGGCACGGACACGGCGCTTGAAACGGCTGATATCGCCCTCATGAGCGACGACCTCTCGAAACTCCCGTACCTGTACGAACTGGCGAACGACGCCAACGGCGTCATCCGGCAGAACATCTGGGCCAGCCTGGCGGTCAAAGCTGGCCTCGCCGTCGCTGTTCCGTTCGGTCTCGTTCCCATCTGGGCGGCCGTGCTCGCGGGCGACGCCGGGATGACGACGGCCGTGACCGGGAACGCGATGCGGCTCTCACGGGTCCGGCCGGAAAGCGGTGTCGACGAGCCGTAAGTTCGTTCGGCTCTGCCGTTTGGCGCCCACTCACTGTAATATTAAGTAGACGCCGCGAGTAGCGTGCATCCGGTATGGAACTCACATGGTACGGCCATTCGACGTGGCACGTGACAGTCGACGACACCGAGTTGCTCATCGATCCGTTCTTCGATAACCCCAAGACGGATACGGACCCCGAGGAACTGGACCCCGATTACGTGCTGTTGACCCACGGCCACGCGGACCACATTGGCGACGTGGACCGCTACGAGGGCAGTGGGCTCGTGGCGACGCCGGAAGTCGTCGAGTACTGCGAGGACAACTTCGGCGACTTCGACGCCGTCGGCGGCATGGGGATGAACCTCGGCGGCACCGTCGAAATCGGCGACGCCTTCGTCACGATGCACCGGGCCGACCACACCAACGGGATGGACACCAGCTACGGCACCAGCGGCGGGATGCCCGGCGGGTTCATCATCTCCGATACGAAGCCGACGCAGGTCAGCGACGCGGAGTCGACGACGTTCTACCACGCCGGCGACACCGGCCTCATGACGGAGATGCGCGACGTCATCGGGCCGTTCCTCGAACCCGACGCCGCGGCGGTCCCGGTCGGAGACCACTTCACGATGGGACCCATGCAGGCCGCCGTCGCCGTCGACTGGCTCGACGTCGACCACGCGTTCCCGATGCACTACGACACGTTCCCGCCCATCGAAATCGACACGCAGGACTTCGTCAACGAGGTGGCGGGCACCGGCAGCGACGCCGAGGTCCACGTCCTCGACGGCGACGAGACTTTCGAACTCTAGTCCGGTCGTTCCACGTCGGTCACGGTGAACCGCGCGCCGCCCGCCTCGCTGTCATCGACGGACAGCGACCAGCCGTGTTCTTTTGCGATCCGGTTGGCGATGTAGAGTCCGAACCCACTGTTTTGCTTCTCTGATGCGTATCCCGCCTCGAACACCCGCTCCGGCGGCGAGACGTCGACGCCGGGCCCATCGTCCGCGACGAAGAACCCCGAAGACGTGGCACCGACCCGAATCGCCACGTCCGGCCCGCCGTGTTCGACGGCGTTCGAGAGCAGGATTTCGAGAAACAGGCGCATTGATTCCGGGTCCGCCAACAGCCGCCTGTCTGATGTTACTTCGAGCGACGCGGCTTCGAGCGACAGCGAACTCCATACGTCCCAGGCGACCGTCGAGAGCCACTGTTGCTCGGGTTCGAACTCCGGCGAGTCGCTCGACGCCAGCGAGACGACTTTATCGACGATACTGGAGAGTCGGTCGATGGACTCCTCCACAGCGCCAATGTGCTCGTCGTCGGCCTCAATCTGCGAGAGGTGGCCGGTCGACACCTGGAGTTCGTTTCGGAGTTCGTGTGCGGCCAGCAGTGCCACCTTCCGGAGACGTTCGTTCTGCTGTCTGAGAAGACGTTCGCGTTCCTTCTGGTCGGTGATGTCCTGTGTGATCCCAATAAGGCCGGCCAGCTCGTCAGTTTCGTCGTACCATGGGACCTTCGATGTCCGGAGGTGCTTTCCCATCGACGGCGAGAACTCGTGGATGTCGAGGATGTCGGTCTCGTCGTTGATGACCTGTAAGTCGTCACCGCGCGCCGCATCCAGATACGTCGCCCCCGCGGGGAGCCCATCTTCGTCCCGCCGGCCGAGCAGTTCCGGGGGCGCGTACGAGGAATCGTTGAGCAGCAAATACTGCCTGTCAGTGTCTTTTACGTACAGGTGTTCGGAGTTCCGTTCGAACATCGTGGCGAGAATCGTCTCCGGCCGGGAAGCCGGCCGTGCGGCCATTGTCTCACTGTTTTCGAGCGCCTCACCGACTGCGGCTGCCAGTTCCGGCGACCCAAGGTCGTCGTCGGCGACCGCCTGAATGTGCTCTCCACGGTCTGCCTCAGAGCCGTACATGATTACTGGGAGGGTCGGGTAGAGACCGGTAGCCGCCTCCGCCAGATGTCCGCCGGCCATACCCTCACACGTCACCGGAACGACGAGGCAGTCAACCGCAGTACGTAGCAGTGTCGTATCGACGCATTCGGGCTCGGTCGTCTCAACCGTGGCGTCGATTGCTGCCTGTTCAAGTGCCGCCTGTAACCGCTTCCCGGCAGCAGTCTCGGCGGTGATGAGGAGGACGGTCGGCGGGGACATCAACACGCCCACGGTTTGTACTGGGATTGTAAATAGGTTTAGTAGTCATGATGAAAATAAAATATGACGTAGTAGCGGGATGCGCTCCCACGACTTATATCGGACACTGCCGTCCGCAGCGACCGGCCGCCGTCTGAATCGTCCCGGCAACTGCGCTCAGTGGCCGCTATACGGCAATAACACATCACGGGGGCTATTTCCCGCCCAGAGAACTGTACGGTAGTCGACGAGTGCCGTCGATAGAAACAGTCCATAGCCAGTCATGACGCCCAGATGAAATGTTTCACAACACCCGAGTATCCGGACGGCGTATAGTCAGGTGTGTCCGAAACGTACGTGTGTGCCCGATGCCAGGCCGGCGTCGAGCGGGACTTCGAGGTTCGGTCGATAATCAAGACCTGCGATGACTGTGGCGAGAACGGACGGTTCCTCCACAGGTCGCTGGTCGAGTCGCTCGCTGAGATTGCCGCGGAGAATCGGCCAGACGGCTGGGAGCAGATGACGCTTGACGAGCGGTTCGAAGCGGCACTGAAAGAAGGGCTTATCACGGTCACGCGGACGTGAATCTTCGGGGCGGGTCCAGCGGGGCCGTCGCGGGCGGTTCGTTCCGCGCGCCGAAGCTGTGATCCGGTCTCAGTCCCACTTCGCGCCGGGGTTTGTCACCGCACCGTTGGCGGCGGAGCCGAAATCGCTGTGGTACTTCGCCAGCACGCCGCTGTCGTACGTCGGCTCGGGGTCGTAGTCTTCGAGGCGCTGTTGCATCTCCTCGTCAGTGAGATCGACCGACAGTTCGTGGTTGTCGATGTCGATAGTGACGGTGTCGCCGTCCTCTAGGGCGGCGATTGGGCCGCCGACGAACGCTTCGGGCGCGACGTGGCCGATGGAGAAGCCGCGGGTCGCGCCGGAGAAGCGGCCGTCGGTAAACAGCGCCACGTCCTCGGCGTGGCCTTGCCCGGCGACGGCCGAGGTGACGCCGAGCATCTCGCGCATGCCGGGCCCGCCTTGGGGACCCTCGTTGCGGATGCAGATGACGTCGCCCGACTCGACGTGCCCCTCTTGCACGTACTCCATGGCTCCTTCTTCCTGCTCGAAGACGCGGACCGGCCCCTCGTGGTGGAGGTGGTCCTCGCCGGTGATTTTGATGACTGCGCCGTCGGGCGCGAGGTTGCCCGAGAGGATGCGGATAGCCCCGCGCTCGTGGATCGGGTCTTCGACCGGGTACAGGTAATCTGCGTCGAGGTCCTCGATGGCCGGCGGGTCGATGCGGTCGAGTTCCTCTGCGATGGTGTTGCCAGTGACAGTGAGTTCGTCGCCGTGGAGCAGGCCGGCGTCGTTCAGCGCTTTCAGGACGACCGGGACGCCGCCGACCTCGTGGAGGTCGTTCATGACCTTCTCGCCGCCGGGCTGGAGGTCGGCAATCTTGGGCGTCCGGGCGCTGATGTCGTTGAACGTCTCGATGTCGAGGTCGATGCCGGCCTCCGCCGCGAGCGCGAGCAGGTGGAGGACGGCGTTGGTCGAGCCCCCGACCGCGACCTGCAGGGCGATGGCGTTCTCGAAGGACTCGCGGGTGAGGAAATCCGAGGGGCGGCGCCGTTCTTGGACCACCTCAACGGCGAGTTCGCCGGCCCGGCGGGCCTCCTCGTAACGGGACTCGTGTTCGGCCGGCGGGGAGGCCGACCCAAGCGGCGCGAAGCCGAGCGCCTCGGAGATGGAGGCCATCGTGTTGGCGGTGAACATCCCGCCACAGGAGCCCGCGCCGGGGCAGGCGTGGCGTTCCATCTCGTCGAGTTCGCCCTCGGTCATCTCGCCGTCGGCGACCGCGCCGACGCCCTCGAAGACGTTCTGGATGGTGACCTCGCGGCCGTCGTGCTCGCCGGGCATGATGGAGCCGCCGTACAGGAAGACGCTCGGCAGGTCCGTTCGGATAGCGGCCATCATCATGCCGGGCATGTTCTTGTCGCAGCCGCCGATGGTGACGATGCCGTCCATCCGCTCGCCGAAGGTGACGAGTTCGACCGAGTCGGCGATGATTTCGCGGGAGATGAGCGACGCCTTCATTCCCTCGGTCCCCATCGAGATAGCGTCGGAGATGGTGATGGTCCCGAACTCGATTGGCATCCCTTCGGTATCGTCGATACCGTCGTAGGCAGCATCGGCCACGTCGTCCAGATGGACGTTACACGGGGTGATGTCGGCGGCCGGGTTCGCGATGCCGATCATCGGCGAGGAGAGGTCCTCGTCGTCGTAGCCCATCGCGCGGAACATCGCGCGGTGGGGGGCTTTCTCGTATCCCTCCGTCACCTCGGTACTCCGCAGGTCCGGGTCTTTTTCCGGACGTTCTTGCCGCTCCTGATTGCTCATATTTCACCGAGGCCATGGGCAACCTTAAATAACTTGTACTCGCGGTACCGTCTCACACGGAGCACGGCGAAACCGACCGGTGACAGTACCTTCTTTTCCGTCGGGGACTTCCGCCGCCGTATGCCGACGGTCACGACCGCCGCGCGACTCCACTTCGGCTTTCAGAACCTCTCGCTCGCCCACGAGCGCCTCTACGGCGGCGTCGGGCTCGCGCTCGACAAGCCGCGGCTGACCGTCGAGGCGTCCCGGGCCGAGACGGTCCGGTGTGACGACGCGGCGACTGAGCCGTACGTTCGGCGCGTCGTCGACGCGCTCGACGTACCCGGCGCGTCCGTCTCCGTCGACGAGCGGTTCCCGCGACACGTCGGCCTCGGGAGCGGCACCCAGCTCTCGCTGGCGACGCTCATCGCCGTCGTCCGGGCGTACGACCGGACTGCCGACGCACGGACCTACGCGCCGCAACTGGGCCGGGGCGGCCGGAGCGGCGTCGGCGTGGCCGCGTTCGAGTCGGGCGGGTTCGTCGTCGACGGCGGCCACCCGACGGAGCGGTTCACTGCCGAACCGCCAGCCGAAGGTGACTGGGACGTGCCGCCGGTGCTGGCCCGTCATGACGTCCCCGCACACTGGCGGTTTGTCATCGTCGTCCCGGACACCGACCCCGGACAGAGCGGGAGCGCAGAAGACCAGAGCATGCGGCAAGCCGTCGAGCGCGCCGACCCCGGTATCGCTGACGAGATCTCGACGTTACTGACCCGCCGGGTCCTCCCCGCGATTGCGACCAGAGACCACAGCGACTTCGGGCAGGCCGCGGCGCGGCTGGGCCGGCTCAACGGCGCGTGGTACGCCGACGAGCAGGGTGGCGTCTACCGCCCACCCGCTGGCGAACTCGTCGACTCGCTGTCGAGCGCCCCGGTAATTTCGGGGGCCGGCCAGAGCTCGTGGGGGCCGACCGTCTGGGGGCTGACGACGGCGGCCCACCAGTCCGAGGCCAGGGAGGCTGGCGTCCTAGCTCTCGACGAGGCCGGCGTCGAGGGCACAGTCACCGTCGTCGCTCCCCGGAACACCGGTGCCTCGCTGACCGAGTAGGGCGCTGGCGGCGAGACGCCCAGGTGACGACGGAAACCGCCGGAACTAACCACGACTCTTGCAGCCGCCAGTGCGGTTATCCGTCTCGACGGCAAACTCCCGTCGATGACTGCACTGTTCTCACCGCTGGAACTCCGTGAGACGACAGTCCCGAATCGCGTCATGGTGTCTCCGATGTGCCAGTACTCCTGCGAGGCTCGTGACGGCCTCGCCACCGACTGGCACCGCACGCACCTCGGTTCGCGTGCCGTTGGCCGCGCAGGCCTGGTCATGACCGAGGCGACTGCTGTCGAAGCCCGTGGCCGTATCTCTCCGGAGGATCTGGGTATCTGGAGCGACGAGCACGCGGCAGCGCTGGAACCGATTACGGAGTTCATCACCGAACAGGGAAGCGTGCCGGGCATCCAGTTAGCCCATGCTGGGCGGAAAGCCTCCATCGAACGACCGTGGGATGGCCACGACCCGCTCCAGCCCGACGACGGCGGCTGGGAAGTCGTCGGCCCGAGTGACGACCCCTGGCCATACGAAGGCGGCGAGGCACCGCCGACAACGGCGCTCGATCAGGGCGGCATCGAGGCTGTCATCGGCTCGTTCCGCACCGCCGCTGAGCGCGCGCTCGACGCCGGATTCGAAGTCGCAGAGGTCCACGCCGCCCACGGCTACCTCTTGCATCAGTTCCTTTCACCGGTGACGAACCACCGCGAAGACGACTACGGCGGCGACTTCGAGGGCCGCACGCGGCTGGTCCGCGAAATCACGACCGCCGTCCGCGAGGTCTGGCCCGACGACAAGCCGGTGTTCGTCCGTATCTCTGCGACGGACTGGTTCCCCGACCGCAATTCCTGGACCGTCGAGGATTCCGTGCGACTGTCGGACCGGCTCGCCGACATCGGCGTGGACCTCATCGACGTAAGCGGCGGCGGCATCCACCCCGAGTCCCGCCCCGACTACGCCGGGCCGAACTACCAGCTCCGGTACGCCGAGCGGATCCGAGAGGAAACGGAGTCGGACATCGCCGTCGGCGCTGTCGGCGGCATCACGACGCCCGAACAGGCCGAAGCCGTCGTCGCCAACGACCGGGCAGACATGGCCATCGTCGGCCGCGAACACCTCCGGGACCCGTACTTCACGATGAATGCCGCGAAGGAACTCGACGCGACCGACGAGATAGAGGGACCGCCGCAGTACCGCCGTGCCTGGGGCTTCTGAACCTGTTTAGATCTTATCCAGGTCGAGGTCGACGGCGTACCAGTCGAGCGCGAGCAGGAAGGCCGCGCCGATAGCGGCGGCAGCGACGAACGCGATGAGAACGTCCGTCGAGAAGCCGACTTCACTCCGGACCTTCACGACCGGAGCGCGGAGTGCGCCGACGACGAGCGCGACGAGGAAGGCCAGCGTTGCCCGACGGTTGTACTCCAGTGCCCGACGGACGACGCGTGCGATGGTGAACAGGCCGACCAGCCCGCCGACGATGAACGTCACGACCGGCACGGCGGTCGTTGTCACGTCTTCGGCTGGCCCGCCGGTGACGAGCGCAATGAGCGCGTCTACGAAGTCGGCGAGCGCCATTGACATCCTGTCGTACTGCCCGAGGATGACGAGCAACAGCGATCCCGAGATGCCGGGCAGAATCATCGCGCTGACGCCGATCATGCCGGCGATGAAGACGAGTGCGAGACTGCCGCCGTCGGCGGCGGTGTTCGAGACGCCGGACACGTAGAACGCAAGCAGAAACCCGAGGACGCCGGCCCCTATCTGGAACGGCGACTCGACCGTGAGACTGCGCAGCAACACCACCGCGGAGGCGGCGATGAGGCCGAAGAAGAAGCCGAAAAGCAACGCCGGCGTCTCCTGGCTGGCGACGGTGACGATGTGTGTTACGATGACGACGGCGGTACCGACGCCGGCGACCAGCGCGAGGAGGAACCAGATGTCGAGTTCGAGGAGTTCGGCAAACGCACCGCGCAAATCAACACCGCCGTCTAGCGGCGTGAGAGCGCGAACGAACCGTATTACGCGGCCCGGCGTAACGGCGGTAATCGCGGCGATGAGTCGCTCGTAGACCCCGGCGATGAGCGCGATTGTGCCCCCGGAAACACCGGGGACCCCGTCCGCGCTGCCCATACAGAGGCCGATGAGAAACGTTCGAATCCACGCACGAAGCGGTGGCACCGAGCCCAGAACCGTCGGCGGGTCCTGGTCGGGAGGGGTGGTCATCACTGAACGCTTCCAGCATCACGCTCAAATCCCTTGTGGAGTCGTATCGTGTTGCTGGACTGTCACAAAGGCAGGGTATGGCTAAAAAGTAGCCCGCGACAGCGCTAACTTCGCTGCGAGAGCGTGAGCACGCCGTTTCTGAGTGTCTGGACTGCCCCGGCAGCCGGTAGATCGATGTCGAACTCCGTCTGGAGGTGCGGGGCGTCGACGGCAACGATGGCTTCTGTTCCAATGACGTCGACTGTGACGTGGTCGTCGCTAACCTGAAGCGAGTCGAGGTCGACGGCGACCGTCCAGCCGTCGTCGTGGTCGGTGTGCGAGACGTGTAGCGGCGACCGCTCAGTTTGTGCGTCCATTCGTCAATCATGGGTACGTGTTACACACATAAAGGTCCGCGTTCGGCGCGTGCCAAAGCTCGGTCACACGGGAACGCTATCCTGCACGTCGCTAGACGGCAGGGCCGAGATAGCCCCACGCCTGCAGGCGGTCCCCGTCGCCGTCGATCCAGCGCTCGCCGATGTCGTCGCGGTAGTAACAGTTCGGGATGAGGATATCGTCGATTCGCTCGTAGGCCTGCTCCCGTGCCGCCTGCATCGTTTCGCCTTTCCCCGTGACGACTAGCGGCATCCCGCTTTCACCAGCCACACGCCACTGCCCGTCAACAGCCGCTTCCGGCTCGCTTCTCTCGCCAGCCGAGCGTTCCGCACCCTCAACGGGTACACGCTTCGCGTCCTCGATGTGGATGCCATCGCGGCTGTCGGATTCGAAGACGACTGCGGCGTTGCGGGAGTTCTCGTCGTACGTCTCTTGGTCGTCGAACGGGAACGGCGGGAGGACGACTCGAACCGCGATCTGATACCCCCGGTGGACCTCCAGCCCGGGGTCGCGCCCGTTCGCCAGATCGAGGAAGAACTGCCCTGTCCCCGACTCAAACGACTCCTCCTGCAGCGTGACTGTGGGGTACCCGAACCGCGGTGTAAATTCCAGCGGATAGATACCGTCCTCGTTGACGATGCAGTTGATGTCGATGCTGCCGACGTACTCCTCGCCGGCGAGCCAGCCCTCCAGTTTGCCGAGCGTCTCGGTGAACAGTTCGTTGCGCCCCGCCCAGAACATCGAGGTCCCCATCTCGCCGGTCGAAGGACCGATGTTGCCCGGGAACAGTTTCTTGTGCTCGAAGTTGAAGTTGATCGGTTCGACGAACGACTCGCCGTTGAAGAAGCCACAGACGGCGACTTCGACGCCCTCGACCTTCCGCTGGAGCTGGAAGCCTTTCATCCGGTGCCCCCACGCTTTTTTGTAGGCACGAAGGACGTCAACGACGTCGCTGCCGTCGTCCTCATTTCCGACGTAGAGGAGTCGCTTGACGTTCTGGACCTCGCCCAGCGGCTTGATTACATAGGGTGCGGAGTCCTTCTGGACGTGCCGGATGCCGGCGTCGAAGTCCTCGAAGACGTGATGTTCGATAGTGTTGACACCGTGTTCTTCGAGGATCGCCATCGCGTAGCCGCGGTCCTCTTCGAGCCGGTCCGTGTTCGGAGTGCCTCCGACGACGGCGTGGCCCTCGGCCCGGAGTTCCCGCGCGAGTTCGCCGGTGCCGACATCGCTGCCGACCCAGATGTCGTCGAATATAATGACGTCGGCCCACTCGACTTCGGTGCGCCAGTCGTCGGTCTTCGGCACGAACCCGTCGGCGATTTCCCTGTCGCTGTCGGCCTCGATGTAGTACTTCACGTCGTGGCCCTCTCGAGCGACCTGCCAGGCGATGTCGCCGACGAGTGCCGCATCTAGCGAACAGAAGAGGAAGGTTGCCATGCCCGGTCTGGGAGCGGGGACTGGGTAAGCGTTGCGCGGCCTCCGGCCGCTGTTTATTTATAACAATCCTGCTCGCGTAAGCCGAACCGTTTTAGTCCCCATCTGTAAACTTCCACGTATGACACGCGACGAACTCGCATCCGCAAGCGAACTGCTCGAATCGGCGTCCGAAGACACTAGCAGCGACGAAGCGAGCGAGCGCCTCGCCGAACTCGCCGACCAGCTCGACACCCTCGCGACCGCCGAACGCGGCCCGGACCACGGTCGGCTCGCCCGCATCCAGTCGGCGCTCAACGACCTGAGTAGCGGTGACGCGGGAGACGTAGCCGGTGTCATCGAAGACGCCGACGACGCGATCAACGAGTACCGGTCCGACCTGGAAGGGGTCTGAGGCGGCGCTCCTGTGCCAGCGTCTGACTGTTTGCTGTCGTCTCGATGCGCACAGGCGGCTCTCGAATGCGATGGATTTCTATGATTCGGTCGTAGCTTCCTCATCGACCGGTTTGATTCGGTGTGTCGCGTCGTTGTGGTCTTCCGAGGCTCGCAGGTGATACGTGACTTCGCGCGGTTCCGTCTCGTCGACGTAGGGACTCTTGCCATCGCGTGTAATGCTCTCTGTTTCACCCGGCGCCAGCTCACCGTCAAACCGTCCGACGGGCGTGTAAGCGACGCGTGGACCGGTTCGGTTGAGTGCGAGGACGTACCGACCTGCGGTGTCGCCCGTGTTCGTGACTGTTATCTCAAGCGTCGGCACGGCTGGCTCAGTGACGCGCCCCGGTCCGTCGAGAGTGACATCGAATGACGGCAGCGGCGCTTTGAGCCTGTTCTGGACAGTCTCTGGCGGTGTCCACTCCCCGCCGGGCCAGGAGAGTCGGGCGTCGCTGGCTGTGCCGGTTTCAGGGAGATCAAAGACCAGTGGTCCACCGGCCTCGGTGAACTGTTGGCCCCACTCACCGTCGCGATACAGCCCGTTCCTGAAGGTCTGTGGGCTGTACGTCGACCCGTTGAATCTGAGCGAGAACGCGGCGCGGTCTACTCCGGAGCCTTCGACAGTCACTGTGAGCACGAGGTACTGCCCATCGGCTGACTGGACATTGATAGAGTCAGTTCCCGGGACCACGACGCCGGGCATCACTACTGAGTCCGTAATCGTCACCGCGGGCAGCGGCCCGGTGTCAGTTTCGCTGATGGCCGGCGACGGGACCGGCGTCACTGTTTCGGTGTCAGCAGTCTCACCCTGACATCCTGCACCGGTGAGAGCCAGTCCACAGAGTGCCAGAACACGACGACGGTACATGGCTTTGCGTTGCCCTGCCCTGAATAAATGCCTTCAGAAGGCTCAGGTTCTGTTTTGACCAACGGTGCCCTGTCCGGCCCATAGATCGGTCCCCCCGCTCTGCATAGTTTGTATCATTAGCATTCAGGCGCTGGCTGCGTAAATAACATATTAATTAATGTTTGTGTCTAACCAAAAGCTTTTGACAATTCCATTGGTTTCAGTCAAACGTATATCAGGTCGGGGGATTGGGTGGCGGTACCATCCCTATGTGGTGATATCAATGAGCAAATCAACGAACGGCCGAACGGCCCCCAAATCGATGCGTCACAAACAAATACTCGACGTAGCGGCCGAGAACCCTGAGGCGTCCATCGCAGAGCTTGCGTCCGAAGTGCCGAGCGCGACAGCGGAACTGGTCGAGCGGGTCCTCGAAGAACACGGCGACCCAGCCGAGGCCGACGAGACCGACGAGTCTCCGAGTGAATCGTCCGCGGAGACGCAGTCGCATCCGGCCCCGGAGGACCTCTCCTCGACAGAACGAGAGACGCTCCGGGCGATTCGGCAACACCCCACCGCGTCCCAGCGAGACCTCGCAGAGAAGCTCGATGTGACTGCCTCGACTGTGAGCAATCGTGTCAACGGTATCGACGGGTTCGACTGGGCGAACCGCGAAACGTTCGCAAACGCTGTGTTTAGCGACGAACAGACCGATTCAATGTCCTCTGACGAGACTGAAACACTGGCATCCGAGAGCGAACCCCCGGAGTCACCGGACGCCCCCGACACCGGGGACGAACAAGTGTCAGAGACCGATACCGAGCCCGACGACGGCGACCGCTCGGCAGCGGTGGTCGAGACAGCGGCCGGCGAGGTGAATACCACGCTGACTACGTTCCAGTCGACTGTCGAGGACCTCTCCGCACAGCTGGCCGAGCTTGAAGGGCAGGTCGAAACCATCGCGGACGGTGGCGGCTCGCTGCAATCCAATCCGTTTCAGGATCCCGAGCTCGTCCATAAAGTCGTCCACGCGTGTATGAACTCCGAGCAGATATCCGAGGAGGAAGAGCTCCAGATTCTGGAGTCGCTGCTCTAGTTGTACTCACGCCACCGGTGGCCACACTCCTGGCACTTGAAAAACCGCGTCGGCGGTTCGTCGGCTGACCCGGTCTGTTTGATCGTGTACCACGCTTTTCCGTGCCCGCATTCTTCACAGGTCACGTCGTCGGCCGTCGGCTTGCCCTCGAAGTTCGAGCCCTCTTCGGTCTCTATCAGTTCGTCGCCGCTCTGTTCGTCCGTGGTGACGAACTCAGCCGCCCGGTCCTCGTCTTTCGCGACCCGCGCGCCACAGGACTGACAGACCATCTCGTCACCGTCGGCGTGCATCATCGAACCACAGTCGTCGCAGAACTGCATACACGCCCGTCCGACACCGAGGCAAAAAGCCGTTACTGCTCGTCCTCGATTTCGTGTTGCTCGGCGACGACCGGACAGTTCAGGAGCCGGACCGTCTCCATGTCGAGGAACTCCACGATTTCAGTCCCCTCGTTCGTGCAGTGTGCGTTCGGCGGTTCGGAGAAGTGTTCACACTGCTCGCAGTAGCGATGTTTCGACACCTCCGCGTAACGGCTCTCTGGCGCGGTCTCGCTATCGTCGTCGTCAGCGATTTCTGCCCACACCTTGTCGGCGTCGATGTGGTCGACATCGACCCGCTCGAATGCGCTGTCACCGCTGCCGAAGGGGTCTTCGCCGCGGTCGTCCATCCCCGAGAACGGGTCGTTCGGGCTAGGTGCCGACTCTGAAACAGGGCTGTCCGATTCAGCCGCCGAATCCGAACGGAACTCCGCCGTGTCGACAGCCGAGAGCAGGTCGTCAGCATCGGTTGCAGCGGGTTCACCGTTGGACCCGCTGTCGGCCGGTACGTCGCTCGATTCGCTGCCCGGCCAACCGTCGTCGGACGGCTGGCGTGTGTCTGTCGAGGTGTCCGCGTCGTCAGGTCCCGACCCGAGTCGCTCGAACGGGTCGCCCTCGCGGTCGTCACCGGAGTCGAGCGCTTCGAAGGGGTCTGGCTCGTCGTCACTCATTGTTCTCGCCCGGTTCAAGCTGTGCTGCGGCCACCAGCCGCGCCTTCGAGCGGATGATACCGCCCTCAGGCCGCACGTCCGACACCGTCGTGTTGCAGTGCGGACACTGGGGTTCGGTCAGGAGCCCGATCTCGACCTGCTCGTCACAGTTCGAACACCGTGCCGCTGAGATGTTCTCCTGTGCCGCGGCGCGTTTCAGGCGGTCGACCGCTTTTTGATTCTGGTCCCGGCCACCCTGGTCGTCGCGAAGGTCGCTGACGACCCAGGCGACGCGGGTGAGCTTGTCTTCGACATCATCGAGACGGTCGTCGATGTCGGCGATGCGCTCGTCCTGCGTTTCGAGCGAGTCAGTCACGTCACTTCGAAGCGCGGCGAGTTCCGTCTCTATCTGTTCAATCTCCTGTGTGAGTGCATCGATGCGGTCGAACTCCTCGTGGCTGTGGTCGGCAGGCGCTTTGGCGTCGGCCTCCCGTTTGACCTGTACGACGCGCTCGCGGACGTCTTCGATCTTCGTCTGGAAGTCTGCTTCCAGCGCCTCGAACCGATCAGCAAGCTGGCGTTCTACCGTGTCGACGATGTCCGGGACACGAGCGTTGACGGCGCTCTCGGTCGCCGCTTCGACTGAGCCGTTCAGCTTCTCGTCCACGGTCGCGGCGACGACGGCATCCAGTTCGTCCGACGACGGCTGGATGTGATCGCCCATCTCGCTGTCCGAATCGACCGTCGTCATGTATGCGGCCAGCAGTTGCTCCATGACGGCATCGCGAGACACGTCGAGTGTCTCGGCCTGCTCAGTCAGCCACTCGTCTAGATCTGCAGATAGCTCGACGTACACTCCCCCGTCATCAGTCGACTCGGAGGACATTACGACACCCTTGACGAACAAGACTGATAAGGGTTTACCGCCGATTTCAGATACCGAGAGTTGAAGCGATTCCGAAGCGCCGTTCTCGTTGTTCCCTGCCGACAGCTACTGCCGGCTGTCCCGCCGACTATCGCTATCGAATCTTGCGGACGTCGCTGATATCGAAGCCGGCATCGCCCAGTTCCGTCTCGAACTGAACGATGTCCTCGTCCTCGATCTGTGAGAGGACGCCACGGAACTGTTGAACGACGAGGGTTCGAGCCCGGGTGGAGCCGCCGGACTCCCACGCGAACTCCATCGTTCCGTGGGATGCGTCGACGAGTTGCCCGTATCGAACCGCCGACAGCGTCTCGGGATTGATGTGCAAGAGGAGCAGACAGCGCCACTGATGGGCCGCCTTCTGGAGCCCCTGGACGAGCGAGCTGATGTCCGCCCAGTCGATCTCCTCACCCATGGCGCTGACGAGGTCCGAAAGCGAGTCGATGATGACGAGGTTGTTCGCCGCCACCTCGTTCAGAACCATCCCGAGTGTGCCGAGCAGGTCCTCTCGCTCGTGGCGCGCCCGGAGGTCGGTAATCGACGCGGTTTCGTCTGCGTACCAGTCCCGAGGGACGGGGCTGATATGGAAATACCGCTCCGAGAGGTCGTGGAACTCGACCGCTTTGCTCCCTTTTTCGACTACGTTGTCGTCCATCGCCAGCCGCATCTCGCTGACCAGCTGTGTCTCGCTTGCGGTAAAGGAGATGTAATGGACTTCCTCCGGCGCGACGGCGTCGGTCGAGCGGTCGCCGTAGTAGAGGTCATGTAGCTCCCCGTCGACCTGCTCGAGCCCGTTGATGAGCGCGCTCGTGTGCATGAACTCCCGGGAGCCAGCACCGGCCTCGCCGGAGAGCAAGACGACGCTCCCGGCGGGTGCCCCACCGTTGATGATGGAGTCGAGCTGGCGGATTCCGAACGGGATTCGCTCCATACGTCCTCCTACCTACGCGGTCGCTTAAACGCTTGGCTGTCGCAGCGTCGTCGGCAGCGCGGCAGCGAGCCTGCAGACCGTCACCGCCAGACGGCACGGCCGACCCGAGTCTCCGAGAGGTCGAAGTCAAAGCGGTCCGTCCAGAGAAGGCCCGCTCCCAGCAGCGCGGCGATACCGACCGGCACCCAGTTCGCGTAAAAGAGGTTGATACCGCCCCACAGCAGGACAAAGCTCACCAGGTCATCGAGCATGAACGGACACGCTTCGAGCCGCTGTCGGAGCCCCGCACGGTCGAACCCGAGGTCGAACAGCAGGACGGCAACCGAGCCCGACAGGAGCCAGCCAGCGTAGTTCTGCCACGGAACGCCGTAGAACTGGGGCACCTCGTAGGTCCAGAACCCGATGGCCACGGCACCCGGATCAAGTACGAGATCGATAAGCATGACCGTCGAAAGCGTCGCCAGCAGCCGAACCGCGGTTGACGCCGCTCTGTTGCCGAGCAACAGCAAGACGAGCAGGTAAGCGTTCAGGACCAGCGGGAAGAAGAAGACCGGGAGGCCGAACGGTACCTCACCGAGCAACATTGGACCGAGGTCGACACCGTAGGTAAATTCGCCGTAGGGCCACCCGGTCCTGACACCGACAAGCTCGATGCCGTAGGAATACAGCGTCAGCGCGACCAGCGCCAGCCCGGCCCGGCGGTCCACGAGCGGGAAGACGCCGGCCACGAGGGGTAATCGCATCACGAACGTGCCAAAGAGGACGAAGTAGGGATTGAACGCGAGCGGATCGGGCAGGACTCCCTCAGCGCTGGCAAGCAGGGTGACCGCGCCGACGAGCGGAAAGACGACGGCGATGGTAAACCGGTTCTCGGTGACGAACTGGTCGAACTGCGCGGTCGCGTCGGTCTTTGTCTCCGGGAGCGTCCAGCCCGGTCGCGTCCGGTCTTTGCCGCTACCCATACAGCATCACCCACAGCGCGATGAGCGTGAACACCATGCCGACGATGGTGTTGATCGCGGGGTACCACCAGTAGGCCTCGTCGATGTCGACGCCGACGCCGAGAATCCCGAAGACGAGGCCGGGGTAGACGAGCAGTAGCAGGCCGAAGACCCAGTGCGTGAAGTTGAACGCGAACGACGCCATGAGCCAGCACATCACGCAGTAGTAGTAGGTGTTTGACTCGCCTAGGAACGTCGCCGTCGTCTGAATACCGGCCTCGCGGTCGGGTTCGATATCGGGAATCGCCGAGAAGGTGTGCATCCCCATCGCCCAGAGCCACGCGCCAACCACCGCCGTCGCCGGTGGGGCGACGCCTTCGATAGCGGTGTAGCCGATGACGCCGGGCAGGATGTACAGGCCGTTCGAGATGGAGTCGAGGAAGGGCGTCGTTTTGAACCGCAGTGGCGGGGCCGAGTACTCGACAGAGAGCGCAATCCAAGCGAGCAGGGCTACGACCCCGAGCGTCGGCAGCCCGAGCATAAACAGCAACGCGAGCGCGCCGCTGACAACGACGATGGCCGTGACAGCGCTGTCCCCGCGGTAGCTGACCTCGCGGCCCTCGTCTTTCTTGGGATTGTGTTCGTCGATGTCGGCGTCGAAGATGTCGTTGACGCCGTACAGGAACACGTTCCCGGGGATGGTGAAGTACAGAAACAGCGCGATAGCCAGCGGCGAGAACAGTTCGCCCGGGCCGTCGGCCGCATAACTGACGCCGACGATGACCGGGCCACCGAGGTACAGCCAGAACCGCGGCCGGGAGAGGCGCAACAGGTAGCCCACGAGCGTCTCTTCCGGCGGGATAACGGCGGTAATGCGGTCGGTCGGAAGTTCGGGCATTACTCAGGCGATATCCTCGATGAGCGCCTCTGCAGTGTGTTCACCGCTGATGAGACACATCGGCACGCCGATGCCGGGCGTCGTGAACGACCCCGTGAAGTAGAGGCCGTCGACGGCCGACGAGCGGTTGTTGGGCCGCAGCAGGGCCGTCTGGCGGAGCGTGTGGGCCAGACCGAGGGCCGTTCCCTCCGTGGCGTTGTACCGCTCACCGAAGTCGGAGACGGCGAACTGCTTCTCGTAGACGATGCGGTCGCGCAGGTCGACGCCGGTGTTGTCGGCGATGTCGGCCAGCACCTTCTCGCGGTACTCCTCACGTATCTCGTCGCCGTCGTGCAGTCCCGGCGCAATCGGGACCAGCACGAACAGGTTCGAGTGCCCGTCTGGGGCGACGCTGTCGTCGGTCTTCGAGGGCACACAGAGGTAGTAGGCCGGGTCGTCGGGCCAGGCCGGTTCCTCGAAGATGTCGTCGAAGTGAGGGTCCCAGTCCGTCGGCAGAACGAGTGTGTGGTGTTCCAGCGGCTCCACGTCACCCTCGACGCCCATGTACATGAGGAAGGCAGACGGCGCGTACGTCTTGTCGTCCCAGTAATCGTCGTCGTACTGGCGTTCGTGGTCCGGGAGGAGTTCACGCTCGGCGTGGGCGTAATCGGCGTTGACGACCACTTCGTCGGGGTGGGTCGTCTCGCCATGAACCGTCTCGACGAGGAATCCCTCCTTCCGTCGGGAAATCTCCGCGACCTCGGCGTCGGTCTCGTAGGTGACGCCGAGTTCTTCGCCGAGTTCGACCAGACCGTCGACGACTGCACCGACGCCGCCGTCGGGGTAGTACACGCCGAGGTTGAAATCGACGTGGCTCATCATGTTGTACAGCGCTGGCGTCGTTCGAGGTGAGCCGCCGAGGAAGACAAGCGTGTACTGCATTATCTGCTGGAGCTTCGGGTGCTCGAAGTAGTCCTCGACGTGGCTCTGCATCGAGCCGACGAGCTGGAGGCCGACCGGGGCGGCGGTCATCACGTCGAGGTCGACCCAGTCACGGAGCTTCGAGCGGTCCTTGTAGACGAACTTGTTCATCGCCGTCTCGTAGTGGCGTTCGCTGGTCGACAGATATTCTTCGAACGCCTCGCCCGCGCCAGGTTCGTACGCCTCGAACTTCTCGCGCATCTCGTCGTTGTTACCGGTCACGTCGATCTGGTCGCCGTCCTTGAAGAAGATACGGTAGTGCGGGTCGAGCCGCTGGAGGTCGTAGTAGTCGCGTGGCTCCTTGCCGAAGTACGCAAAGAAGCGCTCGAACACGTCGGGCATCAGATACCACGACGGCCCCATGTCGAACCGGAATCCATCCACCTCCAGCCGGGAGGCGCGGCCCCCGAGTTGCTCGTTTTTCTCCAGTAGCGAGACGTCCGCGCCTGCGTCCGCCAGGTAGCACGCGGCGGAGAGCCCACCGATGCCGCCACCGACAACGGTCACGTCTTCACCGGACAAGTCACTCATTACTAGAACTGAGGGGCTGGAACGTCAATAAATGAGCGGCCAAACTGCATCGGTATGGTATTCGTGGCCATATGTCGGGCCGCCGAGCGGCGCAGTGGGAGACGTATATGGGGATGGGGGCCAATCTGACACGTATGGAACCTGCTCTCTCAGCACTGGACGCATATCTCGACGACGCCGGCGTCGATGGCTACCTCCTCGATGCGGATTCCGAGGTGTCAGACCAGTACTATCTCTCGGGCTTTGACGCGCCGGACCCGTTCATCACGCTGTACGACGGTGAGACACGCCTTCTCTTCCCACGGAGTCTGGAGTTCGGCCGAGCCAAGCGCGAGTCGCGGGCCGAGACTGTCGAACGGTATGTCGACTTCGACCACCAGCAGAAAGTCGAGGAGTACGGCCCGGACGAAGCGGTCTCGCACGTCCTCGCGGACTTCCTCGCGGCTTACGACGTCGAGAGCGTGGCCGTGCCGCCGCGGTTCCCCCTTCGGACCGCGGACGGCCTGCGCGCACGCGGCGTCGACGTGACGGCCGACACTGACGGCATCGTCACGGAGATCAGAGCGACGAAGACAGAGACGGAAGTCGACCACATCCGGACGGCACAGCGGGCAAACGAAGCGGCGATGGCGGCGGCCGAGTCGCTGCTTGACGCGTCGGACATTGCGGAAGATGACACGCTCGAAGTCGACGGCGAGACGCTGACGAGCGAGCGGGTGAAAGAGGAGATCGAGGTGACGCTGCTCCGCAACGGCTGCTCGCTGGACGAAACAATCGTCGCCTGTGGCGCGGACGCTGCGGACCCTCACGACCGCGGGAGCGGGCCGCTCCTCGCTCACGAGCCGATTATCATCGACATCTTCCCACAGGACAAGATGACGAAGTACCACGCCGACATGACGCGGACGTTCGTCAAAGGCGAGCCAAGCGAGACGGTGCGTGAGTGGTACGACCTCACTGAACGCGCGGTGGACGCTGCGTTCGACGCGCTGGAACCCGGCGCGACCGGTGCAGACGTACACGACGCTGTCTGTGACGTGTACGAGGACGCCGGCGAGCCGACGTTGCGTGACGACGACCGAACGGAGACTGGGTTCATCCACAGCACGGGCCACGGCGTCGGGCTGGATGTCCACGAGCTTCCACGGCTGGCACCGAACGGGGGGGAGCTCGAACCCGGGCACATCGTCACCATTGAACCTGGCCTCTATGATCCCGACGTGGGTGGTGTGAGAATCGAGGACATCGCCGTCGTCACCCCCGACGGATACGAAAACCTGACTGAGTACGAGATTCAGTTCGTCGTCTGAAGCAGTCGAACAGACGCGAGAGGCACGGTAGCAGTTGTAATCTGGCTACTGGCCAACGCTGTGTTACCTATTACCAAAACACTTGTTACCATGAGACAGTATTTTCCACACCTACATCATGAACATTTATGATGGATGGGGCAAAAGGTGGTGGTACCCAATGCTTGTATCCGACGTACGCCCCGCACGCGACCCACACATTGCACTGCCCACGAACCACAGACGCCGGCCGACACCACCCCCAGGATGACAACACGAATCACGACCCCTCGAAACGACGACTCGTACCCGACAACCACGCTGCCATTCGACAGCGCGGACGACCAGTCCCGGTCCCGCCATGCGCCGAAGATGTTCTCGCCGACCAATCACGCGACGATGGGCCAGTTCGACACTGAGGCGACGGACCCGCGCTGAACTGGGACATAACGCATATCCCGACGGCCCGCCTCCGTCCCGATATGGCTGACTACACCACAGTATCCATCCCGAAGGACCTCGCGGAGCGCGTCGAAGAGACTATCGAAGGGACGAGTTTCTCCAGTACGTCCGACCTCGTTCGGTTCCTGCTCCGGAGTATCGTCGTCGAACACCAGCGGGAAGGAGAACTGACCGAAGCACAGTTTCAGGATATCACCGACCAGTTGCGGGACTTGGGCTATCTGGAGTAGTCGGGCCGCTACTGCGGATACTTCTCGGGCGGTTCGACGTCGAGAACCGTAATCTCCTGTGCCTGCCCGGCTCTGTCAAAGGCCCCGAAGGCGTCGATATCCCACGGCGGGATGCCGACGAAGACCACCTCGTGGAGGTCGTCGGTCTTGCTGACTCCCATGTAGCCGTCGGGATGGGAGACGAACCGGCCCTGCGTCTGGCCGGCCGGCGTCCCCAGATCAACGCCGAACACCGCCTTCACGGAGGCCCCGGCTGAGGGGAGGTAGAAGTCAGTAAATACCGGTGTTTCGTCTGGTAGGTCCGCATCGGGAAGGTCCCCTGCAGGTGTGACGGCCAGCGAAATCGTCACGTCGTCAGGTTCGGCCTCGCTGGCGAGCCGTAACAGCGTCTCGACGAGTCCGCGTGTGACGTAGACCACGCCATTCTTTCGCACGGCCCGGGTAAAACGGCGTCGCTTGCCCCGGTTCAGCCGAGCACGAGCGACTTGAGGTTCTTCGCGTACAGCCCCGGCGTCCGGCCGCGAGACCCGCGAAGTGCGTAGGCGATGGCCTCGGCGGCGTCCTCCATCACGCCCTCTCCGTGTCCGACCAGTACTCGCTCGGGGTCGAGGCGGCTGAGCTTCTTCGGCGGGAACAGGCGCAACATCGGGTGGACGCCGAGCCGCTCGTCGCCGGCGAGGAAGTAGTCCGCCGCCCCGACCGCTTCGGGGACGACTAACGTGTCGTCTGCATCGCCATACAGCGCGGCTTCTTGCCAGAACGTGTTATCGATTATCTTGTGGACGCCGTAGTCCGTGTCCGGCAGTTGTCGATGCATGCGTTCGACCGGCGCGTCGATATCCTCTTCGACGCCAGACATCCAGTCGGGGATGTACACTGATACGTCGTGTCGGTTTGCAACGGCGGCGCTGTCACGTTTGTGCCGATCCAGCAGAATGACGACGCCGGCAACCGCGCCGAACTCAGCGAATAGCTCGTCGATACCGTCGACGTCTATCGGGTCGACGACGAACACACCGGCTTCCGTTTCGAGAACGTGACTCGCCCGGACCATCATTTCGTCGGGATACGGAATGTAGCTCACGCCGCGCTCCCAGCGGTTCGTCTCTAGCCACTCCGTTGCCTCGCCCTGGCCTTTCATTGGCATACGCTTCCATACGAGCCTGAGGTGAATAAATGGTCGAGAACGGGAAACACGCGTGCTGGGGTTGTTTCGCTCCCGAAACGGGTCCACAGCGGCTTTGTCGGTGGCGGTCGAAGCGCCGATTATGCTCTCATCGCCCGCCTGGCTCACGCTAGAAGTGAAGTATCCAGACCGTGCCACAGCGTTCTACGAGGCCTTTCTGGAGCTCGACATCGTTTCAGAGGGCCCAGATGAAGCCGTACTCGCGGCCGGTGATACCGAGCTTAGACTCCGTGCACCGGGAACAGTGCCGCGCGGTGGGCTCCACACGCACTACGCACTGACAATCCCCGAGCGGGAGTACGACGACTGGTACGACCGGCTGGACGAGCGCTTCGACCTGGTCGAACACACCTTCGGCGACGCGCGCTCGCTGTACTTCTACGACCCGGAGGGCAACTGCGTCGAACTCGGGGAGCGTGCGATCGACGGCACTGGCGTCACGGGCCTGTTCGAACTCGTCCTTGAAGCCGAGGAGCTGTCCTCGGCGATGGAGTTCTACACCACGCTCGGGTTCGAGGTGGTCGACGACGGCCGTGACGAGGGCCGGGTCAGACTCTCGACTGGCGAACTCGATCTGGAACTGTGGTCGCCGCGGCTGGGCATCGCCGACGCCCGCGGCGGTGTCCACGTCGACTTCGGCGTTGTCGCTGACGACCCGAAATCGACGGCCAAGGAGGTCGCCGACGACGCGCTTGCGGTCACGTCGGTCGATGACGGCGTCCGAATCCGGGACCCGGACGGCCACTACCTGACGCTGGTATCCGCGCAGGTAGCCGCGGGTGTCGGCGCGGCCGACTAGCGGTACCGGGGGAGACACTCGCTGGACGCGAATATAATGACCTCCCCTGTACTAGTAGCCGTATAGACCCCTCATAGGCAGGTTCTTTTCCAGTCGATAGCCACCGTCTAAGTGAGGATGTCCCCAACTGACTCCCGGACCGAGCACGGTGGCCTTACAAAGGCGACACTGTTCTGTCCGGACTGTGGGCACCAGAGCAGGTACGACGGTGACTGGGTCGTGGTCGAGCAACGCGGTAGCACGCACTATCGCTGCCCGGAATGCCACGCTCAGATTGCGACCAGACCGAGCCACACTGACTGTGGAGCGTCCCGGTTCTTCGACACCTACTGGCAAGCGTGGAACCACGGCATTCGAGCGTGGAACGGACTGTTACAGCGCCTGCTCTCCCCTGAACGGTCGTGCTAACTGTGGTGGTGTCGATCAAGATCGCTACGCTTCGGGTTCGGCGAATGGCCGCAGAAACGCATCGCCCGCGACAGGACTGCTCGGTGGGGACCGGCTGTTCTGGCGCTCAATCTAGGCGTTCGGAGTCGATGCTGACTCCCGGTGGCGTCACAATCAGGAACCCACGGAAGTGCATCAGTTCCCCACCGGCCTCCCGGACCGGGCGGGCGAACCCGGCGGCGAGTTCGTTCAGGTCGCCTTCGACGTTGAGAACCAGGACCGACCCGTTTTCGATGGTGTTGACCCACTGTTCGGACGGTTCCGACCCGTCGAGGACGCCCAGCACGACGCGGTTGCTGCCGGCCCCGTCACGGTCCTCGTCCATCTGGTCCTCCACGGCCTGCAGGTCCAGGCCCTCGAAATCACTCATAGCCACATCCATGCGCGGACGGAGCAAAAATCCTCCCCACCTGTCTGACGCGCGGCAGTCGCGCTGGCTGCAATACCCGGCTTGCGGCTGTGTGCCGTGTCGACGTGCCACCGCCTTATGAACAAGTATAAATAGTGGAAGCATCCAGTTACGGGTGCTTATGTCCAACAACGAGGGCACGTCGGAATCTCCGGCGGATCGAGTTCTTCCAGGGCACACTGGATTCCACGTCTGAGATTACAGACGCACGGATTTTCGACACCACGCTGCGCGATGGTGAGCAGTCACCACGTACGTCGTTCAACTACGAGGACAAACGCGAGATAGCCGCGCTGCTCGACGAGATGGGGACCCACGTCATCGAGGCCGGGTTCCCCGTCAACTCCGACGCGGAGTTCGAGGCAGTGCGCGATATCGCTGAGTCCACGCGAGTGACGACCTGCGGACTGGCGCGCGTGGTCGAGAAAGACATCGAGGCGGCTCTGGATTCGGGTGTGGACATGGTCCACACCTTCGTCTCGACGTCGGATGTACAGTTGCAGGATTCCATGCACGCGACCCGTCAAGAGGCGCTCGACACTGCCGTCGACTGTGTCGAGATGATCAAAGATGCGGGCGTCGAATGCATGTTCTCGCCGATGGACGCCACGAGGACCGACGAGGACTTCCTCGTCGAAGTCATCGAGGCCACGTCCGCGGCGGGGGCGGACTGGATTAACATTCCGGACACGTGTGGGGTCGCCACGCCGCGGCGGTTCTACGACCTCATCGAAATCGTCGACGACTGCACCGACGCCTACATCGACGTGCACACGCACGACGACTTCGGGCTGGCGTCGGCCAACGCCATCTCCGGCTTCGAAGCTGGAGCCAGTCAGGCGCAGGTGTCGGTCAACGGCATCGGCGAACGCGCCGGCAACGCGGCCTACGAAGAGGTCGTGATGGCGCTGGAGTCGCTGTACGACGTCGACACCGGAATCGACACCACCCGCATCACGGAGCTGTCGCGGATCGTCGAGGAGAAATCCGACATCGGGGTGCCGGCGAACAAGCCCGTCGTCGGGCGCAACGCCTTCTCCCACGAGAGCGGCATCCACGCCGCCGGTGTCATCGAGAACTCCGACACGTTCGAGCCGGGCGTCATGACCCCCGAGATGGTCGGGGCCACGCGCGAACTCGTGCTCGGCAAGCACACCGGGGCCCACTCGGTTCGGGAGCGGCTCGTCGACGCGGGCTACGACCCGACCGAGGCGGAGGTCAGAGAAGTGACCCGCCGCGTCAAAGAGTACGGCGCGGAGGAACAGGTCACCCTGTCGGTGCTCGAACGGTTCGCCGAGGAGATCGGCGTGACCGAGGAGAGCGAGGAGGTCCGGGCGTAGGCCAATGACCTCGCTTCCGGCCGTCACTACGAGTGACCAGCCACCGGTGAGTACCCGGTTTCGAGCGGCTGCCCGCCAACAGCTATCACAGAACGTTTATTATTCGGGACGAACTGCATTCGGGTGTGATGACCGCGGCTGCTGGACAACAGGTTCGAACCCCCGCCAGCACCGCGACCGCTATTCTCGGCGTGCGTATTGTAGGGGCACTATAGCCCCTCTCTTCACCTTTTCACCCCCGGCCGAATCGATTCGTCATACCACCACAGAGTCATCAGTCATGCACGCAGCACACACATCACCGCGGTATCGACCCCGAACACGAACAGATGGAGGGCTAACACGATGAGCGAACGCGCATCCGTCCCCAAGGAAGAGGACGACACGGAGCCAGAAACCGAACCGGAACCGGTCACAACGGGCGCACAATCGGTCATCCGTGCGCTTGAAAACGCCGGGACAGACTACGTCTTCGGCGTTCAGGGCGGCGCGATCATGCCCGTCTACGACGCGCTGTACGACTCAGACATCAACCACGTCACGATGGCCCACGAACAGGGGGCCTCACACGCGGCAGACGCGTACGGCATCGTCACCGGCGACCCCGGCGTCTGTTTCGCCACGTCCGGGCCCGGCGCGACGAACCTCGTGACCGGCATCGCCGACGCCAACATGGATTCGGACCCGGTCATCGCACTGACCGGCCAGGTCCCGACGGAGTTCGTCGGCAACGACGCCTTCCAGGAGACGGACACGGTCGGCATCACCCAGCCCATCACGAAGGAGAGCTACTTCGCCGCCGACTCCGATACAGTCGGCGACGATGTCAGCGAAGCGTTTGCGCTTGCCGATGCCGGCCGGCAGGGACCGACGCTGGTCGACCTTCCGAAGGACGTGACCCAGGGCGAGACCGAGGTCGAACCCGGCACGCCGGAGACGCCGGAGACCTACGAGGTGCCCGAGGAAGCCGACGACGAGAACGTCCAGGAAGCCGCAGAGGCACTGGCCGCTGCCGACCGCCCGGTCATCCTCTCGGGCGGCGGCGTCATCAAGGCGAACGCGTCGAGCGCGCTCCGTGAGTTCGCCACGGAGTACGAGATTCCGGTCATCACGACGATGCCCGGTATCGGCTCCTTCCCCGAAGACCACGAACTCTCGCTCGAATGGGCCGGGATGCACGGCACCGGCTACGCCAACATGGCGATTAGCAACACCGACTGCATGCTGGCTATCGGGACGCGCTTCGACGACCGCCTGACCGGGGGCGTCGACTCCTTCGCCCCCGACGCGGAGGTCATCCACGTCGACATCGACCCCGCCGAAATCAGCAAAAACGTCTACGCTGACTACCCACTCATCGGGGACGCCCGGAACGTGCTGCGGCAGCTGTTCGATGCGATGCCGCGCGCACCGGACGCCGACGAGTGGCGCGACCAGTGCCAGACCTGGAAAGACGAGTACCCGATGGAGTACGACACGCCCGACGACGAGCCGTTGAAGCCGCAGTACGTCGTCGAGCGCTTCTCGGACGTGACACCTGACGACACCATCGTCTGTACCGGCGTCGGCCAGCACCAGATGTGGGCCTCCCAGTTCTGGGAGTACACCGAACCCCGCACGTGGGTGTCTTCGCATGGTCTCGGGACGATGGGGTACGGCGTGCCCGCCGCTATCGGCGCGAAACTCGCCGCCCCGGACCAGGAGGTCGTCTGCTTCGACGGCGACGGCTCGTTCCTGATGACTGTCCAGGGCCTTTCCGTCGCCGTTCGAGAGCAACTGGACATCACCTACGTCGTCCTCAACAATGAGGCGGTCGGGATGGTCCGGCAGTGGCAGGACGGCTTCTACGAGGGCCGCCGGATGGCCTCGGAGTACCCGTGGATTCCGCAGTTCGACAAGCTCGCTGAGGCCTTCGGCGCACGCGGGTTCACGCTCGAATCCTACGAGAACGTCGAGGAGACGATACAGGAAGCACGCGACTACGACGGCCCGAGCGTCATCGACGCCCATATCGACCCCGGGGAGAACGTCTTCCCGATGGTCCCCAGCGGCGGTGACAACGGCCTGTTCGCGCTCAACGAAGACCATCTGGACATGATCTAACAATGACTGGAGGAATGCCAGGCCCCGCGCCGGACGAACGGATGCGCCCGAAGGGCCGACGCAACACGCAGGGAATCCGCGTCGACCCCGAGGCCGAAGTGACACACGAACCGCGCCAGGCGGTGCTGTCCGCGCTGGTCAAACACCGACCGGGCGTGCTGTCGGAGGTGTCGGCGCTGTTCAGCCGGCGGCAGTTCAACATCGAAAGTCTCACCGTCGGGCCAACAGTCGACGAGGACACAGCCCGGATGACGATCCTCATCGAGGAGCCGGACCCGGGGATCGACCAGGCGAAAAAGCAACTGCGGAAGCTCGTTCCCGTCATCTCGGTCAGGGAACTCGAAGGCGAGGCCGTCCGCCGGGAGCTCGCGCTGGTGAAAGTCAGCGGCGAGAAGCCCGACGACGTCAACGCCGTCGCCGACATGTACAACGGGCAGGCCGTCGACGCGTCGACCGACTCTGTCACCGTCGAGATTACGGGCAGCAAGCAGAAGATCGACGCCGCCATCGAGGCGTTCAAGCAGTTCGACGTGCAGGAGATTGTGCGAACCGGGGCCGCCGCACTGGAACGCGGCCCGAAAACATTAGAGAAAGATGTCTGACGAACTTACCACAACAGTCTATTACGACGAGGACGCTGACGTATCGACTATCGACGACGAGACCGTAGCCGTGCTGGGATACGGGTCGCAGGGCCACGCCCACGCGCTGAACCTCCACGAGTCCGGCGTAGACGTAATCGTCGGTCTCCGGGAGGATTCGTCTTCCTGGGCCGACGCCGAGGACGCCGGCCTCCGGGTCGAGACCCCCGACGTGGCCGCCGGTGAGGCAGACCGCGTCGTGATGCTCGTCCCCGACACGATTCAGCCGGCCGTGTACGAGGCCATCGAGGACGAACTCGACGCCGGCGACACGCTCCAGTTCGCCCACGGCTTCAACATCCACTACGGCCAGATCGAACCGCCGGAGGACGTGGACGTGACGATGGTCGCGCCGAAGTCCCCCGGCCACCTCGTGCGCCGGACCTACGAGCGCGGCGAGGGAACGCCGGGTCTCATCGCAGTGTATCAGGACGCGACCGGCAACGCCAAGGAGGAGTCCCTGGCCTACGCCAAGGGCATCGGCTGCACTCGCGCCGGGGTCATCGAGACGTCCTTCCAGGAGGAGGTCGAGACGGACCTCTTCGGCGAGCAGGCCGTCCTCTGTGGCGGCGTCACCGAGATGGTCAAGGCCGGCTTCGAGACGCTGGTCGATGCCGGCTACGCCCCGGAGATGGCCTACTTCGAGTGTCTGAACGAACTCAAGCTCATTGTCGACCTGATGTACGAGGGCGGCCACATGGGCATGTGGAACTCCGTCTCCGACACCGCCGAGTACGGTGGGTTGACCCGCGGCGAGGAAGTCATCGACCGCGATGGCATGGAGAAGATTCTCGAAGAGGTCCAAAACGGCGAGTTCGCCCGCGAGTGGATCAACGAGAACCAGGCCAACCGACCCGCCTACAAGCAGTATCGCGACGCAGAACAGAACCACCAGATCGAAGCCGTCGGCGAGAACCTGCGCGAACTGTTCGCGTGGGGCGAGGACGCCGACGCAGAGAAGACAGAAGCTCCAGCAGATGACTAACGAACGCACGGATACGACGGACGGCGAACAGAGCGAATCGCGCACAACGATGGGCAGCATCGAGCACACCCACCCCGAGACGAACGGGACCTTCGGCGCGGTGTTCCGCCGCGGCCCGGTTGTGGCTGCCGACGGCGGCGAACGCGATGCGGAGGAGGAGACTGACGAGACGATGGAAGACATCGACCACGAAGCTCCCGACGAGGGTGTCACCCGCGCGTACGAGCGCGGAACTGAAGGACGGGACGAGACAGTATGAGTTCGGGAACGCTGTACGACAAGGTATGGGACCAGCACAAGGTCACAACCCTGCCGAACGGTCAGGACCAACTGTTCGTCGGGCTGCACCTCATTCATGAGGTCACCAGCCCGCAGGCCTTTGGTATGCTCAAAGAGCGCGGCCTCGAAGTCGCGCGCCCGGACCTGACCCACGCGACAGTTGACCACATCGTCCCAACCGCGAACCAGGACCGGCCCTACAGCGACGACGCGGCCGAGACGATGATGGCCGAACTCGAAGAGAACGTCCGCGACGCCGGCATCCAGTTTTCCGACCCGACGACGGGCGATCAGGGGATCGTCCACGTCATCGGCCCGGAGCAGGGCATCACCCAGCCCGGCAAGACTATCGTCTGTGGCGACAGCCACACATCGACTCATGGTGCCTTCGGTGCGCTCGCCTTTGGTATCGGGACCAGCCAGATTCGGGACGTGCTGGCCACCCAGACCATCGCGATGGAGAAACAGAAGGTCCGCAAGATAGAGGTCTCCGGCGAACTCGACGAGGGCGTCGAGGCCAAGGACATCATCCTCGAAATCATCCGCCGGCTCGGCACCGAGGGTGGCGTCGGCTACGTGTACGAGTACGCCGGCGAGACCATCGAGAACCTCGACATGGAGGGGCGGATGTCCATCTGTAACATGTCCATCGAGGGCGGCGCTCGCGCGGGCTACGTCAACCCCGACGAGACCACCTACGAGTGGCTGGAGCAGACGGACTACTTCCAGGAGCACCCCGAGAAGTTCGAGGAACTCAAGCCGTACTGGGAGTCCATCCGCTCGGACGACGACGCCGAATACGACGACGTCGTCGAAATCGACGCCAGCGAACTGGACCCGGTCGTCACCTGGGGAACCACACCCGGCCAGGGCATCGGCATCGACGACCCGATTCCGGAACCCGAGTCGCTGGCCGACGACAAGGTCGACACCGCCCGCCGCGCTCAGGAGCACATGCGCGTCGAGCCCGGCGAGACCATGGAAGGCTACGACATTGACGTGGCCTTCCTCGGCTCCTGTACGAACGCTCGACTCCCCGACCTGCGACGCGCGGCTCGCATCGTCAAGGGCCGAGAAGTCGCCGACGACGTGCGCGCGTTCGTCGTCCCCGGCAGCCAGCGCGTCCAGCGCGCCGCCGAGGAAGAAGGGCTCAAGGACATCTTTGAGAAGGCCGGCTTCGAGTGGCGAAACGCCGGCTGTTCGATGTGCCTGGGCATGAACGAGGACCAACTGGAGGGCGACGAGGCCTGTGCCTCTTCCTCCAACCGGAACTTCGTCGGTCGGCAGGGCAGCAAGGACGGCCGCACGGTCCTGATGAACCCCCGGATGGTGGCCGCCGCGGCCATCACTGGCGAGGTCTCTGACGTGCGCGAACTGAAGGAGGTGAATTTAGCGTGAGCGACCCCACTGAGGACATCCCGTCGGTCGATTACGTCGAGGGTTCCGGCATCCCGATTCGCGGGAACGACATCGACACGGATCAGATCATCCCGGCGCGGTTCATGAAGGTCGTCACCTTCGACGGGCTGGGCGAGTTCGCCTTCTTCGACCTGCGGTTCGACGACGAGGACAACGAGAAGGACCACCCGTTCAACGAGGAGCGGTTTCAGGACTCGAACGTGATGGTCGTCAACAACAACTTCGGCTGTGGCTCCTCCCGCGAACACGCGCCACAGGCCCTGATGCGTTGGGGCATCGACGCCATCATCGGCGAGGGCTTCGCAGAGATTTTCGCCGGGAACTGTCTCGCGCTCGGCATCCCGACGGTCACCGCCGACCACGAGACGATCAACGCGCTCCAGCAGTGGGTTGATGACAACCCCGACGGCGAGATTGAGGTTGACGTGCGAGCGGAGACTGTCACCTACGGCGACAACGAGATCAACGTCAGCGTTGACCGCGCCCAGCGCGAGGCGCTCGTCGAGGGCAACTGGGACACGACGGCGCTGATGAAGGCTAACAAGAACGCTATCGAGGAGACAGCCTCGCAGTTGCCGTACCTCGATCAGACGCGGTCGGATATCGAAGCGGACGATTGACGCGAGGTCACTTTGTGACCTCGGTTTGTGCGGACGGCAGAGCCGTGCGCGCAGTGCGCTCATTTTGAAGCGCCGATATCCAGATCGCGGAGGGCAGCTACTACCGTCGGCCTCTGTCGATTTCTCCCTTGGAGATGGCAAGACCAATAGCTGTGCGGGGCGCGTTCTTCCCGCATGGATCAGATTCGGGAGATACACATCGCGCCGCTGGGACACGAACGCGACCGGGTCACCGAGCCGATTCACCAGCACAACGCTGACGACGTATACCTCCTCACGGCGACGCCGGAGCTGTCACGGTTGACACCGTATCAGCAAGCACTTATCGAAGAACTGGACGCCGACGGTGTCAGCGTCGAACTACGACAAACAGATTTACACGACCTGTATGATGTGCTGGCCGAGGTCACGACACTGACCGCCGACCATCCCGAGGACATCGTACGCGTCAACGTCTCTACAGGACCCAAGGTGGCAGCTATCGGGAGCGCAATCGCATGTATGGCCACAGCGGCGACGGCCTACTACGTCCACCCAGAAGAACACGTCCCACCGATTTCAGCGAAGCCTCTCACACGCGGGATGGACCGCGCGGAGGTCCTCCCCTCGTACCCCATCGAAGCCATTTCCCGTGACCAGGTCGCAGTGCTGGACTATCTCACGCGGACAAATACAGACAAGTACACGGCAAAGAAATCGGACCTCATCGGGTTCGCTGAGGACGCCCGGCTTTCGTTCATCGACGATGCGGACCCGGCAAACGAGAAAGCGAAGTTCGCGCTGTTGAACGCCAACATCGTCGACCCGCTGGTCGAAGACGGCTACATTGAGGTCAACGATGTCGGTCGGACGAAGCAGGTGGAACTGACCGAGACCGGAGAGAACGTCCTCCACGCGTTCCGACACAAGCTCTGAGCTTCTGTTGTCTCGATTGTCATACCATCTAAAATACAACCCAACGCTTTCGTGGTTTCACACGATACCTGCATACAGTTGGGAGACGCCCGCATGGACCACTTCTCGATAGATAACATCAGAGTGCTCCACGTTGACGACGATTCCGGCTTCGCCGATATCGTCTCGGAGTTCCTCGAACGGGAAGACGACGCGTTCTCCGTTGAGACCGCGACGAGCGTTGATGACGCGCTGACAGTGCTTCAGGACGCCCGGGTCGATTGCGTCGTCAGTGACTACGATATGCCGCAAAAGGACGGGCTGGACTTTCTCGAACTGGTCAGAGACGACTATCCCGGACTCCCGTTTCTCCTGTTTACCGGCAAGGGCTCGGAAGAAATCGCAAGCCGAGCGATTTCGGCCGGGGTCACCGATTACCTCCAGAAGGGGACCGGGACAGAGCAGTACACCGTGCTGGCAAACCGGGTCAGGAACGCGGTCCGGAGCAGTCGAGCCGAAACCGCGGTGCGGCGCACGGAAGACAGATACCACAATCTCGTCGACACTGCACCGATCCCGATCCTCCTCTTTGATCATAACTGGGAAGCTCTGTACGCTAACGAGGCGGCCGTCGCATTTCTCGATGCGGATTCCTTCACCGAGATTGCTGGGAAGAAGGCGAGCGACTTTCTCCACCCCGACGACCGGGAGGCGGCTAGAAAGCGGTTCCAGCGGCTGATGCGTGAGGACATCTCGGTTCCGGAACGGGAGTACCGCGTGGTGACCGTCGAAGGAGAGACGAAGACAGCGACAGTTGCCACCGCACCCGGCTACTACCGCGGTGAGAAGGTCGCGCAGGCGATGCTGTACCGATAGCTGGCGGGCGGTTGCGAGGACCGTATTCGTAGATGACTCTGGTAGTCTGTCTCAGTCCATGGCGTACACCAGTAGCACAGATTGTATTGTTAGTATACATAGTATCAACTGTGTTCGTAGTATTGAGATAGAACATACATAGCCACCATCGCTACGAACAGTTGCGCACGGGTCGCCAGCGATCACCCCTGATTCGCTTCGGCCCTCCACACGCTCACGTCGTCCGCTGGTCACCCGTGCCATTCCCCTGAGCGTGTCCACTGTCTGTCGTTTTCTTCGCTGCCGCGCCGATAGCGCGAACCGGTCACTCGCATGTGGTGCACCGGCGATTCGCAGGAGATAGTTGGAACCGAACCACTTTCACCGGGCGGGTACGTCCCTCCCGCCATGACACACGAGATAGCCGTTATTCCCGGCGATGGAATCGGACAGGAGGTCACACCCGCTGCGGTGGAAGTGCTGGAGGCCATCGATACCGTCGACTTCGACTTTATTGAGGGCGAGGCCGGCGACGCAGTGAAGGAAGCAACCGGCGAGGCGCTCCCGCAGGAGACGCGTGACTTGGCGGCTGACGCCGACGCGACGCTGTTCGGCGCGGCCGGTGAGACGGCGGCCGACGTAATCTTGCCGCTCCGGCAGGTTGTCGGCTCGTTCGCCAACGTCCGCCCAGCCCGTTCGTATCCTGGTCTAGACGCCGTCCAGCCCGACACCGACATCGTGTTCATCCGGGAGAATACCGAGGGCGTCTACAAGGGCATCGAGAGCGAAATCGCCGACGGCGTCACCACCTGCACGCGTGTCATCACTGAGGACGCCTCGGAGAAAATCGCCGAGTACGGCTTCAGCTACGCGAAGCAAAACGACTACGACGATGTGACTATCGCCCACAAGGCCAACGTCATGCGCACCACCGACGGCCTGTTCCTCGATGCGGCCTCGGCGGTCGGCGACGACCGGGGGGCGTCCTACGACACCGCGCTGATGGACGCGCTGGCGATGCACCTCGTGATGAACCCTCAGGACTACGGCGTCGTCATCTGTCCGAACCTCGCCGGCGACATGCTGTCGGACCTTGCTGCGGGCCTCGTCGGCGGCCTCGGCCTGCTGCCGTCGGCCAACATCGGCGAGGAGAACGCGCTGTTCGAGCCGGTTCACGGCTCCGCGCCCGATATCGCTGGTGAGAGCATCGCTAACCCGTCAGCGATGATTCTCTCCGCAGCGATGTTGCTCGACCACCTCGGCTACGACGAACAGGGCGATGCAGTCCGAACGGCTGTCGAGTCCGTGCTCGACTCAGGCCCTCGAACGCCGGATCTGGGCGGCGACGCGTCTACTGCGGACGTAACCGCCGCGGTTATCGACGAACTGTAAGCAGTTTTCTCGCGTTCTATCTGGGCAGAAACAAGCACGGTCCAATAGAAAGAGGTAAAACCGAAGCGAAACAATCACGCCCGAAAGAATGCTCCCGGCCGAGCGAAAGCGCACTATCGTCCAGTTGGTGACAGAGCGAGACGGCTGTTCAGTGTCGGAGCTGGCCGCGGAACTGGAGTTCTCGAAGGCGACGATACGCCGCGACCTCCGGGATTTGGAATCCGAAGGCCGGATCGAGCGATCCCACGGCGGCGCGGTACCGGCGTCCTCTGTCGGCACCGAACGACCCTACGGCCAGCGTGAGGTCGACCACTACGCCGAGAAACAAGCGATTGCGGAGCGAGCCGCGCAGGAGGTCCGGGAGGGACAGGTCGTCTGTTTCGACGCGGGTTCGACGACAATGGAAGTGGCCCGTGCGGTTCCGGACAGTGATTATGTCGCGGCGACGAACATGCCGGACCTCGCGACAGAACTGGCCGAACGGGACGTTGACGCCAAACTCACCGGTGGCAGTCTGCGGCCCCGAACCCGTGCGCTCGTCGGCCCGACGGCCGAGCGCGCCATCGAGCGGATGAACTTCGACCTGCTGTTCCTGGGGACCAACGCCCTCGACAGCGCCGCCGGGCTGTCGACGCCAAACGAGGACGAGGCGGCCGTCAAGGAACTGATGGTCGAACGCGCCCGCAGGGTCGTGCTGGTCGCCGACGCGTCGAAGTTCGGCGACCGGAGCTTCGTCAGTTTCGCCGACCTGGACCAGGTCGATTTGCTCGTCACCGACGCCAGCCCGTCGGGGGCACTCGCCACAGCGCTCGCAGACGCCGACGTGCCCGTTGAGGAGGTCAGCACATGATTGTCACCGTCACCTACAACCCTGCAGTCGACCAGACAGTCCAGTTCGAGGAACAGATGGCCCCCGACCGCGTCATGCGGGCCGACAGCGCGCAGTTCGACGCGGGCGGGAAGGGTATCAACGCCGCGCAACTGCTCACCGCGATGGACCGGCCCTGCGTCGCGACGGGACTGCTGGGCGGGTTCACCGGCTCGTTCATCCGGGAGACGCTGCAGGGCGACGGCGTCGAGACGGCCTTCGTCGACGTAGACGGGATAACCCGGCTCAACACCACCGCCATCGCGGCCGCGGAGGAGTACAAACTGAACCAGGCCGGGCCGACCGTCGAGGAGGCTGTCGCCGACTCGCTGCTCGAACGGGTGCGAGCGCAGTCTCCCGACCGCGTGCTCGTCGGTGGGAGCCTGCCGCCGGGGCTGTCCCCCGAGGCCATCGACCGCATCGCGGCCGGCGGCGACTGGGAGACCGTCGTCGACACCGGCGGCGACGTGCTCCGGGCCCTCGACGCCCAGTACGGGCTCTGCAAGCCCAACCGCGCCGAACTCGGCGACGCGACCGGGGCCGACGTGTCCACCGTCGAGGGGTGTGCGGACGCGGCGGACACGTTCCGTGAGCGGGGCTTCGACCGCGTGCTGGCCTCACTCGGCCCGGACGGCGCGGTCCTCGTCGGCGACGCGGGCCGTCTGTACGCCGAGGCGCTCGACGTCGACGTCGTCGACACCGTCGGGGCCGGCGACGCGCTCCTCTCGGGCGTCCTGAGCGCCTGGGAGGCCGGCGCGGACGACGAGACGGCGCTCCGGACCGGCGTGGCCGTCTCCGCGCAGGTCGTCCAGCGGGCCGGAACGGCCGTCCCCGACCTAGCGGATATCGACTCGCTCCGAGACGGTGTGACGGTACGGCGGCTCTAAGACGGGGCTTCGCGCAGAAATAGAACTCCAAGCGGGGCGCTCAGAACTTCTCGAGGTAGTCGTCGACGAACGCGCGCACGTCGGCCAGCGACGGCTGGTCGGCGGTCCGAACAAAGTATCCGGCGACGGCGTTGCCGACGACGACGGCGGCGGCGGACGGGAGGCCGGCGATGCGGGCGAGGCCGAGCCCGGCGTTGAAGTGGTCGCCGGAGCTGGTCGTCAGTTCCGGGTCAGAGACGGCGGGGACGGCCACGCTGTCGGTGCCCGTCTCCGAGACGACGACGGAGCGTTCGACGCCGTGGCCGACGAACCAGGTCGGCTCCAGCGCCTCCGCGACGGCCTCGGCGGCCGCCTCGAAGGAGCGGTCGGCCTCGCCGGCGTAGGCGTCGGCGAGCACGCCCGTCTCGGCGCGGTTCGAGGTGACCACCACGTCGGTCACCTCGTCCAGTCGGCCGATGGCCTCGCGTCCGGCCCGCAGGCGGTCGGCGTCGAGTTTGCGTACGTCGCCGGGGTCGACCAGCACCGTCCCCGGCGGGTCGTCGATGTCGCCCCAGAGGTCGCGCAGACCGTCGAAGACCGTCGGCAGGTCCGGCGTCTCCGACCAGTAGCCGGTCCCTAACAGGCTCGCGCCGTCCAGCGTCTCAGCCAGTCGGTCGTGGCCGAAGGCCGCGTCGAGTTCGGCCCAGTCCAGCGTCATCGTGTCGCCGATTTCGGTGAGCATGAGCTTCCCGTCGTCGAACTCGACGGCGTCGGTGACGCCGGGTTCGCCAAGCGAGTGGAGTTCGTAGTCGCCGAACTCCGACTCGAAGGCCTCGTGGACCGGGTCGCCGTACATCCCGACCATCACCGGGTCGAACGACCAGCCGCCGAAGGCCCGCGCGAGGTGGCTGGTGTGGCCGCCGGTCCGGTTGCCCTGCTGGAGCCACTCGAAGGAAAGCGAACTGTCGGCGGCGACGGACCGGTCGATGCGGTCGCCGAAGCCCTCCAGCGTGGCGAGGCGCTCGTGGCTCTCGGGGTCGATGCGGTCGGCGACGACCTCCCGGACGCGGTCGAGGTAGCCGTCGAAGCCGAAGACGACCCGGCCGGTGTCGATAGTGTCGGGGAGCGCGTCGCTGTAAGGCAACGCCTCGTCCGCCGCGGCGACGGCTCGGCGCGTCTCCTCGTCCATGGCCTACAGGACGTCGTCGGCGGTCGCGTCCTCGAAGATGACGCCTTCGAGCTTGTCGAGGATGTCGTAGGGGTCGTCGCGCTGCCAGACGTTGCGGCCGACGGCGAGGCCGGCGACGCCGACGTCCATGCAGTCCTCGACGAGTTCGAGGAAGTCGCGGTCGGAAGTCTTCGACCCGCCGGAGAGCAGGACGCGGTTGTCGGCCGCCGAGCGGACGGCGTGGGCCATCGCTTCCTTGTCGCGGGGGTATTTCACCTTCGTGAAGTCAGCGCCCAGTTCCAGCCCGATACGGGCCGCGTAGGCGATGGTCGAGGGACTGCGGTGCTCCTTGATGGCCTGTCCGCGTGGGTACGACCACATGGCGATGGGCAGGTCGTGGTCGCGGGCGTTTTCCTGCACCGGGCGGAAGTCCTCGAACATGTCGGTCTCGCGGTTGACGCCCGGATAAATGGTGTAGCCGACGGCGTCGGCACCGAGTTCGGCGGCGTACTCGACCGACCAGTTCTGGGGCGAGTACGGGTCACCCATCCAGAGGTCCGAGCCGCCGTTGAGCTTCGCCAGCAGGTTCACGTCGTCCTCGTAGCTCGGGTAGTACGTTTCGGCGAGGCCCTTCCCGACAGCTAGCGCCGTCACGGCGTCGTGGGTCGCCATCTCGAACACCTCACGCGGGTCGAGGCGCTCCTCGACGCCGCTGAACTGCTTGGGACCGTGTTCCAGTCCGTGGTCGTGGGCCAGCACGAGCGTCTTGTCGTTCCGTACAAGCGGTGAGTCACCCAGTGGTCGCATGTGTCGTGTTTCTACCGAGAACGACCATTAACCGTTTTCGGTTCTGATTTGTTACTACTGTTCGCGTTTGTTTTTGATTGTGGGCGGGAATTAAGTGTGTTCCACTGAAAGGTTCAGATATGCCATCCGTGGAACTGGATGCCGAGACAGTGGAGCGCCTCGATGACCTTCGTGTCGAGGACGAGTCGTACGACGACATCGTGACGGAACTTATCAACATCTACGAGGCCGAGGAGCTAACACTGTTTCACAGCGGCGACTAACCCTGTGCCTGCTCGCAGACAGACTTCCAGCGCCCGTTCGACTCCAGTTTCTCCTGTAGTTGCTCAGCGTACGCCTGTGCGAGCCGGGCCGCCTCTTCTTTCTGTTGCTTGTCCCCGCCACCGGACCCGCCCAGTCCAAGCGCGTCCTTGACGCCAGAGAGGAGGCCGCCGCCCGAATTCCCGGACTGGTCGCCCCCGGGACCGGCCATCGGTCCCTGGTTGGCGACCCGTTCCATCTCCGGCATGACGCTGGAGAGTTTCGACGTATCGGCGACGATTCGAGCGGCGTCCGGGTCCTCCGGGTTCTCGATCTCGAACTCGACGGCAGTCATCACCAGCCCCCACTGCTGGCTGGAGAACGACGACGCTTTGACCTGTTCGTTGAACTGCTGGTCGACCGCCATCCGTTCGCCGGCGATACGGTCGGTCCAGTCTGAGTCACTCATGGACTGGTGTTTGCGGGCCGACGGTATGAGCGTTTCCCGCTCCGTGCAGTGATCTACGAGAGGGCGTACCGCTTCCGGCGCGACTGCCGGGGGCTTCGAGTGAGACCCCTGCTCCGCACTGTTATTTTCAAAACGGTTCCAATATGTTAAGTTAGCCCACGATATACTTGCATTTCAATGACTACTGAGTTTGGGACAGGGCAGGCGACGGGAGACTCGGGCGATGCCGCAGCGATGGACGCCATACGGGATGCCATGGCCGGTATATCGGCCAGCGAACCGGACTTCTGTCAGATTTTCTGCTCTCCGAGGTATGATTACGAGGCGGTGCTGTGGGGTGCTCGGAGTGTTGTCGGTTCGGACACCGAAATCGTGGGCTGTTCGTCCTCCGGAGAGTTCACTGAATCCGGTTCGGGGAACGGAACTGTCACAGTCGGTGTCGTCTCGTCGGACTCGATGCGGTTCTTTTCCAGCCTGTCGACCGAACTGAGCGCTGACCCCGAGCGCTGTCTGTTCGAAGCCGTCCATGACCTCCCTGCGAGCGAGGACGCCACTGTCGAGGGGCATCCGCATCGGACGGTCATCAATCTCCACGACGGCATGGCCGGAATCGGAAACAAAGTCACTCGGCTCACCGAGCAGTACCTCGACGACGAGGAGACGCCGGTTGTCGGCGGGTCTGCGGGTGACGACCTCCAGTTACAGCAGACCCACGTCTTCCGGAACGACCGCGTCGAGACGGACGCCGTCGTCCTCGCGCTCATTGCCTCAGAGGACCCGCTTCCCGTGACAGTCAACCACGGCCACGAACCGATCTCCGAGGCGATGACGGTAACCCGAGCAGAGGGCAGCACCGTATACGAACTCGACGGCAGGCCCGCGTTCGAGGCCTGGCGGGACGCGATTCGGGAGGATGCGATGGAGACGTACGACATCGATGTCGACGAGTTGGAAGCAGGGTCCGAGGACCTCGTCATGTTGCTCGGCCGCTACGAACTCGGTATCGAATCGGAACCTGATGCCGACGCGGACGGACTCGCCTCACGAATCAAGACCTTCATCGAGAGCAAACTCATCTCGACGACAGGATACAACATCCGATGGCCGGGCCATACAACCGACACCGATGGGCCGCTGGATTTCGCCGTCGCTGTCTCCGAGGGGACGGAAGTGCGGGTGACACATAGCAACAAATCCGACCAGGTGTATGCGGTCCGGAACGCCGCCACCAACGCCGCCAATGAACTCCGCGGTGGAAATGTCGCGGGCGGATTCGTCTACGATTGCGCCTGCCGGGCGATGATTCTCGGCGACGACTTCGACGACGCCGTCGAGACGATTCACAGCGCTATCGACGCGCCCTTCGCCGGCTTCGAAACCTACGGCGAAGTCTGCTCGGCCGACGAGGATTACACCGGCTATCACAACACGTCCTCGGTTATCCTGCTGTTCCCGGAGTAACGACGACGGGGCTGCTACCAGCGAAAATAACCCCGGCCCTTGCCCGCTCAGACGCCGGACTCGATAGTGATTTCTGCGTGTAGCTCGTCCTGCAGCGCCGAGTGGACGTGGCAGATGTCCTCGGCGAGTTCAACGATGTCCTGTTCCTCGTCTGCGAGTGACTCCTCGACCTCGACATGGAAGTCGATATACTCTAGGTCGTCATCCTCGTCGAGACCTGCGGCGACTTCGACGTCGACGCTGCCGATGTCTTCGTGGCCGTACTTGTCGGCGGCGACGCGCAGCGCCGGGATGTAACAGGAGGCGTAGTCGGCGGCCAGAACCTCGTTCGGCGACGGGCCGTTCTCGCTCAGCGCGTCGACGATAAGCTCCCATTCGCCGTTGATGACGCTTTCGACTGTGTATCCTTCCTCGCACGTACTCTCGACTTCAATATCTGCCATAGCAATTCTGTGGACACGGCCCTGACCCTAAACATTTCCTGCATGGCGTTTCTACCGGCGAGGCACTGCCGAAAGGTAATACACCTCCAGTCCCTACAAACGACCAATGGAACACCTCGCACCGTCGAACGTGCCGGTGTATGCTACGCGGGACCACCAGCGCGAGATCTGGGAGCGCTGTCGGGACCGGGGCCACCCGGTCCTCGCCGTCCGAGACGCGACGCGGGGATTCATCGTTCGATACGACCTCCAGCATCTGTCATACGAACTCTCGGACGCTACCGTTCAGGAACTCCGGGACCGCGTCCGGTCCCGCCGACCGTATCCGACGACGACGGACCCGATCTCGGAGACGGAGGGCGTCGGCGGCGAAGCCGGCCCGGTGTCCGGTGAAATCCACGCGGACAGCGAACAGGCCGCCAGAGAACTGGCCTCGCACATTTCTGGCTTCGTGCTCGACCGCTCGAACTGGCGGTAGTACCGAAACAACGCGGCTGGGGATTTTTGCCACAGCCGTACCTTGAGTCCGTATGGCAGTCGCCCGACACGAGACCGGTCCGCTCGCGACCGTGAGTGCCCTGGCCTCGCAGGTGCACCCGGTGTTTATGCTGCCACCGCTTGCGACCTCGCTGTTCGGGGGGTTGCTTTCCGGTGGGTTCTGGCCCCCAGTGGCCGCACTTCACGCGAGTGCGATGTTCTTCGCCGTCTACACGGCCCACGTCAAGGACGGCTACGTCGATTTCCACGTCCGCGGCGAGGACGACGACCACCCTCTCACTGGCTCGGGGTGTCGCATGGCGCTGGTCGGCGCTGGCGTCGGCTTTGCGCTCTGCACGGCAGCTATCTGGCTGTTGGTCGGTCCCGGCGCGGCGCTGCTGACGCTACCGACATGGGTTATCGGCTACACCCACGCGCCACAACTGGACATGAACCCTATCGGTGCGACGATGGGCTACCCGACGGGTATCGCGCTGTCACTGTTGGGCGGCTACTACGCACAAGTGACGACGCTGACGCCGCGTGCTGTCGGTCTCGCCGCCGTGTTTCTGCTGTTGCTGACCGGCATCAAGATAATCGACGACGAGCAGGACTACGACTACGACCGGTCGATACAGAAACGCACCGTCGCCGTCGTACTTGGCCATCAAGACGCCCGGCGACTCGCGCTCGGTCTGTTCGGAGCGGGCCTTCTCGGAATCGTTGGGCTGTCTGTGGCATTGCCCGGGGTCCCGCCGAGTGCTGCGGCGGCTGCGGTCGTCTTCGGGACGGTCGCGGCTATCGCCCAGCGGGGCGACCCTGAAACTGCGACGATGCTGCTGATCCGCGGCTCGTATCTTCTGCTGGCCGTCCTCGTTACCGCTGTTTGGTTCCGGCCGCTGTCGTGAATGTGGCTGTGCTGCCGGCTTCGCGTCTGCTGGCTCTCGAAACTGCCGCTGTGCGAACCGCTCCGTGCCAGTCAGCCCGAGATGTGTGTGAGGACATGGGTCGCCGAGACGGCGAGCGAGATGGTCACCATCGAGGCTGCCATGACACCGGCGACGACCGGTGAGAGGTCTCCAGTGAGGCCACCGACTGCGAGCAGTACGGCGGCAATGATCGTACAGACCAGCAGTGCCAGATGGACGAACAGCCACGGCCCGACACGTCGCAGTGACTCGAGCAGTGTCTCGACTCCCGACGGCTGTGCCGGCCGAACCCGCTCGCCGGGCCGGTAGTACTCCGCGGCAGTCCCGTAGCCCGTGCTTCCACCGCGGGTCTGGGTTGGCCGCTGTGTCGCTTTCGCCGTTGTCTCGCCTGCCGTCTCTGCGTCGGCTCGCTGGTCGACGTACTGCTGTGCGATGTCACTGACACCGCCCGTGGCTGTACCTCCGTCCGCGACGCTGTCGACGTGCCTGTTGACGTATGCGTCGTGGCCGAGCCGGTCGTATCGCGCTCGCTCGGCCTCGTCTGTGAGCACGTCTTTCGCCTGCGTGAGGCGCTTAAACCGGTCTCTAGCGGCAGGGTCGTCACTCACGTCCGGGTGATGCGTTTTCGTCTGCTCCCGGTAGGCGCGGACTATCGTCTCTTCGGTGGCATCTGGGTCTACCCCCAGAATACCGTAGAACGTCGCTTCCATACACACCCCTGTGTAGTTATCGAGTTGGACTATACGTATAATAAGGTATTCACTCCCTCACGACACGATATTGCCGAGCTGTCGCTGAGTCGCCGGACTGAAACTGCGTGGCCACCACCGTCTCAGTATGGACGAAGACACCGAAGACTGGGCAGCGCAGTTGGAGGCCAACCGGGCCGAGAAAGACCGCTTCTTCGCAGAGCATCGCCAATCACCGATTCCGCCCGAGGAACGCGACGAGTTCGACGGACTCAGTTACTTCGACCCGGACCCCGACTATCGGGTCGAAGCGACCGTTACCGTTCACGAGACACCGGAGTCGGTCGATCTGGAGACGAGCGACGACCGGACGGTGCGCTATCTCCACGTCGCAACACTGTCGTTCGACCTCGACGGCAAGTCCCGCGAACTCCACGCGTTCCGGCAGGCCGCCGACGAGTCACGGACGCTATTTGTCCCGTTCCGGGACAAGACCACCGGCCAGCAGAGCTACGACGGCGGTCGATACATGGAACTGGAACCCGACCGCGACCTGAGCGACGGCGACGAGATTACGCTGGATTTCAACCTCGCCTACTCGCCGTTCTGTGCCTACAGCGACACGTTCTCCTGCCCGTTGCCGCCGGAGTCGAACTGGCTCGATGCCGCAGTGACGGCCGGCGAGCGGATCGACTGAACGCGGGTCGCGACACCGATACCAAACGAATTGTTTACACATCGCCACGACCAAGGTAGCGTATGGCAACGGCGACCCGCGACCGTCCGGTTCTACAGGCCTTCCAGTACGGGTTTACGCTTTTTTCGGCGCTCTCGCTGGGTGTGATAGGACTCGGGTTCGGCTCGATCCTGCTTCTCAGCATCGCTTTTTTCCTCTCACTCGGTGCCGGAGTACAGATAACGCAAGTACAGACGCTGGTCCTCGGACTGATAACAGTTCAGGGAATCGGATGTCCGGTCATCGCGTACACGTACATCAAACTCAGACCGGTAATCAGAGCGAAAGTCCGCGAGGTGTTCTCCTATGCACCGGACACCGGCGCATTCAGTATCGGCATTGCTGTACCGAGTCTCCGTGAGGCCGGCATCGTCGTGCTGGGCTACGTCAGCGCGATGGGCGGACTCGTGGTGGTTGCCACCATTATCACGACACTCGTCTCGCTGTTCGGGATCGAAACGGCAACCAATCAGGCGGCTGAGATTGGCATGGAAAACCCTGATGTCCTCCTCCTGTTGATTCCTGCCTCCTTCCTCCTCATCGGCCCGGGCGAGGAACTGCTGTTCCGCGGTGTCGTTCAGGGCCGCATTCGGGACTACTTCGGCCCGATCTCGGGCGTCACTATCGCGAGCGTCATCTTCGCCGGCATTCACTACCCCGCCCTTAGTGGCGGATCGGTCACGGGGAAACTCGTCGGGGTGGGTGCCCTTCTCGTTCCGTCGCTCATCCTCGGCGCCACCTACGAGTACACGGACAACATCGTCGTCCCGTCACTCATCCACGGCGCGTACAACGCGACGCTGTTTACTGGCCTGTACGTCTTCGTGAAATTCAGCGGGGACCTCTCGTCCGCTCCGGCCGTGCTCGGTATCAGCGGCTTCTGACCGGCCTATCCCACCAGGTCCGCAATCTGGCAGGTCCGTACCTGACTTGAATGATTTCCTGCCCTGTATTCGCAAGGGATACCAGCGGCGACCTGTCTCTCACCGCCCGGCGATAGCACATCTTCGTCTCACCCCTACTGCCGAAAATCGGCGAATCCGACGGCCTGCTCTCCGTCTACAACACTGAGCAGCAAGGGCTGGATGCCGACGCTGCATACCAGCGGTGGAGTAGCAACTGGTCCATCGATGCGAAAATCGAACTCAACGGTAGGCTATTCGAGACAGCCTGTTTCGTTGCCCGTCCACCGGTCAACTACGTTCAGAGAGGACGAACAGGCCTTCGTCGAACTGCTTACCCGCTGGCCCAGATACGAACTGAGCCGATGCGACGGGCAGAGCCAGTGGCCGCCACAATCCTGCTCACATCGAGTGTTGCGTAGCCGGCTCGCAGAACGATTTCCGACGCTCTCGGGACACACCTCCGTCTCCAATTAACAGTAGCATGTCGCCCGGAACACTAACGTCCGGCATCATCCTCGGCGGTGTGCCACGTCAGCCGGCAAACCCTCGTGCCGGGCGGGTCGTCCACAGACGACCAAGTGCGCGAGCGGCGTCAGCCGCGAGCGCGGGTGATTACGGCGTAATCACCGAACGCCCAGACGGTGCAACCGTCTGGCGGGTCGCCGGATACGGCGACCAGATGCGGTGTGAACCGCGGTCATGTCGCGTGCCCGGGTTCTCCGGGTCGTCATTGTCCCGGTGACGGGTCTCAGCCGGGGATTAAAGGCACGCAGATGCATTTCGCCGGTGGGACACCTAAGGGTGACGTTCAGACGGCGTAGTCGTCCTCGCGCAACTGGACGTACTTGCCGTTACGGTAGGAGAACTTCCCCCATTTGTAAGCCAGAACCATCTTGATGCCGTTGAAGCCGCCACGGAGCGCTGCGTCGGCCTTGATGCCGCGGGCGTCCATCAGGTCGTTGGCGGTGGTAAAGGCCCGGTCCCAGTCGCCGGGCCGCCAGTCCCGCACCATGTCCGCGAAGGTGACGTTCCGGAGGATTTCGTCGCCGATGGCGTCGTGCCAGGCGTCGTTGTAGCGTTCGAGGCGGTCGTTCGCGGCGAGGCGGCCGGCGATCTTCCCAGTGCGAACGGCGACGTGGTCGCCGCCCTCGTGGAACGCTGACGTAGTCCCCATTGCCCCACCGGCCACGGCAATGCCGGCACCAACTGGGGACTCTATCGGGCGGGTCGAGGAGATAGGGTACGTCTCTGTGCCCTTCGATTTTCCCCGGTCCTCGACGAGCGGGAAGTCGTCGAGGTCGTACGCCTGAAACTCCCGTTCGAGCAGCCGTTCGATGTACTGCCGTCCCTGCGGGATGCTGTCGTCGCTCGCTTTGAGCAGGTCCCACTCGCTGCGGTCGTACGCGTCGATATTCAGCCCGATAGGCATCGTCAGACCGATGCGGGCGACCGGGGCGTCGTTTGGGAAAATCCACGGATACGCTGTGTGGCCGGGCATGATGCCCCACCAGAACTCGATGAACTCCGGTGTGAACAGTTCCTCCGGCATCCGGCGGTGCTCTTGATAGGCGATGTGATTGACCTTGTTCGACGGCATGATGTCGGCCATCGTCTGCCCGTCTGGGAGAAACTGATCGAGCGTCCCGCCGGTGACGGTTCGCTGGGGGCCATCCGCGAGTATCACGTACTCCGCAGCGATGTCCTCGCCGTTGGCCAATCGAACGGTGTGTCGCGGCGAACTCCGCAGGTCGGTCTCGACGCCGGTGACGCTGACACCGACGCGGTAGTCCGCGCCCGCTTCCGTCGCCCGTCTGCGGAGCCAGTCGTCGAACCGCGCTCGGTGAAACGTGATGCCAAAGCTGTCGGCGCTAGAACTAATCCCGGTCTCCGTGAGCGTCATCTCCGTCGAGGGACCATAGAACTTCGCCCCGTCGAGTTCGCTCAACACCACGTCCTCGGGGAACTCGGACCGGGGAATACCCATGATGTCGAACCAGTAATCGAGCAATCCGGCGGCATCTGTCGAGTCCGGTCCCGCCCCCTCGCGGTCGGCTCTGGGGACCCCCTTTTCGAGGAGGACGGCGTCGGCCCCGTGGTCGGCTGCGGCCTCGGCCGCCGACGAGCCGGCCGGGCCACCACCCACAATGGCGACGTCTACGTGTTCCATACCCGCTACGGTGTCCCGCGCCCGCTAAAACCTATTGTCTTGCATCGAAACTACGGTGTGACGCGCTCACCGGACTGAACTGGAACGCCCTGCGCGCTACGGTCCGGACACTGCGCCGCCGAGTGATACGTCGTGTCGCTCCAGCCGCTTGACGACCCGCTGGTACGCGTCGCTCTCAGCGAGCGCTGTGGCCCGGACAGCGTCGGCAACTGTTGCTCGGCGGTCGGCGAGGCCCAGGAGCTCGCGGCGTTTCGCCTCGTACTCACACCGGGTACGAACGGTCGAAAGAACCGACAGCAGAGTGTCCCGGTCAGCGGGCTTTCTGAGATACGAATCCACAGGGATATCCAGAATATCCACGTCAGGCTTGACGCTACTGATCATGACGACCGCAGGGGTAACTGTCCGCTGTTGGAGTTTTTCCGCGACCGTTGCGCCGCTCAGGTCCGGCATCTGGCGGTCCAGCAATACCGCATCGGTTGTGTCGTCGATGCACTGTAACCCTGTACGGCCGTCTTCCGCTTCTATAACCTCGTATTCGTCCGGAAGCCAGAGCTTGTAGAGCTGTCTGTAGTCCTCGTCGTCATCGACCACCACAATGCTCGTCGGTCTCCTCATCTCTTGGAACTCATACGCTGGTCATCCTACAAATATGCTAAGATATCGGTGTACTATTACTACAAATTTTACTAATTCAGGCTGGTAATTCTCCTACTCTCTAGATGTAGAAATACCAACACCAGCCTTGGCGTGCGACCAGCGGTCTGCCGGCACCGTTTTGAGGCCCCCGCGTGGAACAGCCGGTATGGCTCCGCACGCCACAGGAGGGGTTCAATGGCCGATATCGTCGTGATGAGATACGACGTTCACGGGATGCCGGTCGACCAGTACGCGACTGCGCTCCGGGACCGACTGCCCGAGTGGGACATCACCGTCGCGGAGACACCAGACGCCGAGCGCGACCTGATTGCGGAGGCGACAGTCCTGACCGGTAATGATGTTTCGCCGAAACTGGTCGATGCGGCCGACGCCCTGGAACTGTTTGCAGGGACGTACGCTGGATACGACCACCTTCCGCTGTCGGAGTTGGCAGACCGCGACATCGCCCTGACGACGGCCTCCGGGGTCCACGGCCCGAACGTCGCCGAGAACGTCGTCGGCTCGTGGCTCGCCTTCGCCCGCGGTTTCTTCACCGCCCGCCGCCACCAGCGCGAGGGCGTCTGGCAGTCGTTCCACACCGACGACTTCGCTGGCAGCCGCGTCTGCGTTGTCGGCCTCGGCGAAATCGGGCAGGCCATCGTCGACCGCTTGCAAGGGTTCGACGTGGAGACCGTCGGCGTCCGCTACTCGCCGGAGAAGGGCGGCCCCACCGACGAGGTGTACGGCTTCGACGAGATTCACGAGGCCGTCGCCGATACGGAGTACGTCGGACTCGCCTGCCCGCTGACCGACGAGACACACCACCTCGTCGACGAAGCGGTGTTCGACACGATGCCCCCCGAAGCGGTGCTCACCAACGTCGCCCGTGGCCCCGTTGTCGATACCGACGCGTTGGTCAGTGCGCTACAGCGCAACCACATCGGCGGCGCGGCACTGGACGTGACCGACCCCGAACCGCTGCCCGGCGACCACCCGCTGTGGGACTTCGAGAACGTCCTCATCACGCCACACAACGCCGGCCACACGCCGAGCTACTACGATCGACTGGCCGATATTGTGGCCGAAAACGTCAGGCAGGCCGAGCGAACCGGCGAGTGGGACGGGCTCAGAAACCAGATCGAACTGTAGTCACTGCCGGCTGGCGAGATGGCCAGCGCGGGCTTCGTACACCAGATACGAGACGACGGTCACACCAAACACGCCGCCGAGTAGGTGCGAGACTGTAACGCTCCCGAGGCTAGTTCTCCCGACGGTACCCTGCAGCAGTTCGACTACGGCCACTACCGCCGCGAGCCCAATGTACCGCCAGCGGGCCGCGACCGGAAGCGTCTCGCTATCACCTGCCAGCGCGAGATACAGGTGTGTGCCAGCCAGAACGGCGAAGTACGTAGCTGCGACGAGCACGACAGAGGCAACAGGGCCGAGTGGAACCGCCCGGAACAGGAGCGCCCAGACGAGGACGACAGCGCTCACCACCCCGATCTGAAGCTTCGTATCGCGGGAGACCATATGCCAGAAGTCGAGTCTGGCCGTGAAAAAATATCGGATCGCCTAGCAGTTCTCGTGCGACTCGGAAGAACGGCGCTCGGCGAGCGTGACCGTTACAGATAGCCGCGCTTGTTCAGCAGTTCGCCGTTCAGCACGCTCGCACCGGCGGCACCGCGCATCGTGTTGTGCGCGAGGCAGTTGAACTGGACGCCGTCCGTCGTCTCGCGGAACCCGCCGACTGCGACGCCCATGCCGTCCTCGACGTTGCGGTCGAGGCGTGGCTGTGGGCGGTCGGGTTCCTCGAACACCGTGATGAGTTTCTCCGGCGAAGACGGCAGGTCGATGCCGGTAACCGACTCCGTCGCGGCCTCGGCGTCGGCCGCAGAGATGTCCTCGGCGGTGTCGGCCCAGACGTTTTCGAGGTGGCCGTCGAGCGTCGGGATGCGGTTACAGGAGGCGGCCACGTCCATCTCGTTGAGGTGGACCTCCGCGCCGTCGAACGAGCCGAGCAGCTTGCGCGATTCGGTCTCCATCTTCTGCTCTTCGCCGCCGATGTGCGGGATGGCGTTGTCGATGATCTCCATCGATGTGACGCCAGAGTAGCCCGCACCGGAGACGGCCTGGAGCGTCGAGACGCGCACGTCGGTCAGGTCGAACTCGCGGTCCAGCGCGGCCAGGGGCGGGACCATCGTGATCGTCGAGCAGTTCGGGTTCTTCAGGAGCGCGCCGTCCCAGCCGCGCTCGTCACGCTGGACTTCCAGGAGGTCGACGTGGTCGGCGTTGACCTCGGGAATGATGAGCGGCACGTCCTCGTCCATCCGGCCGTTGGAGGAGTTCGACGAGACTGTGTAGCCGGCCTCACAGAACTCCGGTTCGACTTCCGCGCCGACGCTCGACGGGAGTGAGGAGAAGATGAGATCGACGTCGTCAGGCACCGAATCCGGGTCGGTGGCGCGGACTTCTAACCCGGCCACGTCTTCGGGAATCGGGGAGTTGACGCGCCACTTTGCGGCGTCCTTGTATGTCTCGCCAGCGCTTGCGTCGCTGGCGGTCAGTGCTGCGATCTCGAACTCGGGGTGGGGGTCAAGCAGTTGGATAAGTCGCTGCCCGACCGCGCCAGTCGCACCGAGCACACCTACGCGTACAGTCATCGGTTGACACACGGCTACGGGTGGTCAAAACAGTTTGGATACGGGGCCATGCCGCTGCCTTCGTCGGGTTACTCGCGCTCGGTGTCTTCGAACACCCATTCGATAACACGGGCCTCCACGAGATCCCGCTCCTCGACGTATGGGTCGTCGCGGTTCGCCAGCGTCTCCGCGGCCTCAGCGCGCATTTCGGCTTCGATTTCCGTATGGTCCGGTTCGTCTCGGATGTCATTCAGCAGTGCCTCGAAATCCTCACGGAGATCGAAGGAAGCTCGGGCGGCGTTACACCGCGACAGCGGGCTCATTCCGGTCTCTAACACGAGGTCCCGCACCGTCTCCCAGTCGGAGCCACAGAAGTAGATGGACACCTCGCCGACGATGTCCTGCCAGGCGATTGGGTCTGCGTGCTTGAGCAGCGGGACCGCCCGCGGCGGCAGATCGAGACGGGTCTCAGTGTCGGGATTCCCGCACAGACAGCATGCCTTCTCGGTCTTCCCCGTGTACATATGAGACAGTTGTGTCGGACGTATTTGGACCCATCGCAGTTGCGCAGTCGCTGGCCGGCTACACCGGAATGAATTCGGGGTCCACGTCGTTCAGGCGGTCGGTGTTCGAGACGAACTGGTAGAAGTCGCTGTAGAGATCCGTACACTTCCCGTCGGCGTCGTAACGGAGTGTGTGCCAGTCGGCGACGACGGCGCAGTAGCGCTTGGCCCGCGTGAGCGCGACGTTCAGCCGCCGGGGGCCGTCGACCGGCCGCCCGAGGAACCCAACGGTTCCGTCGGCGTTGCTCCGGACGAGCGAGAGGACGATGGCTGTCCGTTCGCCGCCCTGAAACGAGTCAATGGTGTCGACAGTCACTCCGTCTCCGGCGTCGGTTCGCTCTGCGAGCATCTCCCGGATGCGTGACACCTGCGCGCTGTACGGCGTGATGACACCGATTTCCTCGGCAGGTACGTCTGCCAGCAGGTCCTGAACGAGATGCGCGACGAGGCGGGCTTCGGTGGGATTCGCCTTGGAGTGCCCGGCGGTTTCGACCCGACCGCCGACGTTGTACCCTTCAAGCGCCGGCCTGTCTGGGAGCGGGTCGACGGCGCGCCCGTTCCGTAGCGTCCGGTCGTAGAACCGACGGTTCGGGAAGTACGCGATGTCGCGGTGCATTCGATACTGGGTCTGTAGCTGGAGGCCGACACCCTCGTAGACGCCGCCGTCAGCGTAGAGATGCTCGAACAGCGAGTGACCGTAGCTCGACGCCGGCGGTTCGTCGCTGGCGCTGTAGGGCGGGAGCTGTCGGTGGTCGCCTGCGAGGACGGCGCGGTCGGCCCGGACCAGCGGGATACACGACGCTGCGCAGGTTGACTGCGTCGCTTCGTCGAGGACTACCAGGTCGAACTCCCTGGCGAGCGTCGCGGCGCTGTTGTTCGTTACCGCCACTACGTCAGCCCGCCCGGGCACGTCGCTGTAGGCGCGCCCCACAACGTCGTTTGCTGACTGGCTCGCGTTCACGCGGTCGAGGGTGTAGTCGCCGTCGCCGTGCTGGCCATAGGCGTGCAGCGACTGCGGGTCGGCCCCGTCACCCGTCGACGACCCTGCCACGAGGTTGTCGACGGCCTGATTCGAGTCCGCACACACCAGCACATCCTCACCGGCCTGTGCGGCCCGCCGGACGATTTCGACGAGCGTCCGCGTCTTCCCTGTCCCCGGTGGGCCGTGGATACAGAACAGGTCGTCGGCCAGCAGCGCGTGCTCGACAGCCAGTTGCTGCTCCTGGTTCAGTTCCCCGTCGAACTGGTCGCTCCGGGCGGCAGCCCCGTTCGAGAAGGTTATCGGCCGGTCGCCGGCGAGTACGGCCCGAAATCGGTGGTCGGTCAGCAACTCAATCGCCGCACGTTCGCGGTCGAACGGAACGGGATTGAGCAGCGCCGTGAGCCCGTAGGTGGCATCACTGTCAGTGAGTGCGCTTTCGAGTGTTGTCGCCCCGTCGACCTCGCCCCAGTCCACCGCGAGCCAGACCGAACGCCCGCGGATGCGCTCGACTGTCGCCGGGACAGGGAACGGGTCGTCGCCGCGTCCGCGCTCCCTCTCGGCGTGAATCAGCACCTCGTTTCCCTCGTGAATGCCGAACACGGATTCGACGACAAACGCCCAGTCACCGTCCCACTCGGCGGCGATGTCAGCGGGTGGGTCGACGCGAAACCGATACGCTCCGTCATCTCGGCCGCGCGCGTGCAGGTCGGGGACTGCATCACCACCGGCCCCGTACACCTCGGCAGGTGAGCGCCGTTCGGCGCGCTCTCGGTTTTGCTGGCGAGTCGCCGCACGTTCGCGCTCGACGTGAGACCGCAAGCCGTCGATCAGTTCTGCCGACGGGATCGGATTTCGGGGCGGTTCGCTGTCGTCTATCGGTGCGTCGTAGGAGGGTGGGTACGTTTCCGGGACGTAGTCGGAGTGCCAGAACCGGAGACGGTCGGCCAGCCCCGTGGCTCCGAACCCGTCCGCATCGACGAAGTCCCGCTCGCCGTCGCGCTCGAAGACGAAAATCTGTCCGTGTAACGAGTGGTCAGTGAAGGCGACGTACTCTCCCGTCGGTCGCGCCGAGTCTGGTTCGTGTAATGGGATACAGACCCAGTCTTCCGCGGGATGGGCGAGCTCGTCGTGGTGGGCCGCAAACTCGGCAACGGGCCGCGCGGGGACGACATCGCCGCTGTCGTCGAGAGCAGCGTCGGTAACGGCACACAACGACGCGTCGTCGAGGGCAAACGACCCGATGACGTGGTCGAACAGGAGGGACATCTATCGCCGATTGTGCGCCGCTGTGGTAAAACAGTACGGCCCACCTCGACAGCGCGTCACACCGGACAGGAACGTTTTAATCGCCGGACCGGCCACACTGCGGTATGGATACCGCCGAGCGACTCGATCTGGTGACGCGACACACCACAGAAGTCGTCACCGAGGACGAACTGCGGACGCTGTTCGAGGAGAGCGACCCGTCGGCGTACATCGGCTACGCGCCGACCGGCGAGATGCACATCGGTCACTTCACGACGATGCGAAAGCTCGCGGATTTCCTGCGGGCCGGCGTCGACGTGACGGTCCTCATCGCGGACCTGCACGCCCACCTCGACGACAACAAATCGCCCTTTGACCTGCTGGATGCCCGCTCGGCCTACTACGAAACGGCCATCGAGGGGATGATTGAAGCGGCCGGCGCAGACCCCGAGGACGTGGAGTTCGTCCGCGGGACTGACTTCCAGCTTGACGAGGAGTACACGCTGGAGATGTACCGGATGGCCGCCGAAACGACGATCTCCCGCACGCAGCGTGCGGCCAGCGAGGTCGTTCGCGAGTCCGAGAGCCCGAACCTCGGCGGGCTCATCTATCCGCTGATGCAGACGCTTGACGTGAAGGCGCTGGACGCCGACATCGCCTACGGCGGCGTCGATCAGCGTGGCATCTACATGCTCTCGCGTGAGATTCTGCCGGACCACGGCGGCGAGTCGCCGATCTGCCTGTTCGCGCCGCTCCTGTCCGGTCTCTCGGGCGGCAAGATGAGCGCATCCGACGAGGCGTCGAAGGTTAACCTCACCGACAGCCCCGACGAGGTTGACGAGAAAATCGGGCAGGCGTACTGCCCGGCCGGCGAGGTCGAGGAAAACGGCGTGCTGGAGTACCTCGAACACCTCGTGTTCCCGGTGCTGGACGTCCGCGACGAGTCCTTCGTCGTCGAGCGCCCCGAGGAGTACGGCGGCGACCTCACCTACGAGAGCTACGACGAGGTCGAATCGGACTTCGTCAGCGGCGAACTCCACCCCGCCGACCTGAAGCCGTCCGCCGCGGGCGCTATCTCGGACGTTATCGACCCGGTCCGGGAGCGCCTAGCCGACGAGGAGGACCTCCTCGCCGAGGCCTACCCCGAGAAGTACGGCGCGGAGTAACGCCGCGTCGCGATGCCCCCCTCCGACCCGAGCGCCGACAACGACGAACTGGTCCGCTCGCGGGCCGCCGTTCGCCGGACGTACGAGGACATCGGCGATCACTTCTCGAAGACCCGCGAGTACGCCTGGCCAGAGGTCGAATCGTTCGTCGACGAGTCCAGCAGTGCTCGAACGGCGCTCGATGTCGGCTGTGGCAACGGCCGCCACGCGGAACTGCTCACAGAGGTCGCTGACCGCGTCGTCGGCCTCGACGCCAGCCGCGCGCTCCTGCAAGCCGCGACCGACCGCGTCGGCGACAGCGTCGCGCTGCTGCAGGGCGACGCGACGCGGCTCCCGCTTGCTGCCGGGTCCGTCGACCTCGCGGTGTACGTGGCGACGCTGCATCACCTCCCGTCGCGGTCCGCCCGCCGCGCCAGTCTGGACGAACTGGCTCGCGTGCTCGCGCCGGGCGCTCGCGCACTCGTCAGCGCGTGGAGTACGGCCCACGACCGCTTCGACGCCGACCCCGACGCGGACGCGGGCTTTGACACGACAGTCGACTGGACGCTCCCCGGCGGCGAGACAGTGCCGCGGTTCTACCACATCTACGCGCCGGCCGAATTCGAACGCGATGTCGCCGACAGCGACCTCCGGCTCGTCTCGATGGAACTCTCAAGCGGCAACTGTTACGGGGTTGTCGAACCAGAAGGGAAACGCACTTAATTGCCTTCCATCTATGAGTGTATACGTTCGCACTCGGGCGGTCCCGATTCGAGAGAATCAGGGCTGCATGAGTGAGCGGTGGTGGTGAGCAAATCCAACGGATTTGCGAACGACGCCGCGAGCGAACGGCGTGAGCGAGCGGCGGTGGTCTAGTGGTAGGACCTGAGCCTTCCAAGCTCATGGCCCGGGTTCAAATCCCGGCCGCCGCATTCTGCGAGGAACGGACGTGACGAGCGAAGGCCGTACGGCGGGATTTGAATCACGCGAGACGAGCGCAGCGAGTCTCGCCATCGGGTTCAAATCCCGGCCGCCGCATTTTGCTGTGAGTCCCATCCGCGAGCGGCAGATACACCATTGAGGGGCCTGAACGACGGAGTTCCAAGCGACAGCAGGGGCGTGCAGTCAAGTTCACTCCCGGTTGCCTAATTCTGGCGTGACACCAGCGACCGACTGAAGCGGTAGCAGGCGGTCTTGCCTTCGAGAGCCATTCAGCCGCCGCGACCAATCGACACCTCACTCCGGTTCGACGGCCGCTTCCTCGAACTCCTCCCAGTCGTCGCCCATCCACTCCTGCAGGCGATCAGTAACGCCCGCGAAGTCCTCGCCGTCTTCGAAGGACTCGACGACGACCCAACCGTCACCGTCGCGGTCGTAGCCGAGGCTGTAGCCCCGGTCGCCGTCGATGATGACGACGAACGCGGCCACCACGTCGAGGTCGGGGAAGAACCCGACCGGCGCAAATCCGTAGTCGTCGTGCTGGGCTTCGAGGGCGGAGATTTCGCTCGTCGAGAGCGGTCTGTCCGGCAGCGAGTCGGTCAGTTCCGTCATTACGTCGCAGTCATGTGGAGAGAACTGAAAACGTTTCGAGCGGAACGAACGCAAAGTCTGTGCCAGATAGCACTGCAGCCAACATTGAAGTGTTTCCATGAGTTTTGTTAACATGGAGCTTCCGACGCTCCCGGCGGGAACGACCGTCGTACCATCCGGGATTGGCATCGGCGGATGACCACTCGCCGGTGGAGCGATGGCCACTCCACCGGCCACGTATCGCTTTGCAACCAACGGCGTACGGAGCACCTGACACCCAACCCCCACCCACCCCCACCACTTTCCCTGCTCCCGCCTTTCGAGGTGTTTTCGATACATCGGACAGTACCCTGACCTGATGCGTTCGGCGAGGGCCGGTGGGGTTTTCTGCCAGTACACGTAGCGTCGAGTATGGACGCTGCGCGACTCCCCGGGACCAGCGGCCCCGAGCAGATCGTCGCGCACGTCGACATGGACTGTTTCTACGCCGCCTGCGAACAGCGGCGGGAGCCGGCGCTCCGCGGGGAACCACTCGTCGTGGGAATGGGCTACGAGAACGGCACGACACACGGGGCCGTCGCGACGGCGAGCTACGAGGCGCGGGCGTACGGCGTCGAATCCGCGATGGCCATCTCGGAGGCCCTAGAGCGGCTCCCCCGGAAGGTCGATGCCGTCGAGGACCCGGACCTGGACGTCGAGGACGCGGGGTTCTACCGCCCCGTCGACATGGACTTCTACGAGTCCGTCGCCGCGGACGTCCGGGAGATACTTCACGCTGAGGCAGCGGTCGTCCGCGAGGTGAGTATCGACGAGGCGTACCTCGACGTCACCGACCGGGTCTCCTGGGAGACCGTCGACTCGTGGGCGCAGGACCTGAAAGACACAATCGAGTCGGCAGTCGGCGTGGTGGCCAGCGTCGGCGTCGCCCCGACGATGAGCGCCGCGAAGGTGGCGAGCGACCGCGACAAGCCCGACGGGCTGGTCGTCGTCGAACCCGGAGATGTCCGCGAGTTCTTCGCCGACCTGCCCGTCGAGGACGTCCACGGCGTCGGCCCAGTCACCGCCAGCGAACTCGATTCGCTCGACATCGAGACCGCAGGAGACCTGGCGGCCGCCGACCCGGAACTACTGGCCGACCGCTTCGGCGAGCGCGGCCGCGAGATACGCCGCTACGCCCGCGGCGAGGACGAGCGGTCGGTGACCCCGAAAGGCGACCCCAAGAGCCTCTCGCGGGAGTCCGCGTTCACCGAGGCGACGACCGACTCGGAGGCCAAGTGCTGGCAGGTCCGCACGCTCGCCGAGGCCGTCGCCGACCGCGCCCGGCGGAAGGGCGCGCGCTACCAGACCATCGGCATCAAGGTCGTGACGCCGCCGTTCGACGTGAACACGCGCGCCCGGTCGCTCCCCGGCCCGGTCGAGGAGCCCGATCTGGTCAAGCGCGTCGCGCTGGACCTGCTTAGTGAGTTCGACGACGACCCGGTGCGGAAAGTCGGTGTCCGCGTCTCGAACCTTGATTTCTCGGCCGGCGAGCAGGCCAATCTGGACGGGTTCAGCGGCGACACTAGAACCGAGGAGACGAGCGATAGCTCCGTCGCCGACAACAGCTCAGAGAGGGCCAAAGAACAGAACGAGGAAGGACAGGTCGGACTCGGAACGTTCGGTGAGAACGACGAGGGAAACGAAGCTGCGGGAGATGCGGTAAACGAGGGAGAAGACACCGTCAGTACCAACATTTCGCTCCCGCCCGGCCAGACCACCCTCACAGATTTCTAACGGTGTTCAGGCGACACCGTGTTCCAGATTCTCCAGCAGTTTCCCGACGAACAGGCCGGCCCGCGGCGAGATGGTGTCATCGGCCGCAACTGCTGTTGGATGCGCGGCCAGCGTGTCGACGAACCGTTGGCTGTGGGTCATTGCGTGTAACATATCGACCACGTCGACCACTAGTCCCTCGTCGCTGGTGTCCATCCCGGCGTACCGCTCCTTCTCGGCCTCGGAGTAGGTGATTGTCCACGCCGGGCCGCCGGCAGCGGCGACGATATCCTCCAGCGGTGCCACTTCGAGCGGGCCGTCGTCACTCCCGACGTACACCGTTCCGTCCTCGACGAACGTCTCGTATCTGTCCATGGACAGCCCTCAGCGAACGAGTGTGTCAAGGTGTCCCACCACAATAGCCGTTGCCCCGTCTCGGACTGACTGGCAACGATCACGGTCGGCTTCGCCTTCACATCCTACCGTACTCGGGACACTGTCGGTCAGCACAACCGGTTTACAACTGTCGTCTGTCAGTGAGGATATGGTTGAGTTCGGACCACGCGACCGCGAGGCGGTCTACAAGTCCATCTATTCGCGACGGGACATCAGACGATTTGCCGCGGACTCCGTTCCCGAGGACGTACTGGCACGGATCCTCGATGCCGCACACAACGCGCCCAGCGTCGGGTTCTCGCAACCGTGGGATTTTGTCGTGATCGAGGACGAACAGACGAAGTCAGCGGTCGCCGCGATTGCCGAACGGGCGATAGCCGCCGCACGCGAAGGCTACGAGGAGCCGCGCAAATCGGATTTCGGCCAGTTGAAACTGGAGGGGATAACCGATGCCCCGGTGAACATCTGTGTTACCTGTGACCCCACGCGCGATGCGCCACACGTCCTCGGCCGGAATACGATGCAGCGAATGGATGTCTATTCGACGTGTCTCGCCGTACAGAACCTCTGGCTCGCTGCCCGTGCCGAGGGCATCGGTGTCGGCTGGGTCTCGTTTCTGTATCCCCACGAACTCCGTGAGGTGCTGAACATTCCACACCATGTTCAGCCTGTGGCCTACCTCTGTGTCGGCTACCCCGAAGACGGCTTCCCTGCGGAACCGGTACTGCAACAGGAAGGCTGGCGTAGTCGCATCGACAGAACGGAACTGGTCCATTACGGCGAGTGGGACTCCGGTCGGACGCCCGAAACGAAGTCCCAGCGGCGTCGGTAACCGAAGCCGCGTCGGTAGCACACGAGAATTTGAAGCCCGAGCGAGCGAAACCTCGGACTGGCTTCGAACTGTTTGCGTTGCGTCCAGACCTGTTCCACAGTTGATGGGCGTCTGACGGAGAGTTATGGGGTGTGAGCGTCTCCGTTCCGACAGTAACGCATGGCAGAGACCGAACAGATAACTGTCGCGACGACGAGCGCGGGGCCGGGTGGGACCGGGGAGCCGGGCGAGACGGTCAATCTCCCGGTGGTGGAACTGCTCACCGGCCGGGGGTTCATCACCGGCAAGAGCGGGTCCGGGAAGTCGAACACGGCGAGTGTCATCGCCGAGAAACTGCTGGACAACGGGTTCGGCCTGCTTATTGTCGACATCGATGGCGAGTACTACGGCCTGAAAGAGGAGTACGAGATCCTCCACGTTGGCGGTGACGAGGAGTGTGACATTCAGGTCACGGAGGACCACGCCGGCAAGATCGCCTCGCTGGCGCTGGAACAGAACGTCCCCATCATCCTCGACATCTCGTCGTTTCTCGACGAGGAAGAGGCCGAGACGCTGCTGACAGAGGTCGCAAAGCAACTGTTCGCCAAGGCCAAAAAGCAGAAACAGCCGTTCCTGATGCTCGTCGAGGAGTGCCACGAGTGGATGCCCGAGAAGGGGTCGATGGGCGAGGTCGGGAAGATGCTCATCAAAATCGGGAAGCGCGGCCGGAAACACGGGCTTGGCATCGTCGGCATCAGCCAGCGCCCCGCCGACGTGAAGAAAGACTACATCACCCAGTGCGACTGGCTCGTCTGGCATCGCCTGACCTGGAACAACGATACGAAGGTAGTCGGGCGCATCCTCGACAACAAGTACGCCGACGCCGTCGAAGACCTGGACGACGGCGAGGCGTTCATGATGAACGACTGGGCTGAGCAGGTCCGCAGGGTGCAGTTCCACCGCAAGCAGACCTTCGACGCCGGCGCGACGCCCGGCCTCGACGACTTCGAGCGCCCGGAACTCAAGTCCGTCAGCGACGACCTCGTCTCCGAACTGGAGACCATCAGCGAGGAACAACAGGAGACGGAGAACCGCATCAAGGAGCTCCGGGAGGAACTGGACAAGAAGAACTCCCGCATCGCCGAACTGGAGGCGGAACTGCAGGACGCCCGGGACCTCTCGCGGATGGCCGAGCAGTTCACCGAGGCGATGGTGGAGCAGGCTGAGGACTACAACCCCGGACGGACGGAACAGGAGAACATGCGCCGCAAGCGCGAGCGGTTCGCCGACCAATCTCCGTCGGACGGCGACGCAGACGCCGAGGATGAGGCGGACGCCGACGGTCCCCGCGACGAGCCCCCCGAACCAGACGAGACGGCCGATGCCACGTCGGGCGGCGGGTTCGGCGACGCGTTCAGCGCCTTCGCCGCGGACGACGCTGCGATGAACGGCGGCAGCGCCAGTGGCGGCGCGGACGCGACTGGGAGCAGCGCGGACGCTAAATCGGTGTCGGCTGCCAGCAATACGGACGCAGAGCCGGCGTCAAATGGCCACGCTGACAACGCTGCTGTGGCGACGAACGGGGACAGCCCAGACAGCAGTGCGGCGGGCGTACCAGTCAACGGCCGGGCTGAGACGGACATTGCTGAGGCTGACGACGACGCTCTGAGAGCGGCCATCGCCGAGGCCGTCGAAGCTGAGCAGTCGGCGGAGGTGACCGGAGCCACCGACGACGAGATGCCCTCAGATGTCGACGGTCCCGCCGTCTACGCTGACCTTCGAGCCGACATCGAGGAATTGGACCGAAAGACCTGCCGGATGCTCGCGTACTACCGGGAGCAGGGACCCGGGACGCCGCTAAACGCCCACTTCTCGGCGGGCGGCTCCGGCGACCGGACGGCGGCCTACGCGCGGAACAGGGAACTCCGGCTTCGCGGGCTGGTCGAACACGTCGGCCGTGGAAAGTACGACGCCCGGCTGGCGGCACTGGTCCGAGAGGAGAGCGACCGCGGACTCGACGACGACGAGGTCGAGTCGGTGATCTCTCGACTCGAATCGGCGTTTCTGGACGGAGACAGCGAGTGAAAAGTCCGCACTTCGACGACAGCGATTCTACAGCAGCGGTTCGACGAGGTCTTCGAGCGCCGCGCGCGGGTCGTCAGCTTTCGCAACGCCGCTTGCCAGCAGGACGCCGCTCGCGCCGAGGTCGCTCGCCGAGACGAGGTCCTCGCCGGTCGAGATGCCGGCCCCACAGAGCACGTCCACGTCGCCGTTGACGCGGGCGGCGGCGTCGACTGCGCCGGTCACGATGTCCGGGTCGGCCTTGCTGACGGGCGTGCCGGTCCCGATGAGTTCCGGGGGCTCGACGGCGACGCCGTCGGGGTCGAGCGCGGCGGCCGCGCCGATCTGTGCGGGGTTGTTCGCACAGACGATGGTTTCGAGGTCCGCGCGGTCGGCGGCGTCGAGCGCGCCGTCGATGTCCGCGAGCTTGAGGCGGTTCTCGGAGTGGTTCAGCAGCGTCCCGACAGCACCGGCGTCCGCAGCGGCCTCGGCGAGGGTGCTGCCGGTGTGGCTGCCGTGTTCGACGGCGCTGACGTGCTGGGCCCACGTCTCGACACCAGTCTCCGCCACAGCGCCGATCTGTGCGGCCTGTGGCGCGACGGCGACACGGACACCGGAATCGTCGCTGACGTCAGCAGCGGCGGTCGCTACTTCGACTGGATCACACGGGTACGCCTTCAGATTGACAAGGACGAACATACGAAACGCACCGGTTGCTGTGGGGAAATAGGTTGCGAAGCCGCCGTTTGGCGTCCCTACCACTCCGCCTTCGATTCTCCCGAACCACGGCTCGGGGATGACAGTTATTACGGTTCAGCCGAGACAAGAAACGAGACAAGCCGTGACAGCAGGGGATGATGACACACCGACCGTTCTGATAGTCGAGGACGAACAACATCTGGCTGACCTGTACACCGACTATCTGTCCGACCAGTATCACGTCCAGACGGCCTACAGCGGCGAAGAGGGCTTGGAACTGCTGTCGCCCGACATCGATGTCGTGCTGCTCGACCGCCGGATGCCGGTCGTCTCCGGCAACGAAGTGCTTGCACAGATCGAGGAGAAGGGGCTTCGATGCCGCGTCGCGATGGTGACCGCCATCGACCCCGACTTCGACATCATCGAGATGCGCGTCGACGACTACCTCGTCAAGCCTGTCACCCGGGACGACTTGCAGGAGGTCGTCGACCGACTGTACAAAATCCGGGAGTACAACAACCGACTCCGGACGCTCACGTCGAAAAAGCTCAAGCGCAATGTTCTCCGGGTCGAGAAGACCGACCGTGAACTCCAGGACAGCGAACGGTATCAGGCACTGCAGGACGAGATCGAGCGGATCTCGTCGAACGTCGAGTCACTCGCGAACGAACTCGATGTCGAGAAAGACGACCTCCAGCTGTGACCTAGTCCTTTCGTTTCACGACGTCGCCGAGCGTGTACTCGCCGTCACTGCTGCCGCCGGACCACTCCGTTTCGTCAGCGCTACCGCCGGCGCTCAGAGAGATTTCGAGCGCGCTTTCGAGCTTCTTTTGTACGTCGTCGCTGGGCAGCGAGTTGCCCTGTTCGAGCTTCCGGATGAGGCTCGCCTTCTCGTTGAGTTGCTTGGCGAGTTCCTCCTGGCTGAGGCCCTGTGACTCTCGGCCTTTGCGGATCCGGTCGTCGTAATCCTGTGCGATCTCGTCCATCTCGTCGAACATATCTCGGCGGCGGCCACCGGATCCGCCACCACCCGAGGAACTCGATGAGGAGGACGAACTCGACGACGATGACGAGGAGGACGACGTCGAGTACTTCGTCGACGTGGACGACGTCTCCTCCGTCTTGACCTCGGTGCCGAAGTCGGTACACTCGTCACAGACGTCGAGTTCGGCGCCCTCGATTTTGACGCGGTTCGGAGACGAAACCTCCGTTCCGCACATCTCGCACTGAACCATACCGACGGCTTGGACGGGGCGCGGTATAAATGGTGCGCTGGCTACTCCAGCGCGACCATCGCGTGATAGAACCGCTGGACGGCGGTAACGTGCCCAACGACGGCGAACACGACCAGCAACCAGCCGACCAGCGTCAGGCCGGCCAGTGCGGTCGGGACGAACGCCGCGACGCCTGTGACGACACCGACGAGCGCAAGCCGGTCGGCCCGCCCGAGCAGGCCGCCGTAGACGCGGTCGAGGCCGACCGCCTGAGCTTGCGTTCCGAGATAGGAGGTCATCAGGACGCCGGTAACAGCGGCGATGCCGAGCGCCCACTGGCCGACGCCGGCGGCGAGGCCGATGATGATGCCGATATCGGCGTAGCGGTCGAGCACGTGGTCCAGCAGGTCGCCGCCCGAGGACGCGACGTTCAGTTCTCGCGCGAGCGCCCCGTCCACGAGGTCGAGCCAGCCGTTCAGGAAGACGAGAACGGCACCGCCGAGATACAGCAGCGGCTCCCGCGTTGCGGCGGCGTACACCCCACCCGCGCCGAGCGCCAGCAGGAAGGCGATGACGCTGACGCCGTTGGGCGAGAGGCCGGCCACCTTCGCGGCGCTGACGAACGGGCCCAGCGCGCGGTCGGCCAGCGGGCGGAACTTGTCGAGTGTCATAGCCAGTCGATGTAGGAGACAGTGCCCGCGCTCGGCTCGCGCTCGCCAGCCACGACGGCCTGAATCTCTTGTGCCACCGCGTCGGGGTCCCGGTCCGTTGTCTCTATTTCGTAGACGGAATCCACGCCATGCTCTTCTACGGCTTCCCCGAGAATGACGTCGAGCGCTTCTGACTCCGCGTTCTCGTAGGCCTTCGAATCGTCGTCGCCGCGCTCTCGAAGTCGCTCGACGATGGTTTCGGGGTGCGCTCGCAGCACAATCACGCGGTCGGCGTCGAAGTGATGCGCGAGGTGGGATTCGAACAGCACGTCGTCGCGGCCGTCGAGCCACTCGGACAGCCTGTCGAGGTCGGCGACAAGGCTCCCACGGTCTTCGTCGATGCCCGTCGAGAACCCCTCGGCCTTGATGATGTCGTTGAGGTGGAAGACATCGAAGTCTGTGTCGAGGTGTTCCGCTGCCGTGGTCTTGCCCGTCCCCGGCGTGCCAGTAATGGCGACCCTCACGGCTCGACCACCTCGATGACCTCGTTCAGTACCGAGACGGCGCGCTCCGTGTCCTCGCGCGTCCCGCAGGTGATACGGATGCATTCGGGGAGCCCGAACGAGGAGCAGTCGCGGATGATGACGCCCCGTTCCTGGGCGGCGTCCGCGACGGCCGACGCGTCGCCGACCTCCGCGAGAATGAAGTTCCCCGCGCTGTCCCAGGTCGGCGCGTCGAGTTCCTCGGCGAGGTACTCCCGGGCCCACGCGGCAGTATCGACGGAGCGCTCGACGTGCTCGTCGTCGTCGAGCGCCGCCAGCCCGGCCCGGCAGGCGAGTTCGCTGGCTGAAAAGGGCGTGTTGATGCGGGCGTAGGCGTCGGCCCAGTCGTCCGGGACGACCGCGTAGCCAAGGCGAATCCCCGCGAGGCCGTAGGCCTTCGAGAACGTTCGCAGGAGCGCAACGTCGTCGCGGTTGTCCAGTAATGGCCGCTTGCTCGGTTTCTCGGTGAACTCCCCGTAGGCTTCGTCGACGACGACCAGCGTCTGCTCGTCGGTTTCCTCTGCGATAGTCCGGACCGCGTCGGTCGTGAACTCCGCGCCGGTGGGGTTGTGCGGGCTGGTGAGATAGACGATCCGCTCGCCGTCGTAATCTTTCAGGACGGTGTCGGCGGTCTGAGCGAAGTCGTCGGCCTTCGAGAGCGTGTACTCGTTGACCTCGCCGTGGTGATAGCGTGCGCTCATCGCGTAGTACGCGAAGCCCGGTGACGGGACGAGCACGTCCTGGCCGGGTTCGAGCATCGCCCGGGCGAGGCAGTCGAGCGCGCCGTCGCCGCCGTTGCTCAGCCACACCTGTTCGGGCGTTACGTCCCACATATCCGCCAGCTCGTCGACGAGGTCGGCGTGGGAGGCCTTCGGATAGGAGTGCATTCGCTCGGCCGCCCCGCGAATCGCCTCGACGGCTCTCGGGCTCGGCCCGTACATGTTCTCGTTCGACGCCAGCTTCACCATGTCGTCCGGGTCGAGGCCGAGTTCCCGGGCGACTTCCTCGATACCGCGACCTGCCCGATAGACAGTGTGAGCGGAGAGGTCCCGTGGTTCCATGGCTGTGCAAAACGGACGGGGCGGCTTAAGCGTGCTCACATCGGGCGTGGCCGTGGCTTCCCCAGTCAGTGTCGCACAGAAATCCGCTGGCGGCTTCCCGTGAGAAACCCGTCGATGACGGGTACGACACGGAATAGCACGCTCCCCACCGAAACCCTGTCAGTCAGTGGTAATGAGCGTTACGGTGACCCACCGTGCAGCCCCGGGACGCCGTCCCCACCGAAAACGGTAACATACCATAGGTCCTGTTAGCCTGCAATGCCGCTTCTCATCGATATTCGGAAACTCACGCTCATCACCAGACTCATTCAGGATGGGGCCGAGCAGGTCGCTGATTCGCTGGCGACGCTGGCCGGCGTCGACGCGGCCGTTGAGATCAAGAGCCTCTCGTTCGTTCAGCCGGAGGACATCGCCACCGAGATGGGCGGCGGGAATATTTACAGTGCTCGCGTCCGGTTGACAGAGCCGCCGTACGGCGTCTTCCTGATGACGTTCGAGACGGAGACAGCCGCGGAGATTGCGGAGTTAATGACCGGCTCCAGTGTCGACGATGGGTTCACACAGCTCCACGAGTCCGCGCTCCAGGAGATGTGTAACATCCTCACCTCGGGCTTTATCGACGGCATCGCGAACACGCTGGACGCGACCATCAACATGGGGACGCCGACGGTCGTCCAGGACGACGCGACCGAAATCGCCGACAAGGCCCTCTCGCACGTCCGCCGGGACTCGCTGACCATCGTGCTTGACTCGCTGGTCGACATCAAGGAAAGCGACGTGGCGTTCTCGCTTCGTATCTTCCTCATCCCCGACCCCGGCTCGTTCGTCCACCTTATCGACCAACTGGACTACGACACCGACCGCGAAACCCACATCTCCGCCGACACTGACGCGGTCAAGGAACTCGATATGTCGGGTGATGCGGACGCCCTCGATGCCTTTGATTCCTCGAAGTAGCCGGACCAAACCCACGACGTTGAAGAGGGTCGCGTCCAACCGCCGGATATGAGTGTCGTAAACGCGGCTGTCTTCGGGGTACACCTGATATTCGCCGCGCTGTGGGCTGGAACCGTGTTGTTCATGACCTATGCCGTGCTCCCGACGGCGCTGAACGGCGACTCCTCGCCGGGGCCGCTGTCGGCGATTACCGCGAAGCTCCAGACGGTGTCGCGTGCGAGTGCGACGCTCCTGTTTCTGACGGGGGGACATCTGGCAGCGACCCGCTACACCGCTGAGTCGCTGACTGGAACCGGTCGCGGCCACCTCGTCATTACGATGATCGTCCTGTGGTTCATTCTGGCCGGCCTTGTAGAGGTCGGCGCATCGAAGCTCAGCGATGGCTTCGCCCAGCAGAAGGTACGCGAACCGGCCCGGAACGCGCGCCCGTTCCTGCTGGGGGCGTCTCTCGTGTCGATTTTACTTCTGCTTGACGCCGGCGCTATTCTCGGCCTGTACTGAACAGCCGGCATCTCGGTCCCCGGGCTCGACTCACGGACACCTGTATCAGCAGATACAAATCACAATCCAGCATAGCACGACACAATGTGGCCGTGGGGACATCTCGCCGTCGCCTACCTCGTCTACGCTGTGTACACTCGGTTCGACCCGACCCGTCGCCAGACAGCGGCCACGCTGACCGCGCTGGCGGTGGGGTCGCAGTTCCCGGACCTGATCGACAAGCCCTTGGCCTGGACGTTCGGCGTCTTGCCGTCCGGTCGGTCACTGGCACATTCACTGCTCTCACTTCTCTTCATTGCCGTAGTCTTGCACCGGCTCGCCGCGCTGTATCGCAGAACGGACCTTTCGACGGCGTTCACGCTCGGTGCGTTCGCACACACGCTGACGGATATGAGCCCGACGGCGGTGGGCGGGGTACTCGGCGGTGACCTGACACAGCTTCAGTGGCTGCGCTTTCTGGTCTGGCCCCTGCAGCCACCGCCGCCGTACGCCAACGACGCCTCCTTCGTCGAGCAGTTCGCGTCGCTCTCGCTCGAGCCGTACGTCCTGTTTCAGTTCGGGCTGTTCGGCCTTGCCGTCGCCGTGTGGCTCGTCCATGGCGCGCCCGGGCTTCGGTCGGTCACTCGCCGGAGCAAGGCCATGTTCACCGACTTCGCCGATTAAAGCCGCTCGGAAATATGGTCGGCACATTTCAACGCCAGCGCGGCGATGGTCAGCGTCGGGTTCATCGACCCGGCAGTGACGAACACCGACGAGGACGCAATCGAGAGGTTCGCCACGTCGTGAGTCCGTAGCTGTGGGTTCACGACGCTCTCTGCGGGGTCCGTCCCCATCCGCGTCGTCCCCATGTGATGGTACGCCGGGCCGGTGTTTTCCGGCCCGACCGTCCAGGAGACGTCGACGCCGAGTTCGTCCAGAATCGCGTGCTGAATCTCGTTCGCCCGCGAGAGCGACCGCTCCAGCCGGTCGCCCCACGACCACTGGATGTCCGGCACCGGGTTCCCGTGGTCGTCCGTCGTCGAGGTGTCCAGCGTCACGCGGTTCTCCTTCCGCGGCGGCTGGCCGACCAGCCCGCCCATGGCGATGCTGTTGCCGTAGGCGTCCCGCAGACTCGACAGCAGGGTGTCGCCCCACTCCTCGCCTGAGAGGGCGAGTTCGACCGGCGACGGGCCGGCGTAGTTCAGGAACTCCAGTTTCAGCGGCGACAGCGCCCCGTCGGCGGCCTCGACCACCGTCTCGCCGTCCGCGACCCGCTCGACCGGCTGGCCGGGGTCGTCGTAGAACTGGTGGCACTCGCTCGTGAGGAAGCCGACGTGATTCTGGCGCGTCTCGCGGTCGAGCGTGCCGCCAGCGCCGGCAAACAGGTGGTCCATGAAGTAGCGCCCGACCAGCCCGGACCCGTTCGCCAGCCCCTCGGGGTGGTCCTCGTTCGCCGACAGCAGGAGGAGCCGCGGCGTCTCGACGCCGCCCGCCGCGATGACGAACTCGCGGGCCGTCTGTCGGTGTTCGGTCCCGTCCGGCGTCGCGTACACGGCCGCCTCGACGCGCCCGTCGCCGTCGGTTTCCAGGCGCTGGACCGGCGCCCGGTCGATAACTTTGGCCCCTTCGGCTTCGGCGTCTTCGATGTGGACGCTGGCGTCGTATTTCGCTCCGGAGGGACAGACCGGCTGGCAGGTCCCGTAGCCGACGCAGGGGCCTCGGCCGTCGTAGGGCTCTGAATTGCGGGCGTTGGGGACGGAGTGCATCGTGATGCCCAGCTGCTCGCAGGCCTCGGCGAACAGCGAGTCGCTGTACGACGGCGGGAACCCGGGCAAGGGGTACGCGCCGTCACGCGGCGGCGCGAAGGGGTTGTCCACGTCGCCGGCGACCCCAAGCGCCCGCTCGGCGTCGGCGTAGTACGGCCGCAGGTCGTCGTAGTCGATTGGCCACGCGGGGTCGTCGGTGTCGTGGCTCCCGTCGAAATCCGAGGGGTGCAGCCGCATCACCATCCCCTGCCAGTGCAGCGTCGACCCGCCGACGCCTTTGACCCGTGAGATGTTCAGCGGGTAGTACCGCTCGCCGCTCGCACTGAACGCGTCGCGGTCGCCGCCCATTTCCCAGACGGAGCCGTGGTCGCCGGGTCGAATCGTCTCTTCCATCTGCTGCTCTCGTTTCGACCTGTCGAACCGCGGCCCGGCCTCTAGCACCACGACCTTCTGGCCCTCGCTAGCGAGCTGGCTTGCGATGAGTGCCCCTGCCGGCCCGGCTCCGACGACACAGACATCCGCCCGCTCGGACGGCTCCCGGTCCATTTCAGCAGGAGTTAGGCAAGCCTAAACTTATACGTTGGCATCTCAGGTGCTGTGGGCTGTCTGCACACCGGCGCGATGGGGTCTCGTCGTGTGGCAGGTAAGTCATCAGCCCGGCTCCGATCTCAGCGGTGACTGCACGGGCGTGGCGGGAGTGAGCGAAACCGCAGGTTTCGCGAGGGTCGCCACGGCCGCGAGTGTGTTTCGAGCGAATGTGAGAAACCACGAAGCGGGCGTGGCGGGATTCGAACCACGGTCGGACGTGCTCGCTTCGCTGCGCGCGACCTCCCTGATTAGAATCCCGCCATGCCGGTTCGCTCCCTTCGGTCGCTGCACGGGCGTGGCGGGATTCGAACCCGCGTTCTAGGGGTTAGGAACCCCTCGCCCTGGTCCACTAGGCCACACGCCCTACCGAGTGGTTGATTGACCGGCGAAAAATCCTTTCGTTATCACTAGCGCCCGCTGATAACGGAGAAGTGGTCGAGATTACGTCTCGGTTTCCGTCGCCGTCTCGGTCGACTCGGTCGAGTCCACAGTGGGCGCGTCGGTCCCTTCTGCAGCGCCGCCCTCACGCATCTCTTCGAGTTCCTGTTCGACTTCTTCTCGCCCCTTCTGGAACTCGCCCATGGCTTCGCCGGTCGACCGCGCCAGTTTTGGAATCTTGTTCGCCCCGAACAGCAGGACGGCGATGAGGAGGATGACCATCATCTCCGTCGTCCCGGGCATTCCCGGGAACAGTACTCCGGATGTCCCTAACATTGTGTCCGAAGGTTACGTGGTTGCTATTATAACCTTTTTGCTCAGGATGGCCTGCTGGGTGATTCACCGCCGTCGGGACTGTGTTGGGGCGCTGTATCGGCCTCTTGGCAACAAAACGAGAACACAACTGAGACAGACTTGAGCAGCCTGTGGCAGTGGCCTCGCCGGGGACTGCCGACGAGGCTCGACGTCAGGGGGTTGTGGATCGGACGGAGCGCCACGAGGCACCAGGTTTCCGACTGTTCCATCTCGATGGGCTGGGAACTCAACAGCGAGACCACACCGTGAGCAGCGGACTCCGCCGCCCGGGGATATAACTACTGTCGGGCGCTCAGAGATACCAGATGCCGGCTGATAGCCACACGATGGAAGTCAGGAGCGGACAGGAGGTAACGATTCGACCGATCAAACCCGTCGGGGAGGACGTCGTTCGGGTCGACATTGAGGCCGATGGGGTGTGGCGGCTCGATATCACGCGCGAGGGCGAGATTGCGGATGTCGTCACGACCCGGGACGCAGACGGGACACTCGCGGACCGCGAGCTCCCGGAGTGGATCGACGAGGTCACGGCGAAGTTCGCACAGTTCTGACAGCCGCTGTACTCGCCCGGGTCGGAAAGGGTTTTACCTGCCACGACCCAGGTCGCCACTATGGTATCAGTCGGCGACGCTGCGCCCGATTTCACGGCACCGATAGCAAATGGCGATATCGACGAGATAACACTGTCCGAGGCGGTCGCGGACGGCCCTGTCGTCCTCGCGTTCTTCCCGGGGGCGTTCACCAGCGTCTGCAGCCACGAAATGAACACGTTCCAGGACCGACTGGATGAACTCACCGATGCGGGAGCGACGCTGTACGGCGTCAGCATCGACACGCCGTTCTCACAGAACGCGTTCCGTGACGAACTGGGACTCGAATTCGACCTCGTGAGTGACTCCGGGCGGGAGATAGTCGACGCCTACGACATCTCGATGGACTTCGAGGCACTCGGCGTTCCGAACGTCGCCAAGCGGGCTGTCTTCGTTATCGACGAGAACCAGGAAGTCACGTACGCCTGGGTCAGCGACGACCCTGGTGTCGAACCGGACTACGACGAAGTTATCGACGCCGCCACCTGAGCGGTGGGGGATTTTTCGCGGTGGGCCGTCTGGGTAGTCGTATGAGCGTCGACAGAGACGATACCGGCGGCCGTATCTACGACCCCGAAGCGGACCATGCGTTCCCGGACGGACGACTGAACGCGGTTCTAGACACGATCACGACTGACGAGGAGATTCAAGCGTATCTCGAGGCCCAGAACATCAATCCCGTCGCGCGCAAGCGGTACAACGACCACGGCGCGAAACACATCGGCATTGTCCGAAATCGAGCGCTGTGCCTGTACGACCTCCTCAAGCAGGGGGGCGTCGAGTTCAACGGCGCGGCAGACCACGGCCTCGACGAGGCAGACGAGGCCGTCATCATCGCATTCGCAACGACGCTGCATGACATCGGACACGTCGTCCACCGCGACTCACATCCGTATTATTCGATTCCGCTTGCGGCCGACATCCTTGATGACATCCTCCCGGAGTTCTACGACATCCGTCAGGCGGTACAAATAAAAGGTGAGGTCCTCCATGCGATTCTCTGCCACCACACCGAAGAAAACCCGCTGACGCTGGAAGCCGGCGTTGTTCGGGTCGCTGACGCGCTGGACATGGAGCGTGGCCGGTCGCGGATTCCGTACAAGCGCGGCGGCCGCGGCATCGACACCGTCTCCAGCCAGGCCATCGAGACGGTGACGCTGACCACGGGCGATGACTACCCCGTCCTCGTTGAAATCGCGATGAACAACGCGGCCGGCGTCTATCAGGTCGATAATCTGTTGAAAGCCAAACTGAAAGACTCCGGTCTGGAGGAACACGTCCGCATCGTAGCGCTCAACACCCGAGAGGACGGCAACCAGATCGTCGAACGAATCGAGCTCTAATCCGGATCGACACAACGGTTTTGTACCGTGGTTCCCTAGCTATGACCATGAGTCTCACACCCATGGATGAGCCACGGGGTGCCCGGGGCAACACGGATGACGGCGACGTGCCGTCGCCCTCGCTTCTGGACCGGGTCAGGTACCGCGTGCGCTCAGCCATTGAGACCATTTCAGTTGGGGAGCGATGCTCTGCGTGGCTTGATAGACGTGGTCGAGACAAACCACAGTCACAGATTCACACCGATGGGTTCGCTGACGATGTCGTTGCGCCGCCGGAGTGCCCGTCGATCAGCGACCTGCCGACGCGGTCACGACCATTTACATACCCGACGCGGAATCACACGGAGAGCAACACTGTCGACCTGATCGCAGTTGAGGGCGGAGACCAGCTCACGATGACGCACCCAGACAACTCGGACGCGAAAATAACATCTGATATGTGGATGGACGTCGAGCAGTAACCGCAGAACACCACCTCCTTTTTAATCCGGCATTGCCACTCCCCGCTCACTGGAATGGTTTCAGATCGCTTCGGATAGTGAAGCTGTAACCCGTTCTTTGCCTGTGTAGAACTCGTTATTGTGTACTGTTATTATGTGTGACTAATTGTGGATATATAACGCTGAGCGCGCGGTTATTATCGATTTTGATGCCTCGGGCGAGAACCTTTTTTAAACCCAATGGCTTGACCGGGTATGGCTGGCATTGGCCCATTCGGAACACTGGAAGTTGTAGGTCTGCTCGTTGCAGTAATCGGCTTAGTACCCGTTCTCTCACAATACCGGGAGGAAACTCGGTGGTTCACTGCCGGGTATGTCCTCCTTGTGGTTGGCATGGTCGCAACGAATCTTGAAGCGGTCGTTCTCGGTGACGTCCTAAATTTCGTTGAGCACGGCGTCGGAATCGGTGTTGCCGGACTTACCTTCTTCCTGGCCGCCTATCTTCGTCGGGAAAACCGGATCAAGACTGAGGGATAACGATGGTCGGAATTGCACCTATCTTTGATGGGCTGGGCGCGCTGGGGTTTATTGCTGCGACGGCGCTCGGCTGGCTCAATTATCGAGACACGGAGGCTGAATCGGCCTTCTGGCTGACGTTCAGCTTCGCATCTACGCTTGGTGCTGTCTGGACATTCAGCCTTATGCTGGAGAAGGCCGGCATCTACGAGGAGGTGTTCAATCTGGCAACGGGGCCGTTGATGACAGCAACAGTTGCTGTCTTCGCAATCGGGGGCACAGCGACTCTCTCGCTGGTCACAGAGATGCAGGAACTGGTCGACGAGGCAGAGACGAAACGACAGGAAGCAGAGAAAGCGAAACAGAAAGCGGAGGAACAGCGCAAGCAGGCGAAAGACGCACAGCGCGAATCTGAGGAGGCGCGCGCAGAAATTGAGGAACGCGAGGCGGAGCTCGAGCAGCTGACCACGGAGCTTGAATCAACTGCCACGTCATACGGTCAGGCGATGGAACGAGCAGCCGCCGGGGACCTTACTGTCCGGGTAGATGCGGACAGCCAGAACGATGCGATGGCAAGAATCGGGTCGGGGTTTAATTCGATGATGGACGAACTCCAGACCGTTATCGCCGAGATTCAATCGTTTGCACAGCAGGTTGATACGGAAAGCACAGAAGTCACGGGCGGTGCCTCGGATATCCGGTCCGCCAGCGCAGAAGTCGCGGAGAGCACTGAAGAGATTTCGGCCGGAACAGAAACACAGAGCGAGAAAATCAACGAAGCGAGCAGCGAGATGAGCGACTTATCGGCGACGATTGAAGAGATCGCCTCCTCATCAGAAGAAGTCGCTACCCAGTCACAGCAGGCCGTAGAACTGGGTCAGGAAGGCGAAAAAGCGGCCGAAACAGCCGTCGACAAGATGGCTACGCTTGAAGCCCGGACTGACGAAACTGTCTCAGAGGTGGCAAACCTCCAGAACGCTGTCGAGCGAATCGAAGAGGTCGTGAACCTGATAAACGACATCGCGGAACAGACGAACATGCTCGCCCTCAATGCGTCAATTGAGGCTGCGCGTGCCGGCGAAGCGGGTGAAGGATTTGCTGTTGTCGCATCCGAAATCAAATCGCTTGCCGGTGAGACCGCCGACGCAACTCAGGAAGTCGAAACGCTCATTGAGGGCATCGAAAACTCGACCGAAAGTGTCGCCGACGATATCTATGACACGCAGTCAGAGGTCGAGGAAACGCGTGAGACAATCGACGAGACAGCCACCGTACTGAACCGGATTGTCACCGAGGTTGAGGAGGCCAGCAGCGCGATCCAGTCGATCAGTCAGGCCACCGACCAGCAGGCTGATTCCGGACAGAAGGTCGTCACGATGCTGGACGAGGTAACATCGATCAGCGACCGGACGGCCGACCAAGCACAGGAAGTCTCGGCGGCGACGGAGGAGCAGACCGCGACGATTCAGGAAATCGCGACCAGCGCTGAGTCGCTGTCGGACAGTGCAGATCGACTCCTCTCTCTCGTCGCACAATTTGACGTTCAGGAGCAACAGGCCCGGCCGGGGACTGTGAGTGCGGAGGTGACGACGGACTAACTGAGCGCCGACGGCTACAGATCGTACCGCGCGATAGCACTGGAGTCACAGATCGGGCAGGTCGTCGCGTCCGTTTCGAGGGTCGTTCCACAGCGTCGACACTCCAGATGTGACTGCTGTCGAGCCCCTACGACCCGGCGTAATCGCTCCATCATATTGCCAGACAGGACACCAAGACTCATATCATCAGTCAATCCACGGTGAAAGTGAAAATCGCAAGACATAGGGTCGATTCGGATGGGCGTCAGCCGAGCGTCAGACGCCGCTAACAGACCGTCCAGCCTATACAGCCACCCCTGTTACGCCCGGACCTGCTCCCGATCCTGCTTGCCGGACGCATACAGAAGCGCCAGAACCAGTCCGACTGCAAACAGCCAGACCACCACCAGCAAGAGCACTATCGACTGGACCCCGGTCCCGAGCATGAGCGGTACGCGTCACTGTCGGTACTTAATTAGGAGCTCTGTATCGGGAACGGGGACAGTGCCACACAGCGGATTATGCCGTCGATAACGGTGCAACCGGCGTCGGTCACTCTACAGCCGAATCGACTCGGTGCGCATGAACACTGCGCTCCTGTCGATTGGGTGGTCCCAGACGCCTGCCCGTCCAGGGCACGCCCAGACGTTTTTGTGCACGCCAACGTAGCCACCTCCGATGACGGGAACAGCCGCAGCCGAGCCCACTGTGACGACGTTTACGTCGACCGTCGACCGTATCGATTCGACCGCCGTCGTGCTAACGGAGACGTACTTTTACGCCGAAGGCGGTGGCCAGCCGGCGGACCGGGGGACGCTCGGTGGTGTCGAGGTTGTCGACGTGCAACACCGGGACGGGGACATCGTCCACGAACTGGCCGAACCGCCGTCTTTCGAGCCGGATGAGTCGGTCGAAGGCGTAGTCGACGCGGCGTTTCGGACCTACTGTATGCGTGCCCACACGGCCAGTCACGTCCTCTATGGCGCCGGTCGCCGGCTGCTGTCGGACCTCGGCTACGGCGGCTTCGACATCAGCGCGACGGTCCCAGACGATGCAGGTGACGACGACTTCGGGCCAGCTGTCAGCGGGAAGGTGCGGGTGGACTTCGAGACGACGACCGAAATCGACGACTCGACGCTCGCGGAACTCGAACGGCTGACCAACCGCGCCGTCTGGGAGTCCTACGACGTGACCTGGGAGCAAATCCCGCGCGAGGAGGCGCTGGGCCGCGAGGACATCGCGTTCAACACGAAGACCGAGGAAGGTATCCAGGGCGAGACGGTCCGGGTCGTCACCATCGAGGACTGGGACGTGGCGGCCTGTGGCGGGACACACGTCGGGAACACGCGCGAAATCGGGCCGGTGACCGTGCTGGGGCGGTCGAACCCCGGCGAGGGGCTGACCCGCGTCGAGTTCGCCGTCGGCCCGCGGGCGATTCGCCAGCGCGCGACCGAACACGAGCAGTCCAGACGGGCCGCACGGGCACTGGATACGAACGTCGCCGAACTGCCGGACGCCGTGGCGGCCCTGCAGTCAGAGCGCGACGACCTCCGGGATACCGTGGCGACGCTCCGGGAACGACTCGTCGACGCCCGCATCGCCGACCTGCGGGACGACGCCGTCGAGGCGGACGGACGGCGGTGGCTCGTCGGCACCGTCGCGGGACTCGACGCGAACGGGCTGGCCGACCGGGCGGAAGGTGCCGTCGGCGACGCCGTCGACGTGGCCGCGCTGGTGGACGACGACGGCCAGTACCTGGGCGTCGCGACGACCGGCGACGTCGACGCCGGCGAGGTGGTCGACCGCGTGACCGCGGAGTTCGGCGGCGGTGGCGGCGGCCGGCCGACCGTCGCGCAGGGCGGCGGGCTCGACGCCGACGGGGACGACGTCGTCGCGTTCATCCGTGACACGACGGCCGGCGGCGACTGACTTCAGTCCCCCCGCCTCGGCGTCCCGCCGAACCGCGCGACCTCGTTTCGCAGCGCGTCCCGCTTCAGCAGGCCGAATCCGATGAGAATACAGCCGAACCCGACACCAGTGTAGACCGTCGGGGTCTCGCCAAGGAACAGCAGTCCGGTGGCGGCGGCGACGACCGGCGCAGCGTAAGAGACGAGATTGATCTCGATAGGTCCCAGCCGCTCCAGCAGGTCGAAGTAGATGAGAAAGCCCAGCGCGCTGGCGACGACGACCAGATACAGCAGGGCCAGCACGGCTTCACCAGTCCACTGAACATCGGCTATCGATTCAGCGGCCCCGAGGCTGACACCGTGCATAAGCACCGCACCGAGCAGCATCGACCACGCTTCCATCGTCTCTATCTCCAGATCGTCGTCGACCCGACGGGTCAGCACGCTTCCGAGAGCGAAGGCCGTGGCCGCGAGGAACACCAGAACCAGCGAGACAGTCCGGGGGTTGAGGAGGTTTCCCGGGTCGGGGTTGCTGAGGACGCCGACACCGACGAATCCGACGAGCAGGCCGACGATGCCCAGCGTCGTGAGCCGTTCGTCCGGCAGGAACGCCCGCGCGAACCCGGTCGTGAGAATCGGCGAGAGGCTGACGACGATAGCGGCGGCGGCGCTCGTGGTCCCCTGCTCGCCGACGAACAGGAAGATGTGATACGCCGCAATCATGAGTGTGCCGCCGATCCCTATGACGATCCAGTCGGAGCGGCCCTTCGGGACCCACTGGTCGGTAGCGTACACCGCGTAGCCGAGCATCAACACCCCGGCGAGGTCGTACCGGAACGCAGCAAACAGGATCGGTGGGAAGTACTCCAGCCCGGCTTTGATAGCGGTGAATGCGCTGCCCCAGGCGACTGCGAGCGCGACGAAGAGGATTGCGTTACGGAACCGCATCGTCCGCTCAGTCGGCCGCCTCGTCGCCCGGCTCGTAGGTCTCCGCGATAGCGTCGAGCGCCTCGTGATGTTCCGTCGTGTGTGGCGCAGTCAGCGGCGAGACACTGACTTTTCCGTCGACGACGGCGCGGCGGTCCGTCCCCTCGGGGTCGGGGATGTCGCCCTCGGCCATGTGCTCCCAGATGCGGTCGTGGAGGGTCACGGCGTCGCCATCCTGCACAGCGTCCATCTCGTAGAGGTGAGACGGTCGTGTGACCGTCATCTGTGCGTCGCCCCACTCGGCGACGGGGGCGTTGATGTTCAGGTAGTCGCACTGTTCGAACACGCCGGCATCGACGGCGTGGTCGGCGAGGTAGGTCGTCGCTTTCGCTGCCTCGCGGTAGCTGTCGCCGTTAGCTTCGATATCGGCGAACGCAGCGTCCTCGCGGACCGGGATGTACATAGAGACGGCCATCGCCGGCACGTCGAAGAAGGTAGCCTCGACGGCGGCGCTGACGGTCCCCGAGCGGCCGAGAACGTACGCACCGAGGTTCGCCCCGCGGTTACAGCCCGCGACGACGAGGTCAGCGTCGGTGACGAGCGCTTCCAGTCCCGCCACGACGCAGTCTGAGGGCGTCCCTTCGACGGCGTAGCCGAGTTCGTGCTCGTGGACGGTCACTTCGTGGGAAATAGCCCGCCCGACCGCGCTCTGGTCTTCCGCCGGGGCGACAGCGGTCACGTCGCCGACTGTCGAGAGACCGTCGTACACCGCCCGGAGGCCGGCGCTCTCGATTCCGTCGTCGTTCGTCAGCAGAATCGTCGGCTCGTCCATACGTTCCGTGGGGCCGTCTGCGAGAAAAGCCCACCGCTAGCGCGCTCGGTCGACAACCGTCTCGCCGTCGACGACGACGTTGTACGCCTCCTCGTCGTCGTTCCACAGGACCAGCGCGTTCTCGAAGGACAGCAGGTCGCCGTAGTCGGCTTTCCGGAGGTCTTCGTTCAGTATCGACGCCTCTGTGAGGACGGCGAAGTGGTCGACCTGCTGGCTCCCGTCTCCGAGCAAGTACAGCGGGTTTGCGCCCTCCCGCTCGGCGAGGTCGTGGCTGAGCTTCACGCCCAGAAAGTTCACCCGGTCGGTGACGTAGTTCTCGGCGTCGGCCATCGGTGCGTGAATGCCGCGGTCCGGCGTCACGTCGTGCGTTCGCTTCCCGTCGGTTCGCAGGACGCTGTAGGCGAACTGCACGTCCGTGTTGACGAACTCGCCCGTGCCGCCACCGGCGTCGTCGAGCCGTTTTTGCATCGTCGGAACCGCGATGTCCGGCTTGCGGTCGAACGACCACGACTCGCTGTCGGGGGACTGGTGGGGCCAGAGCCGCACCGTCGGCCCGTACACCGTTGCTGGGCCGCCGTCGGCCACCTCCCGTTCGACGGTTCGGAGCTGTATCGCCGTGTTGCGGTCGGCCGGAGCCAGCGCCAGCAACGTCCCGTTGTCGGCGATCGCCTCGACGTACCGGTAGAGCGTCGCCGCCGCGTCGTCGAGTTCGCTGAGGACGTTCCCGAAGATGACGAGGTCGTAGCCGGCGTCGCCGTTCCCGTCTCCGGTCCCATCACTGCCGTCGCCCTCGAACGGCGACGCCGGGTCGAACGCCTCCGCCGTCTCCCGGTGAATCTCCCAGCGGACGTTCCCGCTGCTGTCCTCTAGAAGGTGTTCCAGCACGTCCGCAGCGGCGCTGGGTTCGACCGCGTGATAGTCGAGCAGGGCGTCGTCGGGGAGCAGGTCCCGCAGGGCCAGCGCCGGGCCGCCGACGCCGGCCCCCACGTCCAGCACTCGAAGCTGTGACGGGAGCAGGCCGTCGGCGGCGAGGTCCGCGAGGACGTACTTCGCCACGGCGTAGTAGTCCGGGAGGTGGTAGACGGCGTAGCCAAGCGCCGTCAGTTCGTCGTACTCGACGGCCTGCCCGCGGAGGTACCGCTCCTTGATGTCGCGGATGCGCTCGCGGAGCTGGTCGCCGCTGTCGCCGCTGTGCCACTCCAGCCCGCCCCACTCCGTCAGCAGGTCGATGACCTGCTGTTCGTAGCGGTCGGGGAACCGGTCGACGCCGTCGAAAGTCACCGAGAGCCGTTCCTCAGGTGCCGGGACGAAGGTCCCGTCCTCGCGCTCGACGAGTCCGAGGTCGAACGCCTCCTCCCGGAGCACCTGCCTCACGACGGCGGGGTGGGGCTGGCCCTCGACGTACTCGTGTAGCTCCTCGGGGTCCAGCGGCCGGACGTTCCGGAGGTACTGGGCGTTCTCGCGTATCTGCTTTCGTGTGTCCTGGTTCATGAGAGTCGCTCGTACAGCTGTTCAAAGGTGTCTGCGTCGGCGTCGGCGAGTTCCCTGGCCGCGTCGGCCACGGCGTCCGCGCCGTCGAAGGCGTCCTGGATGTCGGCGTACACCCGCGGGTCGCCGCCGGTGACCTGCTCGACGAGGTCGAACAGGCCGGCCGAAACCGGCGTCTGGAACCGGTCGGGCACGTCGTCGGCGACCATCGCGAACGCGAGCACGGCCGCGTGGGCGCTGGCCTGGACCGTCTCCATGGCCTCGTCGTGTTCCGCCGCCGTCGTCTCGAAGCAGTTGTTCCCGGCCGCCCCGAGTGCGTCGACGACGGCCTCGGTCTCGGGCCCCGGCGCGTCGGCGACGACGGCGACGTTGCCGGGCGCGTTCTCGGGGGCGAAAAGCGGGTGGAGGCTCAGCCGCTGGCCGTCGGGCACGGCCTCGCGCATCGCCGCGACGGGGGTCGCCATGCTCCCGGTCACGTCGACGACCGCGCCCGCGGCGAGCGGCGCGAACTCGTCGATGGCCGCCCCGGCGACGGGCATCGGCACGGCGACACAGACCACGTCGAAAGTCTCGGCCGCGTCGCTGGCAACAGCGCGCCCGCCGACCGCGTCAGCGGCGGCTTCAGCGGCCGACTGGTCGAGGTCGGTGAAGGCGACGGACGCGTCGGCGTGAGTCCGGACCGTGCGGGCGAACCACCGGCCCATCGCGCCGGCACCGACGACGAGGACGTTCATCGGCCCAGCGTAGCCCGTCCCGTCTCAAAAGCCGTTCGGTCACGCTTCTGCTCGCCGCGACACCGCAGGTGACGATGGACGGGTAGACAGCCGTCGAACAGCCCGCTGTAGTCCGGTTTCCCCCTCCTAAACGCTTATCTGTCGGCCCTGAGAGAACGGTGACATGAAGCGCGTTCGATTCCGTGATACCGCGGGGAACGTCCGGGGGGGTCGCTGGACCGTCGAGGACGGTGAGCCCGTCGTCACCGCCGCCGCCGGACCGTACGGCCGTATCGCCTTTGGCGACGAGTCCTACGACCCCGACGAGGTGGATATCCTGCCGCCCTGCGAGCCGACGAAAGTCGTCTGCATCGGGCGCAACTACGCCGACCACGCCGAGGAGATGGACTCGGAGCTCCCGGACCGGCCGATGCTGTTTCTCAAAGCGCCAAACGCCGTCGCCTCGCACGGCAAGCACCTCACGATGCCCTCGGGGAAGGAGCGCATCGACTACGAGGCGGAACTCGGCGTTGTCATCGGCGAGCAGTGCCGGAACGTCAGCGAATCGGGCGCGATGGATGTCGTCGCAGGGTACACCTGCGTCAACGACATCTCGAACCGCGACGACCAGCGCCAGGAACAGAACTGGGTCCGCGGGAAGGCCTTCGACAACGCCTGTCCCATCGGCCCACTCGTGGCCACCCCAGAACACGTCCCCGAAGACGCCAGCATCGAACTCCGTCTCAACGGCGAGACGAAGCAGTCCTCCTCTCGCGACCACCTCATCTTCTCCGTCCCCGAACTGATCGCCGAAATAACGTCATACATGACGCTGGAACCCGGCGATGTCATCGCCACGGGGACGCCGGAGGGCGTCGGCCCGATGGAAGACGGCGACGAAGTCGAAGTCGAAATCGAAGGTATCGGGACGCTCAAACACAGCGTCAAGATTCCGTAGGCGACCGACATGTCCGTTCCGACGCGGTTCGACGACGATTACTATTCGACAATGATTGCGCCTCTCATCCCCAGGCCTTGGTGCGGTTTACACGAGTACAGGTAGGTCCCGGTTTCCTCGAAGGTGTGCTGATAAGCGCTTCCGTCTTCGGCGACGAGTTCCGAATCGAGCGGCCCATCTCCCTTTGAGACGATGTTGTGGGGACCCCCCTCGCCGGTCCACTCCCAGCGGACGGTCGTCTCAGTCGAAACCTTCAGCGCCGGGGGGTCGAACGCGAACCCCCCGCCGTTGCCTTCCGCGCCGGTTGTGACAGTTGCCGTGTCAGTGCCGGTCCGATCGATAATGGTGCCGTCGAAGTTACTGGATTCTACGAGCCACTCGTCGACCTCTGTGTTGCCTGAAGACGGTGGCTCTTTCACGATAATCGCACCCTTCATCCCATCGTCGCGATGCGGTTCGGAGACGTAGCGGTACTCGCCGGTCTCCTCGAAGAAGTAGTGATACCCCGTCCCGGGCTGGGCGTTTGTTCGGCCGCTGTCAAAGGTACCGTCTACGGCGACTACGTTCTGCTGACCGCCGTGCCCAGTCCAGTCCCAGCGGACTATCGTCCCCGGTGGGACTTCTATGGCCGGTGGGCTGAATGCTAGTCCGCCATCCGTCTCCTGTCCAACCAGGATTGTTGGCCGGGACTCGGGGCCGTACCTGTGGGGTTCGCCGTCGTAGCCGTTGGCATCATCAAGCCAGTCGTCAAGCGATTCAGGCGTCGGTTCAGGCGTCGGTTCAGGCGTCTGTTCAGGCGTCGTGGTTGGCGTCGCAGTTTCGGTCGCTGTTCCGGTTTCGGCCGCTGGTTTCGAACTACTTCCCGAGGACACGCACCCGGCGGTAACGGCGAGCGCTGTCAACCCTGTGCCTGCGAGAAACTGTCTGCGAGTGGAGGGCCGTTGCATAGCAATCTAGCTGTTGTCATTCGATGATAGAAAAGGGAGTGTGCCCTTTCCAGATTCTGGAAACAAACGGTCGCCCTTTATCTGAGGGTGTTTTATATTTCCGACACTGACAGGAAACTGCTACCGGGGTACCGCAGGACATCGGGTCGAAGTATCCCACAGGATTCCCGTCGTTGCCCCGTCATATCGAAACCGAACCGTCCACAGAACCACCTCCACCTGTTCCCTGAGAGGGCCCCTCCGTGGCACACAACGACGCGAGCGAGACACAGGCGCTGTTCGACGCTCTCGCCGACCCTGACTGTCGCGACATACTCAGGGTGCTCGACGAGCCGTTGCCAGCCAAGGAGGTCGCCTCGGTCTGTGATCTTCCCCAGACAAGCACCTACCGGAAGCTCGAACAATTGAGCGAGGCCGAACTGGTCGCCGAGGAAACAGAGGTGCGTGCCGACGGCCATCACGCGACGGCGTACGTCCGGGATTGTGACGGTGTGTTCGTTGGTATCGACGCCGACGGCGCGTTCGAGGTCGACGTTCTGCCGACCGAGGAGCGGCCGAGTGATCGGCTCGCCCTCCTGTGGTCTCGTGTCAGCGAGGAACTATGAACGCAGATATCCCACTCATCGTCATCGGATTCAAGACTGTGACAGTGTTACTCGGTGGGCTTATCACCTACTTCGCTGTTCGCGCAGCAGTGAAAACGAGGGCCACCGGACTCACGTATCTCGCCGTCGGATTCGCGACGATTACTGTCGGCTCGTTGCTCGCCGGCGTCGCAGACCAGCTGTTTGGCTTACCGACCGACGTCGCGCTGATAGTCGAGAACGCGCTCACCGCGGTCGGCTTCGCGGTCATCGCGTACTCGCTGTACGTCACCAGCCGCTCCGCGCTGGTAACACGATAAAAATCTGCCAGACAGCGATCCGTTATTCGACGACGACTGCGCCGACCATCCCGAGCGCCTTGTGCGGGACGCAGTTGTAGAGGTAGGTGCCGGTTTCTTCGAACGTGTACTCGTAGGTGGTCCCTTCCTCTGCGACAGCCGAGCCCGAGTCGAGCGGGCCGTCGCCCTCGGATTTGACGTTGTGGCCGGCTCCTTCGCCGGTCCACTCCCAGACAACCGTCGTTCCGGTCGAGACGTTGACCGCTGGCGGGTCGAAGGCGAACGCGCCGCCGTTGCCCTCGGCCCCGACAGCGACTGTGACCTCGTCCTGGTCGGTCATCACGACCATGGAGCCATCGAAGTTCGACGAGTCGCCGACGTAGTCCGCGACCTCGCCCGGCGCTTCGGCGGTTTCCACTCCCCCGCTGCTCTCGGTGTCCATTGACTCGGCATCAGTGGTTTCCATCTCCTCGGCGTCGGTGGCCTCCGTTTCGTCGCTGCCACCATCGCCGCCACTGCCGCCATCGCCGCCGGACCCGCCACAGCCAGCGAGGAGTCCAGCGCCTGATACGGCTGCCGTCGTGCGGATGAACGTCCGCCTGTCGAGGTCGTCTGTCATGCATTTAAACTTATGACTGTGCACGTATAAGCGAGTCGTTTCTGTCGTTTATCAAGAAACAATAATTGAGGTTTTGACCGCTCCGCTGTCCCGGAATACCAACACAGTTCGGACGGGGATTGATGCTGATACAGGCCCGTAGTGGAACTAATGGGAGTGTCTGTTTGTCGATGACTGTCTGGCTTCGCGGAGACCACCTTGTCCGGCGGTCCGGTCCCGTCGCTCGACGACCTGACGAACCGGTGCTTCTGATAGAATCGGAGTCGTTCGCTCGCAAGTTACCGTACCACCCACACAAGCTGATTCTGCTGTTCAGCGCGATGCGGCATTTCCGCGACGAACTGCGCGACGACGGCCGACCGGTCCGCTACCAGCGAGCAGCGACCTTCGAGGACGGACTGGCAGCACATTTCGAAGCCACCCCTGACGACACGCTCGTCACCCACCGACCACAGACTGAGTCTGCACAGTCGCGTCTCGAATCGCTGGTCGCTGATGCCGGCGGAACTGTCGAGTTTGTCGCCGACGAACGCTTCCTCTGCTCACCGTCACAGTTCGACGACTGGTGCAGTAGTGACGGTCGCTACCGTCACGAGGACTTCTATCGGTTCATGCGCCGTGAGACGGGCTACCTGATGGCGAACGGCGACCCCGTCGGCGGCGAGTGGAACTACGACGACCAGAACCGTGAGACGCCGCCCGATGGGTGGACGCCAGCGGACCCCCCGCAGTTCGAGCCCGACGACGTGACCCGGAACGTCGTCGAGTGGGTCGAAACGACCTTCGAGGGAAGCTACGACGAGCGGCCCTACGGCGGTGACTGGGCTGACCCAGACCCGTTCCGCTGGCCGGTCACTCGTCGGCAGGCCGTCCGCGCGCTGGACCACTTCGTCACGGACCGGTTGACTGAGTTCGGCTCGTATCAGGACGCGATGTTAGAGGACGAGTGGGCGATGAGCCACAGTCTGCTTTCCACGTCGCTCAATCTGGGACTCCTCGGCCCTGCGGAGGTCATCGAGCGCGCTATCGCCGCCTACGAGGGCGGAGACGCGCCGCTCAACAGCGTCGAGGGGTTCGTCCGCCAGGTGCTGGGCTGGCGTGAGTTCCTCCGGCACGTCTACCGCCGGGAGATGCCGGAGCTGGGCGAGGCGAACCAGCTCGGCGCGAGCGAGGCCCTGCCGGATTTCTACTGGGACGGTGACACCGACATGGCCTGTCTCTCCGACGTGGTCGACGGGGTCCGGGAGCGCGGGTACTCACACCACATCGAGCGGCTGATGATTCTCGCCAACTTCGGGCTTATTTACGGCGTCGAGCCGGCACAGCTGAACCGGTGGTTCCACGCGGGCTACGTCGACGCCTTCCACTGGGTGACGACGCCGAACGTCGTCGAGATGGGACTGTACGGCGCGGGCGTGTTCGCCACCAAGCCCTACGCCTCGTCGGCGAACTACGTGGACAAGATGAGCGACTACTGCTCGGGCTGTCCGTACTACAAAACGAAGACCACGGGTGACGGAGCCTGCCCGTTCAACGCGCTGTACTGGGACTTCCTCGACCGCAACGAGGAGACGCTCCGGTCGAACCACCGGATGGGGCTGATGTACAGCCACGTCGACAACAAAAGCGACGAGGAACTCACGGAGATCCGCGAGCGGGCCACGGAAATTCGGGACATGGCGGCCGAGGGCGAACTCTGAGCGCCGCTGCGGCCTGAACGCGGGTTTGGGGGCTACTCTTCTCCCTCTGTACCGTCAGTCGCCTGCCGCTGTCGCATTTCGTGGCGAGTGAACTGCGGTGACGACAGCGCCGGTCCGCGACTCCGGCGGAACGACCACGCGAGAACTCCGACCACCGCTGCGCTCCCGCCCAGTGCGAGAGCTGCAGGCTGAAGCCCGCTCACGGTGTAGAGGTAGGCACTCACCGGCACGCCGGCACTGGCGACGATACCGAGCAGAAGCCGCTTGGCGAGCACCCGGCTCAGTCCGTCGGAGTCTTCGAGGACGGTCTTGACGAGCAGTTCTTCGCGCTCGACTCTGTCAAGTGTGTCCTCCACCTTCGGCGCTGTCCGCACCGCTGATCGGGTCGACGATGTCACCGCGTCCTCTAGCTCTGTTTGCACCTGCTCTCGCACGTCGTTCACAGCACCTCGCTCCATGACGTACTCGGAAATGATTTCGATGAAGTCGAACTCGGGGTCGAGCGTCCGACAGACGCCTTCGAGGACCGTCGTCACCCGAACCACCAGCGCCAGGTCCTGCGGGAGCCGCATCGGAAACTCGTACAGTTGCGTCTCAAACTGGCCCACTAGCTGCTCGATGCGGTACTCACTGATGTCTTCCCCGCGGAACTGTTCGATGACGATGTCGAACGCCTCCCGCATCACCCCGCGGTCGGCCATCGGGTCTAGCGCGCCCATCTCGACGAAGGCGTCCATCACGCGGTCCACGTCATCAGTCGCCAGTCCGACGTAGAAGTCAAGCAGTTGGTCCTGCGTCCGGGGACCGAGGTAGCCGGTCATCCCGAAATCGTAGAACACGAGCGTCCCGTCTGACTGGACCGCCAGATTCCCGGGATGTGGATCGGCGTGAAAGAGGCCGTCCTCGACGATCATCTGGATGTACACCTCTTCGAGCCGCCGGACGAGTGCCGGCCTGTCGATGCCGAGGTCGTCCAGCCGCTCCACGTCGTCGATCTTCACCCCGTCGAGGTACGTCATCGTCAGCACGCGGTCCGTCGAGTGGCTCTCGACGACATCCGGGATGGCGATGTCGTCGTCGTTTGCGAAGTTGTCGCCAATCTCCCGAAGCATCCGCGCCTCGTGGCCGTAGTCCATCTCCCGGCGGACAGTCGTTGCGAACTCCTCGGTGAGGTTTTCCAGCGTGAACGCCTGACCCGGGTCCGCGCCGTAGGTGAGCACTGGTAGCAGCGTCGACAGTACGCGCAGGTCGGACTCGACGCGCGTTCTGATGTTGGGTCGAAGCACTTTCACAGCGACCCGCTGGCCGTCGACGCGTGCTTCGTACACCTGCCCGAGCGACGCCCCGGAAATCGCCGTGGTGTCAAACTCCTCGAACAGCGCGTCGATATCGTTGCCCAGTTCCCGTTCGATGACGGGCTCGATGGTCGCCCACGCGTCCGGTGGGACGTTGTCCTGCAGTTCAGAGAGCACGTCGACGTACGCTCGCGGCAGCGCGTCGGGCCGGGTCGACAACATCTGTCCGAGTTTGATGAACGCCGGGCCGAGGTCGACAAAGGTGTCTTTCAGGTAGCGTGCGCGCCGCGTCCGGGTTTCGGGGGCCACTGTCCGGGACCGTCCGAACAGAAGGTACCGCTTGCGGTCCCGGCCCCACTGCCAGAGCAGCGGGACGAACTGCCAGACGATGACCAGCGCCCGCCAGAGCGCCCGGAGCCGAACGCCGACGCCGCCTGGCTGTGACACTGTCTGTCCCGTCGGCTCGTCGGCGACACGCTCCTCAGCAGTCACTGTTCGCAACTGAGGCCCGGCGACAAATGAGTCTGCTGGAGACGGTCCCCGCTCAGCGCCGGAGGAAGCCCAACAGCCGATACGCCGAATCCGGCGTGTACCGGCGGAATGCGAGGCTGTTCGCGAGAACGGACACGGACGAGGCGGCCATCGCGGCGGCGGCGAGCACCGGCTGAAGGAGTCCCAGCGAAGCCAGCGGAATCATCACCGTGTTGTACCCCAGCGCCCAGAACAGGTTCTGCTTGATCTTCTGGAGCGTGGCCTCGGAGATTCGGATGGCCTTCACCACGTCGGCGGGGTCGTCCCGGAGCAGCGTCACGTCCCCGGCTTCGATTGCCACATCGGTCCCGGAACCGATGGCACAGCCGACGCTCGCGGCCGCCAGCGCGGGCGCGTCGTTGACGCCGTCGCCGACCATCATCGCCTGGTCGCCGTCGCTCTGGAGGTCGTCGACGGCGTCGGCCTTGTCTTCCGGCAACACGTCGGCCATCACGTTGTCGGGGTCGATGCCGACTTCCTCGGCGACAGCGCGGGCAGTCCGCTCGTTATCGCCGGTGATGAGCCAGACGCCAAGCCCCCGCTCGCGCAAGCCACTGACTGCAGCTTTGGCGGATTCTTTAACCGTGTCTGCGTCGGCGACGATACCGATGAGGCGGTAGTCCGGGTCGCCGTCGCCCTCGATGCCGTCATCGCCTTCGTCCTCGGCCAGCGCGACCAGCATCGCCGTCTTCCCTTCTCGCTCGAGTGTGTCCATCCGGTCCTCTGCCGGAGCGGTGTCGACGCCGGCCTCGGACAGCAGTTTTCGGTTGCCGACGAGGACGCGACCGTGGCGCGTCGTCGCTTTCACGCCCTGGCCGGGGATGTTCTCGAACGCGTCGGGGTCCTCGACCTCGATGCCCCGGTCGCGCGCGCCCTCGACGATAGCCTCGGCCAGCGGGTGCTCGCTGGCGTGTTCGGCGCTGGCTGCGACTTCGAGGACGAACTCTTCGGTCAGCTCGCGCCCGGGCTTGAGCGTCCCGCCGTCCGTAGCGGGACCGACGACTTCCACGTCCGTGAGTTCCATTTCGCCTTTCGTCAGCGTCCCCGTTTTGTCGAAGACGACCGTGTCGACCTCGTGGACGCGTTCGAGCACGTCCCCGCCCTTGAACAGGACGCCGTTGCGCGCGCCGATAGCCGTCCCGACCATCGTCGCGGCGGGCGTCGCAAGTCCGAGCGCACAGGGACAGGCGATCAGGACGGCAGAGGCGAACACGACGACCGCGAACTCGCTCACACCGACGCCGGCCGGGCCGCCCGCGGCCAGCCCCCACAGCGGGAGCGCGTCGACGACGGCCGCCAGCGTCTCCGGCACGACCGCCCACAGCACTGCCCAGAGGACGGCGTTGCCGATGACCGCCGGGACAAAGTACGCCGAGATGCGGTCGGCGACGTTCTGGATGTCGGGCTGGCGTGACTGGGCCTGCCGGACCCGCTCGGCTATCTGCTGGATGGCCGTCTCGGAGCCGACCTTCGTCGCCTCGATTTCGAGGACGCCGTTCTGGTTCACCGTCGAGCCGATGACCTCGTCGCCCTCGCCTTTCTCGACCGGGACGGACTCGCCGGTCACCATCGACTCGTCGACCGCCGAGTCGCCGTCGACGACGACGCCGTCGGTCGGCACCTTCTCGCCCGGCCGGACCTTCAGCCGGTCGCCGACCCCGACCTCGTCGATAGGAATCTCTTCCTCGCTGCCGTCCTCGCGGACGACCGTTGCCGTGTCGGCCTCCATTTCCAGGAGCTGCTGGATGGCGGCCCCGGCCTGACTTTTCGAGCGGGCTTCGAGGTAGTTCCCGAGCGTGATGAAGACGAGAATCAGCGCGGCCGTATCGAAGTACAGCCCCGTGCTCGCGATGAGGTCCGCCAGCGCGGCCACTGAGTAGAGGTACGCCGTCGAGGACCCCAGTGCGATGAGGACATCCATGTTCGCCCGCCCGTTATTGACAAGCGCCTTGTAGGAGTTCTCGTAGAAGGGCTTGCCAAGGAGTATCTGGACCGGCGTCGCCAGCGCGAAGGCGACCCAGCCCTGTGGGACGCCCAGAATCGTCTCGCGGACGAGCCCGAGCGAGAACAGGTGGTCCGCCATGAACAGCAAGAGGGGGGCCGAGAGAACCGCTCCAAACAGCGTGAGCCGAAGTTGTCTGCGCGTCTCCTCGTTGCGCGCGGCGGCGCGGCGATCAGCGCCGGACTGCTCACCGCCGTCGCTGTCGTCGGCGTTTGCACTCTCGCTGCTCTCTCTTACGGGCGTGTAGCCGGCGGATTCGATAGCGTCGTAGAGGTCCGAACGCGACACGTCGGCCGGGTTGTAGGTGACCTGACCTTCGTCGGTGGCGTAGTTCACGCTGGCTTCGATGACGCCTGCAGTCTCCTCCAGCGCCTCCTCGTTTGCCTCCGCGCAGTTCGCACACGACATATCGGTGATGCCGATGGTCACCGTCTCCGTCGCCACGCCGTAGCCAGCGTCCTGTACGGCAGTGACGATATCAGCTAGCGATACCACATCGGGGTCGTACTCGACGCTCCCCTCGTCGGTGGCGTAGTTCGCGTCGACGGATGTAATCCCGTCCAGTTCGCCCACCGACTCTTCGATGGTGCCCGCGCAGTTGGCACAACTCATTCCCGTCAGTTCGAGCCGGGTGGTCCGGTTGCTCATCTTGTCTTACTGTACGCCCCCCGTATTCATGCGGTTTGTCCCTTTGACTCGAAGGTCAGACCCGGCTGCTTAATTTAGAACTAAACTCGAATAGCCGATAAGTTTCCATTCTGAACCCCGAACCGGTTCAGGCCCCTTCTTTGAGCGATTCGTACTGGTCGACGAACCGCTCGGCACAGGAGCCACAGCAGAAGTAGTACCGCTCCCCGCCGAGCGTTCGCTGTTCCCCCTCCTCGTCGACGGAGTTGCCACACTCCGCGCAGTCGGGCGCGAACTCCGCCGCACCCAGCCCGGCGGTCCATTCGGTGTCCGCAATCATCCGGACCTCGTAGCGATCCACGTCCCCGAGGTCGACGTGTTGGGAGAGGAGGTCGCTCGCGTCGGCCTGAGAGACGTTCGCCACCAGTACGACTCGGCCACCAGCGGTCCGATAGACCCGCTCGACGGCGTCTGCGTCGCTGACCGCTGTAGCGATGTCGGCGGCCCGACCCGGCTTCGCAGTGACTTCGATCAGAACCGGCACGCCGGCCTGTAGCAGTGAGCGGTCGATATCGACGGTAAATCCCTGTATCAGTCCCATTTCGACGAGCCTGTCGACCCGATCGGAGACGGCAGGGGCCGAGAGGTCAACTCGTTCAGCGATGTCGCTGTATGGTCGCCTCGCGTCTTCGAGTAGCAGTCGGAGAATTTCGTGGTCCGTGTCGTCGAGTCCGGGCATACCGGACCAACTTCCAGCGCCGGTTTATGTGTTGTGTCCACCCGCGTCTGTGCCACAGAGCTGCCTTCAGGTACGAGCTGGCTTGCGAATTAGACTAGTCTAATACTATAGTTAGATGGAAACTGTTATATTCTTCTCCGACAGCAAGCCACACATGGAAACTAACCAACCCTGCGACGAGCGGCCGTATGGAGTCACCCGCAGGCAGGCACTCAGTGCCGGAGCCGGAGCCCTTGCGACCGGCTTTGCCGGCTGCCTGACCGGCGGCGGGAGAGAGGCGGCATCGACTAGCAGCGGCGGGACGGACGGTTCGGACGGACCGGTTGCGGTCGCGTCGTTCTTCAGCTTCTACGACTTCGCCCGCAAGGTCGCACGCGGGACGCCGATAACGGTCAAGAACCTCATCCCGACTGGGTTGCACGGCCACGGCTGGGAACCGGACGCCGGGATCACGCGAGATATCATCGACGCGGACGCGTTCATCCACGTCGGCCCGGACTTCCAGCCATGGGCCGACCGCGCGATTCAGACGCTCAAAGACGACAACGTCGATACCGACCTCATCAATGTCCGCGAGGGTATCGAACTCGAATCGCTCGCGGCGAGCCTTGACCGCGACGAAGAGGGCGTCGGGCAAAACAGAGCCAGCGACCCTCATTTCTGGCTTGACCCACAGCGCGCGAAACAGTCGGTCGACAACATCACCGAGGGGCTGGTCGCGCTCGCCCCGGACGCTGAAGACACGCTCCGGGACAACGCCGAGACGTACAACGCTGAGGTCCTCGACCGCATCGACGCGGACTACGCCGATATTTTCGACCGGGCCGACAGAAACGTGGTCCAGCTCGCGGCGCACAACGCATTCCAGTACATCGGAACGCGCTATGGCGTCGAGATGCGCCCGCTTGTGGTTAACCTCGCTGCCAGCGGTGACGTGAAACCCTCTGACATCACTGAGGCGAAAGCGGTCATCGAGGACAACGATATCCGGTACATCGGAGCCGGCGTCTTCGAGACGCGCAAACCAGCGAAGCAGCTACTCGCCGAAACACCGGTCGAAGCCTACTACCCGGTGACGCCATATGCTGGCGTCCGTGAGGAGTGGGTCGAAAACGGCTGGGGATACGAGGAAATCGCTTACCAGATAAATATGCCGACGTTCGAGGTCGTTCTGGGCAACACGGCTCCTGAAGACGCGGGCCCCGACGGCTGGAGCGAGAAGTGGCGGAATTTCGAATAAAGATGGCCATGCGCTCACACCACCGAGACGATACCGACGAAGCGACGACCGACTCGAACGAAAGCAGGTCATCAGTCGTCGAACTCACAGACGTGTCGTTCGGGTACACGTCCACGCCTGTCGTCGAAGACATCACTGTCAGCATCGACGCCGGAGAGTACGTCGCCGTTGTCGGCCCCAACGGGTCCGGCAAGTCGACGCTCATGCAGTTGCTGCTCGGCCTGCTGGAGCCAGATAGCGGGACTGCAAAGCTGTTCGGCGTCGACGCGACGGCGTTCGACGACGGAGCCAAGGTCGGCTACGTCGCACAGCGTGCCGGGGCGAGCCGGGAGATGCCCATCACAGTCCGCGAAGTGGTGAAGATGGGCCGGTTCCCACACGTCGGGTTCGGACGTCTTTCCGCAGCCGATTGGCGTATCGTCGACAGGGCCATCGACACGGTCGGGATGTCTGCCTTTGCCGACCGGCGAATCACCCAGCTTTCCGGCGGGCAGCGCCAGCGTGCGTTCATCGCTCGGGCGCTCGCGGGTGAGGCTGACCTGCTCGTGCTGGACGAACCGACCGTCGGCGTGGACACCGAATCAGTCGACGCCTTCTACGGACTGCTCGAATCGCTCCACGCCGAGGGCATCACCGTCCTGCTTATCGAACACGACCTGCAGGCCGTCATCGAACACGCGGAGCGCGTCATCTGTCTGAACCGGGAGATCTACTTCGACGGGCCATCGGCGGAATTCACCGACAGTGCGGCGCTGGCCAGAGCGTTCGGGACGGGTGCACAGTCGTTGACCGGAGGCAACCGATGACGTTCGCGTTTGCGGCCGGCGGCGTCTACGAGGCGTTCGTCCCGATCCTCGACGTGTGGTACTGGCTTCTGGCACTGCTCTACCACCTGACCGGACTGGAGCTTATCAACCCCGAATACACGTTCATGTACCGGGCGATACTGGTCGGGCTGTGCGTCGGTGTTATCGCACCACTCATCGGAACTTTTCTTGTCCACCGCCAGCTCGCCCTCATCGGGGATGCACTCGCCCACACGGCTTTCGCCGGCGTTGCCGTCGGGCTGTTTCTCAACGCCGTCCTCGAACTGAGCGTGTCGCCGTATCTCACCGCTGTCGTCGTGGCCGTCATCGCGGCGCTGCTCATCGAACTAATCTCCGAGGCGACCGACGCCTACAACGACGTATCGATGGCGATTGTCCTCTCAACGGGGTTCGCACTTGGGACGGTTCTCATCAGCCTCAACGCTGGTGGGCTGGCCGTGGGTATCAATCAGTACCTCTTTGGTAACCTCTCGACGGTGTCTGCCGAGAACGCGGTCATCATGCTCGGGCTGTTCAGCGTCATCGTCGCAACGGTCGGGATCACCAGAAACCAATTGCTGTACGTCACGTTTGACGAAACCGCCGCCGCCGTCTCCGGACTGCCGGTCGCCTGGTACAACCGGATTATGGTGATGCTGACGGCGCTCGTCGTGGTCGGCGCGATGCAGATTATGGGCGTCATCCTCGTCGCGGCCATGCTGGTCGTCCCGGTTGCCGGCGCGACGCAGGTGTCCCGGAGCTTCTCGGAATCACTGCTGGTCTCGATTGTGCTGGCCGAACTCGCCGTCCTGCTCGGCATCGGTATCTCGTACTACGTCGGTGCAACAGCCGGCGGCGTCATCGTACTCGTCGCAGTCGGGATCTACGTCCTCTCGGTTCTCGTCGGGAAGGTCCGACAGAGGGGCGCGCCGGACGAAGCGCGGGAACTTGACAGCATCAGTCAGGACTGAACGCCGGTCTCGACTGGGGGCGGTGGGTGCAACTGAGAGCCACGGCTGGCGGCGACACGCTGGCCGACGGGCGAGTCACCGGAACGCATCACAGTCGCTGCTCGCGCTCTGCCAGTGGACGACGTCGTCCCCGGTGTACTCGACAATGATGTCGTAACACGCGTCGTCGTCGAACGTCGTCTCCGCCGACACATCGGTCCCGGCGATGGCCGTCGCTATCGTTATTTTGCCCTGTCTGTCCGGCAGCGCATCGTCCAGTTCCACTGCACCGTCTGCCCCAGCCCTCACAGTGTGTGTCTCCTCGTACACCGTCTCGCGGTCGACCGTGACCGTGAATTCGAACTCATGTGTCGCTGAACCGGTGTTGGTTAGCCGTACGCCGGCAAGTCGAGCGCTCGCAGGACTGAGTGCTACACACCCCGAGAGGGCAGCGAGTGTTGCTGCTGTGAGGATACTCCGTCTGGAGGGCATCACCCGGGGCTGGTCAACCGTTTAGCAAAAGTCTTCTGTCGGCTCAAGACAGCCGAACTGCTCGTCTCAGACACCCGCCTGCGCCGCGATGGTCGAGACCATCGTTTCCCACAGCGAGAACCCCATCGTCACGCTCAGGGCGAAGTCCGCGGCGAAAAACAGGAACAGCCCTGCGCCGAGGAAGTGCGCTTTCCGCAGGTCGAAACGGTGGGTGAACCGGTGGAAAAACAGCGCGTTGACGAGGCTCACTGGAATGATGGCGAGCATCTCCCCGGTCCAGATAGCGCTGGCGTGGGCGCTGTACTGAGCGGCAAGCGTGATGGTGATGAGTTGGGTCTTGTCCCCGAACTCGCCGAAGGCCATCATCGCGAAGATGGGCAGGAAGCCGCCGAGCTTGTTCGGCACTTGCCAGTCGACGACGGGAACGCGAACGTCTAGCTGTCCGCCGTCAGTGGTGAACCCGGACGCGGGTTCCTGCTGCTCTGTGTCGGCTGCCGGGGCACTGCGGACCAGCAGTATCGCGAACAGCAGGAACATCCCGGCGGTGAGGCTTTCGAGAACGATACCGGGTAGTACCGCCGTGATTGCGGAGCCGAACCAGATCTCCAGTGCCGTCCAGCCGGCGAAGGCGGTGCCCGCGGCGCTGACGACGAGGAACGGATTGAACCGCGTCGACAGGCCGGCGATGATGAACTGTACTTTCTCGCCGGGGAGGACCGCAAGCTGTGCACCGGCTGCTATCGCGACCACTGTCAGCCACGTCGCGTCGCTCACGCCTGACTCACTCCGTCCTCGCCCTGCGTATCCGGTGCGCGGACCTGAATCGCATCGGCGATGTGGTCCGGGAGCGACACTGACGACCCGCTCTCTAGCTGGACCGTCACCATCCCGATGGGCGCGACCTCCTCGACAGTCAACACGGTCCCCGGCGTGACGCCGGCGTCGGAGAGATACGTGAGTTCGTCGGGGTCGCGGTCCCGGACACGTGCGACTTCGAGTCGCCCACCTTCGCTGTGCTCTGACAGCGCCGTCGCGGACTCGTCGTCAAGGGGGTCGAGCGAATCGCTGGGAATCGGGTCCCCGTGGGGGTCAAACTCCGGTTCGTCGAGGACCGCCGCAACTCGGCGCTCGAACTCCTCGCTGATGTGGTGTTCGAGTACCTCCGCTTCCTCGTGGACCTCGGCCCAGTCGTACCCCAACTGCTCGGTGAGAAACGTCTCGAGCAGGCGGTGATGGCGGATGATCTCGAGGGCGACTGTCTCGCCTTCCGGGGTTGTCTGTACGCCCTTGTACTTCTCGCGTTCGATCAGCCCGCGGTCGGCCAGTTTTTCCACCATACTGGTGACGGTCGGTGCGGTCACGTCCAGCATCTCGGCGATAGTAGACGGAGCAATCGGCGGGTCGCCGTCCCGCTCGAGGCGATAGATGGCTTTCAGATAATCCTCCATCTTGGCACTCAGCATACACCGGATTAGACGAATCTAACGCAAAAAATTGACGGTTCCAACAACTTCGTGCGCCCGGCCGCCTGCTGTCACTCGTCGGCGGCGTATGTTTCCCGTCGGTTCCGGGTCAGGAGCCACAGAAACAGATAGCCGATGGCACCCAGAACGAACAGCGTTGCGGGGATGAGAAACGGTCCGAACGTCCGAACGAGCGTCTCGATCCCCGACAAACCGACCATACCCTAGGTAGGGACGTTGCCCTGATAAACCTCAAGGGTACGCGGAGACGGCGACCGGTGCCCTCTGCGGAACCCTGTGAGTTGTGGCGCAAAAGCGGTACCGCAGTCGGATTCAGTGTGGTCTGTTTAGATGAGGTCCTGATCTTCCAGCGAGGCCATGACGTCGTCGACGAAATCGTCGACACTCTCGTACGGGAACTCCCCGTTGAGCTTCGTGTTCAGTTCCATCGCTGTCATCGAGAAGTCACCGGACTCGAACTTCGTCGACGGGCCGCCCGGAAGTGCCGGAACGAGGTCCATCGGACTGGAAATCGGGTAGTCAGCTTCCTCGAACGCATCAACGAACTGTGATCTGAGGTCTTCTTTGTCAACCATGGTCGGACGTTGTGCGAGTGTTATGATAAAAGGTTCGACATCGGTACACTTTCCCATTGTTTTTAGTTTATTCGAACCTTGCGCCGTTCTGACAATCGTGGTGCTGTATCACTGTGTGAACAACTCGCCGCTGCGGTCGACGAGACGGCCCGGGCCACTCACCGGGTTCGACCCTCGTCGTTCGTATCGCGGCGGGCAAGCCGTTCGGCAGTCTCCCGGTCCGTCTCGACCCGCTGGTCGTGTTCGCTTCTGACCAGCGCGTACAGGGCCAGCGGTGCAACCAGTGCGAGTAACACGACCACGACGAACAGTCCGCTTACGGCGGCCATCGTCACCCGAGGAAGATGTCTGCCAGGTCACTGCCCGCGGACCCGGTGTCACGGTATAGTTCAGAGTAGCCGCAGTTCGTACACGTGACGACCTGGAACTGGTTCGTCTGGATGTCGAACATCTTCGAGAGACCGCCGCCGGTGGTTGAGATGCTACCCACGTCAGTGCCAGTGTGGCCGCACTTCGGACAGCCGCGGTCGTCGTTTCGGGAGGTGTCGGAGGGCATTACACACGACTGTTCTCTCCCCAGCATAACAAATCTGGTGGCACTGTGACACGCACTCGGTCCCTTCTTGGCGGTGGCAGTTCGTTACTGGAATCTGTTATATTTTGTAATTGTGGAAAACGAGGCGGGCGAACGTAATGGTGCACTATGCCAGTTCCCACCCGCCTCAACGAACGGAAACGGTCCGGTTATTTGTTTGTTATGAATTCGTCTACTCGTGTGTTGTCTCAGTCGTCGGCGAGGATGGGTTCGCCGTGGGACACGTCGTCCCCGAGCAGGGCGATGAACTGCGCGAGCCACTCGGGGTGGTCGGGCCAGGCCTGCCCGGTGACGAGGTTGCCGTCGGTGACCACTTCGTCGACCCACGAACAGCCGGCGGCCTCACACTCTGCGCGACAGGCCGGGTACGATGTCATCTCGTAGCCGTCCAGTACGTCGGCGGCGGCGAGAATCTGTGGACCGTGACACAGCGCCGCGACTGGTTTGTCTTCCTCGAAGAAGTGCCGTACAGCGTCAAGCACCTCGTCATACGTCCGGAGATACTCGGGGGCACGCCCGCCGGGGACGACGAGCGCGTCGTAGTCGCTGGGATTCACGTCGGCCATCGTCGCGTTGAGGACGAAATCGTGGCCGCGGGACTCCATGTAAGTCTGGTCGCCGCGGAAGTCGTGTATCGCTGTTTTGATCGTCTCTTCGGCCGCTTTGTCGGGACACACTGCGTCGACCTCGTGGCCGACCATCTGTAGCGCCTGGAACGGCACCATTATCTCGTAGTCTTCGCCGAAATCACCGACGATCATGAGGATGTCTTTGCCCATTGGAAACACCACTGAAAGCTACTGCCGCAGTCAAAATAAAGCCGCAGGTGAATTACCAGAACGGTGTCATGCGTCGAGCGCCACCAGCACGTCCTCAATCTCCGCCAGCGAGTCGATGACATAGTCAGGTGTCACAGCACTCCGTTCCAGCGACCGCTCGTTGGACACGCCGGTCCGGACAAGAACGGTCGTCATTCCGTTCCGTTCGCCCATTGCGATGTCCGTCTCCAGCCGGTCGCCAACGACCAGACAGTCCGCTGGCCCACAGTCCAACCGTTCCAGGGCCGCCTGGACGGCAATCTCCGAAGGCTTCCCGAGTATCCGGTCCGGGTCCCGTTCGATGACGCCAGCGACGGCGTTGATTATCGCTCCGGAGCCCGGAACCGGGTCGCCGTCTTCGCCAGGGAACGTTCGGTCCGGGTCGGTTCCGAGGAAGACGGTGTCGTCGTCGACGGCCCGGAGCGCGTCGACCATGTCGTGGTAGTGGAAGCCGTCCGTCCAAGAGGCCAGTAACACGTCTGTCTCGGCTGGGTCTTCGGACAGCCGTGCCTCTGTCCCCGTGACCATGCTGCGGAGCGGCTCACTCCCGATGACGAACACGTCGTCACCCGCATGAGATCCGTTGAGGTACTCGCGGGTGACGACGCCGGAGGAACAGGCCTCGCCCTCGCGGGCGTCGACACCCAATCCCTGCAACCGCTCGACATACTCGCTCCCGTCGTGGATGGGGTTGTTCGAGAAGAAGCAGATTCCCAGACCACGCTGCCTGAACGTATCGATTGCCGACGCCGCGCCCGGCAACAGCGTGTTTCCGTGGTACACCGTTCCATCGAGGTCGATGATAACCCCCGCAACTGTCATTACCACTGCTCGGGTCCCAGCAGTGAAAAGTCCGTCTCAGTTGTGCAGTTCGACGCCTGCCACTTCAAAACGCGCCCCGCCGCTGTCACTCTCGGTCAGAGATACTTCCCAGCCGTGGGCTTCAGCGACTTGTTCGACGATAGCCAGGCCGAATCCGGTTCCGTCCTCCGTCGAGGAGTAGCCCATCTCGAACACGTCCTCAGCGTCGCCCTCGACACCTTCGCCGTTGTCTGCGATGTAGAAGCCGTCGTCGGACCCCAGTAGTCCGACTTCGATTTCCACGTCGCCGTCGTTGTGTTCGATGGCGTTCCGGAACAGATTCGCCAGCATGTCCTGGACACGCCCGCTATCGGCGTTGAGCTCCGTGCTCGACTCGACCGACATGGAGGCCTGCTCAGCCTCGATCCATGTCCACGCGGTCGACGCCAGCGTCGACAGCTCTGTCTCCTGTGGGTCACTGACCGTCTGGCCTTGCCGCGCCAGCGTGAGCACGTCCTCGATAATACAGCCCATCCGGTCCAGTGACCGGTCGATCTTGGCGACCAGTTCGGCTTCCTCGCTATCGGCGGGCTCCTCAAGCAGATCGACCGCGCCCTGAGCGACGTTCAGCGGGTTCCGCAGGTCGTGGCTGACGACGCTGGCGAACTCTTCGAGTCGCTCGTTCTGGCGTTCCAGTTCGCGCTGGCGTTCGACGCGTTCCGTGATATCGCGTGACACCAGCTGGAAGGTATCCGCCTTGCGGTGGCTGTCGACGGGGATGTACTGGTTGTGGTAGTGTCGTCCCCCAACGGCGTCCTCGGAGCGTGTCGCAGTCCCGTTTTTGACTGCGCTTTTCCCGGCTTCCAGACGCTGATTGGCCGCCTCACTGTCCATCACGTCACTTAGTTGTTGTCCGACGAGCGTGGCGGGGTCGCCACCCAGTCTGCGTGCCATCGAGGGGTTCGCTGAGAGGATGGTCCCGTCAGTCGTCAGGTGGACGATACCGTCCGGCGAGTCCGACACAAGCGATTCGAACTTCTTGCGGGTCCGCTCTTGGGAAACAACGTTCTCGATTCGGTTCGCTAGCCGACCGTACTGCTTGTCTTCGACGACTTCCAGTTTCAGCAGGTAGTCGGCGACGCCCGCCGCGATAGCCGCGCTCGCCGTCTCTTCGTCCCCGCGGCCGGTCAGCAAAATGAACGGGATAGACGGGTTCGTTTCTCTGATTGCCTCGAGCAGTTCCAGCCCGTCCATTTCGGGCATTTCGTAGTCACTGACGACGCAGTCAAACCCGCCCCCGTCAAGTCGTTCCAGCGCTTCCATGGCGCTGTTTGCAGCAACGGACTCGATGCCGTGTTGTTGCGTGAGCGTATCAGCGGTCATCTCCGCGAAAAAATCGCTATCGTCAACAACAAGCGTTCGTATATTAGTTTCAGCTGTCATATGGGCGGCAGGGTCCTTGTTCCCCCAACGGTCTGTCCGTACTTATATTTCAAGGGAGCCAGGTTGCCCGCTGGTCACGGCTCTGGCGGTACCGGTGGGGCCACCGAAACCCGAAGCGCAGGGCTGTGGTGGACCAGCGGGTCCGAGTTAGGAGCCGATATATCAACTATCGAGAGCACAGATCCGGTCACAGTAGCGTCAACGCGGTCGAGTCGCCACGGGTCGTGACCGACGCTGCCGACGAGGTGCGTCCCGAAGCGCCCGGTCGTGAAATATCGCTGCCGGTCGACGAGGAAGGCGGCCAGCGAGTCCGGTGGAAGCGCCACTGGCTCACCGCCGGAGGTGTACCGACACTCGAACAGTCGTCGCTCCCCGGCGTCAAGGACCCGGCGACGGTCAGCCGTTGAGAGCGTCCGTGGGACGGCATCACCAACCGTAATGCGAAATAGTTCCGAAACCGCCGTCGCTGTCCGCCTGTCGTCACCGAACAGCCCGAGCACACAGACCCCGCGCTGGCCGGTCGGCCCGCGGACGTAGGTTCGAACCGTGAGCAACTCAGACGGCCCAGCAACCTCGATACCAAACGTCTCGACGCGGTCGACGGTCGCTACAACGGCCGACACCCAGGCGTCACCGTCGGCCGTCTCGACGGTGAGCCAGTCGGGGACCGCCGATCGTACCGCGGCCTCGGAGACCGGCCAGTGACAGAAGCAGACGTCATCAAGCGTGACCTGCAGCGGACGGAGGGCGACCACATACTCACTGGGGCCGACACGCTAATCAGTGTACTGGGCACCCCCGTCGAGCCGGTGAAGCCGACCCGCAGTCACTGGAATCTCGGCGCAGTAGTGGACGAGCGGGTCGCCATCGGGGTTCTCAAAGCCCGACGCGGCGAACAGGCCGTTCGTCCGAATATCTGCGTGTCCTCTCTGCAGTGGCCACGGCTCGTGGTCGATGTCGGCGTAATACACCGTCCCGTCGTCACTCGCGGCATAAAAGCGGTACCGCTCTACTAGGAACGACTCCACCGAGCCCGGTTCGGGCGGCGACGGCGGTTCGGTCGGCTCGTATGTGGCGTGGAAATCCGCCGGTGGCGCGCGCGAACTGGTCCGGCGACTCCGGAACTCGACGCTGTCGCCGTCAGTCCGGACCTGCATCGACGCCTGGTAGTAGGACAGCTGGAACAGCTGCCGTGCCAGCGTGACGCTGAGGCGGTCGTCAGCGTCGAGGTTGTAGAAGTACACCCCCGGCGTCCCGTCGGCGACTACGTAGGTCCGGAGATTTAGCTCGCCGAAGGACCGCCCAATCGGACTGCCTCGCGGTCTGATGTCCGCCATCTGGAACGGGACCACGCTGAGCCACGCCTGCCCGTCGTACGTGTCGACATCGAGCTGATCCGGCAGTGTCGTCTGGATACTGTCGGGCTCGATCGGCCAGTGTATGAACCCCACGTCTCGCCACGTCATCGTCAACAGGTCCATACCTGTTTGTAGGGACCAGAGGGGTTTTTGCCTGCTGTGGGGTTCGGTGACAGGCACCAATAAAACCGCTCGCTCGCGCTGGCGCTAAAACTTTGTCAGTGCCGCTCCCAGCGTCGCGTATGGAGTTCGAGGTGATCCAGGGCGACATCGCTACACAGTCGGCGGACGCACTGGTCAACGCGGCGAACACGAGCCTCCGGATGGGCTCCGGCGTCGCCGGGGCGCTCAAGCGCGCTGCCGGGTCGGGCCTGAACGATGAAGCCGTCGCGAAAGGCCCGGTCGACCTCGGCGGTGTCGCCACGACCGACGCCTACGACCTCGACGCCGAGTACGTCATCCACGCCGCCGCGATGCCGCCGGGCGGTCAGTCAACCGCCGCAAGCATCCGCAACGCAACCCGAAACGCACTGGCAGAAGCTGACGCGCTGGACTGCGAATCAGTCGTCCTCCCGGCCATCGGCTGTGGCATCGCCGGGTTCGAGTTTGAGGCGGGTATCAGGGTTATCTGTACTGTTATCGACGAGTACCAGCCCGACTCTCTGACAGACGTGCGACTCATCGCTTACTCCGACGACGACTTCGCGGCAATGCAACGGGTCGCGGCCGACGTTCGCAGCTGACTGCCCGCTACAGCAGGTGTATCCGGCCGGCACGCCACTCCCAGGCGAGTTCCAGTGCGATCCAGCAGACGAGCCATATCGCAGCGAAACTAAACACCAGCCACGTCGAGCCGAGATACGTCGTGGTCCCGGTGACGGACTGGAGCCACGGATACGCTTGCACACCGACGATGAGCGTCGCGGCAAGTCCCAGTATCCCGGTCACGTAGTGCTCAATTGCGTTCCGTACCGGACACACGCAGGCGTCACCGCCCGTCGGCTCCTCGAACGCCTCGTTGCTCGGCCCCCGAGCATTGGTCATTGTTACCTTTCCTCAGTGTCAAGCTTCACCATACAGCGCAATAACCGTTTCGGCGGCTTACTCGTGGCCCGACACCCGAACTGGCTCGTATGGCTCTTCCAGCCACTCTACGTCGCTCGCCGTGAGGTCGATCTCCAGCGCCGAAACCGCTTCTTCGAGGTGTTCGAGGCTACTCGTCCCGATAATGGGTGCGTCGACCCACTCCTTGTCGAGCACCCAGGCCAGCGCGATCTGTGCCATCGAGGCGTCGTACTCGTCGGCCAGTTCCTGCACGCGCTCGTTGATTTCGCGGCCGTTGCCCTCGAAGTAGGGGTGTTCACGAGCGTAGTCGTCTGTCTCGCCCCGGACCGTCTCCTCGACCTGCTCGTGCGGGCGGGTAAGATAACCCCGGGCGAGCGGACTCCACGGGATAACGCCGACGGCCTCCTTCTCACACAGCGGGAGCATCTCGCGCTCCTCCTCGCGGTACAGCAGATTGTAGTGGTTCTGCATCGTCTCGAACCGCTCCAGTCCTTCGCGCTCGCTCGTCCGGAGCGCATCCGCGAACTGGTGGGTCCACATCGACGACGCGCCGACGTGCCGTGCCTGTCCCCGTCGGACCGCGTCGTCCAGCGCCCGGAGCGTCTGTTCGATAGGTGTGTCGTAATCCCAGCGGTGGGTCTGGTAGAGGTCGACAGTGTCCATCCCGAGCCGGGACAGCGAGTTCGCCAGTTCTTGCTCGATGGCCTTCCGCGAGAGCCCCCCGGAGTTTGGGTTGTCCTCGTCCATCTGGAAGTATCCTTTCGTCGCCACGACCTGTCCGTCGCGGTCGTAGTCGTCGAGGACGGTTCCGAGAACACGCTCGGACTCGCCCATCGAATACATATTGGCCGTATCGAAGAAGTTGATGCCGAGGTCGATGGCCCGCTCGATGACCTCGCGGCTTTCCGCTTCGTCGAGCACCCAGTCGCGCCACTCCGAGGTTCCGAAGCTCATACAGCCCAGACAGAGCCGGCTGACTTCCATGCCAGTCGACCCGAGTGTCGTGTACTCCATGCTCAGGTTCGCGTCCGCGCTGGCGAAAAAGGTTCGCCGCTGGTTACAGTGATTCCGCCGCGACCCGCCCGATGTATAGTCTGGCTACGACGTAGCCAGCGACCGCCAGCAGGACCGCCCCACCGACGTGGCCGTAGGTCAGTAGGGTCGGGCTATCCACTGCAAGCTTCGCCACCGTCGTCGCCGGGTGTTCCGGGAGGACGACGGCCCCACCGAAGAGGACGAGGGTGAGCACGGAGAACAGCAACTGCGCCGGGCGACGGTTCTGGAGCGTGACGCCCAGCACGACGCCGAGCGTCACGACGACGACGGTGACGGCGGTGATAAACAGCAGAATCGCGGCCGGGTTCGAGACGGCGATACCGTTCGTCGACAGCAGGGCGAGCCACAGGAGCGCCTGTGCAGGGGCAAGCAACACCATTCCGAGGGCTTTCCCGTCGATGATGTCGAGCAGCGACACCGGGGCCACGCGGAGTAGTTCCATCGTCCCGCGTTCGAGTTCCTCGGTGACGGTGTCGACGGCCACCGAGCCGCTGATGAACGGCGGCAGGAACAGGAGCAGTGGAATCAGGATGGTGTAGGTGAACCCGAAGTACTGGCTCGCACTGACGGTCTCAGGCAGTGGTACGGGGGGCGAGTCGAGATACGGCGTCCGCTCCAGTCGCTCCTGACGCTCCAGCGCGCTGAGGACCCGGCGCACTTCGACGACGATGAGCGTCGACCGAATGCTCCCCTCCGGCACGATAGCAGTGACCGCTATCTGCTCTCCTGGCCCGCGCGCTGACGGCACGTAGTCGCCGCGCAGTATCGCGTCAACCTGGCGCTGGTCGAACGCCCGCTGTGCCGCGCTCTCGTTCTCGAAGGCGGTAACGCTGGTTCCGTCCTGTTCGGCGGCCGCGGCCACCAGTTCCTCCCGGGCGTCGCCGGTGACGGCCATCTCCACCTCGCCGGCTGCGACCGAGCTGGGGTCGTACAGCGACGTGAGGCCGACGACGAGGAACGAGGAGAACCCCGCGACGAACAGCTGAATGAGCAACGCCAGCACGATGGTCTTCTCGCGGGACAGCGACCGAATGTCACGCCGCGCGATGACGATTCGCGGGTCGCGCCAGACCGGACGGTCTTCAGACAAGGGTACTCACCACCGCGAAGTTGTAGGCGAAGTGGACGACGATGGCCACAGTCAGGGCAGTCACGTAGGCGCGCCGCCCGCGGCTCGCGCCAACCGACGAGATGGCTGCCGTCACTGTGTGCAGTGCCAGCGGGAGCAGGAACAACAGGCCCGCGACCCACAGCGGCAGGCCGGCCGGCAGGGTCGCGCCCTGCAGGGCGGCTTCGCCGATGGGGAGGCTCTCTAAGTCTGACAGCCGTGCGATAAGCAGCCCTTTCTCCCCGATGAAAAAGCCGAGTCCGGAGAGCGCACCGACGCCGAGCGCCGACCGGAGCGTCCGCTCGTAGCGGGCGTGCTCGTAGCCGGCGTAGACGTGCAGGCTCTTGGCCACCTCCTCGATAACGACGATGACGCCGAGCACGAGCACGATGCCCAGCGACTGGTTCGTCCCGAAGACGTTCAGCGACACCGAATCGAGGACAAACAGGAACGCGATGGCTGCCAGCTCGGCGACGATGACCAGCGGCAACAGAACGATGCTCATCTTCAGCGCGCTCCGGCGACCAGTGATACCGCCGGCCAGCGCGTCGAGCACCTTCAGCGGAATCGGCCGCTGGGTGAACATGTCCTCTTCTCGATAGAGACCGGCCCCCAGACCGAACAGCACCAGTCCGGTCAGCAGCGGCGGTGCCGTCGAGAAGACGAACGACGAGAGCCCGATCGGCTGGCCGGTGAGGTCCATCACGACGAGCGTCAGCGGCGAAATGAGCGCAATCGGCGTCACGTCGGTGAAGATGGCCGGCACGAACGCGTAGGAGGTCAGCGTCACCGTGATTGTCACCGTCACGAAGGTGAGTTCCTTGAACGAGCGGGCGAACATCGCCCCGCAGAACGTCGCCGAGAGGAAGAGGACGACGAGCGGGACCACCGCCAGCACCGCGACGTAACTCCCCGCCGGCGCGATGTTCCCGAACCGGAGCGCCGCGGTGATGAGCGCCGCCACGCCGACAGCGCCCGCAAGGTACGGGAGCGTCTTCCCACCGATGATGTCGCCCCGCGAGGCTGGCGTCACCAGCAGGAGTTCACCGCGGCGGTTCAACCGTTCCGAGAGCATCGACGAGCCGTAGGCCTGGATGACGAAGTTCATCGGCACGATGTAGAGGAAGGCGAGCACGAGCGACTCGAAAGGGAACGGTGGCGAGATATCAGAGGGGGTGCCGCCCTGGACATCGCCGGTCAACCGCGCGCCGATAGCGCCGAGGTTCGCGCCGCTGCCACCGGCGGTTCCGCCGTTACCGACGCCACTTGCCGTTGCGCCGCCAGTGCCGCTCGTACCTGAACTGTCACCACTGTCGCCGGTGCTCGTCTTATCGCTGTCCGAAGACTCGGAGCCCGACTCGCCACCGTTGCCGCCGCTTCGGGGGTCAAACTGACTACTCCCCGACTGCTGCTCGTAGATGAGCGTCACAGAAACGGGAAACGCGGCGGTCTGGTTGTCATCCCGGGCGAGTGTTCGGTCGTTGTACTGCGCCGTACTGTCGCGTAGTTCGGCCAGTGCCGCCCGCTCTTTGGCTGTCTGTGGAACGCTCTGGAGCTGTGTCCCCCGATACAGGAGTTCCTGCTGGCGTCGCTCGATGGCTGCAGGATCCGGCTCACGGACGCCGAAGGTCGAGTCATTAGCTGCCACGTCGTAGTACGGGCTGCTCTCGTCGACGCCGATCCGGTAGATGCCGTCGTCCATGCCCGCGCCGGTACCACCGCTGACGGCTATCGCGGCGACCGCGCCCATCGCAACGAGGGACAGCGCCATCACGACGATGGTCCGCTTGTCGACACCGCCGGCGTTTTTTGTCACCTCCCACTTCGCGACGCGCAGGAGCTTGTCGGGTTGCATCTACTCCGCGTCCTCCCCGACGTATCGCGTGCCGCGGGTCCCGGCCTCGGCGACGTTGAGGAACACCTCCTCAAGGCTGGACTCCTCCGTTCGTATGTCGACTACGTCTCCGCCGTTTTCTTCTGCCTGTTCGCGTGTCGCTTCGACGGCGTCCATGCTCTCGACCACCCGCTTGTACGATCCGTTTTCCTGCACCGCGTCGGGCACGTCGACGGTCGTATAGACGTGATACCGCGTGTGACCGTACTCGGCCTGAAGTTCGTCGAGGTCGCCGCGAGCGACGATTTCGCCTTCGTTCATGATGACGACCCGGTCGCAGATAGACTCGACGTGAAAGAGATTGTGTGCAGAGAAGACGATGGTTTTGCCCTCTTTCGCCAACTGCTCAGTGAACTCGATGACGTAGTTCGTCGTCAGCGGGTCTAGCCCCGATGCCGGCTCGTCGTAGATGAGCACGTCAGGGTCGTTGATGAGCGACCGGGCGATGGCAACCTTCCGTTTCATCCCCTTGGACATGTCGCCGAGCTTCCGGTCGCGGTGTTCGAGTTCGAGTTCGTCCAGTGTGTCGTGCATCCGTTCCTCGGCCACGTCCGGATTTACGTCGTACAGATCGGCGAAGAACTTCAGATAAGAGACCGGCGTCATCTCCTCGTACAGCGGCGACTCCTCGGGCAGAAAGCCCAGTTGTTGGCGCATCTCCGCGGTCTCGGTGTCGAGGCCCGCTATCTCGGCCGAGCCGCTCGTCGGCTCCAGCAGGCCCGCGAGCATCTTCAGCGTCGTCGTCTTGCCGGCCCCGTTCGGCCCGATGATACCGAACACCTCGCCGCGGTCGACCGAAAACGAACTGCCCTGTACAGCGACGAAACCGCCGTACTCCTTTCGAATATCTCGGGCGTCAATCATCTGGCGATTGGTTGTGAGTGAACTAACCTATACCTTGGCTCCGGCCTATTGCTTCTGATAATGGCACTCGAACTCGGCGCGAGTAGCGTCTCACTCGAACGAACACCGGACGGCCGACGCCTGCTCGTCCGACACGATGTCGATGCGTCGGTCGACACTGTGTGGGATGTTCTGACCGACACCGACTGCTGGGCAGACTGGGGGCCGTCTGTCACAGCCGTTGAGACAGCGGACCGGTACATCACCGCGGGGACGACCGGTCGCGTTCGCGTCGCCGACGCGGTGTGGCTCCCGTTCGAGGTGACGGCTTGTGCGCCGTATCGCTGGACGTGGACCGTCGCACGGCTCCCCGCGACCGGACACTTCGCCGAGGAACGGACCACCGGCTCCGTCGTTGGGTTCGAGATTCCGCCGTTGGCGACTGGCTACGCCCCGGTGTGTGCCCGAGCGTGCCAACGGATCGCCGCTCTGGGAAAGCAACGCGAGGCGTAGGTAGCGCCGGGCCGACCCGTCAGGGCTGCACTGGCGTCTTCGAGCGCGTGTGAGTGTCTTCCTCGGGGTCGCCCGTCCTCGTGATGTCCGTAATCTCGAAGCGCGTCCCACCCTCGTCGCTTTCGGTCACGTCGATTTCCCAGCCGTGGGCTTCGACGATGCGCTGGACGATTGCCAGCCCCAGCCCGCCTTCACCGTCGGTGGCAGTATAGCCGTCGTCAAGCACCGCATCACGCTTTTCCGGCGGAATTCCGGAACCGTCGTCGGCGACATAAAACCCCCCAGACAGCTCGCCGACACGAATCGTCAGGTCAGCACTGCCACGTTCGAGGGCGTCGTCGGAGTTCACACTGCCCGTGGAGCCATGTTCCACGGCGTTCCGAAACAGGTTCTCGAACAGGTGACGGAGCCGATCCGGGTCGGCGTCGATGACGGCTGTTACTTCGTTTGCTAGTGTCGCATCCGCCGTCGGCACTGCCTCCCAGCAGCTCTCGACCAGTTCTTCGAGGTCAACGGGCTCAGTCTCGCTGATGACGTGTCCGCTTCGGGCCAGCGTCAGCGTCCGGTCGATGAGCGTTTCCATCCGGTCCAGCGCTGTCGCAGCCGTTTCCAGGTGTTCCGAGTCGCGGTCCATTCGTTCGAGTTCGAGCTGACCGGACGCGACGCTGAGCGGGTTTCGGAGGTCGTGTGCAACAACGGCCGCGAACTCGTCGAGGCGTTCGTTGCGCTGCTCGACGGCCCGCCGCTGGAACCGCTGTCGTTCGGCCTCGACGGCTCGCGAAATCGCTCGCGCTTCAAAGATGCCCGCGACCAGACCACCGGAGCCGCCGACACCAATCGCAAACAGCGCCCATCCGATAGTCCACCGGAGCGACCCGGCGGGCCAGGTCCACATCATAACCAGGTTCAGTAATAGGAAGCCACTGAGCCCGCCGGTGAACCAGATTCCGACCCGCTGGTACCGTGACGAAGTCAATGCTGAGTTTCCTAGCCAGAACCCACCGACGATAATCACCGCGGCAAACGGCACGACTGCCAGCATACTGACGACGAAATCGGCCGTGAGGACAGCCGGAATTCCAGAATCAGAAAAATAAAAGTAATTGCCGATAGTCCCGAGCAGAAGAGTCCATCCAACCCCCTGAATAAGGGCTGGCAGGCGATCTGGGTCTGTCACTTCTGTATCAGTTTGTTAGGTGGGCATTTACTGCTACTGGCCAACGGAACAGGTGTGTGTCGAGTTCTCCGCGCTGCCGTCCACCGGATTGCTAACCTGGCCTGTCCTTCCCGATGCTACTGTTTGGTTACGCGTGCGTCAGATACCTTGTGGATGTCGTCGTCGATCCCGGTGCCGTCACAGTCGTCATTCGGACATCGATAGTGCCAGCCGTCCTCCGTCGCCGCTCGCTCGGTAAACCGGTCACCACATTCGTCACAGTAGAGCTGCCCGTCCGAACACGTGTCGCGGTGGAGTTCGAGTTCGAGTTCTGTGCCGAAGGTCCGCTTGCAGTTCCGACAAATATGAGGCATATTCGAAGATACAGATTCATCCCTTATAGCGATACCGGAACGTTCACGCCCGCTTCTTTCCGTTGACGGAGGGTTCGGGTCGTCCGCCGTCCGTCGATTTTCGATATCTCATACACCTCATATCTTGGACAGTAATGGTTCCCAACGCTGACTACCAACGTACACATCTCGGCAACAGCCAGTTCGAGAGCAGACACGCAAGCTACCGTTCCAAGCGGTCCACGGTTATCGTCTGTCACGACGCCGCTAGACTGTTGTCACGTCAATCCGCGTGCCGCCGGATTCGCTGTCCCCGACCGACACCGTCCATCCGTGTGCCCGCGCCGCGGTGTCGACGAGGAACAGTCCGTATCCTTCCCCTTCCCGCGTCGTCCCGAAGCCCTGTTCGAACACTTTGTCGCGGTCTGATTCGGGAATCCCCGGGCCATCATCGGCCACGTAGAATCCCGACTCGGTGTCACCGACGCTGACAGTCACCGGTCCCTCGGTGTGAGCGACGGCGTTGTCAAATAGCTCGCGAAGGAGCAACTGAAGTCGGTCGTTTTCGGCGTCGATAGCCGCGTCTGTCGTCACTTCGAGCGTCGCGTCCTCGTAGCTCGCTGCGGCCCAGACTTCGGTAGCGACGTCAGAAAGCGAGAGCGAGTCGGGTTCCGAAACGGGGCGTCCGATGCTTCCGATACGAGACAGGTCGGTAAGGAGCGACTCGACCCGGGTGACGGACCGAAGCAATGCGTCTTCATGCGGCTCACCGATATCAAGTAGCTCTAACCGGCCCATGACGACGTTCAGCGGGTTCTTCGCGTCGTGGGAGACGCCGCTGGAAATACCGTTCCACTGGCTGGCACCGACCCACCAGTCAGTCGGCCACCGGGTCGCGTACGCTTCGAGCTTCGCGGCCAGCAGGGATGCCGGCGTTGCTGCGGTCACGTAATCACTGACGCCGGCCCGGAGCGCCTCGGTGACCCGGTCCGGTTCGGGGTCGGTTCCGACGAGTACTATCGGAATATCGGTACCCGCTGCCCGTAGCCCCTCGAATACCGCAACCCCGTCACAGTCGCCGTCGTCACTGATGACGACACCCCTGATATTCCCGTCAGCCGGTTCTGTACGTCGCTCGTGTCTGGGACCGCCTCGGCTGTTGCCCCGTCCGTGGTCAGCGCTTCGGAAAGTGCCTCAGCTAGATCAGTCACTTCGCGCCCGGCGACGAGATAGACGGTCCCACGAGCAGGCGTCATCCCGTGATATTACGAAAACGGGTGATAAGAAACCGACGGTGCCCTACAGCAGGTCCTCGACGTGATCGGCGACTTCCTCTGGCGTGTCACCGACCGGGACGCCGTTGTTCTCCAGCGCGTTGATTTTCGACTCGGCGGTCCCGGTGCCGGAGCCGGAGACGATAGCGCCCGCGTGGCCCATCCGCTTTCCGGGCGGCGCGGTGCGGCCGGCGATGAAGCCGGCGACCGGCGTGTCCATGTGCTCGCCGATGTAGCGGGCGGCCTCCTCCTCGTCCTCGCCGCCGATTTCGCCGCACATGACGACGGCGTGGGTGTCGGGGTCGGCCTCGAACTGCTCTAGGGCCCCGATGAAGTCCGTCCCGATGATGGGGTCGCCGCCGATGCCGATGGCCGTCGACTGGCCGATGCCGCGGTTGGTGAGGTTGTCGACGACCTGGTAGGTCAGCGTCCCCGAGCGGGAGACGAGACCGACGTTCCCGGACGAGAAGATGTTGCCGGGCAGGATGCCGAGCTTGGCGACGCCGGGCGTGATGACGCCGGGGCAGTTCGGCCCGACGAGGTGCGTGTCGGTCTCCTGGAGTTTGCGGTAGACCCGCGCCATGTCCTGGGTCGGGATGCCCTCGGTGATGGCGACGACGAGGTCGATGCCCCGGGCGTCCAGGGCCTCGAAACAGGCGTCGCCAGCGAAGGCCGGCGGCACGAACACGACGGCGGCGTTGGCGTCCTCCTCGCGGGCGGCCTGCTGGACCGTGTCGTAGACCGGCACGCCGGCGACCTCCTGCCCGCCGCGGCCGGGGACGGCCCCGGCGACGACGTTGGTGCCGTACTCCAGCATCTGTTCGGTGTGGAACTTCCCTTCACCGCCGGTGATTCCCTGTACAACGACGCGCGTGTCTTCGTCGACTAGCACACTCATGCTTCCACCTCCTTCGCGTACTCGACTGCACGCTGGACGGCGTCCTCCAGCGTATGTTCGACCGTGACGAGGTCTTCGTTCAGAATCTCCATTCCCTCTTCGGCGTTGGTGCCTGCGAGTCGGACGGTGACCGGCTTCGGAATCTCGTCGAACTGCTCCAGGGCCTGATTGATACCGTTGGCGACCTCGTCGCCGCGGGTGATGCCCCCAAAGATGTTGAACACGACCGAGTCGACGTTGTCGTCGGAGAACACCATGTCGAGGGCGTTCGCGATGCGGTCGGCCTTCGCGCCACCGCCCACGTCGAGGAAGTTGGCCGGTTCGCCGCCGTAGTAATCGACGAGGTCCAGCGTCGTCATCACGAGGCCCGCACCGTTACCGATGATGCCGACGTTGCCGTCGAGTCGGACGTAATCGAAGCCGTACTCGTCGGCCTTCTGTTCGAGTTCGTCGCCCTCCGCCGCTTCCTCGCCCATCTCCGCGATCTCGGGCTGGCGGAACAGGGCGTCACCGTCGATGTTCATGACGGCGTCGGCCGCGATAACCTCGTCGTCGCCGGTAATCATCAGCGGGTTGATTTCCGTGTCAGCGCCGTCACGGTCGTCCCAGAGCTGGTACAGCGTCGTGAGGACGCTCGCAACGTCGTTTGCGACCTCGCGGTCGACGCCGGCCTCGTAGACGACCTTCCGGGCCTGGAACGGGTGCATTCCGAAGGCCGGGTCGATGTGTTCACGAGCGATGGCGTCAGGGTCCTCCTCGGCGACCTCCTCGATGTTGACGCCGCCCTTCGTCGAGACCATGGCGACGGGGCGACCCTCGCCACGGTCCATCGTCACGCCGACGTACAGTTCGTTGACGAAGTCGACGGCCTCCTCGACGAGCACCTTCGAGACGTGGTAGCCCTTGAGGTCCATCCCGATGATGTCCTCGGCGGCCTCGCGGGCCTCCTCCCTGGACTCGACGAGCTTGATGCCGCCGGCCTTGCCGCGGCCGCCCACGTGGACCTGTGCCTTGATGGCGACCGGATATCCGATTTCCTCGGCCGCGTCGACGGCCTCATCTACTGTCTCGGCCAGCTGCGAGGCGGGCGTCGGGATGCCCGCGTCGGCGAAGACTTGCTTCGCCTGGTATTCGTGCAAGCGCATGTCATGCAGAAAGGCGAGCGGTGGCGATTTAAATCCGTCCGTTTCTCTTCTTGCGACCAAGCGGAGAGCGTCCCAGTTCATGTGGAAACCGTAAACGAGCCCGAAGGACGCTGTGCGTGGTACGGGACGGCAACTCAGGACGTGCGGGCACGTCCACGGTCGTCGGGTTCGAGCCGATAGACCCACAGCGTCGCACTCCGAAGTGAGCGCATGGCCGACAATAGGCACGGAACCGGCGACGTTGACAGTGAGACGCTCGATGCCGTAGCCGAGGCGCTTCGGACCGCTGAAACCGGCGTCGCGCTCACCGGCGCAGGCGTCTCGACGGCGTCGGGGATTCCCTCCTTTCGCGGCGACGACGGTCTCTGGGAGCGCCACGACCCGGCAGACTTCCACCGCCGCCGGCTCGACGCCGACCCGGCGGGCTTCTGGGCGGATCGAATCTCGCTCCGGGAGGCCATCTACGGCGACGTAGGCCCCGAACCCAACGCTGCTCACGAGGCACTGACGGCGCTCGAATCCGCGGGCCACCTCGACGCCGTGCTCACACAGAACGTCGACGGGCTGCACGACGCCGCCGGGACGGACCGGGTCGTCGAACTCCACGGCACCCATCGGCGCGTGGTCTGTGACGACTGTGGCCACCGGCGGGACGCTGAAGCAGTGTTTGCGGAAGTCGCTGAAGGTGGCGACTTGCCCCCGCGATGTGACTGCGGTGGTGTCTACCGGCCCGACGTGGTGCTGTTCGGCGAACCGATGCCCGACGTGGCGATGAACGAGGCCCAGCGTCTCGCACGGGACAGTGACGTGTTTCTGGCGGCTGGGTCATCGCTGTCGGTCCAGCCGGCGTCGCTCCTGCCGAAGATAGCGGCTGAGGCGGGGAGTACACTGGTCGTGATAAATTACGATAAGACGCCGCGTGACGCGGCTGCGGCGCACGTGCTCCGTGCGGATGTCACGCAGGTGCTCCCGGCGATTGTCGAGCGGCTGTAGCGGGCTACAGCTCGACGCCGCCGGGGATGAGGCTCTGTCCGCGCAGGAGGCTCCCGTCGTGGTCGTAGACGAGCAGCGTCCGCAACTCGTAGGCCCGTGACTCGCCCTCGCCGTCGGTGAGACGGACCCTAAACTGTGGGTCTTCTTGGGCGTCCGCTGTGGAGACGAGCGCGTCGACATCCGCTGTCGGTGCTGTCGCCTCGAAGACGTACTCACCGGTGAGTCGGTTCGTTAGCGAAAGCACACCGTCGCTTTCAGGCTGGCGGCGGAAGGTCACGTCAATGTCCTCGCCATCGAGTGTGCCACCGTCTACTTTGGTGAGGCGCTCGCGAAGCTCTCCTGTCGGCCCATCGTATACAATCGCGATCGTCGGGTCGTCGTTGTCGGTGGCCGAAGCCTGGATGTCGACAGTGAAGTAATCACGCCTCATTCCGGTGTTTACTGGTACGTGTCCCGGCCAAATGAACGTAACGGCGCACCGACTGTCGGTATCGGTAGCTTTTACCGGACCGGCCCACCCTCTGACAGTAGCATGGCCTGGGTGAAGTCAGAGTACGCCGGCGAGTTCGCGGTGCTTGCGACGTGGCTCGTGGGACTGGCCCCGTGGTCGGTGTCGCTGTTCGAGATTGAGGGGGTGACTGTCGTCGGGCTTCGGTTTCTCCCGTTCCGGTTCCAGTTCATCTTCGGTGCGACGCTCCCCGGAGAGCGGCCGTTTCTCTGGGCCTGGCAGGTCGCCACGTTTCAGGAGTCGGAGCCGCTGGCGCTCGCCGGGACACTCGGGGTCACAGCCCTCGCTGTTTTCCTGCTGCCGCTCGGCCTCAGCCTCTACTACTACGCCGCTGAGGAGCGTGTCGAGGCGGCGCTCCCTGTGGACCCAGTCCGACTGTTCGGCGGACTGCTCGGCCTTGTGGGCGTTCTGACGCTCGCGGCCAGCGGGCTGTTCATCACGTCGTTTCCCGGCATCACCGTCCCCGTCGGAACGCTCGTCGCCCTCGTGTTCGCCTTCTTCCTTCTGACCGTCGACCGAGCGTGACTGCCAGCCGGTCTCGTTCGTCCGACCGCTGGCGATTATACTCCTGATAATTTGGCGAGCGAATTTAAGTAGGTGGATACGATAGCAGAGGTATATTCCGCGGAGCACCGTGTGCTCCCCACTACACTACCGATGTCGAATCCAGAATCTCCCAAACCCGGTGACATCGTTTCGGACCCGCTCGGCCACATCCAGTCGTGGCTCTCACGGACCGCGACGGTGTTGAGCGGGGCGGCGGTTCCGACGGCGAACTACGACCCCAGCCGCCACGGGACACTGGTCGAGTTCGACGGCCTCGACGGCTACAACGAGGTGGAACGCTACTGGCTGAACGCCCCCTTCGCCTTCGCCTCTATCAACCACGACCCGGACCGTGACGAGCACCTGTATCACGTCGTCGAGCCGTCGCTGACCGATATTGAGCGAGAACTGCTCGACCGCCTGTTTGAAGACATCCGCATTCCACTCATCTACCGCGACGACGTCGACACTGACCCGGAGCGTGTCCTCGCCGAGGAACTCGAAGCCAGGCTGGAGGAGTACGGCGTCGTCATCGAGCCGGAGACGTTCTACCGGCTGTTTTATTACCTGCATCGCTCCTTCCAGGGCTACGGCCACATCGACCCCCTGATGCACGACCCGGATATCGAGGACATCTCCTGTGACGGGGCGAACCTCCCCATCTTCGTCTACCACGACGGCTACACGGATATCGAGACGAACATCACCTACGACGCCGACGAACTGAACGACTTCGTCATCCAACTGGCCCAGCGCTCGGGCCGACACGTCTCTGTTTCGGACCCTGTCGTCTCCACGACGCTCCCCGACGGCTCGCGCATCGAACTGGCCCTTGGCGAAGAAGTGACCCCGCGCGGCTCCGCGTTCACGATCCGGAAATACGCCGACGAGCCGTTCACGCCCATCGAACTGCTGGAGTACGGCACGTTCTCCGTGGAGATGCTCGCCTACCTCTGGCTGGCCATCGAGTCCAACAAGTCGCTCATCTTCGCGGGCGGGACGGCGGCCGGTAAGACCACGTCGATGAACGCGCTCGCGATGTTCCTGCCGCCCCGGTCGAAGGTGCTCTCGATCGAAGACACCCGCGAGCTATCCCTGTACCACGATAACTGGCTCTCCTCGGTCACCCGCGAGCGGCTGGACGACTCGGACATCACGATGTACGACCTGCTGCGGTCCGCGCTCCGGCACCGCCCCGAGTACATCATCGTCGGCGAGGTCCGCGGCGAGGAGGCGATTACGCTGTTCCAGGCGATGAACACCGGCCACACGACGTTCTCGACGATGCACGCCGACTCCGTCCAGACCGTCATCAACCGGCTGGAGAACGAGCCCATCAACGTCCCGCGGCCGATGGTCCAGAGCCTCGACATCCTCTGTGTGCAGGTGCTGGCCCGCTCGGGCGACGAGCGCGTCCGCCGCGCGAAGACCCTCGCCGAAATCGAGGGGATAGACCAGCGGACCGGCGAACTGGACTACTCGACGACGTACAACTGGCGGGCCACTGAGGACCGATTCTCCGAGAACAACAGCGAGCTACTGGACGAGATCCGCGAAGAGCGCGGCTGGACACAGTCGGAACTGCTCACCGAACTCCGCAACCGCCAGCGGTTCCTTCGCTATCTCCAGTCCGAAGGCATCACCGACTACCGGAAGTTCACGGCGATGGTCAACAAGTACTACGCGGACAAAGAGCAGGTCATGGCGAACATCGACGACGAGATAGCCTGACATGGCGCTGAATCCGCTCGGTCTGGCACCGCTCGCCGTCGTCGTTGGGATTCTCGGGCTTATCGGCTACAGCACGGTCAACGAGCGCTTCGACCGCAACGTCACGCGGCTGTCCCGACGGCTTTTCGGTCGGTATGTGGGACAGTCGCCCGAGCGGGAACGCCAGCTCGAAGCCGCATACGTCGACGAGACCTACCGCGGCTACGCCGCCAGAACGCTGGTGTACGCCTGTGCTGGTGCTGTTTCGGGAGCGATAACCGGCGCGTACGCTATCGGCGGCCTGCTGTTGATTCTCCCGGCGCTGGTGGAGCTTGCGCAGGGACTCCCCTCGACGATGGTGAACGCCTTCGGCCTGCGAACGTTCGAACTCGTGCTGACGCCGACACAGACGCTGTACATCCTCATCGGCGGCGGCGTGCTTTCCGGCGCAGTAACGGCCGGACTCGCGTACCTCTACCGCTGGGAGCGGCTCAAGAATCAGGCGGATGTGCGGAGCCGGAACATCGACGAGGGGATGGCCCGCACTATCGCCTTCATGTACGCGCTGTCCCGTGGTGGGATGTCCTTCCCAGATGTTATGCGTGTACTGGCCCGAAATCAGGAAATCTACGGCGACACGGCGAGGGAAGTCGGTGTCGCCGTCAGGGAGATGGACCTGTTCGGCCGGGACATGATCACGGCGCTCGAACATGTCTCCCGGCGGACCCCCAGCGAACAGTTCAAGACGTTCACCGAGAACCTCTCCAGCGTCCTCCAGAGCGGCCAGTCGCTGGCCCCGTTCCTCCGCGAGCAGTACGAGCGCCATCAGGAGGAGGCCGCCGAACGCCAGGAGGATCTGCTCGAACGGCTGGCCACGGTCGCCGAGGCGTACGTCACCGTGTTCGTCGCCGCCGTGCTCTTCCTGATGACGATTCTGCTCGTGTTCGGCCTGACGACGACGGACACCCTCTGGCTGTTACAGATGATGGCGTATCTCGTCATCCCGCTCGCCAACGTCGGGTTCATGGTGTACTTGGATATCAAGCTCCAGTCGCTCGGCATCGGGAGCGCCGGCACGACGGACGTTCTAGAGCGCTACGAAACGGCGTCGCTCGGCAAGCCCAGTTTCGCCTCCGGCCGTCTCGGCCTGCCCGACGGCGGCGTCGTCCCGGCCGACGAAGCGAACTGGCTCCGACTGCGGTTCTACGACCGCGTCAAATCGCTTCGGGACCTGCTCAGCTCCCCGATCCAGTCGCTCGTCTGGAACCCGGTGTACGTCCTCTACCTCGCCGTCCCAGTCGCTGTGGTGCTACTGCTCCTCCGCGCCCCCGCGGCGTTTCAGACCTCGTCTGTCAACGTCCGCATTCTCGACGATCTCGTTATCCAGTCGCTCCTGCTGGTTCTGGGGCCATTTGCGCTGGTGCGGTTCGTCTACACCCAGCGGCTCTCACGTATCGAGAACGCGACACCCGACCTGCTCGAACGGCTGGCGAGCCTGAACGAGGCGGGGATGACCGTCGTGGAGAGCCTCCGACGGGTCCGGGGCAGTGACATCGGCGTCCTCACACAGGAGATGCACCGCATCTGGGCCGACATCCGGATGGGCGCGAACGTCACTGACGCCTTGGTCCGGTTCGGCCGCCGCGTCCAGACGACGGCGATAACGCGCATCGTGACCCTGCTGACTCACGCGATGCACGCCTCGGGCCAGCTCGGCCCGGTGTTTCGCATCGCGGCGACCCAGTCACGGGCCGACCTCCGGCTGAAACGGCGGCGACGCCAGCAGATGCTCACTTACCTCGTCGTCATCTACGTCGCCTTCCTGGTGTTTCTGGTCATCATCGTCGCTGTACAGGAAGTGCTCGTCCCGAGTCTGCCCTCCAGCGTGCCGACGCCGGCCGGCGAGTCGAACCGCCTCGGCGTCGGCGTCGACCAGTTCGCTCGCTTCGGGCGCGTCGACAAGGCCGCGTACACGCTCGTGTTCTTCCACACTGCTCTCATTCAAGCAGTTCTCACCGGCTTCATCGGCGGCCAACTGGGTGAAGGGACGCTCAAGGACGGCGCGAAACACGCCGCGATTTTGCTGGGCGTCGCCTACGTCGCCTTCATTCTCCTCTCCTCGCCGGTTGCGTCGATGACGGTCACCAGCCCTGCTGTTTCCGGTGATCAAATAACGGTCGAATCGGCATCGCTGTCAGAGGGCGGGTTCATTGTTGTCCGGGAGTTCGAAGCGGACGGTAGAGTGCTCGGGACCTCTGAGTATCTCTCGTCGGGGTCCCACAGCGATGTCCAGATAACGCTGGACAGGCCGCCGTCGACCGGCCAGTCGCTCGTGCTCGTCGCCCATCAGGACACCAACGGGAACCAGCAACTCGACTATCCCGTCAGCGACACTTCGGGGTCGCCGGACCGACCGTATGCGTCGTCGACGGCCGGCGAGAACGTCACCGTCGAGTACACGGTCGAGTGACGCTGGATTTACGGTGCCCAATCGGGTAGGAGGCGCTGATGGAGTTTGCCGCCTTCGCCGACCGGGCCGACGCAATCGAAGCCGAGAGTGCCGATACCGCGATTACGGAGGCGGTCACTGACCTGTTCACCGATGCGGGATCGGACCTCTCGACGCTCGCTCGCTTCGTCCAGGGCCGGGTGTTCCCGGCCTACGAGTCGCGCACGCTCGACATCGGGCCGCGGCTTTGCTACGAGGCGATTGCCCGAGCAGCGGGCCAGAATATCAGCGCTGACGACGTGGAGGAGCGCCTCGCCGACATGGGCGAAATCGGGGCCGTCGCGGCCAGCTACGACCTCGGCGGCCAGCAGGGCCTCGCCGCGTTCGGTGCCGGCGGGACCGCCGCGCTGACCGTCGCGGAACTCGACGCCGAGCTACGGGACCTGGCCGCCGTCGATGGCAGCGGGAGCCAGGGGACGAAAGTCGACATCCTCTTTGGCCTGTTCTCGCGGTGCTCGCCGACGGAAGCGAGCTACCTCGCCCGGCTCGTCCTCTCGGAGATGCGCATCGGCGTCGGCGAGGGGACCGTCCGGGACGCCGTCGCGGCCGCCTTCGACGTGCCGGTCGACGCCGTCGAACGGGCCGTCCAGGTGTCGAACGACTACGGCACGGTCGCCGAGATGGCCCGCGACGAGGGCGAGGCCGGACTGGCGACCATCACGCTGGAAATCGGCCGCCCGGTCCAGGCGATGCTGGCCCAGGCCGGGACAGTCGCCGGCGCGCTCGAAGACTGGGACCGCGCCGCCGTCGAGTGGAAGTACGACGGCGCTCGCGTGCAGGTCCACTTCGACGGCGAAACCGCCCGGCTGTTCTCGCGGAACATGGAGGAGGTCACCGACCCGCTGCCGGAGGTGGTCGAAGCCGTCGAGGCGGCGCTCGACGCCCCGGCAATCCTCGACGGCGAGGTGGTCGCGGTCGACGCCGACGGCGACCCGCTCCCGTTCCAGGAAGTGCTGCGGCGCTTCCGCCGGAAACACGACGTGGCCGCGGCCCGCGAGGACGTGGCGGTCCGCCTGCACGCCTTCGACTGCCTGCACGCCGACGGCGAGGACCTGCTGGACGCGCCGCTGGAGACGCGCCACGACCGTCTCGAATCGCTGTTCCCCGACGGGAGCGACGCCGTCTCGGAGATGTGGCTGTCCGGCGACCCCGAGGAAATCGAGGACCTGGAAGCGGCGGCCCTCGCCGCCGGCCAGGAGGGCATCATGCTGAAGGACCCGACGGCGGCGTACTCGCCCGGCAAGCGGGGCAAGCACTGGCGCAAGCGCAAGCCCGACGTGGAGACCCTGGATTGCGTCGTCACCGGCGCGGAGTGGGGCGAGGGCCGCCGGGCGAACGTCCTCGGGTCGTTCGAACTCTCGGTCCGGACCGACGACGGCTACGCCACCGTCGGCAACGTCGCGACCGGTATCACCGACGAGGAGCTGGACGACCTGACCGAGCGGTTCGAACCACACGTCCGCGCCGAGGACGGCCGCGACGTGGCGCTTACCCCGGCGGTCGTCTTCGAGGTCGGCTACGAGGAGATACAGGTCTCCCAGTCCTACGACTCGGGCTACGCGCTCCGGTTCCCCCGGTTCCTCTCGGTCCGCGAGGACAAGACGCCCGCCGACGCCGACTCGCTCGAACGGGTCGAGCGGCTGGCCGAGTCCCAGTAAGACCGTCGAGACTGGGACGGACCGACACGCGTAATGGGCCGCTCCGAGAACGCCCGTACATGACAGTCAGACACGACGGCATCACCGCCGAGTGGCTCGGCTACGCGACGCTGCGGCTGGAAGGCGATGACACGGTCGTCTACTTCGACCCCGGCCGCTACGGCGTGCTCACCGGCGAGTGGGAACCGGACACGCCCGGCGTCGGCCATCCGCCGACGCGGGACTACGCCCCGAATGACGGCGACATCGTCTGTGTGACCCACATCCACCACTACGACCCCGACGGCATCCGCCGCGTCGCGGGCGAGGACGCCACCGTCGTCGCCTTCGAGGGTATCAACGTCCACGCGACTGACCGCGACCTCGACCGCCTCGCTGACCTCGACTACGAGGTCCGCAAAGTGTCGATGGAAGCTGACGTGTTAGTCGACGACGTGCCTATCTGGACCATGCCGGCGTACAACCACGAGGACGGCCGGAATGTGAAAGACGACGGCAACCCGATTCACCCGAAGGGTATCGGCTGTGGGTTCCTCGTCTCGCTGGACGACACGCGCGTGTTCTGGCCCGGCGACACCGACGTGCTGGACGGCCACGCCGAACTGGACGTGTCGCTGTTCGTCCCCTCCATCGCCCAGAACTACACGATGAACCGCCACGAGGCCGCCGACCTCGCCGAGGCGATGGACCCGGACCTCGTGCTCCCGATGCACTACAACACGTTCACGTCGCTGGAAGCCGACTCGGGCGCGTTCGCCGAGGACGTGGCAAAGCGCGGCGTTCCGGTCGTGCTGGACGAGAACTGACTGGCGAACCCGTCTGCGGCGACCCGAGACGGTGGTTTCCCGGTCCATCTGTCAGTCAAAACAATATTGGGGCGTTCAGCAGAACACCACCGACATGGAACGCGCCAGTGACCGAACAAGGGAAACACGTTCCCCAGCCGAACGAACGCCCTCGTTCGGTCACCTACTGCTTGTCTGGCTCCTTGTCGGGCCGTCGCTGTGGTCCCTCGGTTCTGCCGTGGCCGATGCGATTCAGGCCGAACTGCCGCTGTCGACGATGGGAGCCGGCCTGCTGTTCGGAACGATAGTCGTCGTGTCGTTCTGGACCGCCGGCTTTCAGCCCTCACTCAGGGCCAGTTTCGGCTATTTTGTCGCGGAACTGAGTATCTATCTGGTCTTGGCTGTCGGGGTCGTTACGGTCTTCGTTCCGACCTTTACACCGTGGGTTACGATTGCTGTCCAACTCGTGTCTATCTGTCTCGCCGCGACGCTGGTGTTCACCCCGGTCGGTGCGAACATACGGAACTGGTTCCGGCGACATGTCCGCTCTCTGCTGAAACTACCGCCACAAGACCGGTCAGTCGATCGCGACTGATGGATTCTCGACCGAGCAAACGCGGATTCGCTTTGTCGGTCAGTCGTTCCGGGTAGTACACTAATTGCGCACCGGTCTCACCACGACTGTTCCCATTTTCCACTCGACAGAAAACACTTACCGAGAGACAGTAGATGGACTCCTAATGCCCTCCTCCCGTCGGCGATACCTTCGTGGCTGTGTCGCGACCCTCGGACTGGCGTCCGCTGGCTGTCTCGGTTCGAACGGGTACATAGAGACTTCACCGATTGGAACTGAGACGACACCGGAATCAGGGGCTGGGACGCCCGCCCACAAGCGGAGCGGGGAAACGGAACCGTTCGTCGCCTGGCAGCAATCACTCGACGCAGAGATCACAGCGCCTCCAGTGAGTACGGGTGAGCGCCTGTACGTCGGGACGGCGTCGGGAACGGTCGCAGCACTCGCAACTGCTGACGGGAGCCAGCAGTGGTCATACGACGCGAGCGACCCCGTCAGTCACAGCCGAGACGCGTCGGGGACACCGTCTTCGTCGTACGCGGGAAAGAAGGACTGTACGAGGACCACAGCGTCGTCGCACTCGACCCCGAAACCGGCGCGAAACAGTGGACGTTCTCGCCCGGAGAGTGGTGGCTAGAGTTACTCGACGTAACCGAGGACACGGTGTACGTCGGGACGAACACCGACGCCCCGTCGAAGCAGGGGCGAACGCTCTACGCGCTCGCCGTCTCTGACGGGTCGGTGCAATGGTCCGGGGAAACCGGCGACCAGTACGAGGGAGCGGTGCGCAACGGGGCGATATACGTGGCGTCGTACGGGCGGTTCTACGCGTACGACGCTGAGACCGGTGAGCAACGGTGGACCAGTGACGTTTCGGACTACTACTCCCAGACGATGGTCGCCACCGACGACACGCTTTGTTATGCCGGCGACGTGGACGAGACTCACGGTACGCTCATCGGCGTCGCCGCCGACACCGGTGCGACCCGCTGGACCCACGACGACGGGTTCGTGACATCGACGACCCTCCACGACGGGACGCTCTACGTCGGTGGCACACACGTCGCCGCGCTCGATCCCACGACCGGCGAGCAACAGTGGCAAGCGGACCAGTCCGGGTACGTCCAACGGGCCCCGGTTCAGGACGGGACGCTCTATGCGGGTGGCGACGTGGTTCGCGGTCACGACAGTAGTACCGGCGAACTCGACTGGTCGTGGGAGCCGGACGTGAACGTCGAGGGACTGATGCCGGCGGCGGCCGTCTCCGATACCCTATACGTGAACTCGTGGACGGACGGCGACCCGCGGAACCGATTCAAGTTCGCGGTCGAGGCGACGGCTGGAACGAAACGGTGGACGTTCGACGCCGAGCGCGACCTGACCGATCTGTCTGTCGACGAACATCGGGCCTACGTCGCCGCTGACGATACCGTGTACGTGCTGGAATAACCGAGAACGCTCCGTCGATGCCGTGCCTACAGTATGCCCATCTCGCCCAGCCGCTCGGGCAGGTACGTCTCCGTCACGAAGTCAAGCCCCCGAGAAGCGAGCGCCTGCTGCTCGGCCTTCTTGTTGATGTCGAGCTGGAGCTCGATCTGTTCTTCCCAGAAGTCAGTCTGGAAACGCGGGTCCTCAAGTTCGCTCTCTAGGGCGTTGACGTCGGAGTCCGACAGCGGGTCCGTCGGCAGTTCGTACTCGACGATGTCCTCCGGGCGGATGCCGATGAACTGGGCTTCGGGGGTCGCCAGGTACTCCGAGAGGTGGGCAGATTTGATGGAGCCGTAGGAGACCGACCCGAAGATGCGGTACGACCACGGGTCACCGTCAGTGAACACCGTGACCGGGAGGGCCAGTTCGTCGTGGAGCCGTTTGATGAGCCGCCGGGTCGCCCGCGCGGGCTGGCCGCCGAGGTGGACGACAAGGGCGTCGTACTCGTCGTCGAAGCCGTTCTCGACGAGTCGGTCCCGCATCCCGCCGGTCTCCACGCAGAGGACGAACTCCGCGTCGTTGTCGAGGAACTCGATGGTGTCGGGGTTGTTCGGAATCTGGTAGCCGCCCTGCCCCACGTCGTCCTGACAGTGAATCTCGCGGTCGCCGCGGTTGGTCTGCTCGCGGAGGAGCAGCGGCCCCATCACCTTCGCGCCGGATTCTTCCGGGCGCATGTGGAAGTCCTCGCGTTTGACGTCGGAGACGATTTCGAGGTCCTCGATGAGGTTGTTCGACTCGTCCTGCGTGTTGAACTGGGCCTCGTCGAGGTCCCAGGACTCGGAGAGGTAGTACAGTTCACGCAGGGTCGACGAGCGGTCTTCCTCCAGTTGCTGGGAGAGGAAGTCGATGGTGTAGACGGCCTTCAGAATCTTCTCGGCCCCGGAAATCGTCTTCGCCGACCGGGTGGAGTTCCGGTCGCCGTACACCCAGACCTGTTCGTCCTCGTCGAAGACGATGTTCGATTTGGTCCGGGTGGGGATGGTCATCGTCGGCACCTCGCCGTCGGCGAACTGGTCGTAGAAGTCCGCCGCGAGGTCGATGAGTTGCTCGCGCGCTTCCTCGGTGTCGGGTGTGGTGTCTGAGTCGGTGCTCATATCAGGCGTTCACCGTGAGTTTCTCCTCTTCGACGCCGTCGACCGAGACGGTGAACTCGGCCTCGTCGGGGACGCTGTATTCGAGAACAGCGGTCTCGCCGGCCGCCACCGTCGGCGACCACTTGACGAACCACTCGCCGTCCATCTCGACGACGGTCGCGCCGTTCGTGTCCTGTGGCTCGGCGGTGACGATGTCGGTCAGGTCGATGTCGGCGTTCGTGTCGTCGTTGTTCTCGACGGTCACGCGGACGGTGCCGTCCTCGATTTCGCGCTCGACGAGCACGTTGTTCATGATGCGGGCCAGCGAGTCGTCGATGTGCAGGTCGTCGTTGCCGGTCACTTCGGTGAGCTTCTCGGCCATCTCCGGCAGGATGGTCGCCAGTTTGTCCTGTTTCTCGCGGCGCTGTTGCATCGACTGGCGCTTGTTCAGGTAGCTCTTGAGCTCGCGGGCGGCCTCCCGGATGGCGAGTTCGATTTCGTCTTCCATCTCCGGGACGTTGGCGATGGCGTCCTTGGACTCACTGGTGAAGGGCACGTTCGTCGAGGCGACGTGGACCATGATGACAGCCGGCCCCTTCGGGATGCCGGAGCCGCCGGGCTGGTCGAGGTTGTAGTTGCGCCAGCGGATTGACTTCACCACGTCCGTCGTCGCACAGGCACCGCGCTGGTACACCAGCGGTACGCGGTTGGCGAAACGCATCACGTCGACGCTGCCCTCGGCCTCCAGTTCGCCGCCGTAGGCGATGCCGGCCTCGACGATGAACGGGTCGCCGCCGTGGACTGACGCGTCACGCGTCGAGGCGGCGTAGAAGTCCGCGTCGAACTCCTTCCGGAGGCCTTCCTCGACGAGTTCCGCGCTGATGGGGGAGAGACAGTCCGTCGGCGGCGCGATGATGTCCGTCTCGCGCATCGCCGACAGCAACTGACTCGCAGTATCGCGGTCGGCGGCGATGTCGTCTACCTTCGGCGGGTCCTCCGGGATGTTCACGGCCGCGGTCCAGAGTACCTCCAGCACGTTCTCGCGGGCCGTCTCGCCGAAGGTGGCGTCGTCCTGCTTCTCGGTCATGTCGGCCGCGCGGTCGACGTACTCCCGGAGTTCGTCGCGGGTCAGTCGGTGGCGGCCCTCGTCGGCGAACTTGTCGGCCAACCGGCTCGCCAGCCCCTCGATTACCGCGTCGTCTTTGCGTTTCGTCGTTACGTCGTCAATGAGGGTGTAGAGGTCGCTCGACAGGGTATCACTGACGGCATCCCAAGCGGCCTCGACGGCGTTTTCTCGAACTGTCGCGCCGAACGTCGTGTCGCCGTCGGCCTCGGCGTCTTCGGCCGCCGAATCGACGATGGCTTCGACCTCGTGGTACGCGACCCGGGCGCGGTCGTGAATCGCCTCGGAAACGGCGGCGGCGAAGGTCGCCGTGGTTTCAGCGCCTTTGTTCGCCACGGCGTCCTCGACAGCGGCCTCGATGTCCGCGTCCTCGCCGACTTTCGGCGGCTGCCAGGCCATGCCGCGGCCGTAGTGGCGGTCGTTGAAGTTCGCGATGACGCTGTCGGCGGTCTTGCCGCCCACGCGGGTGAACTCCTCCTGCATGAACCCCGAGACGGAGTAGGAGTCGGTGGCTTCGAGCATCTTCAGCAGGGTCCCGAGTTCGACGCCGTGGGGGTGCGGGCGGATTTCTTCGGTCTCGTCGGGAAGGTCCGCACCTTCCGCGCGCTCGAACTTCAGGGACTCGTCCAGCCCCGGTTCGTCGAACTCGATGCGGGCGTGAGGGTTGACGACGGCGGTGTCCTGGATGTAGTCCCGCAGCGTCGAGCGGGCGCGCATGTTGGCCTCCATCTCCAGTTCGATCCGGGTCCCGTGAGGGCGCTCCCACGTCGTCGTCTCGTCGACGCTGATCTCGGGTTCGTTGGTGTCCGTGTCGACGATGAGTTCGAAGTACTGTGCCTCGTCCTGGCCCTTCGGCCGGGAGGTTATCTTCGCGGGCTTGCCGGAGGTCAGTTGCGAGTAGAGGACCGCCGCAGAGATTCCGATCCCCTGCTGGCCGCGGTTCTGCTCTCTGGCGTGAAAGCGGGAGCCATAGAGGAGCTTTCCGAAGATTTTCGGGGCCTGCTCTTTCGTGATACCGGGCCCGTTGTCCTCGACGACCAGCCGGTAGTAATCCCCGGCCTCCTGAATCTCGACGTAGATATCGGGGAGGATACCGGCCTCCTCGCAGGCGTCGAGCGCGTTGTCGACGGCTTCCTTGACGGCCGTGACGAGCGCCCGGGCCTCCGAGTCGAAGCCCAGCATGTGTTTGTTCTTCTCGAAGAACTCGGCGATGGAGATGGCCCGCTGGGATTCGGCCAACTCCTCGGCGATCCCCTCGCCCTCGCCGAGTCGCGACTGATACGAGGTCATTGTCGTGCGGTACGTACCCGCGTCGGGGTTAAAAGGTAATCGCCACCGGAGTGAAAGTGAACGCTGTCCCCGAAACCGCGGCCCCGCGCGCGTGCGGGAGCTTTATACGTGCCCCTCTATTAGAACTGGTAAGTTCCTATGTCAGGAGAGTCTGATGAGTACGGCGCAAAGTCGATCCAGACCCTCGAAGGGCTGGAAGCCGTCCAGAAGCGACCCGCGATGTATATCGGGTCGACGGACGCTCGTGGCCTCCATCATCTCGTCTACGAGGTGGTCGACAACGCGATCGACGAGGCGCTCGCCGGCTACTGTGACAACATCGACGTAACGATTCACGACGACGGCTCCGTCTCTGTCAGCGACGACGGGCGGGGAATCCCCGTCGATACCCACGAAGAACACGGCCGTCCGGCCGTCGAGGTCGTAATGACGATTCTCCACGCTGGTGGGAAATTCGACAACAAGTCCTACCAGGTCTCTGGGGGTCTCCACGGGGTCGGTGTGAGCGTCGTCAACGCCCTCTCGAAGTGGCTTGAAGTCGAAGTCAGGCGCGACGGCGCGCTCTGGAAGCAGCGCTTCGACCACGGTAAACCGGAGTACGACCTCAAGAAGGTCCGCGACCTCGAACCCGATGAGGAGACGGGCACGACGGTCCGGTTCTGGCCGGACGACGAAATCTTCGAGACCGGCGAGTTCAAGTTCTCGACGCTGTCGTCTCGACTACGCGAACTCGCCTTCCTCAACTCCGGTGTCGCCATCTCTATCCACGATGAACGCGACGGTGACACGGAGACGTTCGCCTACGACGGCGGTATCCGCGAGTTCGTCGAGTATCTGAACGAGACAAAGGACCCGCTCCACCGAGATATCATTTACTTCGAGGACGAAGAGGAGATCGCGGAAGGGCCGGTCCAGGTCGAAATCGCCATGCAGGGGACCGACGACCTGCAGGGTTCGATTCACGCCTTCGCCAACAATATCAACACGCGCGAGGGCGGGACACACCTCACAGGATTCAAAACCTCGCTGACACGGGTGGTCAACGACTACGCGACCGACAATAATCTGCTGAAAGATCTGGATGATACACTCAAAGGCGACGACATCCGCGAAGGGCTGACGGCTGTCATTTCTGTTAAACACCCTGACCCACAGTTTGAAGGGCAGACCAAGACCAAGCTCGGCAACAGCGAGGTCCGCGGCATCGTCGAATCGGCGATGCACGACGGACTTGCGACCTTCTTCGAGGAAAATCCCGACACGGCCGAAGCCATCGTCGGCAAGGCCGTCGAGGCCGCGAAGGCACGGAAGGCCGCACAGAAGGCCGAGGAACTCACCCGCCGGAAGTCTGCGCTCGACTCGACCGCACTGCCCGGAAAGCTGGCCGACTGCCAGACGCGGGACCCCGAGGAAGCCGAACTGTTCATCGCCGAGGGTGACTCCGCGGGTGGCAGCGCCAAACAGGGCCGCAACCCGGATTTCCAGGCCATCCTCCCGATCAAGGGGAAGATTCTGAACGTCGAGAAACACCGGCTAGACCGGATTCTTGAGAACAACGAGATACGGAACCTCATCACCGCGCTGGGGACCGGTATCGGCGACGAGTTCGACATCGACGACCTGCGTTACGAAAAAATAATCCTGATGACGGACGCGGACGTCGACGGAGCACACATCCGGACGCTCCTGTTGACGCTGTTCTATCGGCACATGAAGCCGCTGCTGGAAGCAGGCTACGTGTACGCCTCCCAGCCGCCCCTGTACCGGATTCGCTACCGCGGGAACACCTACGACGCGATGACGGACGCGGAGCGCGACACAATCATCGAGGAGAAGTGTGACGGGAACCCCACGCAGGTCCAGCGGTTCAAGGGCCTCGGTGAGATGAACCCCGACCAGCTCTGGGAGACGACGATGAACCCCGACAACCGGATTCTCAAGCAGATAACCATCGAGGACGCCGCAGCCGCGGACAAGATGTTCAATATCCTGATGGGCGACGCCGTCGAACCGCGCAAGGAGTTTATCAAGGAGCACTCGCCTGAAGCGGAGTGGGTCGACATATGAGTTCCGACGCTAACGACGCTAACGCCCCGGCAGAGCAGATCAAGCACGTCCGCATCGAGGACGAGATGGAGCAGTCCTACATCGACTACGCGATGTCGGTCATCGCGGGTCGGGCGCTCCCAGACGTTCGGGACGGGCTCAAACCCGTTCATCGGCGTATCCTCTATGCGATGCACGAGATGGGCGTCTCCTCGAACACCGCCCACCGGAAGTCCTCCTCGATTGTCGGGGACACGATGGGTGACTACCACCCACACGGCGACTCGGCCATCTACGACACGCTCGTCCGGATGGCACAGGACTTCTCGATGCGGTATCCGTTGATAGACGGCCAGGGGAACTTCGGCTCGATGGACGGCGACCCGGCGGCCGCCATGCGGTACACGGAGGCGCGGATGGCGCCCATCGCCGAGGAACTGCTTGAAGACATCGAAAAAGACACAGTCGATTTCTCCAGCAACTACGACGACCGCCTGCAGGAACCCGACGTGCTGCCGTCGAAGGTCCCGAACCTCCTGCTCAACGGGTCGTCCGGGATTGCCGTCGGCATGTCGACCAACATCCCGCCGCACAACCTCGGCGAACTGGTCGACGCGACGGTCCACCTGCTGGAAAACCCCGACGCCACCGTTGAGGACCTGATGGAGCATGTCAAGGGGCCGGACTTCCCGACCGGCGGCAACATTGTTGGCCGCGATGCCATCTACTCGGCGTACGCGACCGGCCGGGGCCGTTTGCGGGTTCGCGCAGAGTACGAGGTCGACCCCGAGGAGGGTCGCATCGTCATCAGTGAACTCCCCTATCAGGAGAATAAGGCCCGCGTCGTCGAGCGAATCGCCGACGACGTGAACGAGGGGAAAATCGAGGGCATCTCGGACCTGCGCGACGAGTCCGACCGCAACGGCGTCCGCATCGTCGTCGAACTCAAGCGTGGGGCAAACATCGACGTGGTCGAGAACCGGCTGCTCGACCATCATCTGGAATCCACCTTCGGCGTTATCAACCTCGCGCTGGTCGACGGTCAGCCGAAGGTCCTCTCGCTGAAAGAGAGCCTCCAGCACTACATCGACCACCGCCGCGAAGTCGTCCGTCGGCGCTCCGAGTACGACCTCGCCGAGGCAGAGGAGCGCGCCCACATCCTCGAAGGCCGGCTGAAGGCCCTGAACAACGTCGAGGACGTGGTCGAACTGATCCGCGACAGCGAGGACCGCGATGCCGCTCGGGCCGGTCTGCAGGAGTCCTTCGAGTTCTCCGAAGAGCAGGCCGCTCACATCGTCCGGATGCAACTCGGCTCGCTCACCTCGATGGAAGCGGCCGAAATCGAAGACGAGTACGAAGACGTACAGGACACGATCGACTACCTCGAATCCGTCCTCAACAGCCGCGAGAAGCTCGACAGCGTCATCGCTGACGAACTCCAGGAAGTCAAAGACGAGTACGACGACGACCGCCGAACGAGTATCATTGAGGACGAGGGGCAGGTCACTCACGAGGACCTCATCCCGGAAGAAGACTGCGTCGTCATCATCACCGAAGACGACTACATCAAGCGGATGCCGGTCGAGAACTTCGACCCCCAGAATCGCGGCGGCAAAGGGATAATCGGGGCCGATCCCAAGGAGAACGACCGTGTCTCGAAGGTGTTCCGGGCCAACAGCCACGACTACCTGCTCTGTTTCACCAATCAGGGCCAGGTCTACCGGCTCAAGACCTACGAGATTCCAGAGATGTCCCGGACGGCGCGGGGCAAGTCTGCTATCAATCTCATCGACCTGGACAACGGCGAAGAACTGACCGCCGTCGTCTCGACCGACGAATTCGGCGACGACGAGTGTATCACGATGGTGACCCGGAACGGCTACGTCAAGCGGACCTGCTGTTCGGAGTTTGAAAACATCCTCTCGACGGGAATCATCGCCGCCAAACTCGAAGACGGCGACGAACTCATCGACGTCGATGTCACTGACGGCACCGGCGACCTCGTCATCGCCACGGAGGCGGGGATGACAATCCGCTTCAGCGAGAGTGAGGTCAGCGAGATGGGCCGTTCAGCACGCGGTGTCAACGGCATCAAACTACAGGGCGACGACAAGGTCGCGGCGATGGTCGCCACTGACGACGACGACCCCCGGTCGCTGCTGACCGTCACGAAACACGGCTTCGGAAAGCGGACCAAACTCGACGAGTACCGCACGCAGTCCCGGTACGGCAAGGGGCTCATCGACATCAAGACCGACGACCGCAACGGTCGGGTGTCGACGGCCAAGGCGGTCACCGACGAGGACCATCTGGTCATCATGTCCGAACAGGGCCAGATCATGCGTATCCGCGCCGGCGACGTGTCCCAGGTCGGTCGGAACACGAAGGGTGTGACGATTATGGGACTCGAAGACGACGACCGCGTGGCGAGCGTGACGGTCGTTCCTGCTGTCACCGACGAGTAGCGGGTTCCGGCCGCGCTGTTTTCGGCGACCCCGTCGCAGTTACAGTACGCGCTTGCCAAAGGCGCTGGCGACGAGCTCACAGGCCAGTTCCGCAGTGCGGTTGTGTTCGTCGAGAATCGGGTTCACCTCGACCATCTCCATCGAGCGCAGCTGGTCATGCTGTTCAGCGACGTATTCCATCGCGATGTGGGCCTCGCGGTAGGAGACGCCGCCCCGAACCGGCGTCCCGACGCCGGGCGCTTCCGTCGGGTCGAGCCAGTCGAGGTCGAGCGAGACGTGTATCCCGTCCGTCCCGTCAGTCGCGATGTCCAGTGCCTCGTCGACGATCTCCGGCGCGCTTCGGGCGTCGATATCCGACATCGTGTACGCCGTGATATCGCTGTCTTCGATCAGCCGACGTTCCCTGTCGTCCACGTCTCGCAGCCCGACGATGACAACGTTTTCCTCGCTCACGGCCGGCGTGTGCGCCCACTCGTGGTCGGAGAACACACCGAGACCGAGGACGGCCGCCAGCGACATCCCGTGGATGTTTCCGCTGGGTGTTGTCTCCGGTGTGTTGAAATCACCGTGGGCGTCGAACCAGATGACGCCCAACTCCTCGTCGTCGCTGGCTGCGCCGGCCATGGTTCCGATACCGATCGAGTGGTCGCCACCCAGAACGAGCGGGAACCGGCCTTCCCTGCGCGTCGCATCGACCGCCGTCGTCACGTCCTCACAGACTTCCTTCGTCTCCCTGAAAAACTTCGCGTGACCGCTTTTCAGGCCGCCGGCGTCGGGGTCGCGTTCCTCCGGCCGCGGCACGGCGATGTCGCCGCCGTCGACGCAATCGATCCCGATATCTGTCAGCTGGTCAGCGAGGCCGCCGTACCGTATCGCTGACGGCCCCATGTCGACGCCACGCCGGTCGGCCCCGAGGTCCATTGGGACGCCGAGGACACGAACCTGTTGTTGCATACCGTCGCCTCCACGGGCGGCGAATAAAGACCCAGCGTTGGGCAAGCGATATTCAGCGGTCCCTACGTGTAGGGCGCACAGACCAGTTCGATACCCTCTTCAAAACGTATCTCAGGTTCCCAGCCTGTCGCCTCGTGCATCTTCGAGAAGTCAGCACAGGTGTCGTGGACGTACACGTCCTCAGGGATCGGGTTCTCGACGTAGTCCGGTTCGATGTCCGTTCCCAGTTCATCGTTCAGCATTTCGACGACCGTGTTAAAGTCGTAGGCCTCGCCGGTACCGAGGTTGTACACGCCGTTTAGTTCGTGTTCGGCGGCCAGAACAAGCCCGCGGACGATGTCGTCGACGTGGGTGAAATCCCGGGTCTGCTCGCCGTCACCGTACAGCTTCGGTGCGTCACCGCTTGCCAGGTCGTCGGCGAACTGCGCGATGACGTTGGCGTACTCCCCTTTGTGTTCCTCTGCGCCGCCGTAGCCCTGATACACCGAGAAAAAGCGCATCCCGGCCAGTGTCAGGTCGTAGTGGTTCTGGAAGTACTCCGCGTACGTCTCCCGGGCCATCTTCGAGGCCTCGTAGCCGGTGTTGACCGTCACGTCCATGTCCTCTGGCGACGGGTCGGTCCGGCTGCCGTAGATGGAGGAAGTGGAGGCGTAGACAACGGTGTCACAGCCGTCGTCCCGGGCCTGCTCGACAGTGTTGACGAACCCCTCGACGTTCACGCGAGCGCCGTGGGTCGGGTTGTCCTCATGCATCGCGTAGGAGGAGAGCGCTGCGAGGTGAAACACCACGTCCACGTCAGTCGGCAGGTCGTCATCGAGGACACTCTTCTCGACGTACTCTACGTCTTCTGATACGTTTTCCGGCGTACCGAGGTAGCCGTCATCCAGGGCGACAACGTCGTTGTTTTCGGCCAGTTTGTTCGCGAGGTTTGCCCCGATAAACCCCCCACCGCCGGTCACCAAAACGCGATTATCTTCCATATCTATGTCAGGTCAGCGATGCAATAAAGTACTAACGTTTTCCGCGATTCTAAGACGGTTCCAGACGGTTTACCGTCGCATTTAAGGACGGCTGTACCGAACAGGACATTATGTCATCTATCGAACTGACACCCAGTCAAAAGAACATTCTGCAGGAACTGGTAAATCTCTATCGGGAAAGTGAAAGCGCTGTCAAAGGCGAGGATATTGCCGAGAAGGTCGACCGAAATCCCGGTACGATTCGCAACCAGATGCAGAGTCTCAAAGCCCTGCAGCTTGTCGAGGGCGTCCCCGGCCCCAAGGGAGGGTACAAGCCCACCGCCAACGCCTACGACGCGCTCCAGATCCAGGACATGGACCAGGCCGCGGAGGTCCCGCTTCGGCACAACGGCGAGCTTGTCGAACATTCAAACGTCGAAGAGATTGACCTGACCAGCGTCCACCACCCCGAGGAGTGCCGTGCGGAGATCCAGCTGCAGGGCACGATGTCCGAATTCCACGAGGGTGACTCAGTGACAGTCGGTCCGACGCCGCTGTCGAAGCTCCAGATTATCGGGACCCTCGAAGGGAAGGACGACACCAACAACAAACTCATCCTCGCTATCGACGATATGCGGGCACCGGCGGGCGAGCCGGAACACTAGTCCGTGTCACTGGTCTTTTGAATTGTTTTCCTGCGGTCACCGGGATCGCATCATTTTGCATGGCGGCGAGTCTCACGGGAGAATCCTGTCCCCGCTGAGAGGGATTTCAAAGGGTTTGTATCAGTTGGTTTCGGAGTCCTCGGTATGACAGAGAACGTGGTCGTGCTCGGGTCGGGGTATGCCGGCGCGGGGGCGATAAAGAGTTTAGAGGACGAGTTAGACGGTGAGACGGACGTTGATGTCACGTGGGTTTCTGAGACGGACTATCATCTGGTCTTGCACGAGTCTCATCGGTGCATTCGGGACCCGAGTGTTCAGGAGAACATCGCTATCCCTGTTCACGAGATCAAGCAGCCCTCGACCGCCTTCATTCAGGACGAGGTCGTCGGCATCGACACCGACGCTCGGGAGGTCGCCCTCGCCGACTCCGCTGCTGTCGAGTACGACTACCTGCTGGTCGGGCTGGGTTCCCAGACCGCATTCTTCGGTATTGACGGGCTCGAAGAGCACGCTCTGACGCTCAAGAGCCTCGACGACGCCCTCAATATCCACGACAACATCCAGCAGGCCGCTCGCGAAGCCTCGACCAACGACCCCGCGCAGGTCGTCATCGGCGGCGCTGGCCTCTCGGGCATCCAGACCGCCGGCGAGGTCGCCGAGTTCCGCGACGAACACAACGCGCCCATCGACATCCACCTCGTCGAGGGCCTCGACCAGGTGCTGCCCAACAGCGACCCGGAACTCCAGGGCGCGCTGCGCAAGCGCTTGGAAGCCGCCGACGTGAACATCAAGTGCGGTGAGTTCATCGGCGAGGTCGACGAGGAGACCGTATACATCGGCGACGAGGACGAACTGGACTACGACGTGCTGGTCTGGACCGGCGGCATCACCGGCCGGGATTGCATGCAGGATGTGGATCTGGACAAGGACGAGCGCAACCACCGCGTCCACGCTGAGGGGAACTTCCAGACGGAGGACGAACGGGTCTTCGCCATCGGCGACTCGGCGCTGATCGACCAGCCGGGCGACCAGCCCGCGCCACCGACCGCTCAGGCCGCCTGGCAGGCCGCCGAGGTGGCCGGCGAGAACCTCGCTCGCGCCGCCCGCGGCCAGCCGCTAAAGACCTGGACCCACAAGGACAAAGGGACGGTTGTTTCGGTCGGCGAGAAAGCCGTTGCCCACGACGTGGTGAACGTCCCAGTTGAGACGTTTGGCGGGCTGCCGGCGAAACTGCTGAAAAAGGCGATTGCCGCCCGCTGGATCAACGACGTGACCGGCGTTGGTCGGGCCGCCAAGGCCTGGCCCGACATGTGAGACCACCTTTTTCAGCGTCGGGTTCGCGCTGATAGCGCGAACCACTCCTTGAAAAACGTGGGCGAACAAGGCCGGACTCGCCGCGAGGTGGCGAGTCCGGGGAAACCGCGCTTCGTTCCGCTCGCGCGGTATGCTGTTTCTGCCGGACTGCACCGCTACTACACAGCATTTGCCGCTGCCGCACTGTTTCTGCAATAGCATCCAGTCCCGATTAGCAGCGATTGGAAATCGGACTAGCGGTCAATAGACAGACCGGCGTGCCAGCTGTCGGCATCGGCTTCCTCGACAGCGGCGTCCATCTCGGCCAGATACGACACGGCGAGGCTGGCGCATTTCGCCGCTTTGCGCTCGCCTTCGGTTCGGAACTCGCCGGTGACTCGGTTGGCGTACACCGTACAGACAGCGCCGGCCCGCAGTCCGTACAGGTTCGCGAGCGTGAGAATCGTCGCGGCCTCCATCTCGAAGTTGAGGACGCCGGCCTCTTGCAGCGCCGCGATGCGCTCGTCGCTGCCGCTGGCCTCGAAGTCCTTGAAGCCGGGGCGTGACTGCCCGGCGTAAAAACTGTCTGTCGAGCAGGTGACGCCGAGGTGGTAGTCGTAGTCGAGTTCCTCGGCGGCGGCGACGAGCGCCGAGACGACCCGGTGGTCGGCACTGGCTGGATAGTCCTCGCGGACGTACTCCTTGCTGGTCCCCTCCTGTCGCACCGCGCCGGTGGTGATGACGAGGTCGCCGATGCTGGCGTCCTCCTGGATGGCCCCGCAGGAGCCGACCCGGATGAACGAGTCCGCGCCGACACGGGCAAGTTCTTCGAGCGCGATTGCGGCCGACGGGCCGCCGATACCGGTCGAAGTTACCGAGATGGGCGTGCCGTCGTGGGTGCCCGTGGCCGTGCGGTACTCGCGGTGTTCAGCCACGATGTCGTGGTCGTCCCAGTAGTCGACGACCTTTTCCACGCGCTCGGGGTTCCCCGGCAGTAGGACGCTGTCGGCCACGTCGGCCTCGCTCACTTCCAGATGGTACTGTACGTCGTCGTTCGGGTCTTCACTATCGCTTGTCATTTGTCGAGATGGTCGCTGGTGATTGTCGTCGGCAGGAGCTCCCCGAGTTCGTACACCGTCGGCTCGTCGCCGTCGGTGATGATCTCGAACGACTCGTCACAGAACTCGCTGAACGTCTGGCGGCACATCCCACAGGGAGTGACGCCGTCGCGTTTGCCCGAGGTGACGGCAACACGCTCGAACGACTGGTGCCCGTCGCTGACAGCCGCGCCGATGGCTACTTCTTCGGCATGTAAGCTGTTACTGTAGTTCGCGTTCTCGATGTTACAGCCGGTGTAGACGCTACCGTCACTCGTTTCCAGCGCTGCGCCGACGGTGTACTCCGAGTACGGCGCGTACGCCTCGTCGATAGCATCTCGCGCTGCGTCGAGGAGATCCTCCATGCACTGGGCGTCGCAGGGCCGTGTAGAAATTCTGTCGGTCTCTATAGCGGTCGGTGGTGTCAGGCGTCGGCGGCGCTGACGGCCTCGACGGCGTCGCGGACCGCCTGTGTGGTGTCGGCGACCAGCGCGTCGATGTCGTCGCTCTCTGCGTACACCCGGACGTACGGCTCGGTGCCGCTCGGGCGGACGAGCGTCCACGACCCGTCGTCGAAGGAGAGCCGGACGCCGTACTCGGTCGAGACATCCGCTTCGGGGAACGCGTCCGGCAGGCTGGATTCGAGTCGGGCCATCGTCTCGACCTTGGCATCGTCGGGACACTCAACGCTCACCTTCTCGTACGGCCGTTCAGAGATGACGGCTCGCCTGTCAGCGACGCTCTGTTCGGCGAACAGACGCGTCAGCACGGCCGCACTGGCCACGCCGTCTATCCAGCCACCGAAGGCGGTATGGATGTGTTTCCATGGTTCTGCGGCGAAGACGACTTCGGTTTCATCGGTCGCGTCCGCGCGAACGTCAGCGATTCCGACGTGGAGGGAACCAAGGTGGATGCGTTCGACGCGGCCGCCGGCAGCCTCGACCCGTTCGTCGATGCGGCCGGAGGCGTTGGGCGTCGTCACGACGACTGGGTCAGAAACGTCCGCGGCACGCGTGTAGTGTTCGGCCAGCATCGCGAGTATCGTGTCCTCGTGGATGACATCGCCGTCGGCATCGACGACGACGATACGGTCGGCGTCGCCGTCGTGACCGAACCCGAAGTCGGCGTCGGATTCGGCGACGAACTCGCGGAAATCGGCCAGCGTCTCCGGCGTGGGTTTGCTCTCGCGGCCGGGGAAGGTTCCGTCAACGTTTGCCTCCGTCGCCAGCACGTCGGCCCCCAGCTCCCGGAGCACCTGCGGCGTCGCCACGCTGGCCATCCCGTTCCCGCAGTCGACGGCGACTGTCAGTCCAGACGGGTCACCGCCGAGCGATTCAGCGTAGTCGGCGACAGCGCTCCGATACTCGTCGAGGTAGTCGACCGACTCTGTGTCGCCCCAGTCGCGCCAGGCCGTCGGCGTCGAACCATCCTCGATTCGCCCTTCGATTCGCGTCTCGTCGTCGTCGCCGTACTCGGTGCCGTCGGCGAACACCTTGATGCCGTTGTCCGTCGGCGGGTTGTGGCTCGCGGTGATCATCACCCCGTGGCGGCCCTGCGAGGCGTAGGCCAGCGCCGGCGTCGGCACGCGGCCGATTCTGACGACTCGCGCGCCGGCGCTTTGCAGTCCCGCGGCCGTCGCATCAGCGAGCGCTGGCGAGGTCACGCGCCCGTCGTACCCAAGCACGAACGTCTCGCCGTCCTGCCCAGCCGCCTGTCCGACTCGCAGTGCAAGGTCCGGCGTCACCTTCGATACAACATCACCGCGGATCCCCGCGGTCCCGAACAGTTCCATACCGGCGATGCGGAAGCCGACCGTATAATTCTCTCGTTCGCACGTCAGTTCAGAGACGCCCCGTGGACGGCTGGTCGAGAACTGTGGTTAGCGTCGGAGACAAGCGGTCGAAAAGAGACTGGAAAAGCCGATTACAGCAGTTCGTCGAAATCGTAGCCGTTGATGTCGACGCCGTCGGCAGTGACATCGGCGAGGTAAATACCGTTACCAGAGCCGGTGTCACGCTCGGCGGCGGCGTTGATCGAGGCGGCAGCGACTTCTTTTGCCTCTTCGTTTGTCATCTCTTCCTCGTAGCGGTCTTCGAGTGTCCCGTACGCGACGGTGAGCCCGGAGCCGGTGACAGTGTAGTCGTCCTTCATGACGCCGCCGGCCGGGTCGATGGAGTAGACGTGGTTGCCGTCGTCGTCGACGCCGCCGAGGATAGGGTTGATAGCGAAGAAGGGGCCGCCGCGGGCGAAGTTACCTGCCAGCGTCGAAAGCGCCTTCATGCTGATATCCTCACCGCGGCGTGCCTCATAGAGATTGACCTCCGCGCGAAGCGTCCGGATGAACGACTGTGCGCCGCCGACGCTCCCAACGAGGGTCAGCGCCGCCGTAGGGTGAATCTGTTCGACTTTCTGGACGTTCTTGTTCGAGACGAAGCGACCGCCAAGCGAGGCGCGCATGTCCGTCGCGATGACGACGCCCTCGGACGTGCTGATACCGATAGTGGTCGTTCCGGTCTTGTTCACCTTCTCTGAATCCTGTGTGGACTGTGCGGGGAGCTCGCCGACTTCGGGTGCGTACGGGTCGCTCTGGAACTCGTCAGCAGCCTGGGGTCCAGAAAGATCCGGCCCCGGAGTCATATCTCGCATTACTGTGGGGTACTAGTCGGGCGCTGATAAAACCTCTTTTCCTGATGAGCCTGACCGCAACCGTCGGTAGGCTCAGTCGGCTGTCCCGTCTTACGCGCTCGCCTGATCGTAGGCCTCGTTGAGTCCTGACACGGCCCGGTCCATCGGCAGTCGGAGTCCGAACCGCTCCGTGAGCATCGCTACCGGTAGCAGCACGATGCCCAGGAGCAGGGTAAGTTGATACAGTGCGAACAGCGTTGCGGTGTACAGTCGAGCTACCATCTTCCTCGGTCGTTTCAGAGAGAGACTTGTATATAAGTCTTGCTGCCACATTTCAGTCAAGAATTATCGATTATGAAGAACTGATGGGCCGCAGTCCTGCGGTTTACTCAAACGCCCGAGAAGACGAGCAACCGACTGGACAACTCTCTGAACAGATATAATGGGGGGATGAGTCAGACGGCTGGTTTGCATAAGTTATAGAGATAGTAACGGTGACGTGCGCAACAGAAGCGAATCAAAACTATCGAATAGTCGGGCCACGAGAGCTAATGTATGAACTACCTCGTGGCGATGGAAGCAGCCTGGCTGGTTCGTGATGTAGACGACATCGACGACGCTATCGGTGTCGCAGTAAGCGAAGCGGGGAAGCGGCTCAACGAGGCCGAGATGGACTACGTCGAGGTCGAGGTCGGCGCGACCGGCTGCCCGGCCTGTGGCGAACCGTTCGACTCGGCGTTCATTGCGGCCGACACGGCGCTCGTCGGACTGGTACTCGAGATGGATGTGTTCAACGCCGAATCCCCGGAACACGCACAGCGGATCGCCAAAAGCGAAATCGGCGGTGCACTCCGGGATGTCCCGCTGAAAGTCGTTGAGGTATTTGAGACCGAGGCCGACGAGGACGAAGCCGAAGCCGAGGCATAACTAAACCCACCTTGATTCGCTTGCCGTGGTAGCCGTGGGCTTTTTATATTACCTCTGGTAATTAGCGGATATGGACTTACCGACGCCACAGGACCTGCGGGAACGCCGCAACGAACTCGGGCTGACCCAGAGTGAACTGGCGGAGCGGGCTGACGTCTCCCAACCCCTTATCGCTCGTATCGAAGGTGGTGACGTGGACCCGCGGCTGTCGACACTCCGTCGCATCGTGACTGCTCTCGAAGAGGCCGAGGGCGGCATTATCAAAGCCCGCGACCTGATGAACTCGCCTGTCGTTGGCGTTGCGCCCGACGATTCCGTCCACCAGACGAAAGACGTGATGGACGAGAAGGGGTACTCACAGGTCCCCGTCATCCGGGATGGGGCCCCGCAGGGCCTCATCGGCAACTCCGATATCCGTCAGCGGCCCGAGGAGAACGTCGGCGACCTTCCAGTGGCTGAAGTGATGAACGAATCTATCGCAACCGTTGAGCCAGACGCACCCATCGACGAAGTCGACGCTTACTTGAACCATAATGCGGCTGTGATGGTCGTTGAAGGTGGAGAAACTATCGGTGTCATAACCGAAGCAGACATCGCGCGTACGGTCAGCTAACTCTGATTCTCACAAACGCGAATAGGGATAGTGGGCCCGTACTCCCCGTAGGAGGGGCTTACTACCGAAAACAGTGTCAGGGGTATATGTCTATTCTCACCAACGATAGACGTATTCACATGGCCAATCCCAGCGACCCACTGTACGCCGAACTCGAAAAGGCACTCGAAACCGCCGAAACTGAAGCGGCCAGATACCATATCCGCCAAGCACTCCAGATTCGGATTGCGGAGGAGACCGCCGGCAAAGACATCCTGTCAGCCTGAACGCGCCCGATGGGCATCCGTCGCGCCGCTCACTCGGTAAGTCCGAGGCCGCGAATCGAGACCGCCTCGTCCCCGTCAGTCACTTTGCCGATGACGCGCGCGTCCTCGCTGTCGTTGACGATTGCCGCAGCATCGGCCTCGGACACTGCGGCGACGAACCCGGTCCCCATGTTGAACGTCCGGTGCATCTCCTCGTCAGAGACCTCGCCTTCCGCTTGAACGAACTCGAAGACGGGCTGGGCCTCGAAGGGATCCGTAATCTCGTACCGGTAGCTCCCCATCCGCGTGAGGTTCGTCCAGCCGCCGCCGGTGACGTGTGCGGCCGCATGGGTCTCGCTGGCCCGGAGCGGGGCCAGCACCTCGCTGTAGATCCGTGTTGGCGTCAGCAGTTCCTCGGCGATGGTCCTGTCGGGGTTCGGCGGGAACGGGTCGTCGTACTCGTGGTCGCGCGTGACCGCCTCGCGCGCCAGCGTGAGCCCGTTGGAGTGGATGCCCGAGGAGGGCCAGCCGACGATCGCGTCGCCGGGCTCGGCCTCGCCGGGGAAGACGGCGTTTTTCGGTGCCAGTCCGGCGCAGGTCCCGGCGATGTCCAGCCCCTTAATCACGTCCGGCATCACGGCAGTTTCGCCACCCACGAGCGCCACGTCGGCCCGCTCGGCCCCTGTTCGGAGCCCCGCGCCGATGTCCTCGCTCGTCTCCTCGTCCGGCGTCTCGACCGCGAGGTAGTCGACGAACGCCACCGGCTCGACGCCGGCCGCGATGAGGTCGTTGGCGTTCATCGCGATGCAGTCGATGCCGATAGTCGAGTAGTCGTCGATGGCCTCGGCGACGAGGAGTTTCGTGCCGACGCCGTCCGTCGCGAGCGCGAGGTACTGGTCGCCGATGTCGACCAGCCCGGCGTAGTCGCCCTCGAACTCGCCGGCCGCGCCGATGAGCGCCTTCGTCGCTGCCTCGCTGGCGTCGATGTCCACACCGGTTTCTGCGTAGGTCAGTCCCTCCTCGCCCTCGGTGTCGTCCGCGGACTCGCTGTCGGTCATACCCGAGAGCGCGCGTGGCGCGGGCAAAAGAGCGTCGTTCCGGCGGAGGCGGCTTAGAGGACAAACAGCGCGCCGACACCGAGCAGAATCGACGGAATCGCCACGACGAGAAACACCGGCGTGCTCCATTCTCGGACCGTTCGGCCGTCGAGCGGGCCGAAGGGCAGCATGTTGAAGCCGGCGAGCAGGAGATTGATCTGCAGGCCCATCTGCGCGACTTCCCAGAGGAAACCGCCCGTGCCCGACAGTAGCGCCGCGACGAACGGGACGAGGAAGACGGCGGCGAGCGCGAGGTTCGTCACCGGCCCGGCGACGGCGATGAGGCCGTGTTGCTTGGCCGTCAGGCGGCCGCGGTGGACGACCGCACCCGGCGCGGCAAACAGGAAGCCGACGAGACCGCCCAGGACCGCGAACCCGAGCATCCGGTAGTCGGCCTTGAACGCGGCTATCTGGCCGAAGCGGACGGCGACAACCTTGTGAGCCAGTTCGTGTAGCAGGAAGCCGACACCGACGGTGAGCAGACTGACTGCGAACGTGCTGGCGATTTCGGCACCCGAGAGGCCGCCGAACTGGCCGAAGACGATGCGCCGGAACTCCCGTTCAAGGAAGAACGTGAACGCCAGCCCGAGCGCGAGCCAGGCGACGAGAAGGTCCCGGAGTTCGCGCTGGCTGAAGCTGAGGCCGCCGATGGTCCGACCCGCAGCGGTTCGCCGTCGTCGACCCGCCATCAGAGGACCCCCACGAGTATCTGCGTTCCTTCGCGGACGCCCTGCCAGAGCAGGCGCGAGACGCCCTGCATTCCGCCGATGTCCGACGAGATGTACGGGATCAACACCGGGAAAACGACGTACGACGCGATGGCGCTGCCGACGTTCGTCAGCGCGACGACGAGAATCAGCCGGAACAGTGGCACCGCACGCATCCGGCTGACGAGGTCCATGACCGGCGACTCCTGGTCGTTGAGTATCTCGTTGAGCGTCGCGATGTCGCTGATGTTGACGGAGATGTACCGGAGTTCGACGTAGCCCGCGAACCAGCCGGCCGCGAGCAGCGGGAACAGGCTGGTCAGCCAGCCGAAGGCACCGGCGGCGGCCGCACTCGACCAGTGTGCGCCGGCCACCTTCGCCAGCCCGCCGGCCAGCACGGCGTTGACGGCGACCAAGGCGACGAAAAGCTCCAGCAGTACCGCCTGGCTCGCGCCGCCGAGGATGAGCAGGCCAAAGAAGACGAGAAAGACGACCCCGAAGCCGTAGCCGACGAGCTTGTACAGCGACACACGACGGCCCCCCTCGGTGCCGGTGAGCGACTCCATCGGCGGGAGCGTCTCCGGATTGTCGAGATAGTTCTCGATGCCCTCACGGTGGCCAGCACCCACAACGGCGAGGACGTGATAGCCGGCCTCGCGGAGGGCGATAAGTCTGTGTGCAATGAACGCATCGCGTTCGTCGATGAGCGCCTCCGCGCCGCCGGGAGAAAACTGACGGAACTCCTCCATCATCGCGCTGACCACGTCGGTATCCGTCAGTTTCTCCATGTCGAACTCCTCAACGTCGGCCTCGCCGCGGAACTGGACCAGCAGTGCGGCGATAGGGATTCCGAGACCGGCCGCGGCAACACAGATGAGCAACAGCGTATCGAGCAAGCCCTCGACGGTCCCGCCGAGACCGCCCGGCAGAACCCCCGAGAGCGCCCCACTCGGGACAATAAACGGACCGCCGAAGGCCCCGGCGACGACCGCAAACAGCCCGCCGAAGACAGCGCCGACAGTCAGCCCGACGGTCAACGGCGGCCCCATCTCGGCCGCGAGACTGCCGACGAGCTTGAGCTTCTCGACGGCCGTCAGCCGCGCCCAGAACCGCTGGACGGTCGTCTGAATATCCCGGTCGACGAGTGCGACGCCGAGGCCGAGCCGTTCGGCGGTGTCGATGCCCGCTTTCATATCCGCACCCGGCTCGATGTCGAACCGGTCGCCCAGTCTGGTCTGGATGTACGACAGCATCCAGTACGCGAGGAACTGAAAGACGGTGTTCCCGCGCAGGAGGTCGCTCGCATCGAGGTCGTCAGGCGTTTCGCCTTTGATCTGGCGATACCGACCCTCGTCCAGTTCGACGGCGACGATATCGGGCTCGGAGTCCTCAATCGCTGATTCCACTTCCCTGACGCTGTGCTCGGAAACGTGAGCGGTTCCGACGACATCTACGCGTCCCGCCCCCGACGGTTCCGGGAACTCGTCTGCCGCCGACTCCGCGTGTTCGGTCATCACCCGCGTTACACATCCGCTTCCCTTACCCTTGTCGGGTCCAGGTGACTACGCTGAAACACCGACCGAAATCATGTTTGTGGCATTGTATGTTCCCGCCACGGGGCGAAGCTATTACCGACTCTCGTGTTAATACAGCCAGAGATGCCGTGGTAACTACTGGACGGTGACGGCATCTGTAAATACGTAATAGATTTGCTGATTCAAAAGACTGATATGTATAGAGTCAAACTGTATCGGATATACGATGTATGACCTGACTGGATTCCAGCGGGACCTGCTGTACGTCATTGCAGGCCTTGACGAGCCCCACGGGTTAGCAATCAAGGAAGAGCTCGAAAACTACTACGAAAGCGAGGTCAACCACGGCCGGCTGTATCCGAACCTTGACACGCTCGTCGAGAAGGCACTCATCGAGAAGGGCGAACGCGACCGCCGAACGAACTTTTACACGCTGACCAAGCGCGGCCAGCGCGAACTTGACGCCCGGAAAGAGTGGGAAGCACAGTACGTTTCGGCGTAGCCACGTTTTCGAAGCCCGTTCGACAGACTCAACCCAAGTGCTGGCCAACCTCGGGCCATGCCAACGGTACTGGAAACCTATATCGAGAACCGCTGGATGGTCCAGCCCAACCACTCGAATCATCTGGGTTCAACCCACGGGGGAAACGTCCTGAAATGGATGGACGAACTCGGGGCGATGTCGGCGATGCGCTTTGCCGGTGAAACCTGTGTCACCGCGCGGATGGACCAGGTAAACTTCAAGCGACCCATCCCTGTCGGTGACACGGCTCTTATTGAGGCGTTTGTCTACGACGCTGGCGAGACGAGTGTCAAAGTTCGGCTCCGGGCCGCCCGAGAGAACATCAGAACCGGCGAGACTGAATCGACCGCTGAGTCGTACTCGGTGTACGTCGCGGTCGACGAGGACCGGAACCCGGTTCTCGTACCCGACGTGGCGACCGAGACTGACCGTGGTGAACAACTGCGACAGCGCGCCCTCGACGGGGAAGCGAACCGCTGATACTGTCTGCTGCAATTACCACACTGTCACCTCGGAGCGACGACTACCGTACCGTCACGACGGGACAGCCAACAGTATGAGCTTTATTCGGCTCCGCCACGTACCACGACTATGACACTCGATGTTGAGACGCCGGAGCGGCCGGCGCTGTCTACCGGCGTCGCTGCCGATGAGTACGACGATGCGGACGTACAGGGCGACGAATACCGGCGCGAGGAACTCGCCGAGGCCCTTGACGACGGCGCGTGGGCCGACGCGTTCGAAGAATGGGCCGCGGACGCGTCGCTCGATGCCGACCAGTGGCAAATCGTCACCGACCTGGGACTCATCGAGGAGTTCGATTTCTTCTGGGACTCCTTCGCAGGTCGCGTCGGCTACCACGCACCGGGCTTGCCCGAGGACTGGCGCGAGCGGGAGACCCATCCGGGCATCGACTCCTGGGGGACGGTCTCGGGTATCAACGCCGGCCTGACCGAGTTCGGACAGGTCGTCTGTGAGGTACTGGCCGACGAGTACATTGACTGGGAAGCGGAAGAAGTCAGCGCGGACGACCTCCCGGACTTTTGAGCGCGGTAGCGGTTGCTGTCGTCAGTGCCGGTGTGGCACTCCAACGCTGTCGGCTCTGACTCGTCCCGAAGACCGGTCAGGGACCGGCAGCCTGATAACGACCCACGCGCTTGGACCAGATATGGCTGAAATCGTCACCCCACGCAAACGCGAGTGTGAGCGGTGTGGGCGGGTCGACGAGTGGGACCCGGACCAACACAGCTGGCGTATCGTCACTGACGACGGCACCAAGCAATCTGGCGACCCACACTGTCTCCACGAGTGGGATATCAACGGCACGTTCAATCCGCTGGCCGAGTGAGTTCGCCGCCCGCTGCTCCCGACTTTTCGACCGGCAGGCCTGTCACTGTTAGAACGGAGTCAGCCGACAGAATCCAACAAAAAGTCTCGGGTAGGCCGCACAGGCTCCGCCAGTGACCAACCGCCGGGACGCAGCTATGCCCCCGCTTCAGCCACGCCTTCGGTCACTGGTGCGCGTGATTCACCGCTGGTCTCGTTGCCCTGCTGAATCGTTACCGGTTCCAGCTCGACGGTCGCGGCGGAGTCGTCCTCACCGATAACCTGTCCCTCGGTGACCTCGGTCGTGCCAGTAAAGCCGGTCCTGTTACCGTTGTTAGTACCGACTGCGCTGAACTGGTACTGGGTCTCGGCACGGACACTCACGTTCGTGTAGCCCTCGTCAGTTCCCCAGTCGTCGTAGCCGGTCGTCGAGTAGGGCACGGTCATCTCGAAGTTCCCGTTCTGATCTGTCTGGGTCCGCTGGCGGTAGATGAACGTCTTGTTCGTGGCTGGGTTGCGCATCTGGACGGCGGTCTGGACTGTCGTGTTGGCCGGTCCGGTCCCTTCAATCGTCGCACCGGGGACGCGCTCGAATATTTTCGTCCAGGCGGAGTGCTGGTATTGCGGACTGTTCGGGAACGCCTCAGTCTCACTGGAACCGACCAGACGGTAGTGCTCCATCGCCGGTACACGCTCGCCAGGTGCGTCGCCGTAGCCGCCGAGTTGCGAGGTCGCATCCTGTTCGACGTACTGACGGGCCAGTTCAAGTGACTGGAACTGGCGGATGACCTGGCCCTGCTGTTGGCCCTCCGGCTCCTGTTCGTTCGTCGGTGCACCACGGTACTGCACGCCTTGGCTCGTCTGTTTGTTCTCCCAGTCGATGACAATCGGCTGAGGCTCGGCGGCACTTCCGTGGAAACGGTACAGCCGAGTGACCATCGTCTCGTAGTAGGCCTGGTGCTGGAACGTCACCTGGCGGACCCCACCGGCTTGGGACTGGATGTACAGCCGACTGTAGTAATCACTAGTCTGTACTCCGTCAACGAATGCCGGTGGTGCAAAGAACTTGCCACCGAGGTTTCCGTTGGTCTCAGCCATCTTCCAGTCGACGGCAACGTACCGCGTCTTCGCGTCGTCTTCGTCTGTGCTATTGAGGATACTGTTGGCCCGCGTCTCGTTCTGTGCGATCAGGAACGGTGCGGCCGTATCCGTTCCCTGCTGGAAGGGGTTCGCGTTCGGCACCCGTTCGCCTCGCGTCGTAATCCAGTGCCCGTAGTCCCACCACGACAGGACGCCGTACTGCCCCTGCTGGTAGTCGAAGTCGTCCTGTTTCTGATAGGTGCCGTAGTAATCGAGAGTCGCGTCACCACCGGTGCCGTACGCGCCCTCCGCGGGCGTGTTCCCTTCCATCCACTGTAGGCTCTCGTCCCAGCCCTGAATACTCGGCCCGGGACCGGTCGAACCGGCTTCGACCGGCGCTGTGCCGAACGCGAATAGTGGGACGACGATGACGAGAAGTACCGTGAGAATCGTCATGACCTGATAGTATTCGATCCCGTCGTCGGCGCTGAAATCGAACCAGTGGATGAATTGGCCGACGACCATTCCCGATAGCACTGCAATCGGCGCGGCCAGATAATACGCGAACCGCTGCTGTGTAAACGCGGCAAGTAGAATGAACAGTGCCCAGACGACGACGAGCAGTTCTTCAGCGGGCGCATCGTCGGAGAGGAACTGTTTTGCGAGCAGAAAGATTCCACCGATAGCCGCAACGATGACAGCAAACCCGTGTGCCTCGAACAGGACCCCAGCGCCCCGTAGCGGCGCGGCCTCGCCGACGGTTCCGGCCGTTTCACTGATCGTGAACCCGATGACTCTCGTTACGTTTCGCGTGAAGAAGTCCCACAGGCTGGGAGTCAGCAATGCCATCAGAACAGCCCCGGACGCGAGGATTCCAAACACGACCGCTGGATACACGTACCGGCCGTATTTGCGCTGCTCCATGAAGCGGGCTAGCCACGCCATGAACACACAACCGAAGCAAACGGCCAACGCCAGCCCCGGCTGGAGCAGCGACTGGGCGGTCGCTGTGATCTCTAGGACGTTGATTCTCGATGCACTCACCACGGCGGCAGTCGCCATCGTGATTGCGCCCGCGATAGCTGTGTGTTCTGGGCTGCTGTCGTGAACGTACTCCAGACACAGTCGGAGCAGGAAGAAGACACCGAGTATCCCGAGAAGGAGCACACCCGGGGGCCAGACCCAGAGATACATCGCAATTGCCACACCGGCCAGCATGGACCAGCTGATGGTGTCCCGGAGTGCGTCTATGTCTCGCTCGGTGAACTGCTCGTAAATCGGTTTGTCACGTGCGGCGACGCTGACCGCCACCATGACACCGAGGACACCGAGTACCTGAAAGAGCGCTTCGGCGACGTGGTGGTCAGAGAAACCGACGAGGCTCCGCTGCAAGAGCCACCCGGTCGAGAATGCCATCACAGTAACCGCAGTTACGCCGCCGAGGCGGCCGCCGAGTCGCCGTCCGATAAGATACGTCGGAATGGCAACTAGCGTCCCGAACACGGCCGGCGCGAACAGAACCGTCATCGCGACTGTCTGGTCACTGGGGGAACCCAGGCCGATAATCAGGGCCACTGTCGCGATGATCTGGTCGAAAAGCGTCCCGAACTGCCCGTTACTGGTCCCGTATGGGAACGCTGTCCACGGATCGAACGGCATCGTCGAGGGCCAGTTTTGTACGACGTACTGGGTCGAACGGTAGTGATACCAGGCATCGTTCCCGCTGAAGAGAACTTCGCCGTCAACAATGAAGTTCTCCCAGCTCCGGACGCGATTCCACAGCATGAACCCGAGCAGTACCAGGAGGACCGGAATGTGGTACCAGCGCTCGGCCCACTCTAGGGCGGACTCGAGTTCGGGGTTGTCGTCAAGATAGCCCCGTGATTGACTCATTGCACGGAAAAACTGCCAAGGCGCGCATAAGCCTTTTGACCTCTATGCGGGCGCAGGATGGAAACGCCTAACAGTACCGGTGGCACACCACCGACCATGCGAGTCTCGGTCGTGCTCTGTACGCACACGATGGAGCGATACGACGACTGTCGAGCGGCGGCCGAGAGCGTCTTAGCCCAGACCTACGACGACGTGGAACTCGTACTGGTTTCGGATGGGAACCGGGACGTGTACGAACAGTACGAATCCGACTTCGGCAACCGAGACGATGTCCTGATACACTGTAACGACGAGAACGTCGGACTGCTAGAGAGCCGGAACAATGGGGCCGAAGTCGCCACCGGGGACGTTGTCGCATTCATCGATGACGACGCCATCGCTGACGAGAAGTGGGTCATGGCGCTAGTCGATGCCTACCAACAGGAGAACGCGCTCGCGGTCGGCGGCCGAATGACGCCAGCGTGGGTCGCCGGCAAACCCAGCTTTCTGCCTGCGGAGTTCTACTGGCTTATCGGTGTGACCCACCGCGGATTTGGACCGAACGGCGACCCCGACGAATCCGGCGTCGTCCGCAATACCTTCGGCTCGAACATCTCCTTCAAACGGGACGTGTTCCTTGAACTGGGCGGCTTTGAGGACGACATCGGCGGCCGACAGGGCGAGAAGAACCTCCAGGGCGGCGAGACGGAACTCTGTGCGCGCCTGCGTAGCGAATACGACAAAGGGGTGTACTACACCCCCGACGCGCTGGTCGCACACAAGATATTCGACTACCGGACCGACCCGGGGTGGCTCGTGGACCGCGCGTTCTGGCAGGGCTACTCCAAGCGCGGGATGGAGGTGTTCGTCCCTGAATCGACCGGCGCGGAGTCGGACTTCCTGGGGGACCTCCTGTTCCGGTTCGCCCCGTCGCGTCTCCGCGATATCGTCACGTCCCCGTCGCTCGGGGCCGTCCTGCAGTTCCTCTTCCTCTTTCTGCTCACGGGGAGCGTCGGCGTCGGCTACCTCTATGGGATGTACGTCTGGCGGTAGCCTCAGCCGCGCCCCACTGACTCAGTTCAGCACCGAGTCCAGTACCTCGGTGGCCTCGTCGAACGTCAGGACGCCGGAGACGTGGCTACCGAGCGCGTAGACGCCGAGGCCCACGAGCGGGAGGATGCTCAGGTCGATGAACCACGGCCCGTATGGTTCCAGCGCGAGCAACAACAGCGTCGTGCCGAGGCCGAGAGCGAGCACCCGGACTGCCGGGAACCCGGTGAGTGGCTTGAGACCGACGTTACGCGCCGCTACCACGTGAGTCACCGCCATGAGCCCGTATGCGGTTGAGGTGCCGATAGCCGCGCCGACGATGCCGATTCGCGGTATCAGCGCTAGGTTCAGGACGACGTTCACCACCACCGACGCGCCGGTCGCGAGCAGCAACTGCCGCAGGTGTCCCCCAGCCTGTAGCACCGGCCAGATGACCCGCGCAATGGCGAAGCCGAGCACGCCCGGCAGGAGAACCTGGAGCGGTCGGACGCTCGCCTCATACGGTTCGCCGAAGTACACGGTGAGGAACTGCTCGCCCAGGACGAACACGCCGGCGACGAGCAACACCGTGAGGACGACGACGTACCGGAGGAGCCGCGACAGCAGCGACGTGAGGCGGTCTATCCGCCCGTCGGCCCAGAGGTCCGCCGTCGACTGAATCATCACCATCTCCATCGCCACCGAGACGACCCACATGAACTCAGAGACCTGCAGTGCCGCCCGGTAGTGACCGGTTGTCGTTGCGTCCCAGAAGTGACTGACAAGCAGGATGTCGACCTTGTACATGCTTGTCAGGAGGAGCGTGAGTACCATCGACTGGGCCCCGAACCGAACGAGCGGCCGCGCGTAGGTCCGGAGAGCCAGGCTACGTATCGACGGGAGTACGCCGGCCTCGCGGAACGCAAGTGCCGTCGAGAGCAGGCCGGTGAGCAGGAACCCGGTCGCGAACCCGGCGAAGACACCCGGCACGCCGTACCCGGCCCCGGCCAGCCCGAGCCCCACGACGGCAAGGATGACCGACCGGGCCGGGACGAGCGGTTCGGCGAGTTCCTCCCGCTTGTAGGCGTGGAGCACGCCGCGCCCAAAGTAGTACAGCTGCTCCCCGACGACCGCACCGAGCATCAGGTACAGCGCCGTCTGGAGCGTCCCGTCGGTAAGCCAGGTTATGAGCCCGACCAGCGCCGGAATCCCGACGAGGAGGCTCCCGACGTGGAGTGCGAAGGACGTGGTGACAACGCTTGCTCGCTCCTCGCCGCGCTCCCGCGAGGCGTAGGTCTTGGTCGCCTCGAACAGCCCGAGGTTCAGTATCTTCCGGCTCGGGAGGAAAATCGCCATCACGAGCGCGTAGGTCCCGAACCCGCCTTCGCCGACGGTACGGACCAGCAACGGGATGAAGACGGCGAAGGTCAGGAGTCGGCCGAGGTCGCCGGTAAACACCGAGAGGTAGCCTTTCAGGATGCTGTCGTCATCGGCCATCACTCGACGTAACCGAGGTCGCGCATCTGCTGTTTGAGGTCCTCGTCGACGTCCTCGCGCTCGACGTCGACCGTCTCGCCGTTCCGCACCATCGACACGTCGGCGTCGCGGCTCACGATTTTCGTCTCGAAGTCCTGCCACGCGACGGTCGTCGTGCCGTGCCACGGGGCGATGGTGAGCGTCTGGTCTCGGGGCGTCTCGCGGACGTCTTTCCCGTGCCACTCGGACGGGATCTCGCCGCCGACTTCGGCAAGCAGCGACGGGGCGATGTCGAGGACGCTGAGTGGCTCACACAGCGAGAGGTCGTTCGTCGCCACGGGCACGGTGGTCAGCGCGTCGACCACCCGCCGCCGCTGTGGCTGGTGGAAGTAGTGTCCGTCCTCGCCGAACTCGTCGCCATGGTCCGAACTGAACACCACGAGCGGCTCCGACGAATCCACCGAGTCGACGAGGCGCTCTATCTCGGCGTCCGCCCGAGAGAGGGTCTGGCGGTACTTCCGCGTAATCGTCTCCTTCTCGTCGGCAGTGAGCTTCTCAGGGGCGAACAGCGCCTTCCGGTCTATCTCCTTGGGCACGGCGTCGTCGCCGAGGCCGTACGGGCGGTGGGTGCCCATCATGTGGAGCCACATGAACCGCGGGCCCGACTCGTCGTTGAACGCCGCGATGGCGTTGTCGATGAGTTCGTCGTCCGGGAGCCGGTTCGATAGCTTCGCGTGGGGCGGCCGGAAGCGGTGGTAGACCTTCCGGATGAGGTCGAACTGTGAGGCGAACTGTCGGAGCGGGTTGCCGCGGTTGCCCGCCTCGCAGTAGTTCTCGTAGACGTCAAATCCCGCGTCGAACCCGAACCGCGGGTCAGTGTGGGGAGACGAGGAGAGGCCAATCGTCGTGTATCCGGCCTGGGAGAAGGCTTCGGCGACTGTCGGGGACATCGCGCGGGACTCGATAGCCCCCTGGTACGAGGCGGTCAGAATACTGGCGAGGCTCGGTCGCGTGTAGTGGGCCCCGGTCACGCCCCGGTGGTTCGAGAACGTAGAAACGAACTCCATCGCGTCTAGGAAATCGTGACGGACGGAGTCCGCAGTAACGAAGATGACATCCCTCATTGCTACCAGCACCGATTGAGAAACACTTGAGTCCTACGGTCAGTCCACGTAGCCGAGGTCTTTCAGCATCTCTTGCGTGTCGGCATCGATGTCCTGGTCGCTGACGTCGCTGCCGGCGCTGTCCCACGCCTGGAGCTTCTCGCGGAGGTCGTCGTACGGCGTCCCGTCCGTCGCGCCGGCGGCGACGAGGTCGTTCGTCTCCTCGGGGTCCGCCGAGAGGTCGTACAGTTCGTGCTCGGTCCCCTCGCGAATGAGCTTCCACCCCGGCGTGCGGAGGCCGATGGACTCCGCGAACTCCGGATAGGCGGTCAGGAACGCGTCTCGGTCTCCCGGCGGCGTCCCGTCGTCGTTCACGCGGAGGCTCCGCCCCTCGAACGCGTCCGGGACCTCGACGTCCAGCAGGTCGAGCACCGTCGGCGCGATGTCGATTGTCCGGACCTGGTCGGAGACGGTCTCCGCGTCGATGTCCGGGTGGTGGAACGCGAGCGGGACGTGCAGTTCCTCGTCGTAGAGCTGGCGGCCGTGGCCCGTGTAGCCGTGGTCGTCCAGCGCCTCCCCGTGGTCGGCCGTGAGAATCACGAGCGTCTCCTCGCGGAGGTCCCGCGCTTCGAGTTCGTCGAGTACCTGCTGGACGTACCCGTCGACGAGCTTCATCGCGGCCGTGTACTCGTCGTGCGTGTCGAGGTCGCCGCGGTCGTAGTTCCGCGGTTCGTGCATGTCGAAGTAGTGGACCCAGCCGAAGAAGGGGCCGTCGACGCGGTCTAGCTGCTCGACGGCGTCCTGTGTCACGCTCTTTGCCGTCCGACAGTGCAGTCTGATGAGTCCCGTCTGTCGCAGGAGCGACTTGAGGTTCCACTGCTCGGTCCCGACGTCTTTCACCGCACCGAACACCGTGTTGAACGTCTTCGTGTCGTATATCCGGCTCAGAATCGGGTACAGCGTATCGTAGGAGCCGCCGCCGTCACAGTACTCGTCGAAGCCCCGGCCCAGCCCCGAGTGCTCGTCGCTGAGGTGGTCGACGCTGACGACGCCGAACGTGTCGTGGCCCGCGTCCTGTACCGACTCCGCGAGGACGGGGATAGACTCGTCGAGCCCCCAGCCGTTCTCCTGGACGCCGTGGGTGTGGGGGTACGAGGCGGTCATGAACGACGTGAGGCTCGGGTCGGTGGTGTTTGCCACGGTGAACGCCCGGTCGAAGTACAACCCCTCGGTCGCCAGCCGTTCGAGCGTCGGGACGATGCCCTCCGAGATGCCCCGCTGGAGCCAGTCTTCCCGGAGACAGTCGATGCTGACGAGCAGTACGTTCTCGATAGCGTGTGAGTCGAAATCTTGCATTGTCAGTCCTCACCGATGATGGCGTTGACGCGGTACGGTCGCTCGTCCCGGTACTGCTGTTTCACTATCATCTCCGCGAGGAACCCGAACATCACCAGCTGGACGCCGAACAGGACCAGCGCGACGGTCAGGATGAGCCGCGGGACGTGCGGTGCCAGCGACTGTCCGAAGGCGTACTTGAGAAACACCATGTGTGACCCGATGAGGCCGCCGGCCGTCATCAGGACGAGCCCGATACCGCCGAAGAAATGCGACGGCCGGGTGGAAAACCGGTTCCAGAAGACGTGAAACAGGAGGTCGACGAACCCCTTGACCAGCCGCTTCATCCCGTACTTCGTCTCCCCGGCGGTTCGCGGCCGGTGGTCGACGGGCAGTTCCGTTATTTTGTACCCTCGCTTGTGGAGCTTCGCCGGGATGTACCGGTGGCCCTCGCCGTAGAGGTCTATCTCCTTCAGCCCCGCAGCTCGGTAGGCGGTCAGCGTGCATCCGAAGTCGTGAATGTCCGGCCCTGTCAGCTTCGCCAACCGTGTCTGTATTGCCGACGGAATAGTTTTCGAGAGCGGGTCGTCGCGGTCGCGCCGCCAACCGCTGACGCAGTCGTACCCCTCTTCGAGTTTCGTGAGGAGCTTCGGGATGTCTGCCGGATTGTTCTGCCGGTCGGCGTCCATCGTCACGATGTATTCCCCTATCGAGTAGTCGATTCCGGCAGCCAGGGCCGCACTTTGCCCGAAGTTACGTCGAAGTAAGACTCCTGTCACTTCGTCACGGTCCGTCGCGATCTGCTGTATCGTCTCGGCCGTCCCGTCCGTACTCCCATCGTCAACGACAACTATCTCGTATGGGCCGTACGTCGTATTCTCACGGAACGTAGACTGGATCTCGTCGACTAGCGGCTCCAGATTCTCGGACTCGTTATATGCAGGAAGCACAATAGACGTTTGGACGTCACTGTCGGTATCTGTCGCTGATACGGCCGACCCGTCCGGTAGACTCCCTGTTTTTGCCATTCTGAGGGTCTGTATGTGCTACAAGATGCGCATTTATTAACAGTTGCCATTTGCTACCTGCTCAAATTATGCCGATACCGCGAACATCCCGATCATTAGTCCTTTAGAGTGGTTTTCAGGCTGACACTCCCCTGATGAAGAGACGTATACAAAATCAACACGCATGCCTGTAATCGGGGTGCTGTCTCCCGGAACCGTACAGACTATTACAGTCAGTGGTCAATCACGAGGAAATGCCCTCTATCCTGTGGAACAGAATCAGCAAGTCGGTCCGACGTGAGCCGTTTGTGCCGCTCATCGCGCTCGCTGCGTTCCTGCTGATGGTCTTCGGTACCTGGCGACTGCGGCCGCATCTGACGTTTCCGGACGAAACCGGCGCTATCGAACTCGCTCTCAGGATGGGATACGAGCAGAACCCCTTCATCGATAACTTCCGGAAAGGCGGGAACCTCCACCTCTACCTTCTGGCGCTCTCTTTCGTCCCGGTGACGCTGTACTGGCTTGTGACCGGACAGTTCGGCGACATCATGTCGGGCGCAGCCAGCGTCGGAAGCTCGCCGAGCTGGGGTGTGTCTCCCGACCTTCTCACAGCCTTCTACGACGTGCTGTTCGCCGGTCGGCTTGTATCTGTCTTGTTCGGTGTCGGGACTGTTGTCGTCCTCTATTACCTTGGTAGAGAACTACTGGACCGCCGTGCCGGAATCCTCGCGTCCGTTTTTCTCACGACTTCTGTCGGGTATGTCCTCACCGCCCACTACGCTACTGAGGACGTCCCGATGACGTTCTTCCTCATGCTCGGATTCCTGCTAACGGTTCGTGCGTTTCATTCGAGAGAGACCAGAACGTTGTTGGCTGCCGCACTGGTCGCTGGTTTAGCAGCGTCGACGAAGGCAACCGCCGGGCTCCTCGTCTTGCCTATTGCTATCGTCATCATCGAACGCCACTGGGACGAATCGGGGACCGTCGGTGAGTTCATCAAAGCGGTTTGGAGGTACCCGACGCTAACTATACTCGGTTACATCGCCACGACCCCGTCAATCTTTTTCCATCCAGTGTCGTGGGCCGATGAGATTTCTCGGTACGTCGTCCGCAGTACGAGCGACTCCGTCTCGTACAACTGGTCTGACCCCGGGTGGCTCATTCAGCTTGCACACCTCGCCGAAGGACAGGGCATCGTACTGTTCCTGTTTTCGATACTGTCCGTACTACTCGTCATCGCTTTCCTCTTGCGAGGCACCCTTGACAGTGCGGTCTGGTTGTTGCTTCTCTATGCTATCCCGTACTTCGCAGTCATCACTCAGGGGAACATGACACAGTTCCCGCGTGTGATGCCGTTATTCCCGGTTCTCGCGGTCCTCGCCGGCGTCGCCGGGTCCGATCTGACCCGATCCGATCGCTCAATGCGCGTGGTCGGCATCGGATTTCTCACGCTCGTCGTCGTCTTTTCGGGCGTACACACTGTCGCCGGTGTCGCCGATGTCAGCCAGTCCCGGCAGGAGGCAACTGAGTGGACACACGCGAATCTGGATAGCGCTGATACTGTCGACGTGTATTCCCAGCGCGTGTACCTCCCGGAGTTCCCCGAAGAAGCGACCGTGAACCGGTACGTCATTCATTCGACGTTCCCTCGCGAGGAGTGGCAGCCGGGGCTTGAACGACTGGACTGTAACGCGCCCGAGTACGTCGTGCTCTCCAGTTACCACTACTTCCGCTTTTTCAAGGATCCGTCCGTGTACCCGGGTGTGACTGAACGCATGTCGGCGCTGTTTGCCGAGGAGGACTACGAAATCGTCCGGACGTTCGGTCCGCCGGTGGACACCGAACTCAGCGCGGAGCGAAAGTTCAGAGACAGCGCCGGACTTTCGTCGTTCCCCGAAGACGGAAACCCGACTATCGTCGTGCTAAAGCGGATAGACGATGAACCGGCTTGCTAATGACAACTATATGTCGAAATCACTCCCCGGGACCCGTTCTCTCCGCCCACAGACACTACAGAGTAGCCAGCGAATCACCCGTGACACCGAACGAAAGTGGATTCTATGACTGACGAATCACTCCCGAGTGTCTGCGTCGTGACCCATCCCCTCGCCGCTGCTGGCGAGAACGCCACACGAAGCCTGCTCGACATCCTGTCGGCTGTGACATCGGTCGCGCTCGTGACGGCTGATCTGCCGGCTGATTCCGAGATTCGCGACCGGCACGAACTCGTCGAGCTCACGCAGAAAGGCGCGGGCGACTCCGTCGTCACCGCCGCCGTCCGGTTCCTGTTGAACCAGCTCCGGATGTGCCGCGTCATCGCCGACCGTGACGAAGACGTAGTCCTGTTTTTCGGCGCAACGTCGTACCTGCTTCCCATTATCGCGGCTCGGTTGCTCGGTAAAACGGTTCTCGTCGAACCCCGCGGTGATGTGCCGCTGACGCTCCGGCTGAACTGGGAACAGCAGTTGCCGGACCCGGTGGCTGCCGGGCTCGCCAGTGCCGTCCGTGCACTTGAACGAGCCGGCTTCGCCGCGGCTCACGGGGTCATCACATACACGCCCGAGATGGCCCGCCAACTGGACCTGCATCCGGAATCCCCGACCGTGTATCCGACGGGGGCGCGCTACGTCCGGACGGATGAATTTCGCGTCCAGCAGCCCTACGCCGACCGCGACCGCATCGTCGGGTTCCTCGGTCGGCTTGACGAAGAAAAGAACGTCCGCGAACTCGCTGCTGTCGCCACAGAGCTACCCGACGACGTGACCTTCCGGTTCATCGGCGACGGTGACCTCCGGGAGTGGCTGGAAACCGAACTCGCGTCTGAAATCGAGCGCGGCGCAGTCGAACTCACCGGCTGGGTGGATCACGACGATGTGCCCGACCAACTCAACGATCTCTCGCTGCTCGTGTTGCCGTCACAGCCGACGGAGGGACTACCGACGACAATACTGGAAGCGCTGGCCTGCGGAACGCCGGTACTGGCCTCACCGGTTTCGGGCGTTCCAGACGTTGTCCGCGAGGGCGAAACCGGCTTCCTGCTTGATTCACGGGAGCCGCCGGCGCTTCGACAGACTATACTCGATAGTCTGGACCGAGACGATCTTGACAACATCAGCGAGAACGGACGCAACCGAATCGAGACTGAGTACAGCTTTGAGGCGGCCTGTGAGCGGTACAGGTCGATACTCAAGCGGCTGTAGGTGTGCTATCTTGCTGATTGGCCAGCGTTCCGATAGTCGGCACGTCACCTATCGCCTCACAGGCTGATTAGGCGCGTTACCACGGTATACGCTGATTTACACACCCACTCACAGAGATATCAACAAGTTCTAATAACGTCTTGTCCATCTCCTGATGCATACGGATGCGAATCGGACAAACATCGTTCATCTCTTTCGTTTCGAAGGGGCTCTCTTCTGCGGCCGGCTTCATCGCCACGATCCTGTTCGCACGATTACTCGGTGCGGAAGTCCTCGGGAGATACTATCTCTTGCTCTCTATCGTTGCGTGGCTCTCGCTTCTGGGATCTATCGGAATCGGCAGCGCGATTACGAAACGGGTCAGCGAGGGGACGGACATAGGGGAGTACAAGCTTGCGGGGGGGCTCACAATTGCAGCCATCGGTGGCGTAATCATTGTCGGTCTGTTGCTGTTTCAGGACGTCGTCACCAGCAGCTTTGATGTCGACCATATCGGGTTCGTAATTATCCTTCTCGCGGTTGGACTACTCGGGTCGTACGTCGATGCGATGCTCAACGGGGCCCACATGGTCCACGTCGCGGCGGTGCTCAAGGTTGCACGACGAATCGCCAGGACGGTCCTGCAGGTCGGAGGTGTACTTCTCAGCTTCGGATTGACTGCGCTCGTCATGGGGTATGCGCTGGGTGGCCTCGTCCTCGTGGTCGCCGGGCTCTACGTTCTCGGTGGACCGTACAACCTTCCGGAGAAGAAACACTTCGAGCGTCTCGTCGACTACGCGAAGTACGCTTGGATGGGGCGGCTCGAAGGGAAAACGTTCCAGCAAGCCGACGTTATCATTCTCGGGCTGTTCGTGCCGAGTTCGCTCGTCGGCGTCTATGGGATCACCTGGAACATCGCGAACTTCCTCATTATCTTCAGTACGTCGATCAGTGGCGCGCTGTTTCCAGAACTGAGCAAGCTGTCGGTAGACGATCGAGACCAACAGGTCGCATCCCTCGTAGAGGATGCGCTCTCGTACACCGGGTTGGTGACGATACCCGGTCTCGTCGGCGGGCTGTTGTTGTCCAATCGCATCCTTCGAATCTACGGTGACGAGTTCGTACAGGGGGCACAGGTCCTCGGGCTGCTTATTCTCTCTGTGTTGTTCTACGGCTACCAGAAGCAGTTCACGAACGCGCTCGGGGGGATCGACCAACCGAAGGCGGCGTTCAAGGTAAACGGGATACTGATCGCCTCGAACGTGACACTGAACGCGGCGCTTGTCTATACCATCGGTATGACCGGGGCTGCGCTGGCGTCCGCGCTGTCTTCGCTCCTGAGCCTGATCGGTGGCTATCTCATCCTTGGCAGACATCTCGACTTCAGTGTTCCAGTCACCGAAATCTTGCGACAGATTGGTGCGACGGTAGCGATGGGGATACTCGTCACCGTTCTCAACGGTGTGCTAACGCGGGCGAACGAACCGTTCCCCAACGAGGTCGCGACGACCGCACTTATCATCCTTGGGGCGGCCACCTATTTCGCAGTGTTAGTGTCTATCTCGTCTCAGTTCCGGACTGTAGTCCTCGACAACATCCCGCAAGTCGCTTCACTGCGATAACCGGTGAAGCTGATTACCGGAGATAGCCCAGCTCTTCCAGCTGTTTTTCGACATCATCATCAAGCGCCTGTCCGTCCTTCTGATCCTTCCGAACGCCCTTAGTTTCGAAGCTGTCGTAAACGGCTCCCAGAGACGATTCCTCGTCGTCTCGCGGATAGGACACCTGAGCGTTCTCTATCAGTATCGTTCGCGCCGTCGATCCGTGGTCGGCGACCTTTCTGACGCGGTCGCCGTCCTGTCGATAGACCGCTCGCCACGGGCCGCCGTATTTCGACCGGTCCTGACACGCTGCCGGTAACACTCGTTCCGGCTGTTCGAGACGGTGGGTCATGGCAATCGCATGATCGTCGACGGTGAACGATCCACGCTCGCCGTCGATCTCGTTTCTGACTACGTCGGGGAACCGGGTGAGGCTCGCGATCCGGTTCTCGACGACGCCGTCTGACTCGCCCGGCCGGCTAACGACGAGCGGGACGTGCGTCTGTACCTCGCTGATCCCCCAGCTGTGGTCCGCGACCTGAACACTGGGGTCGATACGACTTCGCTCGCCGAATCCCTCGCCATGGTCGCTTGTGATGACCAGCAGTGTTTCGTCTAGATCGCCTCGGTCCCTGAGCGCCGCTGTGAGGGACTCCATCGCGGCATCGAGTTGCCTGATACACCCGTCGTAGAGACTCTCCACCGCCCGGAGCTTCCACCAGTCCCCGTCGGTGGCAATCTCTCGTGACGGTGGGGCCGGCAGGGAATCGTGGAGGGCCTGTAACTCGTCGCCACCCCACTGATCGTACTCCGCGCCCGGCTCGTACGGGTAGTGTGCGCCCATCAGGTTGAGACACGCCGCCCATGGCCCGTTCCGGGACCCTGACCAGTCCAGAAACGAATCGATGTATTCAGTGGCTGACTCGTCTTCCGCCTCGGTTCCGCCGTCGTAATACTGGAAGTACAGCCCGTTGATCACCGACCGCAGCGGCGCATCGCTGTTGAAACACCGAGTGAGGTACTCGCGGTTCGTCTGATGCCCTTCGACATCTGAGGGTGCGATTCCCTCCTCAAAGTAGCGGTGACCCGGGTCCTGTCGCGGCCCGTCGACAGTCTGGAACGGTTCGACGAGGTTCGAGGAGACGCTGACGACGACGTTTGGGGTGAAGACACCCGTCTCATAGCCGTAGTCGTCCGCGAGCTCGCGCCAGATCGTGCTCTCCGGGTCCAGTTCCGATTCGTGCTTGGTCACGCCGTGCTCAGGGACGTGATAACCGGTAAAAATGCTCGCGTGGCTCGCAACGCTGTGAATACTCGGCGCACGCGCCTGTTCGTACACCTCTGCCTCGTCGGCGAACCGTTCGAGAAACGGCGTCGTCCGGGCACCGTACCCGTAGAGACTCATGTTTTTCGCCCGGACGCTATCGAGAATGACGAGGAGAACGTTCGGCGGATCCATTGTGTTGAGTGACCGGAGTGGCAATAATATGTCTTTCGTGAACTGCGGCGCGTAAAATACCGAGCGTGATCAATGCCAAAACGCCAGATATAACGGTTAACTCCACCACTGCTCCACCACCACTCATGCCGCGGGTTCTCGTCGGGCCGACCAAGGCGGATATGTCCAACGACGAATACGGGAAGAGCTACAATCTCTTGAATAATCTCTACGACGACGACTTTACTGTCGACACGTACACGCGGACGGTCTCCGACCGGCTTGACCCCGAAAACGTCACTGTGTACCCGCTCGGTGGCGCTAACCGGATCGCGTACTACGTGAAGTTGTACCGGACGCTTCTGGGAGATTTACGCACTGGTCCTGTAGACATATACCACCATATGAACCTTAGCTATCGGTGGTTCAATCCGCTTCTGGTTTCGGGCCTTCAGGGAGACGTCCCGATCGTCATCGGACCATGTCAGGCGGGACACGCGATTATGGCTGAGGAGTTCAACCGCATGGTCTCCTCGTGGGTGGGGTCGGATCTGCCGCGTCCACTTACGGACCCGCTACACGCGGCTGTCGACGCAACGCGTGACGCGGTTCTGGACCCGCCCCGGATGGAACTATTCGAGCGAACGCTGGAAGCCGCTGACCGGGTCGTCGTCGTCCACGAGGAAGCTCGGGACGTGTACGCCGAGTTGGTCGACGAGTCAAAGCTCCGGACGATCCCGCTCGGCGTGGATCCGGATCTCTTCGAGTACAGCGAGCCTGCCGACTCCAAGGTGCTCGTGGCTATCGGGAGTCTCAGGGAACGGAAGGGCTACGATATCCTGTTCGATGCACTTGACATAATCCGACAGGAGCATCCAGATGTCCATCTCAACATCTTCGGTGATGGGCCGCTGGAAGACGAACTGCACGAGCAGGTTGAGCACCTCGATCTGGAGGAGAACGTCACGTTCCACGGGTACGTCGACCAGTCAATCGTCCGGGAACACCTGTCGCAGGCGCGTGCCTTCATCCACCCGTCCCGGTCGGAGAGCTTCTCCCTCGTCCGTCTGGAAGCGATGTCAACCGGCTGTCCGGTGGTCGTCACCGATATATCCGGGGCGCGCGAGATGGTCCGCGACGGGGAGGAGGGCTTTGTCGTTCCGACAGAGTCACCGGAACCAATCGCAGACGCCGTCACCACCTTGCTCTCCGATTACGAACTCACGAAACATATAGCCAGACAGGCACGAGACCGTGTTGAGGAGAAGTACGACTGGCAGAAAATCGCGGAGGAGTACCTCGACCTGTACCGTTCGCTGTCTGGCTAAGGTCGCACCGACGTCTATCGCGTGCATCGAAAGGTCTTAAGCCGTCGACTGAGACGTTCGAGGTAAATATGGTCCTCGTAGTGCTGGGTATCGATGCACTCGACCCGGAACTAGTAGACTCGACGGCACATCCGAATTTGACGCTCGCTGATCACCACGCTATCGAGACGATCAGGAGCGTCGAGGGCGGCCCCAGCACGCACGAACTCTGGCCGACGATCATTACCGGCCTCAGGCCACCGGAACACGGGATCACGCTCGACAACGGCGTCGCCTGGGAGAACCCTGCCCTCCGATTCGGGAGCGCTGCCGCGGATTACCTCCTCCCGTCGGGGCTGCAGACGCGTCTCGGGGCGTGGCTACTGAATAACACCGAACAGGACGCGTTTCGGATCCCGGCGACGTATTACGAGGAGAACGGCCTGTCGACAGTGTTCGACGGCCGAGAGGCGGCACCAATCGGCATCCCGAACTACGTGATCGACCCGGACACCGAGGACCGCGAGCACAGCCTTCGGCGAAACCTCGGCGACCTCTTCGAGCGCGACCTCGAAGCGAAAGGCGGGCACTCGTCGACGGACCCGGCGCTGTTCTACGAGCAGTGCCTCGAAATGTCGATGGTTCGCCTCGCTCGCGCACGACGGGCGCTCAGAGGCGGCCGACACGAACTGGTGTTTGCATACACGAGCGGGCTCGACCTCGTCGGCCACGTCGCGTACGAACAGCCATCGCTGCAGGACCGCGCCTACGAGGAACTCGACGAGTTCGTCGGCGAGGTCCGTGACGACCTCGGTGACAACGACGAGCTACTGCTCGTCAGCGACCACGGTCTGCAGGACGGGGTCCACACCGACGAGGCGATGATTGCGGGGACCGACGCGGCCATGGTCGACGCGATCGAGAGCGTCGTCGACGTCCGTGCGGCCATCGAAGCAGAACTCGACGGGACCGACCACACGTCGACGCCGCAGGTGACGGCGTCGCACGACGGCGACCGGTCAGGGGAGGAAGTCAAGGAGCATCTCGAAGACCTCGGGTATATGTAGCTATGTCGGACGATCCAAACGTCTTGCTGGTCATCCTCGACAGCGCCCGGGCACAGAACCTCAGCGCCTACGGCCACGTCAACGAGACGACGCCGTTTCTGGACTCCTTTGCCGCGGAGCGGGCGACACTGTACGAGCAGGCCCGGGCCCCCGGTGCGCGGAGCGTCACGAGCCACGCGAGCATCTTCTCCGGTCTACACGTCGAAGAACACGGCGTCGTCTCGGCGGGCCACCGGCTGGACCCCTCGGCGTCGGTATTCTCGCAGTTGCGCGAGGACGGCTACGAAACGGGCGTGTTCACCGAGAACGACTGGCTGACGGCCGTCGATGTCGGACTCCGGGACGGGTTCGACGAGGTCGTCGGTGCACGGAACGTCCCGTTCCCGGGCGCAGTCAATCCCCACGAGTTCGTCTCGAACGAGGGGCGGGGCCAGTACGCGGAGTTCGTCAAACTCGCGCTAACAGACGACGCGCCGCTCCGGTCGCTGGCAAACGGTGTGGCGACGAAACTCCAGTCCGATTACAAGCGGCTCCTCCCGGACAGCGTCAGAGCGTCGACGCCGGCGGACGTCTACGTGGATTCGCTGCTGGACTGGAGCGACCGGCAGGAGGGGCCGTGGGCGGCGTGTCTCAACCTGATGGACGCACACATTCCGTACGAACCGATGCCCGAATACGACCAGTGGGGCGGCTCGGAGGCGTCGTCGCTGCAGGCCTCCTTCGAGGACCAGAAGTGGGACTTCAACGGCGGCCACCGGCCGTGGTGGCAAAAGAAGGCGGTGGAGTCGTTGTACGATGGGGCGATTCGCCAGATGGACGCGGAGCTCGAACGGTTGGTTTCGGCACTGGAACAGCGTGGCGAACTCGAAAACACCCTCCTCGTCATCACGAGCGACCACGGTGAAGGATTCGGCGAACGGAGCGACGTGCGGCCGGGCGTCCGGGTCGCAGAGCACGGCGTCACGATTCACGACAGCGTGCTCCACGTCCCGCTCATCGTGCGCCATCCGGGCCAGACCGAACCCCAACGGGTCGACGGTCCCGCGTCGCTGGTCGAATTTCCGCGGGTCGTGAATCGGCTTCGAGACGGAGACCGGCAGCCGGCCGGCTTCTGTCCTGACGGGCCGGTCCTCGCCACTGCGGTCGGCCTCGACGAACCGCTGCAGGAGCGTGCCGGTGCGTACGTCGACGACCTGTCGCCGTGGACTGCCACGTCGCGAGCGGTGTTCGAAGACGATAGCGAGGGCGTTGTCAAGTACTGTACTAGCCGCGACCACGCCGCCACAGTTGTCAGCCGCGACGCCCAGACGTCCTACAAGGTTTCCGACGACGGTGCGGAACACGTCGACCGTGCGTTCGAGTCGATAAAGGAACGCGACGTCAAGACGGCGGGCGAGGACTTCGACGACCTCGACGACAGGACATACCAGCGACTGGAGGACCTTGGCTACGTCTGACGGGCCGTGTCGACGCTCTCATACTCCCAGATCAGATCGAAGTAGCGCTGCATCCCAGCGACGAACGAGCCGTTGTCCGTGAGTGCGGCCTGCCGCATGTGGTTGGGAACGTCCGGCTCCTCGACCAGTAGAATCGCCTCACCGCTGTCGTAGTCCATGCTCGGATCGACGAGCGTCCCGCGCCAGGGGAGTTTCTCCGTGCTGAATCGCAGGTCGACAGCAGGGTACTCCGAGGCCAGTTGGTCGACGATGTCGGCCTGAACAGCAGCCTTCTCCGCTGGTAGCTCGTCGGGATGCAAGAAGAGAACGCTGACCTCGACTCCACGGTCGAGTGTCTCCGCCAGTGCGCGTTCGACGCTATCGAGGTAGGCGAAGCTATTGGTGATGACACGAAGCGTCGCTTCGGCGTCATCATACAGCCGGCGGGTCTCGCGTTCGCTTGGTTCGCCCACGTCGACGACGTGGAACAGTTCTGCCGTCGGCGAGATGTCTTCGCTTGCCCGTTCAAACCGTGGTTCGTACTCGGCGAGGAAGGCTTCGCGGTAGGAGTCGATGTCTGTGGCAAACGATTCGTATGATTGCCTGCGGTTCTCGACGGCCCGGTCGAGGATTTCGCCAGGCGATTTCGGCTGGTACTCTTTGGGACGGCCGGGAATCACCTTGATGAATCCGCGGTCGGAGAGCGACTCCAGCACGCCGTAGACGCGGGCCTTGGGGATGCTGCTCGCTTCCGCGAGATTCGGGGCCGTCGTTCGGCCGAGCGAGAGCAGCTGTTCCAGCGCTGTCGCCTCGTATTCGGTCAGCCCGACTAGGTCGAACACGTCCGCAGGGTCGCTCATACACGCTCATGTGTGGCAGGGAATGTAAAACGCGTCGCCCGCCGCCCAAATCTATTAGTGGGTGGCGGCGAGTAGTTACTCGCAGAGTGAGTAACATGACTGCGACATCCCAGACAGAGGAAGACGATCACCTGGCAGACATCGAAGACGGCTGTGGCTGTGCGGAGGTCTGGGAGCACATGAGCGAGCAGCGCAACGACTGACACGGCTGTTGTCAGCGCTTCCTGGCAGTCACCGCTTTTTTATCGGCGACTGCGAGAATCTGACCGAAAACCCGCACGCGGGCAGACCCGCATTTATTTGTCTTCGCGTGGATGACGTTGAGTCAATGGCCGACCGAGACGACGTCTGTATACTGTTGCCGACGTTCAACGAGGCAGAGACCATCGAGTCGGTCGTGTCCGGGTTTCGTGAGCAGGGCTTTACCAACGTTCTCGTCATTGACGGCGGCTCGACCGACGGAACACAGGAGGCTGCCGAGTCAGCCGGCGCGCGAGTCGTCGAACAGTCCGGCTCGGGGAAGGGGCAGGCCGTCAGAGAGGCGGTGACGCGTCACATCGAGCAGCCGTACGTCCTGATGGCCGACGGCGACGCGACCTATCGGCCCGACGAGGCGGACAGGCTACTCGAACCGCTGTTGTCAGGCCAGGCCGCCCACGTCATCGGAAACCGGTTTGCGGATATGCGACCCGGCGCGATGACGAAACTGAATCAGATCGGCAACCGCATCATTAACAGTGCCTTCGAAACGATTCACGGACGGGACCTCACCGATATCCTCTCCGGGTATCGAGCCTTTACGCGCCAGTCCTTCCAGCGGAGCTCGCTGACGGCTTCTGGCTTCGGTATCGAGACGGAGATGGCCGTCGAGTGTGTCAAACACAATATCTCGACGACGGTGGTGCCGATCACCTACCAGCCCCGGCCCGACGAGTCCGACACGAACCTCCGTCCGTTCCGGGACGGCGCGACAATCATCCTGACGCTGTACCAGATGGCAAAGACCAACAATCCACTGTTTTATTTTGGGAGCGTTGGCCTCGGGAGCACTGTGGTCGGGTTCCTCCTCGGCGCGTACGTGGCCTATGACTGGGTCGTCAACAGCATCTCACACGAGGTGATCGCAGTTGTCGGCTCGTTCGCCATTCTGCTGGGGATTCAGCTCCTCATGTTCGGCGTCCTGTCTGATATGCTCGTGGCGGTAAACCGCGAACAGACACGCCGCCTAGAGGACATTGCTGTCCAGCTCACACACGAGACCCGCGATCAGCCGGCGGACGTGTTCGACGACCAGCCGGTCGGTGACGCGGAGGGTACCGGAGAGAGTGATACAGAGACAACGCCAGCGGTCTCTCCGCACCAGCCCGACGAGTAGTTTAGAACGGGACCAGCGCGCGGAGCTGGGAGAGCAGACTGTTTCTGGTCGCTTCCCGTTTGCGCTCGAATATCGGATGGAGATCGTTGAGTAGCTCCTGCTCGTTGTCGAATTCCGTGGCGTTCGTCTCGTCAAGCGCCTCGGCGACGGTCATCGAGTGGCCCGACGCGTCGAACGGGACCGTGATGTGGCCGGCGGCGTCCCGGACCTCCCTCGCGGTCGCGGGATACTCGATGTCCACGTCCGACAGGCGGGCGTCGAGTGCCGCGATACCGAACTCGATGACGTCTGGCTCGTCGCTGTTATCGGCTGGTGGCCGTACTCCCATTGGTAAAGCGATGGGGCCGGGGGATAGAAAAGTCTGCGTTGTCCAGTCAGTTCTTGCACCCGGCCAGCCACTCCTCAGCCCAGTCCTCGATTTCGTCGAACACCGGACAGAGGGATTCACCCTTTGACGTGAGTCGGTAGTACGTCGCGACTGGCGCGTCTTCTTCGAGCCGTCGGTCGACAAAGTCCATCTCCTGGAGATCATCGAGGACCCGCGAGAGGGTACGAGAACTGGCATCGGTGGCCCGTTTGAGTTCGTTGAACCGCTGTTCGCCGTTCTGGAGTTCGTGGAGCACGACCAGTCGCCAGCGCGACCCGATCTGTTCCAGTGACTCGATGACGGCACACGGCCCGCTCTCCTCTTCCTCGTCCGCGGCAGTGAATACTTCAGATGACATCAGTGCTACCTGGTATCCCCATTGTCCGGGAACGTACAAATAGGTTCGGATACGAACCAAGTAACGTAATGAAACCACTAATCGCGGTTCGACAGTCTCGTAGCGAAACGACTCCGGCCATGGAGGTGAGCGCCTGATGGCGTTTGAGTCCGCCGGAGCGGGCGAGCTGTTCTTGCTGGGCCGACTCCTGTTCGGTGGGGTGCTTGCCTTCATGGGCCTGAACCACTTCCAGAACGCCGGCCAGATGACGCCCTACGCGGCGGCGAAAGGGCTCCCGGCACCCGCGGCGTCGGTCTACGGGAGCGGCGGATTGCTCCTCGTCAGCGGCGTCCTCGTCATCCTCGGCGCGTACCCCGTCATCGCGGCCGGGGCGCTGGCGACGTTCCTCGTCGCTTCCGCCGTCATGATGCACAACTTCTGGGCGGTCCCGGACGAGCAGGTACAGGACGAGATGACGCAGTTCCTCAAGAACATCGCCCTCGCCGGCGGCGCGCTGTCGCTGCTTGCGGTAGCTGGTACGTCGTGGCCGTACAGCGTCGGCCTGTCTATGTTCTGAGGTCCCGCGTCTACCACAGTCGGTTGCCTTCGCCCAGCACCATCAGTCACTGTTGGCGAGTGACACCTGTCGCCATCCATAAGCCGTCGCGTACCCGAACTGTGCGTGAATGATGCAGTCGCTGCCGACGCCGGCCATGCCCGCGTGGCTCCCATGGCAGGAAGCGGTCGTCCTCGTCGTGGTGCTTGTCATCCTTCTTGCCGTCCGCCGACTCTCGGGTGTACGACTGGGCGATGGTGTACGGGCGCGACTCCTGCTTGGGGTCCCGTGGGGGACGCTGGTGACAATTGCGGGTGTCACGGCGGTGTACCTGTTCCTGCAGGGCGCATGGTGGCACCCGCGGGACCCGCTTGTGACCCCGTTCCGGACGTGGTCGTACTTCTACCCGTTCGGGATGCTCACGGGGGCGTTCACTCACGGCAGTCAGGGCCACATCACGGGCAACCTCATGGGCACACTGGTGTACGGAACGGTCGCGGAGTACGTCTGGGGCCACTACCCTCGCAAGCGGGGTGTCCAGACCTTCACGTCGCTTCGGACGAACCCGTTTGCCAGGATTCTGGTTGTTCCCGTCGCCATGTTCGTCGTGGGTGTGTTCTCCGCGGTGTTCGCTATCGGGCCGATTGTGGGCTTTTCCGGCGTGGTGTTTGCCATTGCCGGGTTCGCGCTCGTGACGCGGCCGACGCTGTTTCTCGGTGCATTTCTCGGAACCCGCGTGCTCGACCTCCTGTATTCGGCACTCCGATATCCGGTGTCGACGGCCGCTGGCCAGACCCGGTTTGTGACGCCGTGGTGGTCGAACATCGCTATCCAGGGGCACGCTATCGGCATACTCGCAGGCGTCGTCGTGGCGCTCGCGTTGCTTCGGAGCCGGGACGAACACCCGGACATGTTGCGGGTGTTCTTTGCGACGCTCGTGTTCGCCGTCGCACAGGGCCTCTGGGCGGTGTACATCCCGCTCGGCAGCGGCCGGTTTCGGTTGTTCCGCTGGGCTGGGACGGCACTGGTGTTTCTCCTCGCGCTCGTCGTCGCCGCCGCGACCGTCGGCTCTGACCGGCGCCTTCGCCCGTCGTTCGACCGCCACCCGGCATCACTCGCAGTGATAGTGCTGCTCGTCGTCCTCGGTGCACTGAGTCTCGCTGCCGTCCCGACGAACGTCGTCGACCTGCAAGCGGACCAGCTCCCCGAAGACGGCATCGAGGTCAGAGACTACGTGGTGGCCTATGACGAGAACGTTCCGAACGCGTACTTCGAGAGTATCTGGGTGCCTACGCAGCAAGCGGAGACAACCGTCAACGCCAGCGGCGTCATCGTCGCTAGTGCAGAGCGGGAGGTCTGGATCGCCGCCGTCCAGCCGGGTCAGCTCGCAGTTAACGGCAAGGAGCGTGTCACGGTCGGTGGCTCGACCTGGCGTGAATCGGTGTACGCGAACCGGACGGACTGGTCGGTGCTTGGCAATGCCAGCGTCTACCGGGTTCAGCTCAGGCGCGAGAGGGGCCAGTCTCGGACCGCGTACACCTCGGAGCCATCGACGGCGGACGTGATACTCGACGGGCGGAACGTGACCGTGGCGGCCCGGCAGAACGGATTCGACGTGGTCGTAACACGGGGGAATGAAACGGTCGGGCAAGCACCGCTTCCGGCGAACATGACGCGGACGCGAATCGGCGGGCTGACCTTCGAGCGGAACCGCTCGCGGCTGTACGCGGGGACAGATGGGACTCGTGTGAAGATTGCGGAGCGCCGCCAGCAAGCGGCCTAGGTCCAGTCGATGCGGTACACTTCTGCGGTAATCGCCTGACGGTCCGATTCGTGGAACTCGAACTGTCGCGGCAGGTCGAACTCCGTCTCGAAGGCATGGGTCACTTCGCCGCCGTTGTCCCCGGCGAAGGATTCGACGAACGACTGGCTTCCGTCGTTGTGAATCGAGTACGACACGGCTGCGATGGACGCAGCAGTTTCGAGGAACCGTCGGTCGGCGTGTTCGTTGTCCGACTGCGCGCCGAAGGGCGGGTTCATCACGACGGTCGTTTCCTCGACAGGCGGGGACAGCGGAGCGGTGGTGGCATCTGCCCGAACCCACGACACTGGGGTCGTCGAACCGACCTTCCGCTCGTTTTTGCGCGCCGTCGACAGCGGCGCGGGGTCGATGTCCAGCCCCACAACCCGCGCCGGCGACCGCAACGCTGCACCCAGCGCCAACATCCCGGTGCCACAGCCCAGATCGACGACCATCCGTCCCTGAATGTCGCCTTGAAGATCCGCAGTATGGACCAGATGGGCCGCCAGATTCGGCGGAGTCCGGTACTGTTCGAGACTGGCCCGCGGATTGTCGAATCCGGCGACAACGGCGAGTTGCTGGGCGAGCGCACTCTTTGTCGGCATTACCTGAAATACGCAGAAATCATTCAAAAACGTTTGGAAATGCCCACTGGTTATGCTACCGGGAGCGTAACGACGAACTCGCTGCCGCCGAGGTCGCTGTCTTCGACCCAGATGTCGCCGCCGTAGTTGTTGACCATCACCGACACGAAGTACAATCCGAACCCTGTCCCCGTCGACTCGGGTCCACGCTCTCCCTTCTCGAAGATTGCCTCACGCTCTGCGGGCGGTATCCCGGGTCCGTCGTCAGCGATGCGAAGATGGACCATCGAGCCGACGCGGTCCGTCGTCACCTCGATTGTGGTGCCTGGACCGCCGTGCTCGACAGCGTTCGTCAAGATATTTCCGACGACATCGTCGAGGAGGTCGTCAGCCACGACCACGGTATCGCCATGGATGTCTGTTCTGAGCGTACAGTCTTCAGCCATTGAAACCGCTTTTTTCGTTGCCCCTTCGACGACCGGCCCTAATTCTATCGTCTCTGCCTCGGTCAGCTCATCGTCTGACATCGTGCTCAGGACGCTCCGGACCTTCTGTGTGAGGTCGACGATGTCCTGACTCCAGTCCAGAATCGTCTCGGCGTAGGCCGCCTGTGTCCCAGTAAGTGCATCTGCCAGCGTTTCTGCGCGCGCCTCGATGACTGTCATCCCGTTGAGGATGTCGTGCCTGAGAATACTGTTGAAAAACTCCATTTGCTCTTCGCGGCGCTTGAGATCCGTGATGTCCGTCCCCTCGACGATTACCTTCTGGACGGTCCCGTCGACCATTACCGGCCGGGCCACGACGGCGGTCGAGATACGCTGGCCGTCTGCACCGACATGCTCGGCCTCGAACCTGACCATCTCGCCCTCACTCGCCCGCTCAACAGCGTTCTGGCAACGGCACGCTACTTCGTCACTGTGGTTCCACCAGGGCGTTTCCCAGAACAGTTCCCCGAGGACGGCGTCGTCATCGGCGTCGATGAATCCGAGGGCTGTTGTGTTCGCCCTGAGAAGGTTTCCGTCAGCGTTGAGAATACCGATGAACGTCTCCGGTGAGTTGAACGTCGCTTCCAGCAGTCGCTGGCTCTGCTCGCGTGTATCAACAGCTAGCTCGCGTTCGATCTCTGCTTCGACCCACTGCGTGAGATGTTCGAACAGCGTCTGCTGCCAGTCCGAGAACTCCGAAATCGACTCGCTGTCGTTGACGAAACACAGCGTTCCGTACTCCGCCCCGTCCGCCCGCAACGTCGCGCCGACGTAGGCCTCTAGTCCGAACCGCTCGTAGGCAGGGTCAGTCGCCATTTCCTCACTTGCGTTGGTGACTATGTACATCCCGGATTCGCTGAGGGTGTGTCTACAGTACGTCTCGGAACGTGGTGTCTCGTCACCCGCCGTAATCGTGGATTGTAGACCGCTACTGGCGACGATTTCGTGGCTGTCGCCAGCGATCACTGCGATGTGTCCGTTCGGAAACCCGAGGTGTTCTCGACCGACGGCCAAAACTGGCTCGACGCGCTCCCGAAACGAGGTTCCGCTGGCCGCCATCGCCGCAGTGAGGTCCTGCATAGCCGCAAGATAGCGATCCTGTTCTTCCGGGTCGCTACCCTCGGCACCGTCCAGCGGATCATTCATAGCCGGAGACTCGACCTCCCCGGAATTGAACATTCGGCCCCGTTTCTCAGAAGCTGAAATGCGGCTGACCGGTAACAGTGTGGCAATCGATTCCCTCTACGGAGTCGCGTGTGGGAGTTCGATATAAAACGCTGCGCCACCAAGGTCGCTGTCCTCGACCCAGACATCGCCACCGTAGCTCCGGACCATCGTGTCCACGAAGTAGAGCCCGAAGCCGGTGCCGCCGGACTCAGAGCCCTTCTCGCCGCGCTCGAAGATGCGCCGGGCCTCGCTGCTCGGAATGCCGTCCCCGTCGTCGGCGAGACAGACTGTGACAACCCCGTCCTCGACCCTCGTCGTCACATCGATGGTCACATCGGCACCACCGTGTTCGACTGCGTTGAGAAAGAGGTTCGCGAACACGTCGTCGAGCAGTTCGTCGGCGACGACGGTAACGGCCTCCGATTCGACGGTGACAGTACAGTCGTCACCGACCGACCGGGCGCGCTCCGCCGCGGCCGTGAGGACGGCCTGTAGCTCCCGGTGTTCGTGGCTTCGCCCGTCCTCGTCGGTGACCGTCTCCAGCACTGACCGGACCTTCTCCGTGAGGTCGATCAGGTCGTCGCTCCACTGGACGATGGTCGACGCGTACTCGCGTTCCTGGCTGTCGAGCGTGTCTTCGAGGAGTTCGCCGCGTGCCCGAATGACGTTCATCCCGTTGAGGATATCGTGTTGCAGGATGCTGTTGAAGAAGTCCATCTGGTCTGTCTGGCGCTGAATCGCACGCTGCTGGCGGCTCCTGACGACTGCGTACCGGAGTGCCCTCACGAGTCGGTCACCGTCCAGATCCGCTTTCGGCAGATAGTCCTGTGCGCCGCGGTTGATCGCTTCGATAGCCATCTCCCGGTCCTGCATGCCCGTGAGAACGATGATCGGCACTCCCCTGACCATCTCGGTTGCCCGGTCGAGTGTCGCGAGCCCTGTTGACTCGGGGAGTCCGAGGTCCAGCAGCACCACGTCGTAGGCTGTGTCCGGCTGTTCACCGACCGGCGCCAAGGACTCGACGTGGGAAATCGTCACGTCATCGACGAAGTGCGCTACGGCTGGCGAGTTCAGGTGATGCTCGACGAGCTGAGCGTCGCCCGGATTGTCTTCGACGAGGAGCACGTTGAGGTGTATCGTCTCAGTCATCGTCATTTCGGTGGCCGCTTGACTACCGTGAGGAAGAACTCCTCGACGCTGCTCACGATGTCGACGAAGCCGTCGAAGTCGACTGGCTTCGTCAGATAGGCGTTCGCGTGGAGGTCGTACGATTCGATGATGTCTTCCTCCGCCTCAGAACTGGTCAACACGACGACCGGAATCCGCCGAAGCGACTCGTCGTCTTTCATCTCTTCGAGGACCTCTTGCCCTCCTTTACGTGGCATATTGAGGTCGAGTAACAACAGATCAGGCCGCGGTGCGTCGTCGTACTCGCCTTCCTGACGGAGGAACGCCAGTGCCTCGACACCGTTGTTGACGACGTGCAGGTTGTTCAGCACCTTGCCCTTCTCCAGCGCTTTCTCGGTCAGCTTGACATCGCCGGGATTGTCCTCCGCCAGTAGAATCTCCACCGGCCGTCCCTCGCTGGATTCAGTCATCGCCGCACACCTCCGTTACCGCGGGCAACGTAAACTTGAACGTCGCGCCGTCGTCCGACGGTTCGACCCAGATGCGTCCGTCGTGGCGCAGGACAATTCGCTGGCAGACGGCTAGCCCGATGCCGGTTCCTTCCGTGTCGTGGGCTCCGGCCCGGTGGAAGATGTCGAACACCTCCTCGCGGTCCGCCGCCGGAATCCCCGGCCCGTTGTCCGAGACGGTGAACACAACATCGTCGTCATCTCTGTCTGCGCTGACCTCGATACGTGGCTCCATGCCGGCTTCCACGGCGTACTCGATAGCGTTTTCCAGTAGATTCTGGAATACCTGCCCGACCTGGTTCGGATCGGCTTCGACGGGTGGCAGTGCCCCCACTGTGATGGTCGCGTCTACCTCTTCTATTCGCATCTGTAAGGCGTCCAGCGTCCGGTCGATCACCGCGTCCGGGTCCGTCTCCTCGAACTCGCTTGAGGTTGTCTCGACCCGCGAGTACCGGAGCAGGGCATTGACCATCTCCTGCATTCGGCGAGCCCCGTCGATGGCAAAGGCCATGTACTCGGCGGCCTCGTCATCAAGCTCGTCGCCGTATTCGCTGTCCAGCAGGTCCACGTAGCTTGATACCATCCGGAGGGGCTCCTGCAGGTCGTGTGAGGCGATGTAGGCGAACTGCTGGAGCGCCTCGTTCGACCGTTCGAGTTCCGTCTGCTTTGATTTGAGCCGCGTCTCCCGTTCGACCCGGTCAAGCGCTGCGGCCCCAGTACTCGCAAGAATATCGAGCAAGAACCGGTCGTGGCTGTCGAAGGATTCGACAGTCGGCGAGCCGATACACAGCATCCCGTAGTCCTCGAGCGGGAGAAACAGCACCGTCCGCAACGATGCCTGTGGCGATGACGGGTTCGATAGCGCCTGATAGTCCTCGACGACGGTCGGACTACCATCGTGGAACAGGCGGTTCTCGTCGCTTTCGGGACCCATCGGTGGGAGATCCGACGCTGCCTCCACCGCCGCGAAGTCGACCGCTTCGTCCGTCGCACCAATCGGATAGAGGGTGTCGTCGTCACTGTCGTAGGACCACATCGCTGCCAGTGGCTGGTCGATGATGCGCTGTGCGATCTGTGTCACCGTGTCCGCGACCGCCTGCTCCGTGCGGGTGTACAGCAGTTCATTCGTCGCTTCGCTGAGTGTTTCGATGCGCGCCTCACGCTGTTTGAGGTCAGTGATGTCGCGGGCGACGCTGACGACCTGCGTCAGTTCTCCGTCATCGCCGAACACTGGCCGATACCACGTCTCGAAGACGAGGCCATCCACTTTCTGTGTCACGCGGACCTCTTCGCCGTCCAGCGCTTGCTCGACAGCGGCGACGATGTCCGGATACTGGCCGTACGCCTCGAACACCGAGACGCCTTCGAGTTCGCCGGGTTCTAAACCGAGTTCGGCCAGTCCCTTCCCGGCCGAGTAGGTGAAGACGCCATCGGAGTCGAGAGTGAACACAACGACCGGAAGGTTCTCGATCAGTGTCTGGAGTTGCTGGCTCCGTTCAGTATGTTTGCGTTCCTGTCGCCGGATTTCGGTCACATCGTGAATGAACGCCACAACACGAGTTACGTCGTCGATAACGGCGCGCTCGAGCGACACTTCGACCCGCCGGCTCTCCCCATCCGGACCCTCTGTCGTCCACTCGACCTGTGTCGACCCCGACGTGGCTGCCTCCGCAATCAGGGCGTTTGCGTCCGCCGTCGAGAACCCCGGCGGGCTGAACTCGCCGACGTGCATCCCGACGACATCCGCCGGGGGACACCCGAGCAACGCGCCCGCTGCCTCGTTAGCCCTGACAACAGTCCCAGTGTCGGCGTCGTGGATCATAATCGGGTCCGGGTTCACCTCGAAAACGTCGCGGAAAAGAGTAGTGTCCTCCGTAGAAGCCATACAGAGATTCGGCTGGCGGAATATAAGACTGTATTCCCGCCGTTCTCAGGTCTGAGAACGCTACCAGGTGCCGTGGAAGGTGTCGAACTCCAGGGATTCTAGCGGCTTCTCGCCGATGGCAATCTCGTACTCTCCGGGGGTGAGCATCGGCTTCTTGAACTGCGGGCCGTCGTCGGTCGTGATGCGCGGACAGCCGGTGTTGACGTAGGCGTCCATCCCGAAGTTCGTCAGCCGGTCCGGTGTCACCTCATCCATGGTGATGAGGTATGCGTTCTCGTTGTTCTCGACGATTTCCTGGGCCTTGTCCCAGCGGCCCTGCCCGATTTTGGTACAGAAGATAACCCCCCAAGACTCGGCGTCCATCGCGCGGTGGACCGCGCCGTAGCGCTGCTTCATGAACTTCTCCGTGTCAGCGACGGTAACGACGTTGTTGACCGGGTCCGCGATGACGACGTGCTTCTCAGGGTGTTCCATCGCCAGCCCGAGCGGGTGGAACTTCCCGCCACCGACGTACAGCATCTGGTCGGCGTCCACGTCGGCGCTGGCGTAGTTACAGCCAAGCACCTGCCCCTCGTGGGTCAGCCGCTCGTCGCCGCGGCGCGTGTGGACCGTGTAGCCGCGCTCCTCTAGCCACTCGCGCATCTCCTCGAACTTGTTCATGTGCTGGGCCGTCGTCACCAGCCCCACGTCGGGGTCCTCTTCGGGGTCGGCGAGTTGCTCCTCACGGGCCTGCTCCATAATGGGGAAGACGTCGACGTTGGAGAACAGCGGCACGTAGATAATCTTGTCAGACTCCTTCATCGGTGAGTGACCGAAGTGGACGAACACGTCCGTCCGGCGCATCATGTACGTATCGAGGTCACAGGCCCCATAACAGGGCTGGCCCGAGAGCAACACCGTCACGTCGTCAGGCAGTTCCTCGCGGAGGTCGTCGGCCACGGCCGGGCCGCGGCGTTTCAGTCCCTCGGGGAACTGCAGGCCCACCTTCTCTGCGTCGCGCTCCTCGACAGCTTCGATGATTCGGTCGAGCTCGTAATCCCACTCGCGGTCGTGTTTGAGCGACAGTCCGGTGTTCCGGAGGTCGCCGTCAGTCCGCTCTTGACTCATTGAAACCCTGTACCCGTTCGAGCGTCATAACCCCCGTGTTTCGATGAGCGGGCAGTCACCTCATGATCTCGGCGAGTCGGCGCTCGACACGCTCGACGTTTTCCTCTAAGTCCCGGGCCATCTGATGTTGGGTTTCGTTTTCGTCAGCCAGCTCGTCGATGGACTCGGACACCTCGGCGGCACGCTGGGCGATTTCGTCGATCATGCTGGCGATTTCCTCGGCACTTGCGGCCTGGTCGTCAGTCGCCGCCGCAACCTCGCCGATGCCCTGTTCGGTTTCCGACGCGGCGTCGAGAATGGCCTCCTGATTGTCAAGCACCGTCTCGAGGTCAGTAAGCGCCTGCTGGATCGCGTCCGTCGTTTCCTCGACGTTTTCGGCGGTGTCGTCGGCCATTTCGCGGACCTCCCCCACGATACGCTCGACCTCGTCGGCGTGCTGCTTGGACTCGTCGGCCAGTTCCTTGATCTCGTCGGCGACGACCGCGAACCCGTCGCTGTCGCTGTTGCTCCGCGCAGCTTCGATGTTGGCGTTCAGTGCCAGCATGTTCGTCTGGTCCGCGATGTCGTTGATGACCTCGACAAACTCGTCGATTTCTTCGATGTGGCCCCGGAGCTCCGCCGAGTCCGACGCGACCTGTTCGGCGGACTCAGTCGCATCCTCGACGCGTTCGATGGTTTCCTCGGCTGTTTCGACGGATTCCTCGGCGAGTTCCCTGGCCTCACCGCTCTGGCTGCTCACTTCCTCGGCGCTGGAGGCGATTTCCTCGACGGTGGCGCTGAATCCGGAGACCTCGGACTGGACCTCGTCGAGATTGTCGGACTGCTCTCCGGCCATCTCCTTGATCTCGTCGGACTGCTCGGTAACGGCTGCGGCGGAGTCGCTGATTTCGCTGACCGCCGACTCGACGTCTGTCGCCATCTGTGACTGGAGGTTCTGGAGCGCTTCGCGCTGTTCAACGATATCGCTGAAATCGATCAGTAACTCCAGTGCTCCGATAGCCTCCCCGCCGGGACCCATGAGTGGGACAGCAACCGCCCGCGCGTGGGCCATCGTCCCGTCGGGCCGCTCGGCGGAGCGGAACTCGTCCTCGCGGACTGGCTCCCCTGTCCTGATGACCTCCTGAGCGAGCGTCTCGTCTTGACCTTCTGTGCCAAACACATCGTAGGCGTTCATCCCGACCGCCTCACTCGCCGGAAGGCCGAGAATGTTTGCCACTGCTTGATTCCAGTGTGTGATATCGCCGTCCGCATCAACCACGAACGCCGGCTCGGGTAAATCCGCGACAAGCGACTCGAACGCATGGAGCCAGAACTCTCCGCTGTTGTCCATTGACTCTGGTAGTAGACCGCTTTCAGGTGCAGTTTCCGCCATTGTGGGTGATATCTCGGAAACGGATATACCGTTTTCGACCGATTATGCGAGTTGATAACTGGATTGGGTCGCCTTTCCCGCGGGTGAAGCTACAGCCCGATCAGTATAGCGACGGTCCTGGCCGGAACAACCCGGTTTCGGCAGGCCTATACCGCCCGAGCCCATACACGACGATGATGAGCATCGAGACCGATACCGCCGCTGATATCGACGGTGACCACGTCGAAGCGCTCGCTACAGAGTTCGGCGAGGCAATCGCCGAGCTGCCGGTGTACCAGCGATTCAAGGAGACGAAAGACGCCGTCGAGAACCACGACGAGGCGCAGGCGGCTATCAAGGAGTTCGAGCAGATCCGAGAGGAATTCATGCTCGCCCGTCAGACCGGGAACGCTTCGCAGGAAGACCTCCGGAAAGTCCAGCAAAAGCAGGAGGAACTCCACGACATCCCGGTAATGAGCGACTATCTGGAGGCTCAGAACGAACTCGAACTGCGCCTGCAGGAACTCAACGAGATTGTCTCTGAGGAACTGGCCGTTGACTTCGGGCAGAAAGCCGGCGGTTGCTGCGAGGACTGAACACCGGGATTTTTGCGGTCGCGGTTCTGCTGACCCTGAGGCAGCTGGTCAGAAGCGGCGATACCGCCGCCAGCTATCGCCAGTCAGCGGTCCACTCGACTGACTGGGCGGTTACTCCTCGACTTCAGTTTTCACTACGACCGCCGGTCGTTCGCTCAGCCTGAGCACTTTGTCTGTGATGCTGCCGAGAAGGCTCCGGTACTCCGCCGGCCGCCGCTTCGTCCCGAGTACGAGCAGATCGACGTCCGCCTCGTCGGCGGTTTCGATGATGGACTCGGCTGGCCGTCCGTGTTTCAGGGTCGTCGTTGCGTCGACGCCGGCCGACTCTGCGTCGGCCTGTATCCGGGCCAGCGTCTCCTGACCCGTCTCTTCGAGGCCGTGTTCCGGTCCTTCCGACTCGTCGACGTACTCGTCGCCGCTGTAGGCCGTGTACACGTCTTCGTCGACGACATACAGCACGTGGAGGTCCGCATCGTGTTCCGCTGCGAGGGCAATTGCGTGGGATTCGGCATTGGTTGACGCTGCTGTCCCATCCGATGCGAGGAGGATATGATCGTACATACAGGTCACATTTCTCTCAGGTGGGAAATAAACTGAGGGCTCCGTTCTCAGACAGCGGGAGACACTACGACCATCGTGGAACTGGGTCCGGATGTCAGGCCGAACCATCCGTACAGCATCCAGCGGCCCCGGCACAGCGTCTTCGAAACACCTTAGCGACCGGGCGTGGCATCTCCCGGCATGACAGTCGAATCTGATTGGGACGACTGGCTCCCGCGTGCGGTGGAGTCGGCGACGCCTGACGGGCTGGCGATCTGGTATCTTGGCTGCAACGGCTTCATCGTGAAATCGAGCGGCGGGACGACCGTCTTCATTGACCCGTACCTCGGTACGGGCGACCCGCCGCGAACCGTCCGGATGGTTCCAGTGCCGTTCAACCCTGAGGACATCACTGAGTGTGACGCCGTTCTGGGCACCCACGAACACACCGACCACGTTCACGGGCCGTCTCAGGCCCCGATTCTCGCCGGGACGGGCGCGGACTACTACACCACTGACAGCGGTCACGACGTCATCCGCGAGGAGGCGTGGCTGGAGAACTACAGCGTTACTGACGATCAACTCCACGAGGTCACGGAGGGCGACACGCTCGATATCGGTGACGTGACCGTCCACGTCGAACCGGCCAACGACCCCGACGCCGAGCATCCGGTGTCGTACGTGTTCGAACATGACTCCGGGACGTTCTTCCACGGCGGCGACGCCCGTCCCGGCGAATTCGAAGCTATCGGCGAGCGCTACGACATCGATGTCGGCGTCCTCGCGTTCGGAACGGTCGGGATGATCGACGACAAGGAAACCGGCGAACCCACGCGAACACAGTGGTATAACGATGAGAACATGATCATCGAAGCCGCGAACGAACTCCAGCTTGACACCCTTGTCCCGACCCACTGGGATATGTGGAAGGGGATGACCACGGAGCCGACCGTCTTGCACAACCACGCCAACAGCTTCGCATATCCATCGGCGCTTTCAATAGTTGAAATCGGCGACCGGTACGATCTCGACTGAGAGCGGCCTGCCAGTGGCACACGGACGGCCTGCCCTGACTTCCGGGATCACGCCCTGTTCATGTTCCTGAACGTATGTATATAGATTATATTAACTGATAGGTTGTAGAAAAAAGGCGTAAATGTTGGTCAGGTACGTACCTTTAATACTATTGCTGAGACCATACAGACCATGAGCAATTCGCAAGCCTACGATGAAGTCACTGTCGCCGCAGATGGCGTGACAGTGACCAAGCGGTTCGAGGCGGACGAGTTTCCCGTGCCCGCCATAGCATTTAATCTCACGTCGCGACGGTCCGTTCCGGTGACAGTCAGGCTGGTCGACACCGTGCCGGCGGATGTCGCCGTCGAAGACCTGGGCTTTCACCCCGAGTACGGCAGTGAGTACTGGGACATCAACGAAGACCGGATCGCCTTCGAAAAGGAACTCGAACCGGAAGCCGACTACACGACCGTCTACGGTATTCGTGCGACGGGAACTGACGACGTCGAGAAGTTCCTGACAGAACCCGACATCGAGCGTGTGAACCCGCCTCTAGACGAGGACGAGGAAGACCTCGTCGGTGGCGGCGACGAGGCTGTTCGGGACGTCATCGCCGGTGACGCCGACAGCGTTCCCGGCCTCGAAGACGATGACGACGAAGACATCGAGACCCTCGACCTCTCGGACCCGAACAACCCGGATTCAGGCGTCGAAGCCCCCGAAGCGAGCAACGCTGCACCGGCAGACTCCGAGGTCCAATCCGGCGCTGTTGTCGCGACGATGGCACAGGAAATCCGGGATCAGAACGTCTCCCCGGAAGACGTGAAGCTACTCAAGCGTGCGCTTGACGCCGTCTCCGAAGATGAAGACGACGGTAACACCGGCGGCGTCAACGACGCCCGGATCCAGCGCATCCAGAGCGACGTCGCGGACCTCCGTGCGTACACCGACGCGCTCGAAGAATTCCTCGAAGAGAACGGTACCGGCGAGGACATGATCCAGGAGTTCGGCGAGCGTCTCGACTCCTTCGAAGCGGCTCTTGAGGATTTCCAGGACGAAGTCCAGTCGGCGACGAAGACAGCCACGTCTGCCTCCGATCAGGTCGACGACCTCTCCGAGGAAGTCGAGAGTGTCGAAGGGCAGCTCGACGACCTCGAAGACGACATCGAAGCCGTCCGCGCGGAAATCGACGACGGTGACCTCGCCGACCGGATCGACGAAACCGAATCGGAAATCGAGGAACTCAAACAGTGGCGCGAACAGCTGTCGTCGGTTATCGGCGGCGGCGATTAACCGAACTCGTTTTACCGGTCCCCCGTCTGTGCCTGCATAATGACGACGACGAGAGTGGCTGTGCCGCGCAAAGGCCGGCCCCTCGAAGCAGTGCTGGAGCGACTCGCCGGGCGCACAGGGACGACCGAGCTGGTCGACGATATCATCTCGACGCTTCGCTACGAGAAGGCTGTCACCAAGGGCAACCAAGACGCGGTCGCCGACGTGTACCATCGCATCAGCGACTACTCCTCGCTTGATGAGCCATACAGGCCGGAGTACACGCTGCTCCGTGACGACCGCGACGGGATGCCTCGACGGATCGTCTTCGACAGCGTCACAATTCCGACAGCGTACGGTGATGTCCAACTGGTCGGCCGCGAGGAGCCGTTCCGGGCGCTCCGGACTCATGAGTTCGCGCTCGGATTCGACAGCGCCGACCTCGTACTCGAAGAAGTCGTCCAGCTTCGGGACGACCCGCTGACCGCCATCCACGAAATCAACGACCGTATCGACCCGCTTGATACGGACGTACGGGTCGTAACCGGGCTGGGCGATACAGTGTACCACACGCTGCTTGCGACGCCGGATGTCATCGATGCACAGGACGGTCCTCTCGACCGGGCCTTCGTCACCAACTACGAGGGCGACCTGTGTATCTCACCGCGGTACGAACGGCTCGTCGAAGCCGTCCTCGGGACGAGCGCACTCGATGGTGTCTCCTTTACGTATCCCACCGAAGGCGGCGAGGAAGAAGAAGATATTGCGGCGACTGGTATCGGTGTCTACCTTACTGTCACGGGATCGACTGCACGCGATCACGGCCTCGAACTCGGCGAGCGGCTGTTCCCCAGTGAGACCGTGCTGCTGGAGAACGCCCACGAGCGTACCGAGACGACGGAACAGGTCGCCAGTCTGTTCGAAGACCCCGAAGAGACGGCGCTGCAATCGGTCTGAGACGCCGTCGTCTCAGAGACGCCGCCGCTCGATGAGTTTTGCCGCGACGCCGACGGGCACGACGACCCACGCCAGGAGCCCCGCGGCGACCATCGGCGTAGTCAGCCCGGCCTGTGCCAGCACGCTGCCGAAGCCGCCGGCGACCACGTCCACCTGCGAGAGCGCGAGCACGCGGAAGCAGTCCACCGGGTTGAGCAGTATCGCCGCGGCGATAGCGCCGGACCCGAGGTCGAACCCAGCGACGGCCCCCAGCGCGACCAGGTCGTGCAACAGCGCGACCCACAGCCAGATGGCCAGCGCGGCACCGAGTGCGTGTGTTTTCGTCCGTGCGACCGTCGAGACCAGTACCGCGACGCCGAGCATCGCGCAGGCGGTCAGGACCGCGGCGAGGGCGACGGCCGCGTACTGGCCGACGCTGGCGAGACCGAGATAGCGAACGGTCAACAGTGCGCCGGGAACGAAGCCGAGCAACATCGCGCCGGACAACACCGCCGCCCGGCCGATGGCAGTGCCGACGACGACACGGCCTTTCGTCACCGGGAGCGCGAGCAGGAGTTCGAGCGAGCCGCGCTCGTCGGCCCCGACGATGGCGTCGTAACCGACCGCCAGCGCGGCCAGGGGGACGAGGTAGACGCCGAGTTCCGCGATGGTCGCAATGACCGCGTCGAAGCGACCCGGGCCGACTGAACTCGCCCCGAACTGGACGACGGCGGTGGTAAAGAGGCCGAACAGTAGCGCCACGCCGAGCGCCCATCGGCTCCGGACGGCCAGCCGGTACTCACGGCGCGCGATGGTGAACAGGCTGCTGTCGGCAAGTCGGGCGAACGCCGATTCGTCGGCAGCGTCTGTGGTCGTGCTTCCCTCGGTACCGCCATCGTGCAGCCGGGTACCCGGAGCGTCGGCCGCGACGACGCCGCCGTCGGGTGTCGGATCTGTCGAGGAGTCGTCTCCCATCATGCCGGCTCGCCTCCCGAGTCCTCGGCGGCCGCAGCCGCAGTGCTGTCGGAACCGGTGCGCTCGTCGCCGTCGGCCGCCCCGACGACCTCGTGGAATGCGGCTTCGAGACCCGGTTCGCGGACCTCGAAACGGTCGATATCGTACTTGTCGCCGACGGCCGTCAGGAGGTCGTAGGCGTCGGTGGGGGCGGTGGTGACAGTCAGGTCGACGCCGCCGCGGCTGACACTCGACGCACCCTCGTAGTCTCGAAGCATGCCTGCCACGTCGCTCGCAGCCGCCTCAGACGTGAGCGACAGCGACACTGTCACCTCGTCGGCGGCGGCGCGGCGAAGCTCTTCGACCGGCCCCGCAGTCGCCACCTGTCCGTCCGCGATGATGACCGCCTCCGAGCAGAGCCGCTGAATCTCCCCGAGCGCGTGCGAGGAGAAGACGATAGTCACGTCGGTCTCCGCCGCCAGCGACTCCACAACCTCGTGGAACGCCCGGATACCGTCGGGGTCGAGTCCCGCGGTCGGTTCGTCGAGGATCAGCACGGCCGGCTCGCCGACGAGCGCAGTGCCGAGGCCGAGCCGTCGGTTCATCCCGTTGGAGTAGCCGCCGACGCGGCGGTCCGCGGCGTCTGCGAGTCCCACGGTGTGCAGGATGCGCTCGACGTGGTGGCTCCGGTCTTCCCGTGGTACCGAGCGCATCCGGGCGTGGAAGCGGAGTATCTCGCGTCCGGTCAGGCTCGGCGGGAAGCCGGCGTGTTCCGGCAGGTAGCGCACCCGCTCGCGGACGGTGGTACCGCCGGTCGGGTCCGCGCCGGCGACGGAGACGCTGCCATCGTCAGGCCGGTTCAGCCCGACGAGTAGCTTGAACAGCGTCGTCTTGCCGGCACCGTTCGTGCCGAACACGCCGAGGGTCGTCCCCTGTTCGACCGAGAGATTCAGTCCGTCGAGCGCCTGCACGTCGCCGTAGGCTTTCGATACGTCGTCGACTTCAATCACGTTCATAGTATTTCCTCCAGTCCTCGTGGGGCGGTTCGGTGAGCGGACGGGCGTCGACCACGCCGGGCGACTGGACGACCGGCACGGACGACTCGGCCAGCCGAACGGCATCAAAGGCCGGACTGCTTGCGAACACTCGCGCGGCGGGCTTCTCGGCGGTGACCTGCTGGACGGTCCCGGCTGGCTGGTAGCGCGTGTCGCCGACGCCGTCGTCGTCGATGTCGGTCGGGTTCGCCCGGGACCAGTAGTTCCCGACGCTCTCGTTCCAGTGGACCTGGTCGCTCATGACCGCAAGGACCGGCCTGTCGTTGCGGATAAAACTGTTCTCGGTCACGGTGCCGTCGGTACTCCCTGCGGCGATATGGACGCCGATATCGTTACCGACGACGAGGTTATCGACGATGCGGTTGCTGACGGAGTTGTAGACAAACAGCCCGTTCTCGTTGTTGACGAGGTGGTTGCCGCGGATGTCCGTGTCGTCGATGCTCTTGACGAGGATCCCGTGGCCGGACTGCCCGCTGTTGTTCACCGCCACGTTGTCCTTGATGACGAGGTGTTTCGACACCATCAGCGCGTACCCGACGTCGTTGTCGAAGGCGGTGTTGTTCCGCAGGTTCGAGTCGTCCGAGTACATGTAGTGGACCCCGTACCGGAGGTCCCACATCGTGTTCTCGCTGGCGTTGACGTCTTTCGCCCAGTTGAAGTAGAGTCCGTCCCGGACAGTGGTGATGTCGTTGTTCCGGATGACGCTGTCCTCGGTCTTCCATATCTGGATACCGTTGCCACGCTTGGTCAACTGCCGTATCTCCTCGCGGCCGACGATGGTGTTGCTCCGTATCTCGGTGTCGTCGACGCCGTTGAGCCAGATACCGAAGGTCATGTCGGTCACGCGGCTGTCGCGGACGGAGACCTCGCTTGCGTTGACGAATATCGCGGCGTCGTTGTCGGCGGTACTGTAGCCGCTGTTTCGGACCCAGAGGCCCGTCACGGAGACGCCCCGTGCTTCGACGGCGAGCACATCGCCGTCGCCGTCGCCGTGTAGCAGCGCCGATCCGGGACCGCTCCCGGCCAGCGTGACGTTCGGCGTTGTCACGACGAGCGTCTCGTCAAAGCGACCGTCGAGCGTGACGGTATCGCCGGGGCTCGCGGCATCGACCGCCGCCTGCGCGCTGTCGTAGGTCTCGCCGTCGACCGTCGCGGTCCCCTCGGCCGATGGGGCGGTGAACGAGTCGGTGTCAGGCACGTCGGGGTCGAAGTTGAGGCTGTCGCGGGCGCTGTCGGCTTCGCCGGCGCTGGCCATCCCGACAGCGACGACCGACAGCACGAGCAGGGCTGCGGTCCCGATGGCGAACACACGCTCGGAATCGTGGGACAGTGGGATCATGAGTGTGTTTCCGGGTGGTTTGGTTCAGCCGCAGTGGTCGTCGGGCGGTGCGGGGCGTCTCCCTCGTCGTCGGTGTCGCCGTCACGGTCCCGAACGGCGTCGGGAAGCCCGGTGAGCCCGCTACGGAATCGGGCCGGGAGTTCGCTGAACGTCGCGGCCTGATCGCGGTAGTAGTACGAAACCGCAAGCAGTCCAACAGCTGTGGCGGCCATGTATGCGCCGAGGCCGAACCGGGAGACGCTGGTGATATTGGCGACCTGGTACTGCCCCCACAGTGGCGGCGTGAAGCCGTCGACGCCCATCACCGGCGCTCCGGGGTCGAGCGTGTGACCAGCCTGCCAGAGGCGGTACTGGATATCGGCCAGCATCACGGTGAACACCAACACGGTGCCGCCGAACTGGTATTTCAGGCCGCGTTTGAGTTTCTCGGTAGTCGGTGCGACAGCGACGAACACCGACAGCAGCGACACGCCAATGAACGCCACCGGACCCAGCGCCCACTCGGGCACGTCGATGGCGTTCTCCTCAACGGGGAAGTTGGGCTCGACTAACACCGGGTCGGGGAAGTAGAACCCGACGTAGTGGTTCAGTCGCGCCATCTCGGTGAAATCCCCGGCCAGGTGCGGGTAGGCGTACAGAGAGACGCGGAGCGTCGTGCTCGGGTACTGCACCGCATCAACGCTGATGCGCCACATCGGGAACGCGAGCGCCGCGACGAACAGCAGCGCCGCTACCACGGGGAGGCCCCGCCTGATCTCGCGGAAGTCGTCAAGGGTGGGTCGTTGCATGGCTGGACACCTCCGAGGTGAATCGTGACTTACCCCTCCGCCGGTTCGACGATCATCCGGCTGCGCATCTCTAAGTGCAGGGCGCTACAGAAGTACGTGCAGTAGATCCAGTACACGCCAGGGTCGTCAGCCGTGAACGTGACCTCGCGGGTGTCCTGTGGGGCCACGGCGTAGTTGATGTCGTGTTCGGGGATGGCGACGCCGTGGATGATGTCCTGCACGCCCTCGATGTTGGTCGTGGACAGTTTCACCTCGTCGCCCTCCTGGACCGTGAAGTCCGGCAGGCCGAACTCCGAGCGCTTGGTCGTCATCTTGACGTGGACGCTGTTCTCGCCCGTGCGCTCGACGCCGGAGTCCTCCTCGGTGATGTAGGTCTCTTCGTAGTCGGCCTTGTCGTAGACCTTCTTCGCGTCTATCTTGTCCTTGTGGGCGAAGACGCAGTCGTGTGGCTCGGGGTAGGCCGGGTGGTCCGCGACCAGTTCCATCTCCGCCTCGCCCTGCCCGATGTGGATGAGCTGGTCGTTGTCGGGCATAATCGGGCCGACCGGAAGGAACCGGTCTTTCGAGAGCTTGTTGAGACTGACGAGCCACTCGCCGTCGGGATCGGTCGTCATCGCCTCCAGCGCCTGGATGTGGCCCGGGTTGTAGTGGACATCCTGTTTCTCGATGATGGGGTCTTCTGACCCCTCCTCGGCCTCGACGGCGGCCTGAATATCCCACTTGACGGCCTGCGAGTCGATGAACAGCGACGTGTAGGCGTGGCCGTTGCCGTCGAAAGTAGTGTGCAGCGGGCCGAGTCCGACGCGCGGTCGCCCGGCGACGACGTCCTCCGGGTCGGAGGAATCGGCCAGTGCCTCCAAGTCGATCATCGTCACCGTCGGCGAGAGCTTCCCCGCGACGAAGGCGTAGTCGCCGTTGGGTCCGACCTCGACGCAGTGGGGGCTTTTCGGCGTCGGAATGTACTTCACGATGGGGCGGTCACCCTGATTGAGCGAACTGCCCTGCGTGCCGTCGACGACCGGAATACCGTTGACTTCCTCGTAGTTGCCGTTCTCGACGGCCTGCTCGATGGCCGGGATGTCGAAGGCCTTGACGTTGTCCCGGTCGTCCTTCGTCATGCCCTGAATGTCGGTGGCCTCCTCGCTGTTGTACGCCGAGGAGATGGCCCACCGACCCTCTTTGCCGGTGTCGACGATGTCGAGGTTGCCGTCGACCTTGACCTGCCACTGGGTCTCCATCGACTCGGGGTCGACGGCGACGAACAGCGACGTGTAGTTGTCCGGGTTCTTGGCGTCGGTCCCGTCGTTGGGCAGCGGCGCGCGGAACTCGCCGTTGCCGAGCACGTACTTCGTGTCCGGCGAGAGGACACAGCAGCCGTGGATGGCCTGCATGTTCGGCACGTCCGTGATGGCGTCCGTCTCGAAGTACGTGAGGTTCACGCGGGCGATGCGACCGTTCGCCTTGTCGTTGACGTACAGGTACTCGCCGTCGTAGTCCCCGTCTGTCTCCGAGAGGTTCGGGTGGTGGTTGTCACCCCAGGAGTAGCCGCCGCTCTCTTCGAGCAGTTCCTTGGTATCATCGGTGAAACCATAGCCCGACGCACAGTCGGTGTTAAACACCGGAATGCGGGTGAGTTCGCGCATCGACGGGATGCCGATGACCCGCAGTTCGCCGGAGTGGCCGCCGGACCAGAAGCCGTAGTATTCGTCGTGTTCGCCCGGTTCGACCGTGTGGCTCGCGCCGCTGCCAGAGGGCGTCGACTGGCTGCCGGCGCTGCCATCGCCGCCGGTCAGCGCCGAACAGCCCGCAACGGAGCCCATCGCACCAGCGGCTACGCCGGCCTTCATGAAGTCTCGGCGACCGAGCGAGAGGCCGGGCAGTCCCAGCGAGATGTCGTCGTCTGCAGCCGTCTCATCCGGGGACTCGACATCAGCCAGTACCGAGTCGAGCGTTTCTTCGTACTCTTCGAGGACTTCGTTCGGGTCGCGGGGAGTCTCGTTTTCACTCATATCAGACCACCTTGATTGTGCCGACCATCCCGTTCATCTCGTGGGGGATGCAGTAGTACTCGTACGTTCCGGTCGTCTCCAGCGTGACCTCGTAGCTCTCGCCTTTCGGGATATTTCCTTTCTGCCCGTTGCTGTAGCCGTCCTTCGCGGCCTGCAGGGAGTCGAACCCACCGGAGGCGAAGTAATCCGCGCCATCGGGAATCTTGTCCTCATAGGCCGTCACCGTGTGGCCGATGCTACCGACGTTCTCGAACGTGACTGTCGTCCCTGCCTCGACCTTGATTTTCTTTGGCTCGTATGCCAGTCCGTCCGTCATTTCGACAGTACTTGTCTCGGCCCACTCGGAGCCGCTCCCGCCGTCGCCGGACTCGGTCTCACCGCCGTCTGCGCCGTCACCGCCGCTACCCGAGTCGCCGTCACTGCCACTGTCGGACCCGCCGCCTGATGAACAGCCAGCTAGTGTGACTCCAGCCGCGAGAGCCAGACCGCGAACGAATGTTCTACGTGTTTCCATGGTAGCTCACGGCTGCAACTCGAAGACCTACCTGTATATATAGGGACCCGCACTCTCATTTCGCAGGAAGTGGGGCGAATATGTTCGTCGGTAAATAGTGAATGGTAACTACTCGCGAACATCGCCGCAGAGTACAACAACTGTGCAATCGTCTCCGTACTCTCTGGGGTGGGTGGTGGGTGCCGGCGTCGGATGCACCGCGCTTCGGTGACACGGTCTGCTGTAGGCACCGCCTTCGTTCAACTGTCCACAGACTCTTGTAGCCGTGCGAGACTGGTCAACACCGGATACGTCCAGAGTTGGTCTTCGTACATATACGTGCAGAACTCGTGTGTTTCGAACCGGTGAACGCTAGAGTGGAGTTGATCCTGCCGGTCCTGTAAAATCGCAGCAATGTCGCTCTGGAACGTTTCACGATACCACTCGGGCACGACCGTACTGTCGAGTGTCTCAATAATCTCCTGCAGACTGCCGTGGTACTCCTGTATCGATTCTTGTTCGATTTTGACAGCGCGGTCCAGCGACGTCCGTTCGTCGATTGCTTGCTCAGCCGCAGCTACGAGTGACCGTTTGAGCGGCGGGGAAAATCCGACGTTCGTCTCAGGGTGAAATAGTGCTGCGTAGTCCTGTCCAAACTCGATCGCGACGTTTTCGACCAGCGATTCATCGTACACTGACTCGTAGTGGTCGACAGCTAGCACCGTGTCGGTGTAAGCGTCTCGTAGCGCTTTGACGGGGTCGGGTGCGGGTTGTCGGCTTCGCGGACCGACGGGGGAGGAGGGCTGTTCAACGGGGTCGAGGGCGCGGAGGCGCTGCAGGAATTCTTCGAGACCAGCCTGCTCGGCGGCAAGTTCAGTATGCTCCTCGTCAAGCACAGTGAGAGCCGTCTCTACCGGCTCGAGGATGTGGTCTCGCCATGTGTGCAGGAACCACTGCGCGCCGTCCTGCGCAGGCGTCGTTGCCATGCTAGTGTATCGTCTGGTAACAACAATAAGTGTTTTAGTTACCGGACAACACCGCTCTGTTCCGGACGGCTATTTATATAGTCCCGGCGTCGTTGCCGGGGCCATCGTGCGGTTTCGATATATTGGTATTTTCAATCCTCATAGAATACCAGGCGCCTCGGTGAACTGGCATGATTTATCTAGTTTTCCGGCAGGTATATCTGAGTATGTCCATATACGACCAAATATGCACCAGTAAATCCGTAACACGGATTTTTGAAATAGTAATGCTGTATTCGTTAGTGGTATTGAATTATATCTATATAAACTCGGCATAATGAGATAGAGAAATCTCATTTGGATCCATATTCCCAGAGATACACATTTCGATACATTCCGGTCCTGTCGTCCAGTCAATTGGTTGCGGGCAATTTTGCGGTGCTAAGTATTGCTACCAGTCAGTTGGTAGCGGCTGAGCGATTGCTCTGGCCGCACATCGCTCACATCCGGGTTTTTAAATAATGACGGCAACTCTACTCGGGTAATGACCGACGACGCCGACACACAAAACACGGGCCGACGGATACAGTCCGTGGAGAACGCCTGTGAGATTATTGAAGCTGTTCAGGAGTCACATAGCGCGACGTTGCAGGAGTTGAGCGAGCGAATCGAACTCTCCCAGGGAACGCTTCACACGTATCTTGCGACGCTGACCGACTGCGGCTTTCTCTCGAAGGACGACGACACGTACCAGCTTGGCTTTCGGTTCGTCACGATGGGTGAACACGTCCGAAACGAGACGGAACTCTATACCGCCGGCCAAGAGGAAGTGGACAAGCTGGCGGACAAATCCGGCGAGTACGTCCATCTGGTCGTTGAGAACGACGGGCGCGAAGTCGCCATCTACGAGCGGCGAGGGGAGCATGCCGTCGGGATGGACTATCACCTCCAGCTGCGGGAAGCACCACAGCATCTCCACGACAGCGCGTCTGGGAAGGCGATCCTCTCGTGTCTCCCAGACGAGCGTGTCAAGAGAATTATCGACCGAGAAGGGCTCTCACGACAGACACAGCACACGATTACGGACCGAGAGACGCTCTGCGACGAGCTAGAGACCATCCGGGAGCGGGGATACGCGACGAACGACGAGGAAGAAATCCGCGGTCTCCGGGCAGTCGGTGCGCCGATACTGGACAACGATGGGACCGTCGTCGGCGCGGTCAGTGTGACTGCACCGACCAGCCGTCTGAAAGGAGCCCGCTTCGACACTGAGATCCCCGAGATGGTGATGGAAGCTGCGAACCTCATCGAAGTCAATCTCGAAATGACGTCGTTCGACCGCGGCACATAATCGCGGTGTCTGACACCTGTCGCTCTGTGTCGGCGACGACCGCTACCCAACAACGGCGTTCAGTCTCCGTGATTTGGATACCTCAAATCTCTGCTGTCCGACTGTGACTGCGGAACGGAGCGATTCTCCCGGTGACTGAACCACAATAACAGTCGTACCACCGTTAGGAAGACCCTTGGATGGGCGTCTCCAGCCCGACAGCAGGCCTACAGGCTGTCTCCGGCGTCTCACAGGGGAATCTAGGTGGTATGCTCATGGACGGGAGTCTGCCACCGCCGTGCTCTGTTTATTTTTGATTTGGTCAAAAAGTCTATCCACCCTCTCTTCGGTACGTAGATTAGATCACAGCACACACGCGTCGATATCTTCGCGGTCATGTCCACTTTTATCGGCTCAGTGTCGCTTTTTCTATTGAATATACCAAGTTCGATTTTGCGAAATCTTCCGCATAGACAGCGAGAGTTTGGCCCATAATCCCGCAAGCACTTCTCACGAGAGTCTTCGATTGGTTTTGCTATTTTCAAATAGTTTGCTCCGGAGACACTCCCAAATATTTATTAACAATACCGGTATTGATGCCGATACACTGTCTCACTCCAGCCATTGGATGCTGACAGTCAGGACGGAACCGGCAGCTGAACAACGCAGCGTACTCGCCCCGTTGGTCCCGAATCGAGTGGGCGTACGCACCGCCGAACCCACAAACACTCATGAGCACACAGACGGAGCCACCAGAGCAAGCGCCAGATGAGGACGAATCGCCAATCGCGACTGCCCGCCGCCAACTGGAGCGGGCGGCCGAACACCTCGACCTTTCCGAGGGGCTGCTTGAGCAGCTCCGCCATCCATCGAAAACCGTCGAGGTATCTGTCCCGATCCGCCGAGCCGACGGGAGTGTCGAGGTGTTTAACGGGTATCGCGTCCAGCATTTCGAGGTTAGAGGCCCGTACAAGGGCGGTATGCGATACCACCCGAGCGTCTCCGCAGAGGAGTGTACGGCGCTGGCGATGTTGATGACGTGGAAGTGTGCGGTGATGGACCTTCCCTTCGGCGGTGCGAAGGGCGGAATCGTCGTCGACCCGTCGACGCTCACTGCACAGGAAACCGAGCAACTGACCCGCCGGTTCGCTGAGGAACTACGCGAAGTCGTCGGGCCGACGAAAGACATCCCCGCACCTGACATGGGGACCGACGAGCAGACCGTCGCCTGGTTCATGGACGCGTATTCGATGCAGGAAGGCGAGACAGTCCCCGGCATTGTGACCGGCAAACCAACAGCGGTCGGCGGCACACACGGCCGTGAAGAGGCACCCGGCCGAAGCGTCGCCATCGTCGCCCGCGAAGCGCTCGACTACTATGACGGAAATGTCGACGGTGCCACCGTCGCTGTACAGGGCTTCGGTGCTGTCGGCGCGAACGCCGCACGTCTGCTCGATTCCTGGGGCGCATCCGTCGTCGCTGTCAGCGACGTCGACGGCGGTATCTACGATGAATCCGGCCTCGATGTCGAATCAATCTCCGCTGACGGCGACGAACACGGCCAGCTGGGGGACGTTGACGCACCGCGTCAGCTATCCAACGCCGAGTTGCTGGAACTCGATGTCGATGTCTTGATTCCCGCGGCGGTCGGAAACGTATTGACCAAACAAAACGCTGCGGACGTGCAGGCAAGCATTATCGTCGAAGGTGCGAACGGGCCGACAACGACAGCAGCCGACGCTGTGTTCAAAGAGCGCGACATCCCAGTTATCCCAGACATCCTCGCCAACGCCGGTGGCGTCACTGCGAGCTACTTCGAATGGCTCCAGCACATTAACCGGCGGAGCTGGTCCCGCGAGGAGGTCAACGAAGAACTCGAAGCCGAAATGCTCGATGCATGGGAGGCGCTCCAGACCGAAGTCGAGGACCGCGATGTCACGTGGCGAACGGCGGCCTACATCGTTGCGCTCTCGCGAATCGGTGACGCTATGAACGCCCGCGGGCTATGGCCGTAGCAACGGATGTCGCTTCAGTCTACTCACTCGCGAGACCACAGTCGTTCCGTGTCACCTGTCGCGGTGCTCGGTGTCCCCTTCGCGCTCGGCGCTGACCGGCGTGGCGTCGACATGGGACCGTCGGCGATTCGCTACGGCGGCCTCAGTACCGCGCTCGATACGGCCGGCATCGAATACACTGACGCCGGGGATCTAGCACTGCCGACGCTACAGTCGCAGTCAGCGACTCCCGACGACAGTGCGAAGTACCTCGATGCGATCGCCGAAATGACCGACACCCTTGCCGACCGGGTGGCGACCGAGATAGCCGACGGGAGCGTGCCGCTGGTGTTAGGTGGCGACCACTCTATCGCCATGGGCACTATGCGCGGTGCAGCCCAGACGTCTGAACTCGGCGTCATCTGGTTCGACGCGCACGGCGATTACAACACCCCGACTACGTCGCCCAGCGGCAACGTCCACGGCATGCCGCTCGCGGCCGCCCACGGCTACGGCGACTTCGCAGAGATGCCGTGGGCCACCGCCCCGAGCGTCGCCGAGGAGAACACCGTCATCGTCGGCGCGCGGAGCCTCGACGCTGACGAACGAGCGGTCCTCCGTGAGAGCGATATCTCCGTCTTTACGATGGCAGATATCGATAAACGGGGTATCGAGCCAGTCACCGACGAGGCACTCGACATCGCGACTGACGGCGTCGACGACATCCACGTCAGCCTCGACCTCGACTGGCTTGACCCGGAGGACGCACCGGGAGTCGGGACACCGGTACCCGGTGGCGTCACCTACCGGGAGGCGCATACGGCGATGGAACGGGTCGCCGACCGCGACGCCGCCGAGTCGGTGCTGCGCTCGCTCGATGTCGTCGAAGTCAATCCCATCCTCGACCAGCGCAACACGACGGGCGAACGAGCGGCCGAACTCGCCGCCAGCGCGTTCGGCAAGCGGATTCTGTAGCTCTTTTCGAACCGCGGCAGGTACCCGGTCGTGTGGCCGCACGCTGGCCCGGAACACAGTGATTTATTACCAATGATTGCTACTGTGATAACATGGACCGCAATACTGCAGAGCCGCGTGTCGATAGCCTTCCTGGCCCACAGAGCAGCGAGTGGGTCGAGTACCACCACGAGACCGCCGCGCCGAGCACGTACGTGTACGATTTCGTCTGGGACATCACCGAAGACGCAATCGGTCCGTTCTGCACAGACGCGGACGGCAACGTCCTGCTCGATTTCACCTGCCACGTCGCCGCGTCGCCGCTCGGCTACAATAACCCGAAAGTGCTCGACAGGGCCGACGAGTTTGACATGGTCGACCCGCTGAAAATCGCCGGTCAGGACTTCTACGTCAGTACCGGTGGGTCGCCCGACGAAACGTCGCTGCCGGGCCCTGCCCACTTGATGGATCGGCTGACCGATATTACCAGCCACTACGACTTCGACACCGTCTTCCTCTCGAACTCCGGCGCTGAGGCCGTCGAAAACGCAATGAAGATCTGTTACGATAACTGCGAGACGCCGAAGTACGGCATTACCTTCGACGGCGCGTTCCACGGACGGACCCTCGGAGCGCTTTCACTGAACCGTTCGAAGTCCGTCTACCGCCGGAAGTTCCCCGAACTCAGCGGGATTCACGACGTGGAGTACTCAGAGGCCGGCGTCGAGCGCCTCCGTTCGAAACTCGACGCAGATACCGGCCATATCCCGCCCGAAGAAGTCGCGTTCCTCATTCTGGAGCCGATACAGGGCGAAGGCGGCTACCGCGTCCCGAGCCCCGAGTTCCTCTCGGCCGTCGACGACCTCTGCCGGGAACACGACATTCCGATCATCGCCGACGAAATCCAGTCGGGAGCCGGCCGCACTGGCGAGATGTGGGCCGTCGACCACTACGACATCGAACCGGATGTCATCACGAGCGCCAAAGCGCTCCGGGTCGGCGCGACCATCTCCCGGTCGGACATCTTCCCGTCCGAAACGTCGCGGCTCTCCTCAACGTGGGGGGCTGGCGACATCCTCGGCTCGATGCGTGGCGCGCTGACCCTCGCCGCTATCGAGGACCACGACCTGCTGGACAACGCCGCCGAGAAAGGGACGTACTTCATGGACCGACTCCGCGATATCTCGGCAGACCGTCCGCTGGTCGAAGACGTTCGCGGCCTCGGCCTTATGACCGCGGTGGAATTTGATACGGCTGACCGACGCGATGCCGTGATGGAAACAGCGCTCCAGCACGGTCTCCTCACGCTCGGCTGTGGCCAGAAATCCCTCCGACTGCTCCCGCCGCTTGATGTCACCGAGCGCGAGCTGGAACTCTGTGTCGACATCCTCGATTCGGTCTTTACCGAGGTTGCAGACGCTGTCGCGTCGGCCTGACTCTCGCTACTTCTGCGGTAACCGAAATGTTAAAATATGATTGATTCGACTGTGGCACTATGCCACGAGAGGCACGCGTAGACAGACGGAGGTATCTGCAGGCAATCGGTGGCACTGTCGCGACCCTGTCAGTCGCCGGCTGTCAATCGGGCAGCGGTGACTCACAGACGCTCACTGCGGGAACGGCGCCGGGCTTTCCGCCGTTTGAGATGAAACAGGACGGCGAACTCGTCGGCTTCGACGTCGAGCTACTGGAAGCCGTTGTCGCGGCGACGGAGTACGAGCTGAGCGGCTGGGAGGAACTGGAGTTCAAATCACTTATTCCCGCGTTGAACAACGGCAACGTCGACGTCGTCGCGGCTGGCATGACGATAAACGATGACCGCGACGAGGCAATCGACTTCTCTGACCCATACTACAGCTCGAATCAGGCCATCATCGTCCGGGAGAGCGGGTCGTTCTCGCCGTCGTCGCTGGCTGACCTCTCCGGGGCGACGGTCGGGGCACAGAAAGGGACGACCGGTGAATCCGTGATCAAAGACCAGCTCATCGAAGCCGGGACGATTCAGGCGTCTCAGTACAACGCGTACGGCAACTACGTGCTCGCCGTCGAGGACCTGCTGAACGAAAACGTCGATGTCATCATCATCGACGTCCCCGTGGCGAACTCGTTCGTGGCAGATCGCCCCATCAAGTCTGCGTTCGTCCACGAGACTGGCGAGCAGTTCGGCTTCGGGATTCAGTCCGGTGACGACGAACTCGCGGGCGCGCTCAACAGCGGGCTGACCACAGTTGAGGACGACGGGACGTACCGGGACCTGACCGAGAAGTGGTTCGGACAGAAGTGAGGCCATGGCAGCAATCCTACTCCAGACCGCTGACTGGCTGTTCGTCATCGACAATCTGGGCCTGTTGCTCGGCGGGACAGCTGTCACCATCGCGCTCACTGTCGCCAGTATTCTCCTTGGATTCGCCATCGGGTTCCCGGCCGGTGCGATAGAGGTGTACGGCTCGGAAAGGGCCAGTCGGCTGGTCGAACAGGTCGGGGTTGTCCTTCGCGGCACCCCGCTGTTGGTCATCATTATGATCCTGTACTTCGGCCTGTCCGTTTCCAGCAGCGCATTTGTCACGGCGACTATCGCGCTCGGACTCCGGAGTGCCGCTTACCAGTCACAGATTTTCCGCGGTGCGCTCCAGAGCGTCGACGACGGGCAACTGGAAGCGGCCCGCGCCGTCGCTATGTCCCGGTTCGAAGCGATCCGGTACGTCGTCGTCCCGCAGGCGCTCCGCCGGAGTGTGCCGGGATTCCAGAACGAGTTCACTATCGTCCTCAAGGACACGAGCATCGCCATCGTCATCGGCATCGGCGAACTGCTGACGACGGGTCAGAACCTCTACGAAGGCGGACAGTCGACCGCGGCGCTGGAGATATTCCTCGCCGTCAGCCTCGTTTATTTCGTGCTGACGTTCGCGACGAACCGGTCGCTCGATAGACTCAGTGACTACTACGCAGTACCGGAGGGAACGACATGACACAGCCATTACTCTCAATCGACGACCTGCACAAGTCCTACGGGAGCGAAGAAGTACTGGAAGGCGTTGGCCTCGATATGGATCAGGGAGACGTGACGGTTCTCATCGGCCCGAGCGGCTCAGGGAAGTCAACGCTGCTCCGGTGTGTGAACCGCCTGACCGAGATCAACAGTGGTCAAATTGTTCTCGATGGGCGGGACGTGACCGGGGCCGACACCGATGTCAACGAACTGCGAAAGCAAGTCGGCATGGTGTTTCAGGATTTCAACCTCTTTGCGCACCTGACGGCGCTCGAAAACGTCACGCTCGGCCCGAAAAAAGTGCTCGGCATGGACGCTGCTGACGCCGAGGCGGCCGGACGGGACCACCTCGAACAGGTCGGATTACTGGAACAGGCGGACTCGTACCCCGCTGAACTCTCCGGCGGACAGAAACAGCGCGTCGGCATCGCACGCGCACTCGCAATGGACCCAGAGCTGCTGCTGTTCGACGAGCCGACCAGCGCACTCGACCCCGAACTCGTCGGCGAAGTCGTCGAGGTAATGCGTGACCTCGCCGCCGAGGGCATCACCATGCTCGTCGTCAGCCACGAGATGGACTTCGCCCGGTCGGCCGCATCTGACATCGTGTTCCTCGACGACGGTGAAATCGTCGAACACGGCCCGCCGGAGCAACTGTTCCGGAACCCCACAGCGGACCGAACCGAACAGTTCCTGAGCAGATTGCACGCACACGAGGCGACGCCATGAGCACGGCCGAATCGACGACATCACCGAACCCGGGACTCCGTGACCGCGTCGGCACAGTGTTCACTATCCGCCCACTTACCGTGGGTCTAGCGCTGTTCTGGGTCTGGGTTCTCGCTCGCTGGACCACCGATTTCGTCCTCGCAGGGCTACTCGGGCTCGACCGCGGCACACCGTTCATCCCGGCAGCTCCGTTTCTGACAACAGCGGACACTATCAGCTCGCTCGCCGCGTCACTCGGTGCGGCCGGAGCGCCACTCGCGTGGGTCGCTGACACGCTCCGGTTCGCCGCCGACGCGACGGCGTACCTGCCGGCGCTGGCCCAGGGCATCTGGACGACGGTTCTACTCACGGTCTTCAGCGTCTGTCTCGGATTCACGCTGGCGCTTCCGCTTAGCGTCGTTCGCGTGTACGGTGGACGGTGGGCTCGCTGGCTCGCGCTGTCGTACACTGAACTCATCCGCGGGACGCCGCTGCTCGCCCAGTTGTTCGTGCTTTACTTCGCGACCTCACTCACGCAGGTTCTCAGAGGTGTCCCGGGGGTTGGTGTCGGCTTCGTTCCGGCGCAGGCGTTCTGGGTGGCCGTGATCAGTTTCACGCTGAACAGCGCTGCCTACCAGTCCGAATACCTGCGTGCGTCGCTGGAATCAGTCGACGGCGGTCAGTTGACTGCCGCACGCGCCATCGGACTCTCAAAGCTCGAGGGAATACGGTACGTCGTTGTTCCCCAGGGCCTTCGGCTCGCGCTGCCCAGTTGGACGAACGAACTCGTGTATCTCATTAAGTACTCCTCACTGGCGAGTTTCATCACTGTACAGGAGCTGTACGGCAGAACAAGTACTATCGCGAACGAAACGTACCAGTATACGGAACTCTTCGTGCTGGTGGCGATACTGTACTTGGCCCTTGTCGTGTCGGCATCGGCATTGATGGACCGCGTCGAATCGCACACTGCAACCGCCGGTGTCGGACACACGAGATAATGATTACCCTCTTGGGGCCTCCGATCAACTATTATAACACATCCTATGAGTCACGCTGATAGCGCCGGAGCACGGCTCACACTCGACCTGTGGCACCCGAACTGCTGGGCTATCGAGGCGACCGACCGCACGGACGGCGGCATTCTGGCGCACACGGTCCAACAGACCGTTCAGTCGTCGACAGTATCGGTCAACGGTGTGTTTACAGTGTATGGAGCTACGAAGTCGGCTGTCGAAGACTGCCTCGACGCAGTCCGTGCCTCACCCCACGCCGGAGAGATACAGGAACTCCAAGCACGGATCGGACACAAGCGCGATGCACCCGGCACCGTCGTCAGACAGTTTCTGCTAGAGTACGATCCAGACGAACTAGTCTGCCCGACGCTCCTTGAACACGGGTTCGTCCACAGTGCGCCTGTTCGTATCGAAGACGGTCGCGAACGCTGGCAAGTGAGTTTCACCGGCGAGCGGCCCGAAATTCAGTCAGCACTCGATGCCGTCGAAGCTGACGCCGACGCTGACGTGTCGGTCGAATCCATTGTCACGCCTGACAGCGATTCTGACCGGTCGGTGGGTAGGCTACGAACTGACTCGCTGACGCCGGCGCAGCGACGAGCCTTCGAAGCGGCCCGCGAAGCGGGCTACTATCAGTGGCCGCGCGGGATCTCGGTTCGCGAACTCGCCGCACAGATGGATATCTCGAAGACGACGCTCCTCGAGCACCTCCGAACTGCCGAGTCGAAACTTCTGGATCCCGAGTAGCCCTATCAGTGGCGCTTTCTTCGGATGGATTTTCCTGAGACGGCTGTAGTCATGGCACCTGCAGTTTCTTGCGGGGCAGCTCGTACGAGCCCGTGATAGCCTGGCTCGCTTGAGACAACTGAAATCGTCCGCTGAGCCAGTGCAGTTGCCAGGCAGTATCTGCTTAATTCGATATAGCGGTATGTGATTTACAAGTCCAGCACCCACCATCTTGGCTACGGCTAAAGCATGATAGAAATAACAAATCAGTCACAGCAGCGAGTAGATTTCAGCCTCGTACACATCCCTGACCCGAGTCCCCCATTCGTGGGTGTACGTGTCGATGACATCCTGTGCCACGTCGCCTCTGAGGTACTTGACGACACCGCGGTCGCCAGTCCGATCCCGGAGATGTGTCGTGAAGAAGTGTCGAAAGTAGTGCGGTGTCACGTTTTCTTCGGCCCCCCCACCGTCCGTGTACCACCCGAACTCGCGAGCGTGGGATTCGACGATGTGGTGTACCATGTTCGGCGTGAGTCGCTCTCCCCAGCTGTCGCTTGTGGACACAAACAGCGGCGCTGCGGGGGACTGCGTGTCCGGTCGAATCGCGAGCCAGCGTCGCAACACTGCGCCTAGCTCTGCGTCGACTGGAATCGTTGTCTCGCGCTTGCGCTTGTTGGATGCGGTCCGCTCTTCGCCGTTACTAGCCTCACCACGAGTCGGGTCTGCCGCGATGAACAATGAGTCCGGACGCCCATCAAGCCCCGGTCGGACCGGAATATCTGGTCTGGGGCCGGGGGTGTCGAGGTTGAGGTCCCGGATGTCGAGGTTACACAGTTCGCCGGCCCGCATTCCCGTTTTCAACAGTGTCACTGTGATAGCTCGCTCAAGTGGGTGTGAAATGCTATCAACGAACGCACGCATCGATTGGAGGTCTACCTCCCGACGGGTCGGGTCGGTGTTGATCGATTCGTCCATCTCCTCCATGACTAACGTCATCGGGTTCGAATCGAAGACGCCGACCTGAGTCATGTACGCAAAAAACCGGTGCAGATAGGATGCATACGTTGCGACAGTGCTTTCCTCGGCATCTCCACGGATACTGTGGACGTATGCCATACAGTCGCGGTGGGAAGCCTCCTGAACAGGAAGGGGCTGGCTGCTATCCGACAGATAGGACTCGAAGTCTCGCAGGACGCGCTCATAGGAGGCACGAGTCCGGTCGCTCTTTCCGTGGTACCTGATGTCATCGAGGAAATAGCCGATCGGGTCCGATTCGGCGTCTGGTGTGGCTGTATCCGTGCTCATTCGTCTCGAACGTACCCTCCATGTCGCCCGCTGTACTGCACTTCGTTGTTGGACTGCAGTTCCTGCAGCGTGTCTTCGAGTCGTTCCTCGATATCGTCGGTCAACTCGGCGAGCAGGTCATCCCACTCGTAATACTCCCCGTCAGCCAGGATGTCTCGCACCCGGTCTTTCAGCCCGTCACCCCCGGGGGTAGCGCCCGGAGAACGGGGCTTCTCGCTATCGCTCTCTATGGCGTCCGATTCAGCCGTCTCGGACACTGCTGGCTCGAAACCGCTTCGGCCTGCCTGTACCATCGTCCGGACGAACTCGCTTTGACTCATATCCAACTCCTCGGCGTGGGCCTGCCACTGTTCCTTCTGATAGGCCGGAATGTACGTTCGAACCGTCGTTCGCTCACTGTCACTGGACACAGTTTCCCCTCGGACGCCGGGAACTTCAATGTAGTCCCACATTCAGAGATAAAAGCCTTTATTTGGGTATATGATACCCTATTTCGCCGCATATGTGGCAGATATTCTATAATTTTGCGGAAATATAAGCATACACTCACAAATATAATAAATGCCAGAAAGCTGGCCCCATTTGTTGGTTCGCCCAGACGGGGGTTGATCTGGCACGCCGTGAAGTGTCGATACGGTACTCCGAATGACCTGGCTGCCCTGCGCGGTTGCTTCTTTGGCCGTCTCACGCACAAACATCCGCGGCCCCAATGACACATGTGCTGCCGCTGTTGGCATCCTACGGTGAAACAGTTCGGTCCTCTCCGTAGACACCCCAACCGGTCACTGAGCTCTTGGCAGACTATTCTAGTATGCTGGGCGACACCATCTCTCGCACTACTCTCTGAGACGCTGCGATTCCAACAGTCGTGGTCGTCCTATCCAAAGCTATGCATCTATTTGCATGTTTTACTGGCGTTTCAGACTCGTTTCCGACACTGTGCGGCTGGCGGAATCGCACTGCAGACGGTCCTGCTACGGTGTTGTCCGGCCTGTCCCGCCACACGCAGAGAGTCTTAGTCGGCCACGCTCCGACTTGCCATCAACATCCACTGTCCACACCATCTCCGTATAGCAATTCCAGCAGGCACGACGTACTGCTTTTCCTCGTGACTGCGCGGTTCCCGGGATCGCTTCCAGCACAGTCGCTAGAAACGCTTACGACTGTCTCGATCCTCCCGGAAATCGTCCGGAAAACTCCACCTTCAGCGGTTCCGGAAGGCTTCGTTTCTCAGATAGTCGCTGTATTTTCGCGTCATTTCATTGCGTCACTGACCATCTCATGACTTTTGTACAGACCTATTTGCCTGTCGTGATGGTGTAGCTGCCTTGCCACTCCCTGGGCGGCCGTGTCGTCGGGCAGTTGCGTGTCCTCCGCCAGAAGCAGTCATCAGTAAGCTCGGAAGAGGCACCCGGTGTTTCGTACCACAACCCAACGACTCTATCCCGTGTTGTCGAGCTACTTCGGGTTAGCAGCGATGTAGAACTGGAAACATCCTGTGGTTGTCTGCTCACAGTGAACTTCCGATCAGCATCTCAGGCCCTCGGGACTGCCAATCTCTTTTATCGCTCTACGATATGCTGCGAATGCTGCCCTTGCGTACACGCCCGTTGCCCTCGTTGCAACGGAAATCCGGTAGGTGTTCTGCAACCGATGTCCTCCGTCTGGAAGACTTTCTTCGTCTTCAAGTATTCGTGCCACGTGTCGCTGTTCCGTGTCACCTATTGAGTAGCAGGCCATCGAAAAAACATCGCACTGTCTTGGGGCGGTCTGTACGACTCTGTCCGCTCCTGTATAGTACCACCAAGCGTCCGATCGCTGGGACGCAACATCGAGCTATAGAGTACCGAACCGAAACCCTCCTGCATTAGCGTGTCGAGACTGAAACTAGCGATATGCGTTCCCGACGACACGCGTCCGCTCAGGTGGGTGAGTCCGGTGGCTAACGACGCACTTGTTCTTTTGTTCATGATTGCGATCGTTCTGGTAGTCATGATTGTGACCCTTATTGGTGGGTTCTATCTGGTTAAGTATCTCGTCGAGCGCACGTTCAATTCGTAAGCGTGGCTCACCAAAGCGCTCTAACTAGCTGACACTTTAATTACTATCGGTAATTCCGATGGCCGCCCCAGTGATGTACTCGGAACAAGTAAACTGCATATGACTATATGAATTAAGGGACAATCAGTCCTGCACAGGTTCGGAACGTGGAACCTACAAACCGAGATATTTCTAATATTTATTATAGGGAGTTAATACCTCATGAGTTATTGAAGCGCCCCAAGGCTGTAGATCAGCAAACAAACAGCGTCAACTAATGCCAGTTTCTTAAATAATATGCCCTGTGAAATCCTCGTTGGGTAACACACTCCTGTCCCGTTCCAGTCAATACAATGATTGTAACTCAAAGGCCACAAATGTCACAGGTTGGCCGAGACCCACTTCGGGGTTGAAACTAAAGGCGTCAAAAGGATACACTACCGATTGTCAGCCGTTGGGTCGGCTTCCTCATTCACCAAGCGATACACTCCGAGCACTAATAGGACTATCCCAGCGAGCCCAGCCCCGTAGCCGAGTGCATCCACGAGGCCACAGAGTTTGCATCTTGAGGCGGTGATTATACTGTATACCGTCCCGTTTTTTTCCACAAGGGCAGTGGCCGATGTGTCTCCAGTTGGATACTCGAAATCTGGCGGTGACTGATACACCCGAATAAATTCATCAGCACGAAGTCCTTGGTCAAACAACTCTTGGCCCCCCTCTGAAAGGTCACTGTACCTGAGCACCTCATCATCGGGAGAGACAACCGATTCATCCACCTCCGTGACGAGAACTTGGGTTCCCGTATCGGGGGCAACAAAAAGGAGTAGGCCAGATATGACGAGTGCTGCTACTCCAATTATAATGAGAGCCCGGCCGCTGAATCGAAATCCTGCTGGTGATCCCATTTTGTAGCCTGTCTGGAATGAATAAAGTATGTTTTCTAGATTCCTAATACGTCAGCTGAGGTAGCAAGCGCATCTTCCGTGCAAGAACTTATATCGGTTATGGCACCGTTGGCCTCCTGTTCGGGATTACCCGAGCGGTTGTCGCAAGGTGGTGGGTTCCCCGATGCGATAGCGGTTGCATACCAGATTTGTGCTGGTGATGCGTTATTGTGTGAAGTGATTTCACCAAGAGAGTGGTCCTTGGAATGAGCTTGGGAACAACCGCTGACGGTGTATCAATATTATCCACCAGAGGCGAGTGGAGGGCATTGTGGATGACAGTGAGCTCAAATTTATCATTTCGACCCACTAGACGCGACCGCGTAAGTTCCGGGTTCATCCGAAATCGGTAGTAACACGTCCGGTATTTCGACCTTTTTTTACGATCATTCTTCTGTAAATCGTAGTTCTCTGTATCGATTGTGCTGGCGAGCAATTGTTTCTGCAGCTAGTAGCTCGAATCCCGGCTTCTCTCCCTGTTTGTCTGTTATTACCCCTACCCTCAGAATCTGTGAGTCCGTATTCGGATTGGAGATCCGCCCCCCAGTAGAAGGCATCTGGTGTAGCATGTCGGCAGCGATCTGAACGGACCGAGCCGGGATAGTTCATCCTCGTGGCGAGGATATCTCTTCTCACGAGCCACTCGAATTCAGCGTTAGGCTCCCGTGAAAACGATGGCTGTCAACCGAAACCAGCGATGTATGGTCGACCGACCCGGACTTCCGCTAGAACACCTGTCAGTCTCGGTTTCTTCCGGTCGCTACGCCCAGAACCGTCGTCTCAGCGTCGAAATACGCCGGCGCGTCGGTTTCGATTTCGAATTCAAGAACGGTTTCGAGATCGCCAGAGTCTTCGGCGAATTGCTCTGCAAGATCTGTATATCCCTCAGCGAGTGTCCGGTATTCCTCTATTGTTGCCTGTTTCGATTGCGCTCGCTCCTGCTTAGCCTCGATTTCGCCGATAGTAGCTTCCGTATCACTGTCGGGGCGCTCGGAACTCTCGGTCAATGTCGCGCGAGCGTTGGCAGTGTCCTGTTCGATTTCTTCGAGCAAATCGGAGAGCACCGCGCTCTGTCGATCTATGTGACCCGCAAGAATCGCAGCCTGTGTTCGACAGTACTCGGCGAGTTCAGCCCGTGAAATATCGCCTACGTCGTCGCTCATTGAATGCGGTACGTCGCCAGCGCGAAAGTCGGTTTCGGTGAAAGCGGCGACGCGGGTTACTCTTCTTCCTCTTCACCGAGACTCTGTGACGGACCACCCGAGAAGACGAACTCGTGTTCGGCCTCGGTTTCGAAGCGGTTCAGGATGTCACCGAGTGGCTTCGCGTAGCGTTTGAGCTGTTCGGCCCGCGAAGACACCTCGTTGAGCTCTGCGGCCTGCTCTTCAGCTGCGCCAGCGACGGTCTGAGTCTCGGCCATCATCTGGTCACTCGTTTCAGCGGCCGACTGCAGTGTCGTTGCAACCGTTCGGAACCGGTCAAGTGAGTCACCCAGATCGATGTCCGGATTGTCCGCGTCCAGTTCTTCTAGCGTGTCCACGAGGGTGTCGAGGTCCTCCGAGATGGTAGCGAGACGATCCTTCTGATCGTAGGCGTCGTCGGAGATTTTCTGTGTCGATTCGGCGACCTGCTCGGACGCGTCACGGACGGACTCCGCACTGGACAGAACGACATCCCCGGATTCCGCGACTTCATCGGCGAAGCTGTTGAGCTGGCCGATTGTCTTTTCGAGTTCGTCGACCATACCGTTGAACTCGCTGGCGATACGATCCATCGATTCGTTCTCGCCGTCGGTGGCCATCCGCTCGGTGAGGTTTCCAGCGGCCGTCTCCTCCATCACGTCGGAGAACTCCTCGGCCTTCTTCTGGAGATACTTGTTAACTTCGAGGGCTTCGGCCCGGGAAACTTCCGCCTCTTTCTGTGCACGCTCGGCCTCGTTGATCTGCTGTTTGAGCGCGTCACGCATATCAGCGAACCCGCTGTACAGGCGGCCCACGTTGTCGATGCGGCTGGTAGCGATATCGACGTCGAGGTTCCCCTGTCGCATCTGGTCCGTTTTTCGGGTCAGGCGGTCAATCGACGTCGCCGTGTTGTATCCGAGTATCGCACCGACACCCGCAATGAGCAACACCATCAGTGCCGTCCCGATGAGCCCGTACTGTTGGACGTTCTGGACGAACCCAAATACCGCAGAGTTGGGCGCGTGCACGAGGACGACCCAGTCCGTTCCCTGTATCGGTGCGTAGCCGACGGTGTAGCGTTCGCTGAGGACGTCGGCCGCCGGCATGTCAGCGGTGACGCCGGATTGCTGTTCCGAGGACCGGAGGTCGTTTGCCTCGCTGATCGGCGCGGTAGCGCGGCTGTTCTCGCTGTACGACTGCAGCATATTCTCCCCGAGGCCACGGCTCCCGTCTCTGGGCTCGTCGATCATGACGACCGCCGACCCGTTGACGACTTGCGTAAATCCACCTTCGGCCCTGTTGTTCCCCTGTAGCGAGTTCGCAATCTCGTCGAGTGAGTATTCGATGAGTATATACCGGTTTTGCGAGGCATCGACAGGGCTGACAAAGCCAACGACTGGGCCGGAGTTTGTCTGATACACATCGGAGACGACGACATCGCTTGCCGTCTCGAAGTCGGTACCGGCAAGCCACCCCCTGCTCGTCGATTCGAGGGGTGAGTTGGTCAGTACCTGTGAGTTAGATGTGCTGGCGACAACTTGAGACTGGGCGGCGTTTCGTTCGATCAGATGGATATCAGCAGCGTCTGCCGACAAGGCGGCTTTCCGATTGTTGAGTTCGATATTGATATCGTCGGCATCGCTACTGGCCCAGATGTCATCTGAGGAGACGAATTGAGTCGATAGACGGTTTCGGTCTACCCACTGTGACAGGATGTCCGCTTCCTGTGCGGCGGCGTTCTGGTAGTCACTCAGAACCTGTTGTTCAGTGTAATCTCTGACTTGTTCTGTCGCGGCAAGGCCGATGAGCCCAACCGACAGCGCCATGATGAAGAGAACGATGCCGAATTTGAGTGCGAAGTTCCGCCGGATGAAATCCGGGACAACTGTCGCCAAAATCCCACCGGAGGCGTTCGAATCGGTCTCTGAACTGTCTGGTATCTGTGTGTCTCCTGAACTCATAGTTAGTTTCCTCCAAGCGAACAGTTCGCCGCTGGGTCGCTATCGCACGCGTACTGTACGTCCGCTGGTTCCCCGACCAGCTCGTAGTAGGTACCATAGGATTGCTGTATCTCCGACTTTCCTCTCACAACCGGCACCTGACGCATCGCCTGATGATCACAAGCTCGAAGCGTCTGCGGTCCGAGGCCGGCGTCGTACTCGTACCCTTCGAGCGCTCTGATGACATCGATCGGGTTGAACGTTCCCGCGCGCTCGACTGCGCTGGCGTATTGCAACGTTTGCGTATATGCGATATGTGCTGGCCCTGATGGAGTGGCTGATTTCGAGGAACCAGTCGAACTGCCGTACTCCTTACGGAACGCCTCTCGGAAGGTATTGGACAGCGGCGAGTTGATTGCCGGACTCCAGGCGACAGTTCCGATAACGCCCTCTATCGCATCGCCTGCGGTCTGGGCAATATCCTTCGAAGCCATCGGAAGAACGATATTCGACTCCGGGAACTCATCTCGGAACGCCCGGAGTGCGTTTACTGCGTCAAGGCCCCCGAGTCCAAGCACAATCACGTCGAAATCGACCGATTTGATGTCTGCTGCGTACTGGGAGTAGTCGCTTGTCCCGACCTGTGCGGTCGTGTCCCAGACAGGTGCCCAGCCGATATCTCCGAGGGCTGCATCCATATCATCCCGGAGCGTCTGTCCCCAGTCGCTGTCCTGAAAGATTTTGACGTAATTGACGTCGTCTCCGAACTCGGTACTGAGTGCCGGGGCCAGCGCCTTTGCCGCCATGCGGTTGTTGAATATCTCGCGGAAGGAGTACCGGTTACAGTCGGCCCCCGTCAGCGAGTTTGTGTTGGCCATCGTCGCCATGTACACGACTTGGTTCTTCGCGGCTACCTTCTGATTAGCCAGGCCGGAACTGCTGGACGTACCGCCAGCAAGCATAATCACTTCCTCGCTATCAACAAGCCGCTGTGCGTTACGCCGAGCGGTATCTGAATTGCCACCCGTGTCTTCGACAGCGAATTCGACATCCTTATCGAGAAGACCGTCACCGTCAAGAGGCGACTCGTACTTCTCGCTCGTTACCCACCCACCGCCGTTGTTAATGTGCTTGACAGCGAGTTTGAACCCCCGGAGTTCCTGCTTGCCGGCAGTTGAGTACGCCCCAGAGGAAGCGATGTTGAAACCAAATGTCACCGAATCCCCGGACACCGGAAAGTTTCCAACCGCTGTTGGGGTCGGTGTCCCATCTCCATCTGTTCCGGCCTCGCTGCCACCACAGCCTGCAAGTCCGGCCAACCCGGCCGCACCAATCGAACGGAGTAGGTTCCGCCTAGAGACCGACGGTCCACCTCCATCTCTCCCTGAATCCATACTGCCGTGTCTTAATTAGTATAGCACATAAACTTTTGGAGAAAACTTATACTGCCTATAAGCTGTGGCGAAAAATACGACCTTACGCGCTCCACTGCAGTAAGGAGAGACTAACAAAGCCGTCTGGCGGCTGGTTCTCCGGGATTTATACCCAGTCAGTGAGCAACGTCGGATATGACGGAGTTAGTTACGTTCGGTGAGACAATGTTGCGGTTGTCGCCACCCGACGACGAGCGACTGGAGACCGCAGACCAGTACACTGTCAGAGCAGCCGGCGCAGAGTCAAACGTTGCGGTCGCTGCGCAGCGGCTTGGACTCGATGCACTGTGGGCCTCAAAACTCCCCGATTCGCCGGTCGGTCGACGAGTCACAGGAGAACTCAAGCACCACGGCGTGTCGGTCGATATCGCTTGGGACGACGCGGACAGCGCCCGACAGGGAACCTACTATCTAGAACAGGGTAGTCCACCGCGTGGGAACGATGTCATCTACGACCGTCAAAACGCCAGTGTCACAACCGCCACACCGGCGGAGCTTCCAACCGAGACTATCGCAGACGCCGCGGGGTTCCATACCTCGGGTATCACACCGGCGCTGTCGGAGACGCTCAAATCGACTACTGCTGACCTCCTCTCGCTCGCACAGGACGCGGGTACGACCACGAGCTTCGACCTGAACTACCGCTCGAAGCTCTGGACGCCAGCCGAAGCCCGTTCAGTCCTGACCGAGCTATTCCCGTCTGTCGACGTGCTCGTCGTCGCAGAACGGGACGCGAACGTCGTGCTGGACCGGACTGGCGACCCGGAAACGATTGCTCGGGACCTTGCTGCCGAGTACGGGTTCGAAGCGACAGTGATTACCCGCGGCAGCGACGGGGCGCTCGCGCTCGCTGACGGGACCGTAACGGAGCAGCCGACCTTCGAGTCGACCGATGCACATCCGGTCGGCACTGGCGATTCCTTTGTCGGCGGCTTCCTCTCGCAGTACCTCTCCGGTGGCTCCGTTGCAGACGGGCTTGCCTGGGGGGCCGCGACGGCCGCACTCAAACGGACGATTCCGGGCGACATTGCCGTTGTGTCCCCCGACGAAATCCGCTCGATTCTCAGCGGCGACACGGAAGCGATTTCGCGGTAGCTACGCCGTCCAGCAAGCTTCTTATCCCTTCGCGGGGAACGGCAGGATATGATTAACTATGAACGCTGTAAACTGTGGCTCCCCGGAGACGGAGGTCACAATGCGTAGCGCGAAGATCGTCTGTACTCTCGGTCCCGCGTCGGATTCAGTCGACGACATCGCGTCACTTGCAAAAGCCGGGATGTCCGTTGCCAGACTGAACGCGAGCCACGGTTCGCCGGAACACCGCCGTGAGATGATTGATCGAATCCGTGAGGTAGACGAAGCGGTCGAGGAGCCGGTCGCGGCCATGCTTGATATGCCAGGACCGGAGGTCCGCACCGCAGAGATCGACGAACCGATTCAGCTCACGGAAGGGTCTACCATCCGGTACGTCGTCGGTGACGACGCGACGCCGGAAGAGGTCGGTCTCTCGCAGTCGATTACCGCAGTCGAGCCGGGTGATCGCGTGCTGCTTGATGACGGACGCATCGAAACGACTGTCGAGCGCGTCGATGATGATACAGTGTTTGCGACCGTTGAGAACGGCGGCAAGCTGTCCGCCCGCAAAGGCGTCAACGTTCCCGGTGTCGAACTCGACCTGCCGACCATCACGGAGAACGACAGACAGGAACTCGACGTGGCCGCCGAGAAAGAACCCGACTTCGTGGCCGCGTCGTTCGTCCGCGACGGCGAGGACATCTACGAGATCAGCCAGGCCCTCGAAGAGCGCGGCGTCGACATCCCCATCATCGCCAAGATCGAACGAGCCGGGGCCGTCGAGAACCTCGATTCGATCATCGACGAGGCCTATGGCGTGATGGTCGCCCGCGGTGACCTCGGTGTGGAGTGCCCGCTCGAGGATGTCCCGATCATTCAAAAGCGCATCATCCGCCGGTGTCACGAGGCTGGTGTTCCCGTCATCACGGCCACCGAGATGCTTGACTCGATGGTCCACTCCCGGCGGCCGACCCGTGCAGAGGCATCGGACGTGGCAAACGCAGTTCTTGACGGCACGGATGCAGTGATGCTCTCTGGCGAGACGGCCATCGGCGACCATCCGACCCGCGTCGTCGAGACCATGGACCGGATCATCCGTGATGTCGAGGGCAGCGAGGAGTACGCCGAGTCCCGCGAACAGCGCGTGCCAAACGCCGGTGATACCCGAACGGACGCGCTCGCGCGCTCCGGTCGGTTCCTCGCCCGCGACATCGGCGCGTCGGCGATTGTCGCGGCGTCCGAGTCCGGCTACACCGCGCTGAAATCGGCGAAGTACCGGCCGTCGATCCCCATCGTCGCGTCGACGCCGAGCGAGCGCGTCCGCCGGAAGCTCGCGCTTTCGTGGGGTATCACGCCCGTAACGACCGAGTACACTACCGAGGGCGCTGACGCCGTCATCCAGACGGCAGTTCAGGCGGCCCTCGACACCGAGGCCGCGGACAGCGGTGACACGGTCGTCGTCCTCTCTGGAATGATGACCGAACTGGAGGGGATGAACACGGCGAATATGCTGAAAGTCCACGTCGCGGCCGAAACGGTCACCAGCGGTCGCTCCATCGTCGACGGGTTAGTGACCGGTCCTGTCCATCGGATTTCGACAGCACCGCCCCGGGAGTCGCCGGGCGATCTCTCAAACGTCCCCGACGGGGCGATCTTGGCTGTTCCGGAGGGATTCGACGGCGAATTCGTCGGCGACACCAGCCACATCGGCGGCATCATCGACGGCCACGAGGGTGTCACGAGCTACGCGGCCATCGTTGCCCGTGAGCTTTCGATTCCGATGATATCGAACGCGGACCTGCCTGATACGGTCTCCGACGGGGCGACTGTCACACTGGATTCCGAACGCGGCGTCGTCTACGAAGAGGCCGTTGGACGAGAGGACATCTCGGGCAGAGAGCGAGACTACTAATCGCAGTAGAATCTGTGTAGTTAAGTATCGGTGGGGCAACCCTTCGACCAGCATGGGCGCTTACGCAGGGGTCGACCTCGGAGCGACACATATTCGGGCTGTTATCGGTGACGAGACGGGCTCGATAGTCGAGTCACACAAAACTGAGACACCGCGTGGACCGGCAGGTATCGCGGTCACGGAAGCGGTCCTCGACGCGATTCGGCAGGCCTGCGACGCTGCTGATATCGCCCCGACAGACGTGATTGCCGCCGGTATCGGGTCCTTCGGTCCGATGGATCTGGCTGAAGGCGTCGTGGAAAACCCAGCAAACCTTCCAGACACCATCGACCGGATTCCGCTGACCGGGCCGGTCGAGAACCTCATCGGCAGCGAGCGGGTCTCGTTGCACAACGACGCCAACGCCGGCGTCATTGGCGAACGGTTTTATTCGGACCGAAGCCCCGATGACATGGTGTATCTCACTATCTCCTCCGGAGTCGGCGCTGGAGTCGCTGTCGACGGGAACATCCTCTCAGGCTGGGACGGCAACGCCGGGGAAGTCGGCCACTTGACGATTGACCCGCACGGGTTCATGACCTGTGGCTGCGGACACGACGGCCACTGGGAAGCGTACTGCTCGGGCGAGAACATCCCGCGGTATGCCACACAGCTCCACCGAGAGGACCCTGTCGAGACGGCACTCCCAATCGAGACAGAGGAGTTTTCTGCGGCGGATATCTTCGAGTACGCCGGCGAAGACGAGTTCGCCTCACACGTTCTCGATCAGATCTGTCACTGGAACGCAATCGGCGTTGCTAACATTGTCCACGCGTACGCGCCCCTCGTGGTTTACGTTGGCGGGGCCGTTGCGCTCAATAACCCTGAGCAGGTGCTAGACCCCATCCGGGACCGACTTGATGACATGGTGATGTCGAACATTCCGGATATCCAGTTGACGCAGTTTGGCGACGATGTCGTGGTTCGCGGCGCACTGGCGTCCGCGCTGACTGGCGGCACAGGCGACCCGTCACAGCGCGTCTGAAAAGCGTCGACAAAACCGCACCGTCGCGTTACTGTTGCAGGTCGTACAGCCGCCGGAAGGCCGTCGGAGGGAACCGCGGCTCGACACGGCTCGGCGGACGTCCCTGCCCGTTGGTGACTGTCGCCTCGACACGGTCGACGACGCCGGATTCCGCCATTTCATAGAGGAACCGCTTGACGGTCCCGGCGGAGAGCTCGACTGATTCTGCCGACGCAATCGCCTCAGTCGTCGCCGTTACCGAAGAGCGTTCGCCCTCCTCTAAGTCGATGAGTTCTCTGAGGACCGCCTGCCGGTTCGTCGGCAGAGAGAGGACGATGCCCAGCGACACACAGGGGTCGGGAACTTCCCCGATAGCCGCGTCGACGTTGGCCTGTGTGATGCGGTCCTGACCCCGCTCCTCGGCTAACTCTGCAGCAATAAACAGCGCGGCAAGGGCATCGTGGGCGTTTCCGTCTGCCCAGTCGGCGATATGCCTCGCCAGACTGTGGTCGAGCCCCTGCTGAGCCAGCCCGTTCGAAGCTCTGGTCATCAACACGTCGACGAGCATCTGCCGTTGATAGCGGTCGATACTGATCGACTCCGCGGTGTACCGTGTCAGTTCAGTCGCCGACGGGTCGTCGCGACCGATAGCCAGCCAGCTGACGTTGCTCGGTAAGCCAGCAAACAGGTCAACGAGGTCCGGTGCCTGGATACTCTCCGGTTCGCTGATGTGGTCGACTGCAATGACGATCCCCGTGCGTTGCTCTCGGACGAGGTCGTGGAGCCGTGATTTGAGCGTCTCCGTCCCAATTCCGTGTTCCGGCACCGATTCGTCAACGAGTGCGTCCAAGATTGCGTGGTAGAACGCAAACTCGCTTGCGGTCTCTCTGGCGTTCACATAGACGAACGACGGAGAGGTCGGTGGCTGTGCACGGGTCGTCGTGTGGATGATCGCCTGTTGCTCCGTCGGGAGCTGTTCTAAGTTGGCGAACAGCGCCGTGATAACCGCGGACTTCCCTGAACCGTGGGGGCCGTACACGTACGCGTTGGGCGGAAGCTGGCCATCAAACACCGGATCGAGGTGGTCGAGCAGCCGTTCGAGGACCGGACCTCGGTCGGCCGGCTCCTCTATGTGGACGACCGGTGAGATGGACTCGTAATCCTGAATGAGCCGTGGCTCACCGTTCCGGCGTTGTCGACGCTTGATTCTCGCTTCAATGTCCATGCTTGGAAATTAGATCGTGTGTATATTCGATTGGACCTGTAAATAAAAAGCCGTATGAGTTCTTACGGCAGGGGGATCGCTGCGGACGTCGTGAACACTCCAGCCAGTGCCAGAATGCCCAGGATGAGGGTCGTCGTGATGATCGATGCGGCTGGCGGGTCGAAGTGCGTATCCGAGTGCGCGTAGAAGATGCGCTGGTAGACCTCACCGAACAGCGCGCCTAGGATACCGAAGAATGCGCCCAGCCCGAGCGCGACTAGGACACTCGCTCCGTCCGTCATCGCCATACTAGCGACGAACGTTGCTGGGAGCGTCATGTGGTGTGTGACCGGGAATTTCTCCACGCCGAGGTTCAGGAACAGCAGACTCGCTGCTGAGATACCGAACGGGAGGAAGAGACTCCCGGTCTTCGCGAAGATGTACGCACCGAGGATGCCGGTGATGAGCCCGAGCATTGCGACGTGTGTCCACTTGTACTGGTGTGGCAGCCACGGCTCGACAGCCGGTCGCTCGGCAGCCATGGCTCCGCCATCCGTTGCGACTTCGTCACTGTTGCTCGACCGCATCTTTCCGCTCTCGAACGGCGACATATCGAGCAGGCCACTTCCGCGGGCACGGCCGATAACCGGGTAGCCAAAGACCAGACGGGCGATAACAGCGGTCAGGATGACCCCTGCCGCAGGCGGATCGATCGGAATTCCGAGTCCGCCGGACGTCTGCCTGATCGCCATCCCTAAGATACCGAATACCCCACCGACAGCAAGCACGTCCGGCCGGGTACCGAGGGCGTAGGCGATGTCCTTCGCCGGGTGGTAGTCACCGTCGTCCGGCTCGTACATTCCGTCGTATTTCGCGGCGTAAGCGGCTGCTGCCACACCACCAGCGAAGGCGACGTGTGGCCCGAACACGGGACCGAAGGCCAGCGGGCCGACGATGCCGGCTCCGTACCCACCGGCGGCACCGGCAATGACGTCAGGAGACCCGCCGATGAACGACTCTGAGACGACGTTACCGGCTTCTCCGATAAGCACCATGAAGCCGGTGAAACAGAACGCCGGGAGTGCACCGATAGATGCCCCGAACGCGCCGCCCGCGAACGCCGCGATGGCGAGGACGAGCATATCGACTGCCGTGAGTCCGAATGCGATTGCCATCTGTTATTCCTCCTGTGCCCAGTCGCGGGAACGGTCGACGGCGTCGTCCCAGCGAGCGTACATCTTGTCTGCATCCTCGGCGTCCATCTCCGGCGAGAACTCCTCGTCGACCTGCCAGTTGTCCCGGAGTTCGTCGACAGTGTCCCAGTACCCAACAGCGAGGCCGGCGGCGTATGCTGACCCGAGGGCAGTGGTCTCGTCAACCTGCGGCCGAGCGATGTCCGTCTGGATGATGTCGGACTGGAGCTGACAGAGGAAGTTGTTCTTGACGGCACCACCGTCGACTCGCAGCGTCGTCATCTCGACGCCGGAGTCTTCTTCCATCGCTTCCGCGAGGTCGCGGGTCTGGTACGCGATAGACTCTAGAGTCGCACGCACGATGTGCTCCTTTCGCGTGCCGCGAGTCATCCCGACAATGGTCCCGCGAGCGCGCCCGTCCCAGTGCGGAGCGCCGAGACCAGTGAAGGCCGGAACCATGTAGACACCGTCGGTTGAGTCAACCGAGCGGGCCAGTTCTGCGGTCTGGGCGGCGTTGTTGATGAGGTCGACGTCTTCGAGCCACTCGATGGCCGCGCCGGCGATGAAGATGGAGCCTTCCAGCGCGTACTGAACGGGTTCACCGGACATCTGGAAGCCGACGGTCGTCAGCAGGCCGTTGTCCGAGGCGACTGCTTCGGAGCCGGTGTTCATCAGATAGAACGCGCCGGTCCCGTACGTGTTCTTCGCATCACCCTTATCGAAGCACGTCTGGCCGAACAGTGCGGCCTGCTGGTCACCCAGCGCGCCCGCAACGGGGACTTCCTCTTCGAGGAAGCCGTCCGCGTCGGTGTGGCCGTACAGACTCTCGTCGGAAGACGGGCGGACTTCCGGAACCATGGACTTCGGAACGCCGAACTCTTCGAGGAGTTCGTCGTCCCACTCCATGTCGTGGATGTTGTAAAGCATCGTCCGCGATGCGTTCGAGACGTCCGTGATGTGGTTGCCGGTGAGCTTGTAGATGAGCCACGCGTCGATGGTCCCCATCAGGAGCTCGCCGTCTTCGGCCCGTTCGCGGAGGTCAGCGCCGCGCGAGCTCTGCATCTTGAGCGGTTCCGCGTTGTCGAGGATCCACTCAGTCTTTGTCGCCGAGAAGTAGGCGTCACATTCCAGCCCGGTCTTCCCCCGGATCCACTCGACCTTGTCCTCTTCCTGGATTTCCTCGACCCGGTCGGTGGTTCGGCGGTCCTGCCAGACCAGCGCGTTGTGGACCGGTTTGCCGGTCTCCTTGTCCCAGACGATCGTCGTCTCGCGCTGGTTCGTGATGCCGAGCGCCTCGAGCTGTTCGGCACCGACACCTGCGTCCGCCAGCCCTTTCGTCACGACTTCCTGCGTGTTTTCCCAGATTTCGACGGGGTCGTGCTCAACCCAGCCGGGCTCCGGATAAATCTGTTCGTGCTTCTCGTAGGCGTTCGCAACGACCTGGCCGCTGTGGTCGAATACCATGAAGCGGGTACCGGTCGTTCCCTGGTCGATCGCGCCAACGTATGTGTCTGCCATTGTTGTGTTCTCCGTGGTGGAGGTAGCTTATTTATGAAAGCTACCACCTTGCCAGTAAACAACATAGTGAACCATTATAAAGATTACTAATGGTGATGTTTGGGGAGTAAAGAAAGGCCGGGACGGCGCTACCGTCCGGAATTGTACCGCTCAAGCTGCTTTGTGACCTGTGTGTCGAGGCGGTCAAGTGCAGACGGAACCGAATCAGGCCCATCCATACTGTCGACGGCATCTTCGATGATTGTTCGAACCGTATCGAACGGTCCGATCTGCGCGCCCCGCGTTGCAGTGGTATCGCGCGTCTCCATGAGCTGGTCGAACGCCGTTCTGTAGTGGGGGTTCCGGTCAAACCAGTTGTCGGCCCGGAGCCGTGGAATCGTCTCCTCGTGGACCGGGAAGTACCCGGTTTCCTGGTGCCACCGTCGCTGCTGGGCTGGTTCGGTAAGCCAGGTGAGGAACTCCCCGACAGCGTCGTGTACGGCCCCGGAAACTGCATCGCCGACCCAGAGGGATGCGCCGCCGACGAGTACACCGGTCCGGTCGTCGAGCACTGGGAGCTGGCTGGTTCCGACATCGAAGTCGGCGCTACGTTCGATACTGTTCAGCGACGACGTCGAGCCGATGAGCATCGCGGCGTTCTCCTCGGCAAAGTGGGTCCGAGCCGCCCCTCTGGCTTCGATTCCGGGGTCGTGGTACAGTCCGTCCGCTTCGAGGGTCTGCCACCATTCGAATAAGTCGTGGGCGAACTCCCCGTCAAGATAGCTCTCTGTCGGCGACCCGGACCGTCCGTTGTTCTCGTCTACGAGGAGCTGGTCAGCTTCGGCAAACCACTGTTCGACGAACCACGAGTAGTTCGCGAACGTGATACCAGTGTCCACGCCACCCCGGTCGACGAGCGTCTCAGCTGCGCTCCGAACGTCAGCGAGGGTTTCCGGCGGCGAACTGGGATCGAGCCCAGCCTGTCTGAACGCGTCCCGGTTGTACGCCATCACCGGGTTCGACGCATTGAACGGCAGCGAGTGGAGCGTCCCGTCGAAACGGTAGTAGTTCGTCACTGGATCGAGCAGCGCGTCGATGTGAGCGCTCGGGAGCAGTTCTTCGACCGGGATGAAATGACCACTATCGCGCGCACGCGTGGTGCCAATCTCGAATATCTGTGCGATCGCCGGTGGGTCACCGTTTTCAGCGGCGTTCAGCGTCGCATCGAGAGTCCCGCGATAGCTCCCTTTCGACCGCAGCGCGAGACTGATCCCGTCGGTCTGTGATTCGAACTCGCGGACGAGGTCTTCCAGCAGTAACGCCTTCTCGCCGCCCATCGCGTGCCAGAATTCGACGACAGTTCCGTCCGTGGTCGCCGCCGCCGAACCGGTCGCCAGTTCGAAGGACTCCAGCGACGCTTCAAGCGATTCAGCCCGCTCGGTAAGCGTGGAAACTCGCGTCGAGACCTCTGCAAGTTCCGTTGTCTGGTCCGCTGCGGCGTCGGCGGCGACAGCTGCCTCTTCGGCTGTCCGGGCGCTGATATCCTCGACATCGTCGACCATCGACACGACTTCTTGTGTGGAGTCGGCCTGCGTATCCGTCGCATCGTCAATCTCCTGGACGCTCGAATCGACCTCCTCGACCATCGAGACGACGGAATCCAGTTCATCAAGCGCACTGGCGACTGACGAGCGGGTGTCTTCGACACTCTTCCGGGTATCGTACATCTCCGAAACCGTCGCGTCAGCCTGTTCGTGAACCTCCTGGATAGACGCTGCAATCTCGTCAGTCGCTTCCTTCGTCTCTGTTGCGAGCGATTTGACCTCCTCAGCCACGACGGCGAACCCGTCGCCGGATTCCCCTGCTCGGGCAGCCTCGATGTTGGCGTTCAGCGCCAACATATTGGTCTGGTCCGCGACGTCCGTGATGAAGCCCACAATCTCCTCGATGTCAGACAGCAGGTCGTTCAGTTGTTCGACCTTGTCGACGGTCGCTTCGGCGTTGTCAGTCAATCGGTCGAGCGTCGTCATCGCCGAGGACGCCGACTCTAGTGCGGATTCGCCCCGAGCGCTGGCTTCGCTTGACGTGTCCGCAACCTCGTTTGCGGCGCTCGCTATCTCCTCAATCGTCGCCGAGAGGTTCCGCATCTCGTCGGAAATCGACTGTATCTCGTCGCGCTGCTCGTCCGAACCAGCCGAAATCTCGCCGACAGCACCGCTCACATCCCGGCTGGCGGACTTGACCGATCCGAGACGGGTGTCGACCTGTTCCGTTGCGGCGGTCACCTGTTCGCTGAACGACGCCATCCGATCGACAGTGTCAGTCCATTCCCGGAGCAGTTCCTCGTATGCGTCGTACAGCGGCTCAGCCGCCTCAGCTGGTGGCTGTCCGGGTTTTGCGGTCAGGTCGCCGTTAGCGTTCGCCTTGGCAACAGACGTGAGACGGTCGACAGTGGTTTCGAGCGCCTGGCGGTCTGCCCGCTCCTGTTCGAGTTCCGCCGCCAGTTGCTCACATCGTGCTTCCAGTTCCGCCCGTTCAGGGTCGTTTTCGGTCTCTGCGTCCTTCTGGAGGGCTTCTGCTGACGGCGGTTCAGTCTCAGACTCGTTTCCATCCCGCCCCTCTGTGACGCCGCCGTCGGTGTGCTCCCTGTCAGGCGGGCCGTCTTCTGAATCAAGTGGGTTCCATTTACTCATTGTCGCTCCCGTTGGCCGAACGACCAACACGCTCTCGGGAATAGTCCACTATCAAAATATATAATAGTTACTGTCGAAACGGTAGGAGTGATAATTAATACGCGAGCGCGGTTTCCATTCTACAACGTCGTCTCTAGTACGCCAGTATTTGAAAATATGGAGTTATCTCTCGAATTTGAGAGAATGTGGTCAACCACTACCTGGCCAATCAGCGAAAAATAATATGCTGTGCGTTCACAATTAACAGTAGGTGTCACGGTATTCCTCATGATTACATAGAAAATTTACTGTCCAAGCACCAGCAACGGTAAAGTGAAGTGTGTGCGCTCCAAAATCACGGAAAGATAGATGGGACCGACACCACACATCGCCGTCATCGGTGGCGGCTCGACTGGGGCGGGCATCGCGCGGGACCTCGCGATGCGCGGGCTCGACGTGACCCTCGTAGAACAGGGGAATCTAACCCACGGGACCACCGGTCGAATGCACGGGCTGCTCCATAGCGGCGGGCGATACGCCGTCTCGGACCAGGCCAGCGCGACCGAGTGTATCGAGGAAAACCGGGTACTGCGTGACATCGCAAGCCACTGTGTCGAAATGACCGGTGGCCTGTTCGTCAAGCGACCTGAGGACTCCGAGGAGTATTTCCAGAAGAAGCTCAGCGGCTGTGAGGAGTGCGGCATCCCCGCCGAAGTCGTCTCGGGCGAAGAAGCCCGCGCGATGGAGCCACACCTGGCGAAGGACATCGACAAGGCAATCAGCGTTCCTGACGGGGCCATCGACCCGTTCCGGCTGGTCGTCGCGAACGCCGCGAGCGCACAGGAACACGGCGCGCGCATCGAGACCCACTCCAAAGTGACCGACCTCCTCGTCGAGAGCGGCGAGGTCGTCGGCATCGAGGTCGAACACGACTCCGGCCCCGGCAAGCGCGTCCACGGCACGGAGGGCGGAACCGAACAGATCCGCGCTGATTACGTCGTGAATGCAACTGGTGCCTGGGCCGGCCGCATCGGTGACATGGCCGGGCTGGATATCGAAGTTCGCCCCTCCAAGGGTGTCATGACCATCATGAACATCCGTCAGGTCGACACCGTCATCAACCGCTGTCGACCGAAGGGCGACGCGGACATCGTCGTTCCCCACGAGACGACTGCGATTCTGGGGACGACTGACGAGGAGGTCGAGGACCCCGAAGACTACCCCGAGGAGCAGTGGGAGGTCGACATGATGATCGACACCCTCTCGGAGTTGGTTCCGATGCTCGACGAGGCGCGGACCATTCGCTCGTTCTGGGGCGTTCGCCCGCTGTACGAACCGCCGGACGTCGGCAGTGACGACCCGACCGACATCACGCGGGACTTCTTCCTGCTCGATCACGACGAGCGCGACGACCTCCCCGGCATGACCAGCATTGTCGGCGGGAAGTTCACGACCTACCGGATGATGGGCGAGCAGATAAGCGACCACGTCTGCGGGAAGTTCGGCATCGACGCCGACTGCCGGACCGCCGACGAGCCACTTCCGGGCAGCGAGGACTTCTCGGTGCTCCGGGACTACATGGACGAGTTCGGGCTGCGCTCGCCCATCGGTCGGCGGAGCGTCGAGCGACTCGGCTCCCGGGCCGACGAGGTACTCAAAACGGACGGCCCGAACCCGACCGTCTGCGAATGTGAAGGCGTCACCCGCGCCGAGATTCAGGACGCTATCGAAGGGTCCGGCTCGGACCTCAACGCCGTCCGCATCCGCACCCGCGCGTCGATGGGCAACTGCCAGGGCGGCTTCTGTTCCCACCGGATGGCGAGCGAACTCCACTCGGAGTACGACGAGAGCATCGTCCGCGAGGCCTGGGATGAACTGCTCCAGGAGCGCTGGAAGGGCCAGCGCCACGCCCTCTGGGGCGAACAGCTCTCGCAGGCGGCGTTGAACTACGCGTTGCACGCAACGACACAGAACCGCGATCAGGACCCGGCGGACGGCGAGCCGGTCGACTTCTCGGCGTTCGACACCGGCCACAGTCAGGCGGGCGGCGTCGACAGCGCGGACGTGGCCGCCGACGGAGGGACAGATGGCTATTGAGTCAGAGGTACTCGTCATCGGCGGCGGCCTCGGCGGACTGACCAGTGCGCTGGCGGCCGCCCGAGAAGGAGCCGACGTGCGACTGGTTTCCTACAAGCAGAGCACGCTTCGCCAGGCGTCTGGCCTGGTTGACGTGCTCGGCTACACGCCAGACGGCGACGGCCCACTGACCAACCCGTACGAGGCGATTCCGTCGCTCCCGGAGAGCCACCCGTACCGGAAAGTCGGCGTCCAGACGGTCCGTGACGCGCTGTCGCTGTTTGACGACGCGGTCCCGACCTACGAAGGCGAACACACGGAGACGAACGCGCTCTTGCCGACCCACGGCGGGAGTATCAAGCCGACCGCCCGCTACCCGGCTGGAGCCAGCGCCGGCCTCGCCAGCGACACCCGCGACACGCTGCTTGTCGGCATCGAGGAGATGGTCGACTTCGACGCCCCCCACGTCGCTGCCCATCTCGACGCGACGGGCGTCCCGTTCGATGTCCGCGGCGAGACGATCCGATTCCCGGGCGACCTGCGCGCGGACGCGAAGGTCACCCGATACGCCAAACTGCTCGATACCAACAGCGAGGTGGCGGTCCGCGGGCGCATGGTCCCGGCCCGCGAGGCGCTGGCACAGCGCGTGAACCCGTTGCTGGAGGACGAGGATCGGGTCGGGTTCCCGGCAATTCTCGGCGACGACAATCCCGGCGCGATCCGCGACGCACTGGGCGACCGCCTCGGCGTCGACGTGTTCGAAGTCCCGATGGGGCCGCCGTCGCTGCCCGGCCTCCGCCTTGAGGACGCGCTGTTTGCGGCGCTTGACGAGGCCGGGGCCAGCATCGAGACCGGCAACCCCGTCGTCGACTTCGAGGGCGAGGACCGCATCGAGAAGGTATTCATCGAGAAGAACGGTGCGAAGATTCCCAACAGCGCCGACCAGTACGTCCTCGCGACCGGCGGCTTCGTCGGCAAGGGCGTCGAGTCCGACCGCGAGGGTGTGTACGAACCTATCTTCGATTGCCACGTCCCCCACGCCGAGGACCGTTACGACTGGTTCGAGGGCCAACTGTTTGGCGACCACGAGTTCGCCCGCTACGGCGTGGCGACCGACGACGACCTGCGCCCCCTCGACGCGAGTGAGCACAGCGAGTTCGAGAACCTGCGGGCCGCCGGCTCCGTGCTTGGCGGGTACGACTTCGCCGCCGAGAAGTCCGGTAGCGGGGTCTCGATTGCAACAGGCTACGCGGCGGGCCAGCGCGCCGCACAGGAGGCACGATGAGTGACGCTGAAACCCCACCAGAGACAGAGTTTGACCCGGTAGCACCGAATACAGGCGAAGAGTTCGAACCAGTTGATGTCTTCCCCGACAGCGACGACTTCGACCTCCGTCCCGGCGCGGACTCCTGTTATAAATGCTCGACCTGCGACACGAACTGCCCTGTCGCGGAGGTCGACGACGACTTCCCCGGCCCGAAGTTCCAGGGTCCCGAACAGTGGCGGCTCAAGCAGTCCGACGACGACTACACCGTCGACGACTCGGTGATGGACTGCTCGAACTGCATGCGCTGTGACAACGCCTGTCCGTCTGGCGTCCCGCTCAGCCAGATGCACAACACCGCTCGCGGGGAGTATGTCAGCGAGCAGATGGACAAACTCTCCGTCGAGTACATCCGCAACCGCATTCTGGCGAACTACCGCACCTCCGCGTTCTTTGCGAGCAAGGTCCCGCGGTTGGCCAACTTCGCCATGAACTTCGGCCCGGCCCGCTGGGTCATGGAGAAGACACTTGGCGTCACCAGCGAGCGCGACTTCCCCGAGTTTGCACGGCAGACCTTCCGCGAGTGGTGGGCCGACCGCGGCGGTCAGGCGGCCTCGCGTGAGAACGCGAGGGAAGCGCGCGAGCGCCGCGGACTCCCCGAGGACGCCGACAAGAAGGTCGCGTATTTCCACGGCTGTTACTCCAATTACAACACGCCGGAGGTCGGCAAGGCCATGGTCCGGGTGTACGAGGAGTTCGGCTACGAGGTCGTCGCGCCAGAACAGAAGTGCTCTGGGACGCCGATGTTCGCCAACGGGATGCTCGACGACGCCCGCCGCCACGCCGAGACCAACGTCTCGTCGATGTCAGAACTCGTCGACGAGGGCTACCACGCCATCGCCTCCTGTACCTCCTGTTCGATGGCGCTCCGACAGGAGTACCCCGAACTGTTCGACATCGACGGCATCGACAAAGTGGCGGAGAACACGTTCGAAGCCGTCGAGTACCTCCGCATCCACGAGGACCTCAAGGGCGAAGTGCAGGCGGCTGACGTGGACGGCGAGCTGGCCGAAGAGTTCGCCTACCACGCCCCGTGTCACTCACGCAACCAGGGGCTTGATCGCCAGGCCGTCGAACTGTTCCGCGACCTCGACGGCGCTGAAGTTGAGGACGTGGGCGACTCCTGTTCCGGCATCTCGGGAACCTACGGCTGGAAAGAGGAAAAATACGAGAAGTCGATGGAAATCGGCGAGGAGATGTTCGAGCACATGGAACACGCCGAAGGCGATACCGGTATGACCGAGTGCCCGACCTGTGCGATGCAGATGGAACACGGGAGCGGATACGAGATCCGCCACCCGCTCGAACTCCTTGAAGCCGCGCTGGTCGAGTAAGTACCTCCTACTCTTCGCCGCGGACGAACGTGACTGGGCACGGCGCGTTCAGCATGACTTCCTGTGCGGTGGAGCCGAAGACGGCCTTGCCGGTCGGCGAGCGCTTGCGGCCGCCGACGACGACGAGGTCCGACTCCGTCACCTCTGCGAGGCTGACGATCTGTTCGCCGTGGTTGCCCACGGCACCCCGGACCTGCGTCGACAGACCGGCGTCGTCGAACCGTGAGACAAGTTCCCGGACGGTTGTGTGGCGGTCGGCGACTTCGTCGGGGTTGGCTTCGCCGGTCGATTCGAATTCGAGCCTGTCGACAACGCCGTCGTACTGGTCGTCGGTGAATACGTGTGCAACGATGACCGTCGCGCCGGCCGGACTCGCGATATCAAGCACGGCGTCAGCGAGTTCGTCGATTCGGTCGGCGTCGTTCGGTCCGACTGCGAGAAGAACGGTTTCGAGTGCCATACCGGCTACTCCGGGGGCAGACGCCTAAATCCTTCGATGGGTACTACTTTCGTAGTAAGTTATTCCAGCTATGCCGCAGCCGGTGACGCTCAGTGGCTCACCCAGTGTTTTTCATTCCGGCCGCGATGCCCTGGACGGTCAGCCGCAGGGTCCGGCGCTCGGTTTCGGTCCGGTGGGACTGCTTGAGCAGGCGGACCTGCAACAGGTTCAGCGGGTCGACGTACGGGTTCCGGCGCTCAAGGTTCTCCTTGAGCCAGTCCCGCGAGAGGAGCCCGTCCTGCCCAGTGATTTCGAGCACCTTCTCGACAGTGTCCTCGTACTCCTCGACGATTCGCGGGTAGATACGCTCGCGGAGTTCGGGGTCGGCGAGGTCGGCGTACTCCTCGGCGATTCCGAGGTCGGTACGGGCGAGTGCCAGCGACGCGTTGTCGAGTTTCGTCCGGAAGAACGGCCAGTTCTCGTACATCTCCTGTAGCGTTTCCATATCGCCGCCGTTTTCTAGGTATGCGTCCAGCCCGGTCGAGATGGAGTACCAGCCGGGGATGATACAGCGGGCCTGCGTCCAGGAGAACACCCACGGGATGGCACGGAGGTCCTCGACGCTGCGGTCCTCGCTGCGGGAGGCCGGTCGCGAGCCCATGTTGAGGTTCTCGATGACGGTGATGGGCGTCGCCTGCTCGAAGAACTCGACGAAGCCGTCGGTCTCAAGCAGGTCCTGATACTCGTCGCGGGCAGCATCGGCCGCCGTCTCCATTGCGTCCTCCCACTCGTCGGGGATCTCCTCGACCGGCTCCTCGATGGCGTTTTTCCGCGCCCGAATCTGGGCGTTGAGCATCTGTTCGAGGTTGCGCTCGGCGATGTCGTGGTTGGCGTACTTCTCGGCGATGGCCTCGCCCTGCTCGGTGAACTTGATCTGGCCGGTCACCGTCTCGTTTGGCAGGGCCAGCATGGCGTCGTTCATCGGACCGCCACCGCGAGAGATAGAGCCGCCGCGGCCGTGGAACAGACGCATCTCCACGTCGTAGTCGTCCGTGATGTCCGCCAGACGCTTCTGGTTGTTGTACAGCGACCAGTTGGCGGCGAGGAAGCCGTTCTCCTTGTTCGAGTCGGAGTAGCCCAGCATGATTTCTTGAATGTTGTCCCGGGCCTCCAGTGCCTGAGAGTAGGCTTCGTTCTCGAACAGCGTGCCCATGATGCGGCGCGCGCCCGAGAGGGCGTACTCCGATTCCAGCAGCGGCACCACGTCGAACCCGCAGTAACCGGGCAAGTCGACGATGTCGACCTGGTCAGCGAGGAACAGAACTTCAAGCGCGTGGCTGGGCTCCTCACACCACGAAATGGCGTAGGTGTCGATAGCGTCGATGCCGAACTCGTTTTGCCAGTCGGCGGTGGCGCGGAATCGGTCGAGGACGCGGGTAGCATCCTCCGAGAGCCCCTCGGTGTCTTCCATGTCGATGACGGGGTTGTCCTGCAGAATCGCTTCGGTCAGGAACTCGACGCGCTCGTCCTCGTCCATCGCCGCGTAATCGATGCCTTGCCGGTCGACAGCCTCGGCGATGGCGTCGGTGTGCATCTTCCGGTGGTCGCGCAGATCGAGGCTAGCGAGGGTGAAGCCGAATGTCTCGACTTTGCGGATCAGCGGGTCGACGTGAGCCTCTGCGATGACTTCGGCGTCGTTCTCCCGAAGACTGTCGGCGATGACGCGGAGGTCGGTCAGCAGTTCCTCCTCGTTCTCGTAGCCGCCCTGACGAACGTCGCTGACCCGGATGACGGATTCGCGCATCAGCCGGAGCTTCTGGCGGTAGGGCTCGTCCGGATAGCGTTCCTCAGCCTCCGCGGCGATGCCGGGGAGCCTGGACTTGTGCCGGTCCAGTCGCTCGTTGAACAGCGCGTCGGTCGCGATGTTCGAGGCGTCCTGACTGAGCACGCCGGAGAGTTCCTTGAGCTTGTTGCGGTACAGCGGCAGGACGGTATCGCGCTGGCGCTCTAGGGTCTCCTCGGTCACCTCGGTGGTGACAAACGGGTTGCCGTCACGGTCCGAGCCGGCCCACGAGCGGAACTCGTAGAGGGTGTCGATATCGATGTCCTCGTCGTACACGTCTTCGAGCGTGTGTTCGAGTTCGTCGTACACCTCGTCGATGACATCGAACAGGACGTTTTCGAGGTACCACTGCACGTTCAGTGCCTCGTCGGTGACCTCCGGCCGGCGGTCCCGTACCTGCGGGGTCTGCCAGAGGCTTGTCACTTCGGCGTCGAGATCCCGCTCGATACGATTCTGTTCGCGTTCGGTGAGTCGCCGCTCGTCGAGTCGTTCGATGTCACGGGCCACTGACCGGAGCTTCGCCTTCACTGTCTTCCGGCGGGCTTCGGTCGGATGGGCCGTGAACGTCGGCTGGATGAGCACGTCTTCGAGGACCTGCTCGAACTCCTCCGGGTCCGCGCCGCGTTCGGCCAGGTCCCGGACGGCTTCCTCGACGCTGTCTGCCAGCACGCCTTCCTGACTGCCTTCTCGGATTTCCCGGACCCGTTCGCGTTCCTCGGCGAGATTGATAAGTTCGAAGTAGGTAGTAAACGCGCGTGCGACAATGTCCTGCGTCTCCGGATTCAGCCGGTTCAGTGCCCGGTGGACCTCGTCCCGCGTCTCGGCGTCCCCGCGCCGGTAGTCGATACACGAGTTCCGAATCGTTTCTACCGTTTCGAACGCTTCGGTCGAGGTCTGTGCCTCCAGCACTTCGCCCAGGAGCGCACCCAGCTCCCGTACGTCCTGGTTTATCTCTCTGGCGTGCAAAGTCATACCACTTCATCCAGAACCGAGCCCTAAAACACTATTGAAACGGTGTATCAGGGATAGACGTTCGTGAAGAACCCGTTTGCGGAAAACAGCTATTATTAATCGTGGGGTTCTTTACCGTATCACACGAACCACATACGAGACAGTGGACTGCCAATGATAGACATCGCTCTGGACATGGAGCAGTACGACTGCCCCTTCATCGACACGACGGCAGACCACAGTGTCGCCTTTGCAGCAGTACACTGGGACTTCGATCAGCGTGCGCGGGAGTTGGAGACGCGGATGGTTGTCGAAGCCGAGGACGCGGGGATACTCGATACGGGGCTTGACAGCTTGCAGGCTCACGAGAACATGAACGACTGTGTGCTGTTACGCCGCGAAGAAAACGCCGCGCACATCCGGACGACGATCGAAGAAACAGCGGCGATGCAGACCATCAGGGACAACGGCGGGTACATCACCGGCCCGTTCCATATCGAGGCGGGCAGCGAAACCTGGCACGTCGGCTTCGACCGCGGCCGGGACGCCGACACGACGCTCTCGGAACTGGACCGCGACAACGAGTACGACGTGGTCGAACGCACGTCGACGACGCTCCCACAGCTTCAGGACCTTGTCCAGAACGCCGGCGCGGCGATGACGCTCGTCGACGGCTGTCGGGACCTCTCGGACACCGAACGCGAGACGCTGGAGACCGCCGTCTCCGAGGGCTACTTCGAGTCGCCCCGGGACGCGACGCTGGGGTCGCTGGCCGAGGACTTCGGCGTGTCCAAACCCGCCGTCTCGAAGAATCTCCGACGCGGCGAGCGGAAGATGATCGAGCGCGTCGTCGACGCACTGGACGAGATCGAGGACTGACACGGGACTCACTGCCGCCGCTGTAACGCGACCAGTCCCAGCACGCCGATTCCGGTCCCGACGTTCAGTAGGACCGTCGGCCGGGAGAAGCCGACGCTCACCTCGACGGCAACCCACGCCAGGAGTGCCACGGCGACGCCGACGGCCGCCGGCCGTGCCCACCGGCGAGTCGCGTAGGCCCCGTAACAGACGACCGCGGCTGTCAGCCCGAACACCACGAACAGCACCAGGCCGGGGACGAGGAAGGTATCGAACGGCGTGTTGTCGAGCGGCCCCGGCGGTAGTCCGACGAGCGTGCCGGCGGGAGCGGTAAGCAGCGCCGCGCCCCCGACGAGCGCGCGAACCGAGAGCTGGCCCAGCAGGAGTACCAGCAGCCAGCGCGACAGTTGCTCTCGTCCCGGCATCGATTGCGTTCCGTCCGCCCCACACTCGAAGGTTAGGGCCGCTGCAGGCCCGACGGCCCCGCCGCGTTAACATGTTAACTCAGGGCACTATGTGGCCGGCGAGTCTACAATTATTTGTTATGCAGAATACGGCTACACGGAGGCGCGTTCTCGGCGCGCTCGGTGCCGGTGTTGTCGGACTCAGCGGCTGTGTCAGTGACGACTCATCCATGACTGAACAGGACGATTCGGACGGCGGTGCGACGGACAGCGGCACGAACGGTGAATCGGGCGGCAGTGGCTCGGCACAGACAGTTACCATCGGGGTGCTCCAGCCCCGAGCCGGCGACCTGAAGTACTACGGCGACCAGGCGCTGTGGGGCTTCCTCTCCGGGCTGGCGTACAAGGGCGGGACGGAACCGCCGACAGACGCCGGGAGCGGCGAAATAACGGTCACTGCTGATGACACGGAGTACCGGCTGCTGATACGGGACACGGAGTTCTCGGCGGACACGGCCCAGACGGCGGCGACGAACCTCGTCGAGAACGAGAGCGTGGACCTGCTCGCGGGCTGTACGTCCTCGGCGGCGGCCAGCCGGGTCGTCACGACGGTCGTCAATCAGGCACAGGTCCCCATCATGCTCGGGCCGGCGGCGTCGGCCGACATCACGTCTAACTCGGCTACCTGTAGCGACCTCGTCTATCGGGCCAGCGAGAACACCGCGATGGACGCGCGATCGGGCGGGAAGTACGTCGCCAGAGAGACGGACGTATCGAGCGTCTACCTGTTCGGCGCGGACTACAGCTTCGGCCGCGCAGTCGTCAACAACTACCGAGACGTGCTCGAAGCTGAGGGCGTCGACATCGTCGGTGAGCGCTTTGTCGAACAGGGCTACGCCGAGTGGGACGGTTTGCTGGACAACGCCGAGGAGGCCGGAGCTGAGGGGGTCGTCGGCGGCTTCACGGTCGCGACGCTCCCGGCGATGTTCAATGCGTTCCTCTCGGGCGAGTATTCCTACCGCGTGTTCGGCGGGTTCGCAACCCGAATCACCAACAGCGTTGTCGGCGGGACGATGCAGAGCGTACTCGGCGAACCCCTGACCGAGGAGAAGATACGGAACTCACAGCTGGGGCCATTCACGACTCGCTACCACTGGAATCAGTACGACAATCCCATCAACGACGCGTTCGTCGAGAGCTACACCGACGCTTACGGCGTCGTCCCGGACCTGTTCTCGGCGGGGACGTTCACGGGCGCGTCGGCGATTCATCAGGCCATTCAGGAGAGCGGGTCGACCGACGGTGCAGACATCGCCACTTCCCTGAAGGGGCTGACTGTCACCGACACGCCGAAAGGCGAGAACGGCTACACTTTCCAGTCGTACAACAACCAGGCGCGGTCGGCGATGACCGTCGCGAACCCGATTCCGACGACCGACGAGTGGGCCGACAACTGGGGCGCAGCCATCATGCCCGGTGAACCGCTCGCCCGCATCAGCGACGACGAGACGACCATCCCGCAGGACAGCGATCAGATGGGCTGTTCACTGTAGGTATGCTCAGAACACAGGGACTGACCAGAGAGTTCGGGGGACTCACTGCCGTCGACAGCGTCGACTTCGAACTCGACACCGAACTCTGCTCGCTCATCGGTCCGAACGGGGCCGGGAAGACGACGTTCTTCAATCTGCTGACCGGGACCCTCTCGCCCACTGAGGGGACGGTCGAACTCCAGCGTGACGGACGGTGGGAAAACATCACCGACGCGTCACCCCACGAGACAGCCAGCAAGGGCCTCCACCGCTCCTATCAGGTGACGAATGTCTTCCCCAACAGCACGGTCTTGGAGAACGTCCGGGTCGCCGAACAGGCCCACAGCGACGACGCCACGACGTTCTGGCGTAACGTCGACCACTACGACGAGTTCACCGAGCGCGCCCACGAGCTTCTCGACCGGGTGGGGCTCGCCCGCCGGGCGCAAGATATCGCGAGCACGCTGAGCCACGGCGCGAAGCGCAAGCTCGAAGTCGCCATCGCGCTGGCCGGCGACCCCGCGGTCCTCCTGCTCGACGAGCCAAACGCCGGCGTCTCCTCGGAGAGCGTCGACGAAATCCGGGACCTCATCGAAGCAGTGGCGGAGGACTACCCGGTCCTGCTGGTCGAGCACAATATGGACATCGTGATGGGGGTCTCCGACCGCGTTGTCGTCCTGCATCAGGGCGCGGTCATCGCAGACGGACCGCCAGCAGAGGTACAGGCTAACCCCGACGTACAGTCGGCGTATCTCGGCGGCTACGAACCGGGGAGTCTGAATGATGAGTCGACAGCGGCCGAGTCAGACCCGGACTCGGGGGAGGGGACGGCGTGAGCCTGCTCGAACTCGCCGGCGTCCAGACCTACTACGGCGACAGCCACATCCTCGAAGGCGTCGACCTCTCGGTCGAGGAGGGAGAGGTGGTCGCGCTCGCCGGCCGTAACGGCGTCGGCAAGACCACCACGCTCCGGACGGTTCTGCAGTTGACGCCGCCCCGCGAGGGGTCGATTACCTTCCGGGACGAGTCGCTGGTCGGCCTGGAGACCCACGAGGTCGCCGGCCGCGGCCTCGGCTGGATTCCGGAGGACCGCCGGATATTCGGTCAGCTCACGGTCGAGGAAAACCTCCGTGCAGCGATACCGGACCCGGACGACGTGGGCGACGGCCTCCGGCTGGCCTTCGACTCGTTCCCCATCCTCGAAGAGCGACGCGGTCAGGACGCCGGCACGCTGTCGGGCGGGCAACAGCAGATGCTCGCCATCGCCCGCGGGCTGGTCGGCGACAACGACCTCCTGCTGGTCGACGAGCCGAGCGAGGGGCTGGCCCCCCAAATCGTCACGGACGTGGCCGAGGCGCTGTCGACGGCGAGCGAGGACGTGACGATGTTGCTGGTCGAGCAGAACCTCCCGCTGGCGCTGGACCTGGCCGACCGGTTCTACATCCTCGACAAAGGACGGGTCGTCGACGACGGCGAGACAGCGGCGGTCACGGCCGACGACGAACGGTTCAGGAGGTATCTGTCGGCATGATACTGGAAGCTCTCGCGGAGTTTCTGACGCTGGGCGAACTCGGCGGCGTCATCGTCAACGGTCTCGCCAAGTCGGCGCTGTACGTCATGATCGCAAGCGGCCTCACACTCATCTTCGGCCTGATGGGCGTGTTGAACTTCGCCCACGGCTCGCTGACGATGGTCGGGGCGTACCTCGGCGGCCTCCTGATGGTGGTGACGGTCACCGGCGGGACAGCGCCGCTGACTCGCCTCGGCCTGTTCTTCGTCGCCATCGTCGTCGCCTTCGCCCTGCTGACGGCGCTCGGCGGGGCCATCGAGACGACCATCATCCGGCCGCTGTACGACCGCCCGCCGATATACCAGATTCTGCTGACGTTCGGCCTGACGCTTGTCATCGAGGAGCTGACCCGCATCGTGCTGGGGGTCTACGGCCTCCAGCCGCTGTCTGACTGGCAGGCCGCGCTGGCGACCAAGCCGCAGTTCCTCCGGGAACCGGTCGCTCTCGGTCCCGTCAGCGCCGGCTGGATGTCGCTGTTCCAGATACTCCTGGGGGCGATTACCGTCGTCGGCATCTGGGCGTTCCTCACGCGGACCCGCTACGGCCTGTACATCCGGGCCGGGAGCGAGGACGCGGAGATGGCGGCGGCGCTGGGCATCGACGTGCGCCAGGTGTTCACTGTCGTGTTCGCGCTGGGTATCGGCCTGGCCGGCGCGGCCGGAACGCTCCTGATGTGGGACCCGACGTGGGGCGCGAGTGTGCCGCTTGCGGCCGAGACGCTGCTGCCCGCGTTCATCGTCGTCATCGTCGGCGGCCTCGGCACGTTTCGGGGCACCGTCGTGGCCGCCCTCGTAGTGGGGATGGCCGACGCGGTGACGACCTGGTGGTTCCAGAACGTCATCGAGTTCACCGGCCTGCCGGAACTGGTGCTGTTCCTCGTGCTCGTGGTGACGCTCATCGTCCGCCCGCAGGGCCTGTTCGGCGTCGAGGAGGTGGGGGGCCATTAGCGCCGAGACCGAGGCCGACGCCGAGGCGGCGTCCGAGCCACCGGAGACGACCGTCGAGACGGGGTGGCCCCGAGAGTACCTGCGGGACCACACCGCCCACATCCTCGTCATCGCCCTGCTGGCGCTGTATCCGCCGGTGTACCACACCCTGTTGAGCTCGCCGGTCAGCGCCGAGACGCAGATGCTCCTGCCGACGGTGGAGACGATGGTCGGCGTCCTCTATTTCGGCCTCTTTGCCATCTCGTTTGACTTCATCAGCGGCTACACCGGCTACCTCTCCTTCGGCCACGCGGTGTTCTACGGCACCGGCGCGTACACGGTCATCCTCATCGCCAACGGAAAGGTGCCGCTGCTTGGTCCCGGGACGCCGTTCATGCTGTCGTTGCTGGTCGGCGGTCTCATCGCCATCGTGCTGGCGATACTCGTCGGGCTGGTGTCGTTCCGCCTCTCGGGCGTGTACTTCGCGATGATCACGCTCGGCTTCGCGCAGGTGTTCTACGTGTTCGTCCGCGGCTGGGACTACGTGGCGACCAACCCCCGGGATGGCCCCGCCGTCGGACCAAGCCACGCCGAGGGCTTCCAGATCGGAGTCCCCGGAATCGACCAATTATCGCTGTCTATCGGCGTCCTCACTGGCGACGAGGTGGCCCTGCTCGGGGCCACGCTGTCCGGGACGGAAGTGTCCTACTACATGGTCGGGCTGGTCGTCCTCGCGTGTTACTTCGCCATGCAGCGGGTCATCCACTCCCCCTTCGGCCGGGTGTTACTCGCCATCCGGGAAAACGAGGAGCGGGCAATCGCCGTCGGCTACAACACCTACCTGTACAAGCTCGGAGCCTTCGCTATCAGCGGGTTCTTCGCCGCCGTCGCAGGCGGGCTGTTCGCCGGGTTCAAGCGCTCGGCCAGCCCGGAGAACTCGTTTTACTTCCTGGTGACCGGCGACGCGCTGCTGGCGAGCATCATCGGTGGCTTCGGCACGCTCGCCGGCTCGCTGTACGGCCATCTGTTCGACGAAACGGTGCGAGAGTTCCTCTCGAAGGCCGGGCAGGGCGGCGGCCTGTTGCCCTACCTCCGCGCGCTGCTGGGCCAGGGGACGCTGGACACGACGCTGGTCGGCGGGACGACCATCGGCGGCCTCATCGACCTGCTGTTGAACGGGCATGCCAGCCTCTACGTCGGCCTCGTGTTCGTGCTGTTCGTCCTCTACGTCCCCGACGGCCTGCTGGGCACGCTTCGCGCCCGGCTCGGCGGCACGTTCGCCGAGGCACTGCCCGCAAAGCTATGGGGTGACTCGGAATGACCGACGCCGGACACCCGACCGCCGGACCGACCGCCCGACAGCCCGACCGACCGAAACCGGAGGCAGAACCACGATGAGCCAGGAACCGGACCACTTGAAGGATTTCCAACCAGAACCGACCACTATGCAATACGCGACCAACGACGGCGTCGACATCGCCTACGAACGTGAGGGGCCGCCGGACGCCGAGACCGTCGTCTTTGTCGAGGGTATCGGCTACGGCCGCTGGATGTGGCTGTGGCAACAGGAGGCGCTCGTCGACGAGTACCAGACCATCGTGTGGGATAACCGCGGCACCGGGGACTCGGACGAACCAGAGGGGCCGTACACGATGGGCCAGATGGCCGGGGACCTGGAGGCCGTCCTCGACGACGCCGGCATCGAACAGGCCCACGTCGTCGGGGCCAGCATGGGCGGGATGATAGCCCAGCAGTACGCCCTAGAGTACGACCGGGCGCAGTCGCTGACGCTCATGTGTACCTCACCGGGCGGGCCGGAGGCCAGGCCGGTGCCCGAGGAGACACAGCAGCGGATGTTCGACGTGCCCGAGGACCTCGACGAGCGGGAACTCCGGCGGTACAAGATGCAACCGGCGCTCTCGGACTCGTTCATGGACGCCCACGAGGACCTCATCGAACGCATCGTCGACTGGCGCATCGACAGCGACGCGAGCGACCGGGCACTGGAGTGGCAAGGCGCGGCAGTCCAGGCGTTCGACGCGTCGGACCGCCTCAGGGAAATCACGGAGCCGTGCCTGGTCATCCACGGGACCGCCGACGAGGTGGTGCCATACGAGAACGGGGAACTGCTGGCCCGCGGACTGCCAAACGCCGACTTCGTCACCGTCCACGGCGGCCCGCACCTGCTGTTCATCGAGGAGTACGAGCGCGTCAACACACAGATTCGGGAGTTCGTCGACGATGTCTGAAATCGGTCCCGGCACCCCACAGGAGTGGGTCAGTGCCTGGAGCGAGCGCCGGGCCGCGCTCACGCCGGACCGCGAGGGACTGGTGGACGCGACGACCGGCGAGCGGTTCACGTACGCCGAACTGGACCGGCGCGCGAACCGGACCGCTCGCCTGCTCCGGCAGTACGTCGTCGGCGATGAATCGAGTGTTGCGGTCGTCTCGCGGAACCGCCCCGCCGTCGTGGACCTCTTCTTCGCGACCGGCAAGACCGGGAGCCGACTGGCCCCGCTGTCTCACCGGCTCGCACCTCCTGAACTCGCTGAACTGCTCGACCGCGTAGACCCCGACCTCCTCGTCGTCGAAGTCCCCTTCGCCGAGACTGTCTCGACCGCACTGGAGACAGCCGACGCGACGGCCCCCGAACTCATCCATCTCGAAACCGCCGACGGCGCGTCCTCGGATTCCACGCTCGACAGCACGCCCTACGCTTCGGCCCTCCCCGAGGACGACGGGCCCGTCGAAACCGCCACTCCGGCCCCCGGCGACACGCACCTCCTCCTCCACACCGGCGGGTCGACGGGGACGCCGAAAGAGACGAAAATCACCCACCGCGGTATCGTCTGGAACTCCCTGAACACGATCACGGCCTGGGGGCTGCGCGAGGACGACGTAACGCCGATGGTGTTCCCGATGTTCCACACCGGCGGCTGGAACGTCCTCACCGTCCCGCTGTGGCACATGGGCGGAACAGTCGTCATCGCCCGCGAGTTCGACCCCGGCGACGTACTGGAGACCATCGACGCGGAGGGCGGGACCGTCCTCGTCGCCGTCCCGGCTGTACTGCGGATGATGACGGACCACGACCGCTGGGCAGAGACGGACCTCTCGACGCTCCGCTTCGCCAAGTCCGGCGGCGGCCCCTGCCGCAAGAGCGTGATGGAGACGTGGTGGGACCGCGGCGTCGACCTCTCACAGGGGTACGGCCTCACCGAGTGCGGTCCCAACAACTTCGCGATGCCCGAGGGCTGGCCCCGTGAGAAGGCCGATTCGGTCGGCAAGCCGGCGATGCACGTCGACGCCAGAGTCGTCGCGCCTGACGATGCGGGCGATGGTGACAAGCAACCCGACCAGCGAGAGCCAGTCGACCCCGGCACCGTCGGCGAACTCCAGTTGCGCTCGCCCCACGCCGCGACGGGCTACCTTGCCAACCCCGACGCCACCGCCGAGACGTTCGGCGACGGCTGGGTGTCGACCGGCGACCTCGCCCGTGTCGACGCGGACGGCTACTACTATATCGAGGGTCGTACCAAGCATATGTTCGTCAGCGGCGGCGAGAACGTCTATCCAGCAGAGGTCGAGGACGCTATCGCCGACCATCCCTCGGTCAGTGAAGTCGTCGTGATTCCGGTCCCCGACGACAGGTGGGGACAGGTCGGGAAGGCCGTCATCGAACCTGCGACCGATAGCACGACGGGCGGGGCCGACGACCGGCCGCTGACACTTGACGGCCTCCGGACGTTCCTTGACGACCGACTAGCCCGGTACAAACACCCCCGCGAGGTTGCGTTCCTCGAGGCGATGCCGACCAGCGGCCCGGACAAGATTGACCGGGGTGCAATCTCGGACCGCTTTGGGTCGTAATCCGTCAATCCAGGCGTAGCTTCAAGAGGGGTGATGCAGTTCTATTTACACAATATGGTTGACACATATGCGACCGCAGATTCGATGCACGTGTTGCAGGTAGACGACACGCCGCTACTCGACGAGCCTGTCGATTTCCCGGATAGTCGAAACCAGGACTCGCTTACGCTGACCACAACCGACCGGGCAGACAGAGCGCTCGAACGCCTCGAAGGTACCGCTATTGATGGCATCGTCGTCGCGGATGACCTCCCGGACCGGTCCGGCTGTGCGTTCGCTGACGCGGTCCGCGAGCGGGACAGCACTGTCCCGGTGCTATTGCTGACCGAGTCGGACTCCGTCGCCAGCGACGTCCTCTCGAACGGTGTCACCGACGTTTTCAGCAGAGACACAGCTGCTGGCCGTAGTGACCTCCTCGCCAATCGGATTCGGCTGCTCGCCGAACATCACCAGTCGGCGGAACTCGCCAGCCGGACCAGACAGCAACTCACAGAGCTGGCAGAACAGTCGAACGAACTGCTATGGGTGTTTTCCGGGGACTGGTCCGAGATACAGTTCGTCAATTCGGCATACGAAACCATCTACGGCCGCTCCGTCGAGTCCTTGCAGGCCAATCCCGCGGAGTTCATGACGGCGATTCATCCCACAGACCAGGACAGTGTCATGCAGGCGATGCAGCGCGTTTCAGCCGGCGACTCTGCCGATATCGAATTCCGAATCACTAGACCGGAGGGCGAACAGCGCTGGGTACGGGCCACAGCCCAACCCATTATCGAGGATGGCACTGTCGCCAGAATCGTCGGCGCCTCGCGTGACATCACCGAGCGGAAGCGACGCGAGTCCGAACGCGCCGCGGAACTGGATAGCCTCGACGCGCCGGTCGATGCAGTCCCGGATCTGTTCTATGCACTCGACGAAAGCGGTGATCTCGTTCGCTGGAATGATGCACTGGCGGCAGCCACTGGATACGGGGACGCTGATCTCGCGTCGATGGCGCTACCAGCCCTCTTCGCCCCATCTGACCGTGAACGCGTTCGCCGAGGTATCGAGACGGCTCTTGCGACCGGTGAGTCGTCGTTCGAAGCTGAGCTGTTGACTGCCGACGGAACGGCAGTCCCGTACGAATTCACCGGTGGCCGAATATCAGCTGCTGACGGCTCGACGCTCGGCGTGGCCGGTATCGGACGGCAGACCGCTCCCCGCGGCAGCCGTCAACAGGCTCTTGAACGGCAAAACGAGCGCCTCGACGAGTTTGCCAGCGTCGTCAGTCACGACCTCCGGAACCCGCTTGACGTTGCCCGGGGCCAGCTAGAGCTCGCACAGCTGGAACACGACAGCGAGCACCTCGACGCAGTCGAGCGAGCCCACGACCGTATCGGACAGCTCATCGAGGACCTCCTGACACTGGCCCGGAACGGCGAGGCCGCACTCGACAGCGAGCCGGTGCCGCTCCAGACAGTCGTCGAGCAGTGCTGGCAAACCGTCGAGACTGGCGATGCAACGCTGGAGCTACGGACCTCGGCCGTGGTCCGGGCGGACCCAAGCCGCCTCCGGCAACTGTTCGAGAACCTGCTCCGTAACAGCGTGGAGCATGGACAGACGCCGCCTACCCAGAGACAGAATGACGCCGCCGGGCAGTTGGGGACGGCCTCGGTATCACAGTCGGAGGGAGCAACCGCCGGCCTGACGATAACTATCGGCGAACTGGACGGCGGGTTCTACGTCGCGGACGACGGCGTCGGGATTCCGGTTGACGAGCGTGAAGACGTGTTCGAGGGCGGCTACTCGCTGGCTTCGGGTCCCGGGTTCGGCCTCCGAATCGTCAGTGAGATCGTCGGTACCCACGGCTGGTCGATAACGGTCACGGAAAGCGACGCCGGCGGTGCTCGCTTCGAGGTCACCGGCGTCGAGTTCGAGACGGCGTAACTGTACCGCCGTGAGTACTCTCGGGTGACCACCACGTCACCCGGTGCCGTCCCAGTCAACACCAACAGATGGGGGCTGAACCTTACGCTTCGTCGAAGACGGTGTCGCCCTCGACGACGTGCTCTTCGACGGCGTCGAGGTCGAGTGTGACTCCGAGCCCCGGCTCTTCCGGAATCTCGATATAGCCGTCCTCGATGACGGTCTCCTCGACCAGATCCTCCCACCAGCCGAGTTCGTAGGAGTGGTACTCGACAGCCAGCGAGTTCGGGACCGCGGCCCCGACGTGGGCGCTCGCCATCGTCGCAATCGGTGAGGAAACGTTGTGCATCGCGACCGGGATGTAGTACTGGTTCGCCACGTCGGCGACCTTCCGCGTCTCGCGCATGCCACCGACCTTCGGCATGTCCGGCGCGATCATGTCGACAGCCTGGTTCTCGATAAGCCGCCGCTCCTCGGTGACGCGATAACGGTTCTCGCCGACGGTGATCGGCGTGGTCGTGGACTTGGTGACTTCCTCCTGTACCTCGAGGTTCTCCGGCGGAACGGGGTCTTCCAGCCACCAGACATCGTACTCTTCGATAGCCTCTGCGAGGCGCTTCCCGGAGCTACCCGAGAACGTCCAGTGACAGTCGAAGGCCACGTCAGCCTCGTCTTTGACCTCTTCGGTGACTTTCTCGACGATCTCGGCCTTGTGTCGAATTTCGCCCGGACGGAGGTGGCGGTTCGCGCGGTCCTTCTCCAGGCCGCTTGGCACGTCGAGGTCGAACTTCAGGGCGTCGTAGCCCAGTTCGTCGACGACGCGGCGCGCCTCCTCGGCGCAGGCCTCGGGGTCGGCCTCTTCCTCGGTGTGACAGTCGCAATACACGCGCATCTCGTCGCGGTATTTGCCACCCAAGAGCTGGTAGGCTGGCACTTCGAGAATCTTGCCCGCGAGGTCATGTAGCGCCACTTCGATACCGGCGATGGCCGTGACGGTCACGCCCTCGACGGACCCCTCGCCGCTCATCTTCTGGATGAGGTGTTCGTACAGGCGGTCGATGTCCAGTGGGTTCTCGCCGACGACGAACGGCTTCATCCGCTCGATGAGTTCCGGGACGCCAGCGCCCCAGTAGGCCTCGCCCGTGCCGACGATGCCTGCGTCAGTGTAGATTCGGACGAGCGTCCACGGGAAGTTCCCGTCGACCATCGTCGTCTGTACGTCGGTGATCTCCACGTCGCGGCCACCACCGCGCTTTGCGGTGACGCCCATCGTCTCCGCAGAGAGCTCCCGCATTGTGTACTCTGCGTTCGGGTCGTGCAGGTCAGCGTAGTCTACGTCGTTTGCCTTTCCCATACCCCCGCTTGCTAGTGGCGTCACAAAAGTGTAGAGGAAATCGGTTTCACACTGCCACGGCTACACGACACTCACTTTGCCTCACAGCCCTGCGCTCAGCTCACCGCCCTTGCTACGCTGATGCCCGTTACCCCCTGATTATAGGTTAGAAGTCGACTTAGTCGAGTGTCGCTGTTGCTATCTGAGATGGCTTTAGAGAAGTTGAAGTGGGACCGCCGAGATTCGAACTCAGGTCCGACGCACCCCATGCGCCGAGGATACCGCTACCCCACGGTCCCGCACTCTGGGAGAGGTGGGTGTTTTAATTAAGAGCTTCGCTTTGATGACGAGAGTGCCAGCCCGTGACGGGGAAGAGCAGTGGCGGAGCGGCCGGTCACTCGGCGACTTCGATACCGGGGCTTTCGATGGTGACGTCGGTAAGCGACCAGCCGTCGGTCGCAGACCGGGCATCGACACCGATGGCATTTTGCTCTGCGGTCACGGAGATTGTCGAGTCAGAGACAGTCCAAGAGGCGTTCGTCTTGACGGCGTGGATTCCCTGCAGTCGGCTCTCGATAGTCGTGTTCTGGATGGTCCACGCACCGGTCGTGCGAGCAGTGAAGACCCCAATATCTCGGGTTTCGAGCGTGGTATCTTCGAGTGTCCACGCGCCAGTCGAGAAGGCGGTCACGAGGCCGGTGTCGCTCTGGGAGACTGTCAAATCGGTCACCGACCAGTCACCACCGCTGTTGATGGCTTTGACGCCCGTATCACTCCGGCGGACCTCTGTGTTCTGGACCGTCCAGTCGCCAGTCGTTCCGGATGCGTCGACGCCGTCTGCGCCGGACCGGTCAACGACGACCGCGGCGACCGTCCAGTCACCGGCGGACTTGCGGACGTCGACGCCGTCACCGCCGACTTCGACGAAGCGGGTATCGCGAATCGTCCAGTCGCCGCTGGTGCCGCGGGCGAACACGCCGCTGTAGGTCGTGCTGGCGACGGCGGCGTCCTCGATAGTCCAGTTTCCAGTCGTGTTGGGCGCGTAGACGCCGACATCGGTAGCGATAACTGTCGTATCAGTGACCGTCCAGTCGCCGCTGGTTCCGTTGGCCGCGAGACCGAAGCGGTAGTTCCGTACGGTGAATCCGGTGACGTTCGCTTCAGCTGTGCCGGCCACCGTGATGCCGGTCCCGTTGACGAAGCGCGACCCGTCCAGTATCGCCCGGTCAGGGGCGACGAGAGTGATACTTTCGTTGATCCGGATCTCCTCACGGTAGGTGCCCGGCCTGACCTCGACAGTGTCGCCGCTATCGGCGGCATCCACGGCGGCCTGTATCGACCGGTAATCGGCACTCCCGGATTTGTCGACGGTCAATGTCTCCGCTGCTGTCTGGGACCCAGCTACGCTGGCTGGCATGACAGCCAGTGTCAGCAGTATCGACAACAGGATAGCACGTAGCCTCGTACGCGTACGTCTCATAGTTGGGATGATAGGGCGCGAATAGATGTAAACCGTAGTGTTCGTTTACTCGTCGCCGGCAGTACACTGCAGTAAAGCTGGAAGTACCGGCGACGCACGTGGCGGCGCAGCCCGCGAAAGCGTTATCGGCCGGACCGGCGAATCACCGGATGTGCTGGAGCTGAGGTACGAGTCGGGAACAATCCGCGTGTCAGGGGACCCGCCGTCGGACCTGCCCGCTGTCGAGTACGACCGGCGTTCACAGACAGGGCGAGCGCCGGCCTACCGGTACGCCGAACTCGCAGCCGAACTCGATGAGCGTGGGCTAGCATACGAGGACTGCGTCTGCTCTCTCCCGTCCCTGTCGCTCTCGACGGCGTACGACCTCAGAGACTACCAGCAGGCGGCTCTAGACGCCTGGCGCGAAGCCGACGACAGGGGGTGTCTCGAATTACCGACGGGGAGTGGCAAGACCGTTATCGGCATCGCAGCACTGGTCGCGCTGGGGACGCCAGCCCTGATCGTGGTTCCGACCATCGACCTGCTGGAGCAGTGGCAACGCGAGCTACAGCGGGAGTTCGACCAGCCGGTCGGCCGCATGGGCGGGGGCGAACAGCGAATCGAGGATATCACGGTTTCGACGTATGATTCCGCGTACCTGCGGGCCGACGAACTCGGCGACCGGTTCGGGCTCGTGGTCTTCGACGAGGTCCACCACCTCGGCGGCGAGGGATACCGCGACATCGCCCGCCTGTTCGCTGCCCCGGCTAGACTGGGACTGACGGCGACGTTCGAGCGGGCGGACGGAGCCCACGAGGTCATCGAAGAACTCGTCGGGCCGCTCGTCCGGCGAGTCAGCGTCGACGACCTGGCGGGTGAGCATCTCGCGGACTACGACATCAAGCGGATCGAGGTTTCGCTCACGCCGGACGAACGAGAGCGCTACGAGGAACAGCAGGGAATCTTCACCGACAAGCAGTCAAACATCCAGCTCCGGTCGGGTAGCGACTACCAGGAACTCGTGAAGCGGTCCGGTAACGACCCGGCGGCCCGCGAGGCGCTGCTGGCGAAACAGCGCGCCCGCGAGGTGATGATGAACGCCCAGCGGAAGGTCGACCGGCTGGCGACGATTCTGGACCGCCACCGCGGGGACCGAATCATCGTCTTCACCGCCCACACCGACCTCGTGTATCGGCTCTCCGAGCAGTTCCTGATTCCGGCGATAACGCACGAAACTGGGGCGAGCGAGCGCCGGGAGATTCTGGAGCGGTTCCGCGACGGGACGTACTCGCGGGTCGTGACGGCGAACGTCCTCGACGAGGGTGTTGACGTGCCCGACGCGAACGTCGCCGTAGTCCTCTCGGGGAGCGGTTCAGAGCGGGAGTTTACCCAGCGACTCGGCCGGATTCTCCGGCCGAAAGCCGACAGCGGACGGGCACTACTGTACGAACTCGTGACCGAAGAGACCGCGGAAGAGCGGGTCGCCAGGCGGCGGCGGTAGCGCGCCGTCGTTCCGCACCGCGGCGGCTGTCGACAGCGTTTTTGTCGCTCCACGGCGGAGGCACGCGTGTGCTGACGAAAGACCTCCTGCGCGTCTCGCGGGCCGGCGGCGGCTATCATTTGCAGTTCGCCGACGCCGACGCGGAGCGGCTGGCGGCCCGCGTGCTCGGGATCTACCAGGGCCACGTCGGCGAGTCCCGCGAGACGCTGGAGGCGGCACTTGTGGACGTAGAGCGTGAAGCCGACGATTTCAAGCTGGTCCGCGGGCTGGCGAAGCTCGTCGAGCGAGAGGCCACCTTCGAGACGCGAGCACCGGTCGACCCTGTCCGAGCCCGTCGCCGGGTGTTCGAAGCCGCCGCGGGCGTCGGCGTCGTGAGCGAGGCCGAGCGCGAACAGGCACTCGCAGAGGCCGCCGACCACTTCGACACGGACGCCGCCGCGCTGGCCGACGCGCTGTACGCCGACCGGGACTCACGACAGATTCTCACCGATGTCGATTCCCGCTGGGGGCCGGCCGAACTGCGGACCCAGTACAACCTCTCGCTGGCGCAGACGGCGCTGTTCGACGCAACGGAACTTCGGGTCCGCTCTTCGGACCCGAAGGCACTCGTCTCGGCGGTCAAACGCCTCCGGCTGATGTACGAGATTCGCCGGACGGAGACCGGCCGCGAAGTGGTCGTCACGGGGCCGGACGCACTGTTCTCGAACACGCGCCGGTACGGGACCCGGTTCGCCCGCCTCCTGCGCACGGTCGCGGCTGCGAGCGAGTGGGAGCTGACGGCGACCATCGACGACCGGGGTACCGAGCGGGAACTCACCGTCTCAGACGGAGACATCTCCGTGCCCGGTGTCGAGCCCGTAACGGAGGTCAGCTACGACAGCGGGGTCGAAGCGGACTTCGCGGGCCGATTCGCCGCGCTGGATCTCGACTGGGACCTCGTCCGCGAGCCGGAGCCCCTGGCCGCGGGCGAACACGTCGTCATCCCGGACTTCGCCTTCGAGTGGCGACCCGGGGCCGACACCGGGGTTCGGGACACCGGGCGCGGCAGAGATTCGGACAGGGCTGACGGGACTGCCGGTGAGGACGCCCCCTTCCGCGTCTTCTTCGAGATTATGGGCTTCTGGACGCCGGAGTACGTCGAGAAAAAACTCGCCCGCCTCGACGCCTTGGAGGACGTGGAGATGCTGGTCGCCGTCGACGAATCGCTCGGCGTCGGGGAGGAAATCGAAGCGACAGACAACCGGGCAATCCCGTATGCCGGGACAGTCAGCGTGAAAGACGTGCGGGACGCCCTGCGACCCTACGAGGAGCGACTCGTGCGTGAGAGCGCTGCGGAGATACCCGACAAACTGCGTCCGGATGCCAGCGTTATCTCGCTCGCCGACCTCGCCGCGGAGTACGGTGTCAGCGAGGATGCGCTAGAAAACGTGGCCTTTCCGGCTCACGAGCGCGTCGGCCGCACGCTCATCGATCCCACTGTGCTGGACGAACTGGCTGATGAAATTGAACCCGGGATGGCATACGAGGCGGCGACCGACCGGCTGGCCGACTACGGTATCAAGGACGACAGCGCTGCGCTCGCACGCATTGGCTATCGCGTCGTCTGGAAAGGACTTGGTGAGGGGACAATCCAGCCACGGGAGTGAATGGGCTGTGAGAAACGGCGGGGAACCCGCTCTCAAATACAGCAGATCCACACCGCAATGAATGGAGCCACCGTCGCTCAGGTCGGCTCGTCAAGTTGCTTCTCAGAAGACTGTCGCCGCCACTGTGGCGTTTCGAGGAGGAGTCGGAGCGGCCAGATAACGTAGTACAGCGGATGCAATGGACCAGGAAGCGGGTAAAACTGATACTCCGAGTAGGTCGGGTGAAGTGGCGAATACAACAGCAAGAACGGAACCAGCGCAGTCATCGAATCGCTGGCAGTCAGGTAAAACCGAGCGGCTTCGAACTTCGTGGGCGCCTCTGGCGTCCCGGCAGCCAGCGACTCGACGACGTCCTCGACTAATTCGGAGACGCGGCTATCCGTGCGAAGGCGGTCCAGTATCGGCGCTGGGAGGGAATATCCGAAGACAGAATGGGCGAGTGCGGCCCCGAGCAGTAGATTCCGCTCAACGCCGGTTTCCCGCGCCCGAGCAAGGACGTGTGGCCAGTCGGCTTCTCTCGACTCCAGTGCCGCAACGAAATCACAGAGCCACTTCAGGAGATACCAGCGGTGCTTGGTTCCGTGGAAAGCCAGCACGAGCAGTCGGTCTGGCTGTGCAAGCGCTGGAAGCGGTTGACCGCCGACCGATACGGTGTCGCGGTGATCCCAGAGTTCACTGAACGGTATGGAGAACGGTCGCTCGGCATCGCCAACACGCCAGCGAAGCTCCACGTCGAAATCTGGACCTCGCATCTCGTACTCGTGAACGATAGCTTTCGTCACAGGACCACCTAACAGCGCGGCGTCGTCCAGCCGCGGCGTGCCCCCGTGCCATTCGTATCCCCTCTCTTCCAGAATATCCGCAGCGACGGGGATATCTTCCGGATGGACGAGCAGATCCAAGTCGTTGTACTCACGCACCGTTGCGTCATCGTAGGCAGCGGCTGACAGCGCCGGCCCCTTGAACGGTATCGCGCGCACCCCGCGTGCCTCGAAGCGTTTCAGTATCTGCTGCAGCTCGGTCGTGAACGCGAGATTTCGCATCTGCTTTCCCTGTACGATGCTGCTAAGTCGTGTCAACACGGCCTCCGGCACGGTGAAGTCATCACCACACTTGCGTGCCATCGCTTCCAGCCCCTCATAGAGGAGTTGCACGACGCCGTGGTACCGGGCGAGTTCAACGACGCGGTCCCAGTCCGGCGTGCCATCCCTCGTGGGAGGCTCGGGGGAAGCGCCGGTGATAGTTGCGGTACGAGTACAATTGAGTACCAGTCGGAGTTCGGGTTCAGCCTCCGTCAGCATGAGTCACTCTGGAGATCAGATTGAATCCGGGCTGCGACATCCGGGATCGCATCGAGATGACGCGGCCGGCGGAGCCGTTTTATATCTGTCACATCGACAATCTCACCACAGGCGTTGAAATTGGATACAGCCTGGCCGTCGGCTTCCAGCGCGCCCAGCGTATACGTGTTATCTACGAGCGCCATGACCTGTTTGTCCGGCCTGACTGCGTCCACCTCGATTGTCTCGCCGTCTTCGAGCAAATAAATCCGTTCTAGCGGCACCGGAGTCGCGGGCTGGTCGTGCCTGAGTCCGTAGAAATGTCGAGGGCGTCCGCTGTGGACCTGTTCCGGCGGTTCGACCGGGGGGTCAAACATCTCGACCGCCTCCGGGTCGAGTTTCATCGATGGGTAGCCGCTCCGGACAATCGGTCCTTCATCGTCCAGCGCTATCGCAGCCACGTCGTCGCTGAGGACACGGTGTCCATCGAGCAGGCAGGCCATCGCAGTTGTCGTTTTTCCGACCCCCGACTCTCCGACGAACGCCACTGCACGCCCGTCGATGCTGACGGTACTGGCATGCAGCACGAAGTAGCCGCGCTGATCCAGCAGATGGTTCAACGCCGGGCCAACCAGTACGTGGCGGAGGACTTCGCTTGGCACGTCCGAGGCCGGGTCTACAGCGATGGATTTCCCGTCGAGAATTCTGACCGTTGCGGCGTCGTATAGCAGATAGTATTCGCGCTCGTCTACCGCGTGAAAGGTCGACCGGGGGTCTGCAGCCAGTGGGCGAGGAATACATTCGTCAGTGATGGTGACGTCAGCCTGCCCGTCGGGCGCTGGCTCAGCGAGCGGAAGCTCCGGTACGTCGAAAGCAGAGCGGACTGTCAGTCCAAAGGCTTCGTACGTGGCTGTCTTTGCCGTTGCCATCCTGCTAGTTGCCTCCCTGCGTGGCTGTCCATTGGTTCCATCCATGCTGAGATACACCCCATCGACGGCGCCCCTGATTCATACCAGACCGCTTGACTGCTGTGGTGGATAAGAATGGACTCTCTACTCCCAGCACACAGGCACAAAACCGTCGCGATGTATCCACTGAACGGTGCCAATGTCGAGTGCCGATAAAAAGGAAACTATTAGATATATGAACCGGCTGTGGACGCTAGTCCCACTTCCCGTATCCGTCGTCGTGGTCCCACCAGTTCGTCTTTTCTTCGACAGTTCCGTACGTTTCTACCGACGGCGTTTCGTATTCCTTCATGGGTTACCCCCACCTCTGCTTTCAGATGTTTTTGTATTTGTTATATAATCTATTACTGCTAAATTTCGAGAGAATAGGGTATTTACTATCCGTTAGCCACGCACTTCGTGTTCAGTGAGTATTTGGAAACGCCCAAAGTTGTCGACATCCCCAATGAGGACCTCACCGTTCGACTCGATCCAGGCGTGGGCCTCGAAAGTGTTGGATTGCGTATCCACGCCGAAGCGGAGACAGTGTGGCAAGTCGCTCGCCTCCAGCAGTGTGCTACCAGTCAGTGCTCGATCAAGACAGTCGTAGGTGCCCGGAAGATGTGATCCTGCTGTCAAAACCGCCCAGCGTACCACTTCTGGTGATCCAGACTGACGATGACACGGGAGAAACTGAGAGACCGTGCCGAAACAGCGCTCTGCGTCTTCCAGCCCAGCGACTGTAAGCAGTACTTTGCTCGTAACGATCAGTACCACTGCTTCACAGAGGAATAGCTTCTGCGCCCATGACAACGCTCTGAAATCACGGAGCCGGGCTCTCATCGACCTTGATGAGTTGCTCCGCGGCAAGCGTTTCCAGAAAACGTTCCACGTCATTTACTGCTCGGTCTCTGTCGATATCGTACTCTCTGACCAGCGCCGAGACGATGTCCGCTGGTTCCGTCGGTTCCTGAACCCGATCCCAGATATCCGGGCCAACCCCTGTCAGGCCCTGATACTGCCCCGTCTCGTTGTTGAGCAGCACGATCTCGCCGTCGATAGTTGTGGTGACACAGTCGTCAGTTGCGACGACAGTCGATCCGGAATCTATTGCGACCATGTGGATATCGGCGATACTCGCACTATTTGTTATGGACCCTTTTCACCCCCGTGGCAATTCTGATCACCGTAAGACGTGCCCTTCGCGCCCGTAGGAACCGACCGTAGTAAGTCGGTAACTATGCCGCATAGAAACCGCATCGGGAACAATGGTGGCTGCTACTCCCTCCGTCAGTGAAAAATACGCATCGTTGCGCCGCGTGGCACTGTACCGTCCGGCGTTGACAGGGAGTATCGTCGCAGCCAGCCTCTTCGTGATGCTACTGGAGGGTGTTGGCCTCTCGTTCCTGTTTCCGATACTCGACGCCGCACAGGCCGGGCAGGGTCTCCCGCTTCAGGCGGACGGCGTCACCGGTCAGTTCCTTTCGGCGTACGCCGCTGCAGGACTGCCGCTCACGCTCGAATTCATGTTGGTCGGCCTCGCGTGCGTGATGGTTATCCGATACACGGCATCGTTTGCGGTGAAATGGCTCGCAGCGAAGCTTACACAGACGTACGAACGCGATCTCAAGAACAGGGCCTACGAACTGGCGATGGGCGCGTCGGTTGCCTACTACGACGACAAGGGGTCCGACGACATCATGAACACGATTCTGACACAGACCCGGTACGCTGGCCGTGTCATCGGTCGGATCATCCAGTTCTTCCAGCAGGGAATCCTCTGCCTGGTGTATATCGGAATCGCACTGGCTATCGCACCGGTGCTGGCAGTCGGTGCGGCTGTCGCCCTCGGCGGCGTCACGGCGATTATCAGATACGGCATCGAGCCCGGCTACGCTGTCGGCGACCGTGTGGCGACGGCAAACGAACAACTGCAGGAGACAACACAGGCGGGGACGCAGGGGATCCGTGACGTGAAGCTGTTTGGTATGCGCGACGGACTGCTTGCTGAGTTCCGGGATACACTCGACCGATACACTGCAACCAGTGTCGCCGTTCGCCGGAACCAGGTCGCAATCGGAAGCCTCTATCGGCTCTCAGTCTCGCTGCTCCTGTTTGGGCTCGTCTACGTCGCCATCAGTTTTCGGGCGCTGTCTATCGCGGAACTCGGCGTGTTCCTGTTCGCGATGCTCCGACTCGCCCCCCGGCTGAGTTCGCTCAACTCTACCATCTACGCTATCGAGGGGGAGCTCCCACATCTGGTCCGAACCCACCAGTTTATCGACCGCCTTGAGGCCCAGCAGGAGCCAACTAACGGGCAGTCGGTTCCGGCCCGAATCGAGGCCCTCGCGTTCGAGAACGTCTCGTTCGCCTACGAGGACGAGCCAGTGCTTGCGGACTTCTCGATGGCTGTCGAGCGGGGGGAGTTCGTTGGCATCGTCGGCGAATCCGGCGGCGGTAAATCAACAGTCGTCTCGTTGCTCACTCGGCTCTACGAGCCGGACAGTGGTGACATCCTGGCAAACGGGACGCCGATTTCGACATATGCCCTTGACGAATGGCGTGACGCTGTTGCGATGGTCCGACAGGACCCGCATATCTTCAACGACTCCTTGCGGTACAACCTCACCGTCGGCAGGGATATTTCCGACGAGACGCTGTACGAGGTCGCAGAGAAGGCCCTCGTTCTCGAATTTCTCGAGGACCTCCCGCAAGGGCTCGACACGGTGCTGGGCGACGACGGCGTGAAACTCTCCGGCGGGCAACGCCAGCGCGTCGCACTGGCCCGCGCGCTGCTGACGGATGCAGAGATACTCGTACTCGATGAGGCAACCAGCGACCTCGACTCGAATCTGGAACGGCAAATCCACCGTACTGTCGAGACGCTTGACGGGGACCAGACCGTGATCGCAATCGCCCACCGGCTCTCGACCGTCTCGAACGCCGACCGAATCTACACCGTCGCGGACGGGCAGGTCACAGAACAGGGCAGCCACGCCGAACTACTCGACGACGGCGGGACGTACGCGGAGCTGTACGCGATGCAGGGAACGGCAGCCACACAGTCTTCAAGCGGTTGAGCGGCGCTCACTGGGACGGGTGGGCCACCAGATCAGACCTCTCGACGGCGCCCTTTCGGCACCTGTGACCTGAGTTCGCCGTAGACGTACAGGCCGACGCCGGCCGGTTCAGCCTCACCGGCGAGATCGTGAGTGACGACGAGATATCCCCAGTCGCCGTCCCAGTCGAGTTCCCGGTCCTCGCCGGCCACGAACGCTCGGGCGGCGTCCTCATCGAGGTGGATGACGTTCTTCGAGGCGCGGTCGCCGAACCGCTGGACGGCCTCCAGCGTCGGTTTCCAGTGTTCCTGGCGCGTCCGCAGGAACGTCATCCCAAGCCCCTCGATGTCCACCGGTGACGGCGGGCGACCCCGATACAGCCACAGTTTGCCAGCGCCGCGTTCCCAGAAGGAGTACCCCTCGAAGGTCTCCGCCGGGACGCCAAAGCGGTCCTGCCAGAACTCGAGCACTTCCTCGCGGGTCGCCTGCTCGGGGTCCTCGCGCTCGGCGTCCGTCTCGGGGAGTCGCGTGAACTCCGTGCTCCCGTCGCTCATTCCGCTCGCACCTCCAGTTTCGCACAGAAGAACCCGCCCGTATCGTTGTGATGCGGATAGATGCGCTTGGCGTTTGCCACGCGGGGGTCGAAGCGCTCGTCCTGCCACTCGGTGATGCCCGGAGCGTGGTCCAGTGGGAGGTCGTACTCGACGATTTCACAGGCCACCTCGTCGAGCACGTAGTCCAGCACGGCCTCGTTTTCCTCCGGAGCGAACGTGCAGGTGGAGTAGACGACGGTGCCGCCCGGCTTGGTCACCTCGACGGCCCGCTTGAGGATGCCTTTCTGAACACCGGAGATGCCTTCGACGTGCGAGAGCGACCAGTCCGCCAGCGTGTCGGGGTTCTTTCGGATGGTCCCCTCACAGGAGCAGGGCACGTCGACGAGCGCGCGGTCGTACCCCTCGCCGCCGAAGGGCTTGAGCGAGTGGTTGCGGCCGTCCTCGTGGGTGACGGCGACCGTCGTCGCGCCCAGCCGCTCGGTGTTCGTCCGCAGCGCCGAGATGCGCCCGAGGTTGTTGTCGGTCGCGACGACCTCGCCGGTGTCGTCCATCAGCGCGGCGAGCTGGGTCGTCTTGCTGCCCGGCGCGGCACAGGCGTCCCAGACCCGGTCGCCGGGCTGCGGGTCCAGTACGGTCGCCGGAATCGCCGACACCTCTTCCTGGCCGTGAATCCAGCCGTGGAAGTACGGCCAGTTCGCGCCGGGAGAGTCATCGGGCAGGACGAACAGGCCGTCGTGCCAGTCGACGGGGTCGTGGGCGATGTCCGTGTCGGCGAGCGCCGTCCGGACCCGCTCGACGGTTGCTTTGATGGTGTTGACCCGAACGGCCGACGGCAGCGGGCGTTCACACGCGTCGATGAACGCCTCGAAGTCGTCGATGATGGGTCGGTAGCGGTCGAGTGGTTCCATTGCCCGGCGTTCGCTGGCGGTCGGTTTGTGGGTTTCGAACGGCACCGGCCCATGGCTTTCAAGCCGTCGGCGGACGATACCCAAGGTATGGCACACATACAGGTCCACCGCGACGACATTTCTCTCGACTCACCGACATTGATCGAGGGACTCCCGGGCGTGGGGCTCGTCGGCAAGATCGCCGCTGACCACCTTGTCGATGTCTACGACATGGAGTACTACGCGTCGGCCCACTGTGAGGGGTTGCCAGAAATCGCCGTGTACGAAACGGACGACCCAGACGTTCGCCCGCCGGTCCGGCTGTACGCGGACGAGGACCGCGACCTGCTTGTCCTCCAGAGCGATGCCCCGATCTCCCCGTCCGGCGCGAAGGAGTTCGCCGGCTGTATGGTCAGCTGGTTCGAGGCTAACGACGCGACGCCGGTCTATCTCAGCGGCCGTCCGGCCGAGAAAGACGGGGTTCCGGGCGTGTACGGCATCTCGACGGGCGACGGGGCGAGGCTGCTCGCCGAGGCGGAGGTAACTCCGCCCTCTGAGAACGGCGCGATCACTGGGCCGACCGGCGCGCTGGTCCACGAGTCACAGCGAATCGGCCTGACGAGTGTCGGACTCATCGTCGAAGCCGACCAGCAGTTCCCCGACCCGGAAGCGGCGCGGGCGCTGCTCCAGACGGGCCTCAGTCCGCTAGCTGACTTCGAAATCGACACCGAGGCGCTGGTCGAGCAGGCTGAAGAAATCGGGCGCGCCAAGGCACAGCTGGCACAGCAACTACAGGAGAATCAAGAGGAGAGTACGAGCGCGCGACCGCTCGGGATGTATCAGTAATGGCGGGCGCAGATGACATCGTTCGTGGGCTACTGGTCGTAATCGTCGTCGCTATCGGCACGGTTCTGGGATGGGTGCTGTTTGTCAGAACACCTGACAACCTCGCCCAGTTGCTCGGCGTCCTGCTGGTCGTCGCTGTCGCCGTCGCCACAGCCCGTATCGGCAGCAACATCGCCAGCTCCCTCCTCCCGGTACACAACGTCGCGGAGGTCGCTGTCGAAGGGCCGATCAGCCGTGACGGCGGTAGCGGCATCACCAGCCCGCCGGTCGGTGCGTCGGCTGACGACATCGTCGAACAGATCGAACGGGCCGACGAGGACCGCGGCTCGAAGGCACTGCTCCTGAAGCTCAACACGCCGGGAGGCGAAATCGTCCCCAGCGAGGACATCCGCATCGCCGCCGAGGAGTTCGACGGCCCGACCATCGCTTACGCGACGGACGTGTGTGCAAGCGGCGGCTACGACATCGCCGCCGGCTGTGACGAGCTGTGGGCGCGAGAGGGCTCTATCGTCGGGTCAATCGGCGTCGTCGGATCGCGGGTCAACGCCAAGGAACTGGCCGACCGGTTGGGCCTCTCTTACGAGCAGTTCACCGCCGGTGAGTACAAGGACGCCGGCGTGCCGCTGAAGGAGATGTCCGAGGACGAGCGCGAGTACCTGCAGGGTATCGTTGACGATTATTACGACCAGTTCATCGACACCGTGGCCGAGGGCCGCGAGATGGACACCGAGACGCTCAAAGCCACCGAGGCGCGTATCTTCCTCGGCGAGGAAGCGGACGAGCGTGGACTCGTCGACCGACTCGGCACGCGAGACGATGTCGAGGCGAGTCTGGAACAACGGCTGGGCGAGGATGTGACGATCAAGGAGTACGAGCCTGAACGCGGACTTGCAGGGAAACTCCGCGGGGGCGCACAGCAGGTCGCCTTCGCCCTCGGTGCGGGTATCGCCGGCGTCGCCGACGGCGATATCGAAGGCCTCTCCTTCCGGCGATAGCTCGGGAGGTTTTTTATTCGGGGACCGCCTTCGCCGTAGTGTGACTACGCTGGTGGTGTGTATCGACAGAGACAGTCCGGCTGCAGCGGCGTGTCCCGTCGTCGGCCGCGACGCCGTCGAGTCACTCATCACCCAGACGGGCGTCGTTGACCCGGAAGACAGCCGGGTCAACTGCCTCCTCGAAGGGCTCGCAGTCACCGATGAACTCGAAGCCGAGGGGTCCTCGCCGGTCCTCGCCGTCGTCGGTGGCGGGAGCGACAGCGTCGGCTCGGACCGGGAGATAGCTAGCCAGATAGAGAGTCTGGTCGCCGAGCACGACCCCGACTCCGCGGTCGTCGTCGTCGACAGCGCCGACGACGAGCGGCTGGTTCCAATCATCGAGAGCCGCGTTCAGGTCGACGCCGTCGACCGCGTCGTCGTCCGTCAGGCCCGCGACATCGAGTCGACGTACTACCTGCTCAAGCAGTTCCTGGCCGACGAGGAACTGCGAAAGACAGTGCTGGTCCCCGTGGGAATCATCATGCTCGCGTTCCCGCTGTTGCTCGTCGTCACCAGCCCGACCATCGCCGTCGGCGCTATCGCGGCCGCCGTCGGCGTGTTCCTCATCTACAAGGGACTGGGTATCGACGCGTACCTGTCGCGGCTTCCCGGCCAGACCCGGGAAGCGCTGTATTCGGGACAGGTATCGCTCGTGACCTACGTCGTCGCCGCCGGGCTCTCGCTCGTCGGGGTCTTCGCCGGCGTGCTGGGCGTCTCCGCGGTCGGTGACATCAGTCCGTTCTTGCTTGCGAACCGTTTCGCCTTCGCGTCCGTCCCGTGGCTGACCGGCGCGGCGCTGGCCGCCTCGCTCGGTCGCCTGCTGGACGAACTCATCCAGCAAGAGGGGGTTCGGAGCGCGTACGTGAATCTCCCGTTCGGTGCGGTCGCAGTCGGCCTCGTCGTTCGTGGTTTTTCTGCGTACTTCCTCGAACGCGGTGGCGTGTTCGAGCCGTTTCAGGTGCCGGAGACGAACCTCGGCATCGTACAGATTCAGGGGTTCTTGCTGGAGGCTGGCACCCGTCTCGCGCTATTCATCCTCGCGGGTATCCTCATCAGTCTCGTTGGCGTCCGAGTGGCGACCTACGTCAGCCACACCGATATCGAAGACGAACTGGTGGAATAGACAGCGATTTACGCCGCCGACGGCTACCGGCGGCCATGACAGACGGCGCGTGGGTTTCGCTGTTCTCCGGCGGCAAAGACTCCTCGTGGGCGCTGTACCGGGCACTGGAACGAGGCCATCCCCTCGAACGCCTGGTGACGGTCCACCCGGACGGCGACTCGTACATGTACCACGTCCCGGCGACCCGGTTAGCCCGCCTGGCTGCCGAGAGTATCGGCATCCCACTGGTCGAGGTCGAGCCTGCCGATTTCGAGGCCGAGGACGTGTCCGACTCGGGCGAGCAGGGCGACGCCGAACTCGAACCGCTGGAAGCAGCACTGCGCGAACTCGACGATGAACTGGACGGCGGCATCACCGGTGTCACCGCCGGGGCTGTCGAGAGCGAGTACCAGACGACCCGCATCGAATCGATGGCCGAACGACTCGAAGCCAACGTGTTCGCGCCGCTGTGGCAAGAGAACCCACGCGACCTCGCCGACGCGATGCTGGATGCCGGCTTCGAAATACAGATTATCCGCGTGGCCGCCTACGGCCTCGACGAGTCCTGGCTGGGTCGCACGCTCGACGCCGACGCGCTCGACGAACTGGAATCGCTCAACGACGAGTACGGTGTCCACATCCTCGGGGAGGGCGGCGAGTTCGAGACGCTGGTCACCGACGGCCCGCACATGGACCGGCGAATCGAACTGGCGTACGAGACGGAGTGGGACGGCAGTCGGGGGACGCTCAAAATCGAAGACGCGTGGCTGGCGTAACTCACAGCGCCTGCAACATCGGTGGCTGTTAGCTCCCGTCCGTCAGCTGCGTGTGTGCACCGATGAGTGCGCCGGCGAGGTCTAAACTCTCGACCTGTGTCTCTCGGTCGATAATCGACTGGCGGATATCCGAATCGAGGATCATCGTGTCCGGGAACACGATGGTGTTGTCGAGGCTTGAGTTGACGACCTCGGCTCCCGAGAGGACGTGGACGTTCGCTCCGAGCGTAGTGTTCTCGATGGTCGCGTCCTCCGCGACAACGCTGTCCCCGTCGAGTTCCCACGCGACGGCCTCCAGATAGCTTTCGGGCGTCCCGATGTCGTACCAGGCGTCGTCGAAGGTGAACGCACGGACCGGCCCGTCGTCGACGAGCCACTGGATGAACCAGCCGGGTTCGTCCGGATTGTTCCCGTCTTCGAGGTACTCGTCGAAACGAATCGCACCGGGCGGAAAGGCGTAGCAGGCAATCGAGACGAGGGTACTGGTGGGGTCGTCGGGCTTCTCCTGGAACTCCGTAACTTCCTCGCCGTCGAGTTCGATGAGACCGTAAGAGCTGGCCTTTTCTAGGGATCCGACATCGTAGGCGGCGAGCGTGGGGTCGTCGTACTGCTCGAAGTAATCGACGAACTCCGCGATGTCGAAGCTAATGAGGTTGTCGCCGGCAATGACCAGCAGGGCTTCATCGCCGAGTCCTTCCCGGTCGACCAGTTGGGCGAGTGCGCCGACGACGCCGAACTTCTCGTCCTCCTCGGCGGTTTCCTCGACGGTCAGGGACGGCTTCTCGAAGTTGCTCGCGGCGATGTGGTCCCGGAAGTCGTCGGCAAACCGCTGGTTCGTGCTGACAAACACGTCGGTAATGCGATCGTCCGCCTCTAACTCGCCGAGAATCCGGTCGATGACAGTCGTCTCACCGACAGGAAGCAGCATCTTGGGCCGGTGCTTGGTGACAGGCCAGAGTCGGGTGGCGTACCCGCCTGCAAGGACAATCGCTTTCATGTTCGAAAAGAGACAAGCAGAATACAAGTTCTTTTTCATCGGCTGGACCGCGGCACTTATCGGTGCCCCGGAGTACAACCCCGTATGACTGACGACGCCGACGGGCAGGGGACTGCGGATGCGAACCTCACGGAAAAGATCAACCAGACGAACGTCGACGAGCGCATTTCCAGTCTGGAGGCGGCCTACGACGAGGTTCCGGTCACCGAGAAGACCTTCGAGCTATCACCTGACGAATATGCCGACGTGTTTACTGCGACACGTGGCACTGGGTACTCCGGGAACAGCGTCGTGTTCGTCACCCGAGACGGCTCCAATTTTCCGGACCTAAGCCAGCAGATACCCGAGCAGGCTGCCGGCGACACCCGCGACCGGGTGCTGCTGGTGCTGGGGCGCGGCGCTGACATGTGGGCACTCCCGGGCGGCGGCAAGGGCGATGAGTACGAGTCAGTGCAAGGGACAGCCATGCGCCGTGTCAACGAACAGACAGGGATCCGCTGTACGGTCACTGGAGTCGCGGAGGTCGTCCACTCCAAGTACTATCCGAACACCGATGCACAGGGGTCGGTACATACGCTCGATATCTACCTCGAAGCGGAGTACAAGAAGGGGAGCCTCGACGTGGACGAGTCGGAACTCGTCGGCGCGGCGTGGTTCGCGGAGCCACCCGAGCGCCTGACGCCGGGAGCCGAGGAACGGTTTGCGGCCCTCCTCGACGACAAGTGAGTATCGCAGGCGGTCAGTGCTCGACCAGTTCCACGAGCACGCCGCCGGTCGACTTCGGATGGAGGAACGCCACGTCGTGGCCCCACGCGCCAGGTCGCGGTTCCTCGTCGATTCGGTCGATACCACAGTCACTGACAGTCTCCAGCGCGGCAGCAATGTCGTCTGTCGCTAGCGCCACGTGGTGGATGCCTGGACCGTTGCTGTCGAGGTATCTGGGAATCGCGCCGTCGGCGTCCGGCAGCGGCTCTAGCAGTTCGAAGTAGCCGTTGTCCATTTCCAGAAACGTCACGTGGAGGCCATCAAACGTCTCCTCGTGGACGACCGGTGTCCCGAAGGCGTCAGCGAACAGTTCTGCGAGCGGGTCGGCGTCATCCGTCGCGATGCCGGCGTGGTCGAATTGCATGGACGGCCGTACACCGGGATAGCTTATAATTCTGGGAGCATTGAGGGCTGGAAAGCAGGCTGAATCTACGTTTCGACCGATCTCACATCGACGAGCCGGGCTGGTATTCGCCGAACACGTCGCGGAACACGTCACACACCTCGCCGGTCGTGGCGTACGCCTTTACCGCGTCGATGATATAGGGCATGACGTTCTCGTCGCCCTCGGCGGCGGCTCGGAGCGCGTCGAGTTTCGCCTCGACGGCCTCCTCGTCGCGTTCCTCCCGAACTGTGGCGACGTTGTCCTGCTGGGCCTGCTCGACGGCCTCGTCGACCTCCTCGATGTCTTGCTCGCCCTCTTCCTCGACCTGATACTCGTTGACGCCGACGATGATGCGCTCGCCCTCCTCCTGTTCGCGCTGGCGCTCGAAGGCCACGTCCTGAATCTGGCGCTGGACCCACTGCTCCTCGATGGAGCGGCGCATGCCGCCGCGCTCGTCGACCTCTTCGATGAGTTCGCGGGCCTCCGCTTCGAGTTCGTCGGTCAGCGACTCGACGTAGTAGCTCCCGGCGAGCGGGTCGATGGTGTCCGCCGCGCCGGACTCGTGGGCGAGAATCTGCTGGGTCCGCAACGCCGTTCGGACGGACTCCTCGGTCGGCAGGCCGATAGCCTCGTCTTTGCCGTTGGTGTGGAGGCTCTGGGTCCCCCCGAGGACGGCCGCGAGCGCCTGGTAGGAGACCCGAACGACGTTATTCTCGATCTGCTGGGCGGTCAGCGTTGATCCGGCGGTCTGAGTGTGGAACTTCAACTGTTTGGACTTCGGGTTCTGGGCGTCGAAGCGCTCGTCCATGATTCTCGCCCAGAGGCGACGCGCCGCCCGGAACTTCGCCACCTCCTCGAAGATGTTGTTGTAGGAGGCAAAGAAGAACGATAGCTGGGGCGCGAACTCGTCCACATCGAGGCCGGCGTCGATGGCGGCTTCGACGTACTCTATGCCGTCGCCGAGGGTGAACGCGATCTCCTGCGCGGCCGTGGAGCCGGCCTCGCGGATGTGATACCCTGAAATGGAGATGGTGTTGAACTTCGGCGTCTCGGCGGCGCAGAACTCGAAGATGTCGGTGATGAGCCGCATCGACGGCTCCGGCGGGTAGATGAACGTGTTCCGGGCGATGTATTCTTTGAGGACGTCGTTCTGGATGGTCCCGCGAAGTTCCTCGCGGTCGACGCCCTGCTTGTCGCCGACAGCGATGTACATCGCCAAAAGCACCGATGCGGGAGCGTTGATGGTCATGCTCGTCGACACCTCGTCCAGCGGGATGCCGTCGAACACGGTCTCCATGTCGTCGAGTGAGTCGATAGCGACGCCGGTCTTGCCCACCTCGCCGGCGGCCATCGCGTGGTCGGAGTCGTAGCCCATCTGCGTCGGCAGGTCAAACGCCATCGACAGCCCGGTCTGGCCCTGATCGAGCAGGTAGTTGAACCGTTCGTTGGTCTCCGTCGCGGTCCCCATCCCAGCGTACTGGCGCATCGTCCAGAGTCGGCCCCGATAGCCGGTCGGATACACGCCGCGAGTGTATGGCTCCTGGCCGGGGAAGCCGATGTCCTCCTCGTAGTCGACATCGGAGATGTCTTCGGGGGTGTACAGACGGTCTACTTCGTGTCCCTCGGTGTCCGTGGTGAACGTCTCCTTACGTTCGCCAAAGCGGTCGACGGTGGGCTGGACGTCGTCTTCTTCCCACTGAGCCTTCGACTCCCGTATCTCCGCCAGCTCGTCGGGGTCAAACATGGGCGGACTGTCGGACGGCGGAGGCTTAAGGGTTCTTAAATCCTTCACGGTTTGTAATACATCTCCTGCGGCGATCCACGGCGGGGTGTTCCGAGGTGGGTTTATATCGTCGTCATCTACCGAGGACGTATGCCAATCGAACCGGGTGACGGTGTCACCATCGAATACGTCGGCCGCTTCGAGGACGGGGACGTCTTCGATACGTCACGTCCCGAAGTCGCCAGAGAGCACGGCCTTATCGAGGCACAGGGCGTCGACGCGAGCGAGTACGCACCGCTTTCATTCACTGTCGGTGCAGGAGAGATCATCGAGGGGATCGACGAGGCGCTCGTCGGCATGGCTGCGGGCGAGGAAGCAACTGTCACAGTCCCCCCGGAGAAGGCCTACGGTGAGTTTCAGCCCGACCGCGTCCGCGAGTACGACCCCGACACGTTCGAGGGCATGGTGGGAAAAGAGCCCGACGTCGGAATCCATGTCGAGGCCGAAAACGGGCTTCACGGAGACGTGACTGCTGTCCGAGACGACGTCGTCGAGGTGGACTTTAACCACGAGTTGGCCGGCAAGACACTCGTGTTCGACATCGAAATCGTCGACGTCAGATAAGCCGTTCGTCGTGGGTAGCCGATCAATCGCCCGTGTCGTACTTATAGGTCGCTTCGTCGGGGTCGATGCCGAAGTCTTCGGGACCCTCCTCCGGCTCGGCCTCCTCGGATTCCCCGGCACTAGCCTGCTTGAACCGCGTGCGGAGGTGGCCGGGTACCTCGAATCGGTCGACGGCCACCCGGAGCGGTACCGCGTCCGGCTGGGTGTTCTCCTGTTTGGTCGCGAGCCGGTCCCGAAGCGAGTCAGGGAGTTGCGCCGGCTCGAGGCGCTCGAAGCCGAACTGCGCGAGGAACTCCGAGGCGTTCGTCAGCGAGTAGACGGTGTCGAACCCTTCATCGCCCGCGTACTCGACTAGCCGCTCGATGACGTGGGCACCGACGCCCTGATTGCGCCATTCGGGCAGGACACCGATGCTGGTCAGTTCACAAACCGGTTCGTCGCCGCCCTTGTGGATACGGATGCGGCCAAAGCCCGCCTTCTCGTGGCTCTCCTCGTCGATAGCGACAACGTAGTCCCGGGATCTGAAAGCCGTCTCGTCCAGCCCCATCTCCTCGATACGGTCGAGCAACCAGACTTCCTCGCGGTTTTTCGCATCCCGGACGTACATACCTGAAAGTTAACTGCCGCAGTCAAAAGGGTTTGCGGCGTGGCTGACATGGGCTAACGAGGTGGCGGAGAGGCAATCACTAAGGCAATCCAACATGATTGATTGCCCATGATATCGCTCGAGATGGACATGGTCCAGTACGACTGTCCGTACATCGACACGACACGGGACTACGAGGTGTCGTTTCTGGCCAAACAGTGGGATTTTCACCCTGTCGAGCGAGAGCTTGAGACCCGGATCATGGTCAACGGGGCGGACCGGGAAGAGCTGGACCGGGGGCTGAACGCGCTCGAAGCACACGACCACATGGAGTCTTATCAGCTGCTCCGCCGGAAGGGCGATCTGGCGCTCATCCGCTCGCGCATCGATGAGACGAACGCGATGAGCGTCATCCGCGACCACAGCGGCTACATCACCGGGCCGTTCCGCATCCGGGATGGGTCGGAGATCTGGCACGTCGGCTTCGATACCGAGCGCGTCGCCGAGGGGACCCTGTCGGAACTGGACCGGGACAACGACTACACGATCCGGTCCCGCGAGTCAGTCGACCTCGAAGATTACTACGACTTGCTACAGAACATCGATTCAGCGAAGCGGCTGGTCGATGGCTGTCGGGAACTATCGGACGTAGAACGAGATACGCTGGAGAAAGCCGTCGAAGGCGGCTACTTCGACACGCCCCGAGACGCCACCCTGTCGTCGCTCGCCGAGGAGTTCGGCGTCTCAAAGATGGCCATCTCAAAGAACCTCCGGCGGAGTCAGCGGAAGATACTCGACCGCGTCACGACGGCGATGAACGACGTGACGGAGTGAAGGTAGTTGATATTTGCCGCTACTCCGCCCCGCTCCCCTGCATCAGTTTCTGGATGTCTTCGTCGGCCGCTAGCTCTTCGGGGTCGCCGCTGGCGATGATATCTCCGCGCTCGATGACGTACAGGCGGTCCACGACTTCTGGGACGTGCGTGACGTTGGACTCCGCGATGAGAACCGCGATGCCTCGGTCGTTGATAGCCCGGATGTAGCGCTTGAGGCTCTCGACGACGACCGGAGCTAATCCCTCCAGTGGTTCGTCGAGGATGAGCAAATCAGGCTGGAGCGCCAGCGCCCGGCCGATAGCGACCATTTTCGCCTGGCCGCCACTGAGGTTCTGGACCTTCGCGTTCCGGCGGTCATCGAGTTCGGTGAGCACGTCGTAGACGCTCTCGATAACTGCGTCCTCGTCGTCGATGGCGCGGGCCTCCCCGCTGGTCCATATCGGGAGCCGGAAGTTCTCGTCGACAGTCATCCCGGTAAACAGCTTCCGGTCTTCGGGCTGATAGCCGATGCCTCGCTTGGGAATCAGCTCCGAGCGGATGCTGGTCAGCTCCTCGCCGCGAAATTTGACTGAGCCGCTCCAGACCGGTGTCAGACCCATGATACCGCGGAAGGTACTCGTCTTACCGGCTCCGTTGCGGCCAACGAGCCCGACCGCCTCGCCGGCGTTCACGTCGAGGTCGATGTCCTCGGTCACCTGGAACCCCTCGACGGCGGCGTTGAGGCCGCGAACGGACAGCAGCGAGTCGCTACTCATCCTCACCCACCCCAAGGAGGAGCCGCCGGAGTTCGTCGTCGGTTTCGAGCATCGTCGGCGGGCCGACCCCGTGGACTGCGCCCTGATGGAGCGCGACGACGCGGTCGGCGTACTCCGTGACGATGTCCATGTCGTGCTCGATGGTGACCGTCGTGACGCCCTCGGCCCGGCCGACCTCGACAATGGTCTCGATGACGTACTCCTTCTCACGGGTCGACACCCCGGAGGTCGGCTCGTCGAGCAGGAGGTAATCCGGGTCGAGGCCGAACGACATCGCCACGTCGAGCAGTTTTCGGTCGCCGTGGGGGAGCTCTTCAGCGACGGTGTCGGCCGCGTCTTCTAGGCGGAACTTCTCGAGCAGTTCCTCGACCTGTGCCTCGACCTCCTCGTGACCGTCGGCCATCGAGAACAGGCTCCAGGTCTTGTCCCGTTCGGTCAGCACGACTGTTCGGAGGTTCTCCCGGACCGTCATCTCCTCAAACACCTTGACGACCTGAAAGCTCCGAGCGATACCGGCGTCGACGCGCCCGTTCGCCGACATCCCGGTGATGTCGTCGCCGTCGAGGACGATGGAGCCCTCATCCGGTGAGAGGAAGCCGGTGAGGAGGTTGATGAACGTCGTCTTCCCGGCCCCGTTCGGGCCGACGATGAAGACGAGTTCGCCTTCCTCCTTGCCGAATTCGAGCGTGATATCGTCCGTTGCGACCAGTTCACCGAAGGACTTCCGCAGATTGCGTGCTTCGAGCATCTCAATCGACTCCAAAGAGGATTATCCGCAGGCTGGTCAGTGCCGCTGTCACCTTCCGTTCTATCGACTGCGCGGCGCTCCGGCCCCACGTCGACAGGATGGACGGTTCCCGGCGCAGTTCACTGAGCCGCGCGTTGACGACACCGCCGGACCGGAGGGACCCGACGATGCCCCGTGGGAACCCATACACCAGTATCAGGAGCACCACGCCGGTCAGGAACTCGTAGTACTGGGTGATGTCCTGCCCCACGTCCTGCAGGAATATGAGGACGACACCGCCGATGAGCGGGCCGACCAGCGTCCGGAACCCGCCCAGAATTGCCATGAACAGGATGTCGCCCGACCGGAGAAAAAACAGCGTCCCCTCCGGGCGGACGTACTGGCGGACGACGGCGTACAGCCCGCCCGCCACGCCGCCGTAGAGGCCCGAGATGACGAACGCGGCCCAGACGTACCGTCTGACCGGCAGGCCGATGAACCGCGCCCGGGTCCGCTCCTGCCCGATGGCGTCTAAGGCGTTGCGGAACGGCGACTGCGTGATGCGGTACATCACGAACAGGCCGACGAGGATGACGACCACTGTCAGGTAGTACGTCAGAATCTGGTACACATCGGGGCTGAACGCAGTCCCGAACAGAAGCGGCTGGTTCGCCGGCCCCGGCCGAATCGGAAGTCCGTCGCTCCCGCCGAGGGCGCTCTGTCCGAGCGCGATTGCGTAGAGGAGCTGTCCGAAGGCCAGCGTCAGGAGCGCGAAGTACAACCCCGTGTGTCGCAGCGACAGGACCCCGATGATGGCAGCCATCACCGTCGCGGCCGCGATGGCCCCGAGCAACAGCAGGCCGACGCTCTGGACGCCGGCATAGCGTGCGAGGACTGCAGTCGCGTACGCGCCGGTGCCGAAGAAGGCCGCGTGGCCAAACGATGTGAGCTTCGTATGGCGAAGCAGGAGATTCAGTCCGACTGCCGCGAAGCCGAACAACAGCCCCTGATGGATGACGCTGAGCTGGAGGCTATCTGAGAGGCTCGCGATGTCGGGGATGAGGAACAGGAACACGACCCCGAAGACGAGAAAGGCTCCTTCCCGACGGGTCAGCTCAACCCCGAGGAAGCGGTACGCTGGCGTTCCGTCGCGGTCGATGCGCTCAGGCATCACGCTGTCTCACCCCACGTTCCGAACAGGCCCTCTGGCTTGACCAGCAGGATGAGCGCCATGATTGCGAACGGGGCCGCGATTTCGCCGGGCGGGTACAGCGTAATCATCCAGCTCCGGATGACACCGACGAGGAGTGCGCCGACGAACGCGCCGCGGAGGCTTCCGAGGCCGCCGATGACGATGACGACGAAGGAAAGCACGAGCGGATTGGTGCCCATCTCAAGCGTCGCCGCCGTCGGCGGGACGGCCATCGCGCCAGCGAACCCCGCGAGGAAGGCTCCGAGAGCGAACACGAGCGTGAACACGCGGTCGGTGCTGACGCCGATGGCAGTCGCCATCTCGCGGTCGATGGCCGTTGCTCTGATGATGCGCCCGGTCTTCGTGCGTTCGAAGAACCAGAACAGTCCCGCAACGACGGCCGTGCCGACGAAGATGACGAACACGTTGTAGGTCGGGTAGTTCAGCCCGACGAGTTCGCTCGTCGGGATTGTGTTGATAGCGCTGTAGACGGCGTCGGTCCGTATCGAGCTGTCCCCCCAGATGAACTTCTTCACGTCGAGGAGGATAAGCAAGAGAGCGAAGGTCAGAACCAGCTGGTACACCTGGTCGCGGTCGTAGATCTGGCGCAGGAACACCGCTTCAAAGAGGGTGCCGACGGGGAGGAGGATGGCCGCCGTCACCAGCACGGCGGCGAGGACCGCGAGTATGAACACGGCGGTGCTGACGACGCCACCGCCCGGCGGGCCGACGATACCGATAAGAAACCCGAACACGCCGATGGCGGTGTACGCGCCCAGCGAGAACAGTTCTCCGTGGGCGAGGTTCAGGACATCCAGAATCCCCAGGATGACGGTCAGTCCCGAGGCGATCATGAACAGGATGAACCCGAACTGGATGCCGTTGAGCGTCTGGACGAGCGCGGCTGTGGGTGTTACGGCCATGGCTCGGTATCAGGCGCTCCAGCTGTCCAGCCAGTCGCTCCCGGTAACGCCCGGCGGCGGCGCTGTCTCGGTGGCGGCGTAGGTGTTCACGTCTTCGAGCCTGGCCGCGCCGAGATCGTCGTTGTACACCATCTGCCCGGCGAAGGAGTTCGACGCGCCCTGATGGTCCTCGGCGATGTTGTGGTAGCCGGCCGGTGTGAAGAAGCCGTGGCCCTCCAGAACCTGCGCGATCTGCTCCTGACTCGGGTAGGTGCCCAGCAGGTCGATGGCCTTCTCGACGGCCGTCGCCCAGGCGGTGACCGCCCCGTACCCGCTCATGTAGTGAGCCGTCGGGACCGTCACGCCATCCTGCTGTGTCGCGGCGTCGAACAGTTCGCGGCCGGGCTGCCAGTTCCCGAGCGCCGGCAGGCCCCAGTAGTAGTTGCGCGACCCGGAGTAGATGTCCGTCCCGGCCAGTGCATCGCCCGGCACGTCGCCGGCCGCGCTGTACAGCGTCGTGCCGAACACCGTCGTGTTCTCGAACATGTCGTTGGCGTTGGCCTGCCGGACGAACGTCGTCACGTCGCCGCCCCAGAGGCTAGAGAAGGTCACGTCCGGCTCTTCGTTGTTGATCGAGGTGATGTGATTCGACATGTCACTGGCCCCGAGTTCCGGGAATCCCTCGTAGACGATTTCGGCGTCCGTGAGCTTCTGAATGGCCTGTGTGAACACCCGCATCTCGTCCTCGCCGAAGGAGTAACCGGGGTTGACACCGGCGACGGTCGAGATGTTGTCAGCGCCGATGCGCTCGACGGCCTCGCGGGCCATCGTCACCACCTCCATGATGTCGTAGTTCTGGAAGCGGAAGGAGTAGGTCGGGTCGGTGACCGTCTCCTCGTAGAGCGTCGTCACCGTCCCGTCGGTCCCGACGTTGATGACCTCGTTTTTCTCGACTTCGGGGGCGATCTGACTGTGCGTGCCACTGGAGATAGGACCGAAGGTGACCTCTTTCCCTTCCTCGATGAACTGGTTGTAGCTGTCAAGGGGATTTGACCCCTCGTTGACCACGTCCAGTTCGATTTCTCGTTGCCCGCCGATGCCGCCCGCCTCGTTGATGCGCTGGACTGCGAGCTCGGCCCCGCGCTGGGCCTGAATCCCGAGGACGCCCGGGGCGCCACGGGTGAACGTCAACAGCCCGGCCTGTATCGGTTCCTCGGAGATGCCGCCGCCGGACTGCCCGCCCTGGTCCGCCGTGTCGCTGTCGCTCAGCAACGTCGAGCAGCCAGCGAGCGCTGCGGCGACGGCCGAGCCGCCAATCGCGGAGAGCAGTTGTCGCCTGCCGATACCTTCGCTGTCATGGTCCGTTGTCGTTCGTTTCATAGGTGTGTCCCAATACGCCCCGGACGAGTCCGGGGAAGCTGGTCACGCAGTGTGTGCCACGCTCACAGGGATAGCTGTTGATTCCGACGTAACCCCCGAATAACGAGAGGTTTACACGTAAACCACGGTAGCCGGCGAGACAGCGGAACGGCGTTCTCGCGCCGGACTGCGGGTCCGCCACAGCAGCCAGTCGGGTATACATGTCAACCCGCCCCTATTCGGACGTGTCTGGAGAACGTGTGACCGAATGGCATCCAGCACCTCTCACGAACGGCTCGAAGTCGAGCCGATCGACGAGTCCTCGATCCTGTTCGTCGACGACGACCACTACACGAGCGACACCGTCTGTCTGGTGACCGGCGGCGGGTCGGGCATCGGGCGGGCGACGGCGCTGGCGATGGCCGCCAACGGGGTGACCGCCGTCGCGACGGACATCGACGCGGACGGCCTCGGCGAAGTCGCGGACACAGCGGCGGCCCTCGACCTCGATGGGACCGTCGAGACAGTGACCGGCGACCTCGCGAATGATGCGGACATCGAGGCCATCGTCGAGACTGCGGCTTCTCACGGCACGGTTCGCTACCTCGCCAATATCGCCGGCCTCCAGCATATCGACGCCATCGAGGACTTCCCGATGGAGAAGTACGACCAGATGCACGACGTGATGTTGCGCGCCCCGCTCGCGCTGTCGAAACGCGTCATCCCTCACATCCGCCGGACCGACGACGGCGTCGGTGCCATCGGGAACATGGCGTCTGTTCACGGACACTACGTGACCTCGGATAAGGTGGCCTACAACGTCTCGAAGTTCGGCCTGCGGGGGCTGACACAGTCAATCGCCGCCGAGGGCGGTGACGGGCTCCGCGGGTTCTCTATCAGCACCGGCTACGTCAAGACGCCGCTGGTCGTCGACCAGATCCCCGACACTGCCGAGCAACGAGGAATCAGCGTCGACGAGGTCATCGACGACGTGATGCTGGGACAGGCCCGGGTCAAGGAGATGATGGACCCCATCGACGTGGCGAACCTCTTCGTGTTTGGCTTCTCGGCCCACGCCGACCATCTCAACGGCGGGGACCTGCTGTTCGACGGCGGCATGACAAAGACGTACGAGTGAGACAATGACGTGAGTAGCTGACCGGCCCCTGTGTCACACGGGCGGTGCGGAACCGGACTACCCGACCGGCCCAGTAACGCGTGCCGGGCGGCGGTACCAGTTTATACCAGACGACCAAACACTACGGAATACTGACGCAATGAGCGAACAAAACCACGTCGACTCCATCGTCCACGAACCGAGCCACGCGTTCGTCGAATCGACGAACGTCTGGAAATTCATGCAGGCGTACGACATCGACAACTACGACGAACTCATCGAGCGAACGACCACAGACCTACCCGAGGAACCCGACTCGGGCGTCGAGTGGTTCTGGGACCTGCTCCCGGAGTACCTCGACATCGAGTTCTTCGAAGACTACGATCAGGTCCGGGACAATAGTGCGGGGCCACAGTTCACCGACTGGTACACCGGCGGGACAATCAACGCCGCCCACAACGTCTTGGACCGCCACGCAGCGCGGGACAGCCCGACCCGAAACACAGTCGCGCTCATCTGGGAGGGCGAACCCGGCGACGTGCGGGAAGTCACGTACCACGAACTGAATCGGCAGGCCAGTAAAGTAGCGAACTACCTGGAGTCCGTCGGCGTCGGCACCGGCGACACCGTCGGCCTGTATATGCCGATGGTTCCCGAAGTCGCGTCGATACTGTACGGCTGTCTCAAGGTCGGCGCAATCGCCGTCCCCATCTTCTCCGGGTTCGGCGTCGACGCGACGGCGACCCGTATCGCCGACGCCGAGTGTTCCGTCCTGTTCACCGGCGACGGCTTCTACCGCCGCGGTTCCGGTGTCCACCTCAAGGGCAGCGCGGACGAGGCCATCAAGCAGGCCGGCGAAGAACTGGGGACGACGCCGGTCGAACACACTGTCGTCTACGACCGCCTCGGCGTCGCGGACGACCCCGACGAGACGATCCGCTGGACCCGCCGCGATGAGTGGTGGGACGAGGCTATCGAGACCGCCGACGACGAGTACGCGGCCACAGAGCTTCCGAGCAATCAGGAGTCGATGCTGCTGTACTCCTCTGGAACGACCGGCAAGCCGAAGGGTATCGTCCACACGCACGCCGGCGCGCTCATGCAGGCGGCCAAAGAGATATACTTCGGCTTCGACCACAAGCCCAGCGACCGCTTCTTCTGGGTGAGCGACATCGGCTGGATGATGGGGCCATGGACGCTGCTGGGGAACCACGCCTTCGGCGGGACTGTCTTCATGTACGAGGGCGCGCCGGACCACCCGGAACCGGACCGCTTCTGGGAGATGATCGACCGGCACGACATCACCACCTTCGGTGTCTCGCCGACCGCGATTCGGGCGCTCCGCAAGAAGGGCGACGAGTGGCTGGACGGGCACGACCTCTCAAGCTTGCGGCTGTTGGGGTCGACCGGCGAACCTTGGGACCCCGAGAGCTGGCAGTGGTTCTACGAGAACGTGGGCAACGAGGACTGTCCAATCATCAATATCTCCGGCGGGACCGAGATCATGGGGTGTTTCCTGATGCCGATGCCGATTCAGTCGCTCAAGCCCTGCACGCTGGGCGGTCCGGGGCTGGGGATGAACATCGACATTGTCGACTCCGCCGGCGAATCCATCGCTGACACGCACGAGCGCGGCTATCTGGTCGCTCGGGACTCCTGTCCGTCGATGACGAGGTCGCTGTGGAGCGGCGACGAACGCTACCTGAACGAGTACTGGTCGACGTGGGACGACGTCTGGGACCACGGTGACTGGGCACAGAAGGACGAGGACGGCCTCTGGTTCCTCCACGGCCGGGCCGACGACGTGCTCAACGTCGCTGGACGGAAGGTCGGACCGGCGGAAGTCGAAGGCGCGGCGATGGAACACGACGCCGTTAATCAGGCTGCCGCCGTCGGTGCCCCGGACGACACCACCGGCACTGCCGTCGTTCTCTACACCGTGCTCGAGCCCGGCTACGAACCCTCGGCCGACCTCCGCGACGATATTCGCGCCGCCGTCGGCGAGGAACTCGGTAAGCCGTTCCGGCCCCGCGAGGTACTGTTTGTCGACGAGTTCCCCAAGACGCAGAGCGGGAAAATAATCCGCCGAGCAATTGCTGGCGTCTACCGCGGGGAGGACCTGGGTGATATGTCCAGCATCGAGAACCCAGAGGCGCTTGACGAGGTCCGCGACGCGTCGTAATCAGCCCCTGACGGCATCCTCGGTCGGCTGCTCCAGCCGTAGCAGTCCGGGCAGTGCGAGCACCGCGAGGACGACTTCCGTCCCGCCGGCGACGAGGAACGCGGCGGGGTAGCCGAAAGCGCCAGCGACGGTGCCACCGACGAGGATGCCAGCGAGGAAGCCAACGCTACCGAAAATGTTGAACCCGGCCATAGCGGTGCCGCGCTCCGTTTCGCTGGCGAGGTCCGACACGAGCGCCATCGTCGCCGGGGCCATCAGCGCGCCGATAACGCCGGTCAGTACCATCCCTGCGCCGGCGATGGTGACCGTCGGCGCTTGCCCGACGCCGACAACAGTGAGTCCGTACAGCACCGACCCGACAACAATCGGACCGGTTCGGCCGATGCGGTCAGAGAGGATGCCGAAGGGATACTGCAAGAGGGCGAACGGGGCGAAAAAAAGCGCCAGCATGACGCCGGTTTCGCCGGGTCCAAGCTCGAACGTCTCTCTGAAATACAGGGTGCCGACGAGCGCGAAAAAGCCCGCGGTGAGGCGGTCAATGAACCCGAAGGCGTACGGCACGCCGAGCGTCGGCCGCTGTTTGAGCCCGGACACGGTCGCAGAAAGGCCCGACCGCCCGTCCGACGGTGCGCGGTCGGTGACAAGCAAGGCAGCCACTGCGACGACGAGTGACAGCGTGCTCGCCACGTACAGCGGAAGCGTCGTCTGAATTTCGTACAGTTGGCCGCCGAGTGGCGCTCCGAGCGCTGTGCCACTGCCGATCGCAATGCCTGCCGCACCCATATTCTTGCCGTGGCCGCCGCCGAGGTCCATCAGCATCGTCATCGCCAGGGAGAACGCGGCGATTGTCGCTCCACCCTGCAGCACCCGCAAGACCAGCACGCCGACAAATGGAAGCGAGACTGCCTCGGGAAGCCACGCGATGAGGGCGTACAGCACTGCGCCCGCGCCCGCCCCGCCGGCGATGTATGGCGTTCGCCGTCCGGTGGCGTCGCTGAGCACGCCCCACACGCCAGCGAAAACGACGAAAGCCCCGAACTCAGCGGCGAGGAACCACATGCTCGCATTCAGGTCCGTGGTCGCACCCAGCCTCCGGACGAGTCTGTCGACACCCGGATACAGCAGGACCTGCGCCAGCAACACGGCAAAGATAACGCCCGCGAGAACGCCCCGGTCTGTGCGGTCGGTCACAGACAACGGATACAGCGAGCCGAGAAAAATAGATGTCGGACCCGAGTATGGGACTCTCCTCGTGGAACTCGATAACCACCGACGACAGAACAGCACGTCCGGTTACTCGTCCCAATCCGCGTTACTCGGCACTGTGGGGCGGAACGAAACCGCAGTTCGAACAGCCGTTGTGCTTCGTCGTCTGGTAGCTCAATTCCGCCCCGCAGTTCGGACAGTTGTACTGGTCTGAACTCATTCGCTTACCTGTAGTGTTCGACAGTACCTAAACCTTTTCTCGACAATTGTACATAGCTCATCTTACGCATGATTTCAGGGAGTAGACGCCCTCAAATCCGAGGCGGCCTGCTGGTATGGCGGATATTCACACTGTTCAATTACAGTGAACAAGTCACAACATAGAATCGCTGGTCGACATGTATGGCTGTTCCTCTGTAGAAACTGGAAGAAACGCACACTCTGTTGGAGTGAACTGCGCAGTTCCACATGTCCTGAGACCGGGACAGGCGCGGACGACATCGACTCGCGTCGAAGTACTATCACGCCACCATTCAGTGCCGGCTGTCGGCTCCGAGTTCAACAACCACCTTACCGATTGATACGTCACCTCGTGGGGGTGTGGGGACAGATGTGAACGACTCATCGAGGGCAGTGACATAGGTGTTCCTATCAAAAAAAGAACGACGCAGAAACGGCGAGGCTTGCGCCCGTTTACATGTAGCCGAGGTCGCGCAGGCGCTCCATCAGGTCTTCCTTGTCCTGGGCGCGGCCGGCGCGCTCGGTCGTGTTCGCCATGTCCTGCAGCCAGGCAGGCTCTTCCGCGGACTTGTCGGTGCTGACCTCGCTCCCGAGCGAACGGAATCCAGCGAAGTACTTCGGCGAGACCGGTACGTCTTCCTTCTCGATGCCCTCGGGCAGGTCGTCTTGGCCCTGCGGGACGTAGCCGTCGTCCGGGTACCCCTCGACTGTGTCTGGGACGACGAAGTTCCAGAAGGCTTCCCACACGTCAGCCTCCGCGAACTGGAGAATCGACTGGATGCGGTCGTGCGGCGGGTAGATGTCCGGGTCGTGACGCGGCGAGAAGAACGTCTCGTCGGCGCGAGACTCCTGCTCGTCCCAGCGGATGCCCGACAGGATGCCGTCGACGTCGTGTTCCTCGATAGTGTCGTTGAGCGCCACCGTCTTCAGGAGGTGGTTGCCGACGTAGGTGTCGAGCAGGAACGGGAACGTGTCCTCCTCGTATTCGAGGATGTTCCGGATGTGGTGCTGGTTGTGCTCGGAGAGTTCGTCGACAGGGATGTCGTCACCCGGTTCGAGACCGTTCTCGTCGACGTAGTTGCCCACGTCCTCGTTGCGCGCCCAGATGACGTCGAGGTCCCACTCGTCGGCCCAGTGCTCGACGAAGTCGATGAGCTCGTCGAAGTGCTGGTAGTGGTCGATGAAGACGACCGGTGGGACTTCGAGGTCGAACCGCTCGGCGACTTCCTTGACGAAGTACAGCGTCAGCGTCGAGTCCTTGCCGCCGGTCCACATCACGACAGGGTTCTTGTACTCTTCGAGGCCAGTCTTCGTAACCTCGATAGCCTTCTCGATCTTGTGGTTGACAGTCGGGTACTCTTCGGGGTCTTCGCCTTCCCCGTCAGTGTAATCAACGTCCAGATAGTCCGGGAACTCTGCTGATTCGGACATAGTGTAATGAGATATAATTACGAATGCCAAGTACTTTTTGGATGACCGACAGGTGTGTGAGACAGTGGCAAATGGCTGACGGTCGCGTGCACACGGTCACTCAGTTTTTTGCGGCCCGCGCAAAAGACGTGATATGGACGACCGCCCAAGCCTCCCGGCCCGTCTCTTCCACCGCTGGCTGTTACGCTACGTCCCCGCCGCCGCGCTGATACTGTTTGCCAGCGCGCTGGTCGGGTACGGACTCGGCAGCCAGGTCCCCACCGAATGGCTTCAGACCCCCGGAACGGCCGGCGAAAACCCCTTTATGCCGGCTGAGTTAACGACCCTCTCGCTGACGGTCAACAACCTCGGTGCGTTGCTCGTGATGTTGCTCGGCGCGATTTCGCTCGGTTCGATGACGGTCCTCTCACTCGTCTTGAACGGATTGCTCATCGGGGTCGTCGTCGGTATCGCACTCAAGCAGGTTTCGCCTGTCGTCGTCGCCGCACTCATCGTCCCACACGGCCTTATCGAGATTCCCGCACTGCTCATCGTCGCCGCCGTCGGACTCCGGTTCGGCTGGCGCACGATTCAGTACATTCGCGGCCGGACGAACGAACTGGCCACTCGACAGGATATCCGGGAGGCCGGATGGCTGCTTGCGACGGCCGCCGTGTTCATCGTGATTGCGGCCTACATCGAAGCGAATCTCACCATCGAAATCGCGTCGCGATTTACCGACGCTGACCTCTCAGGCATTGCGCCGGCATAGCGGCATAGACCGCCCGGTAACGGTGTTGAGCTGCAGCTCGGCAAAACTGAATCCGTGACCGGGACGGGGCCGCGTTACGAGATAAACTCGTTGTCGCGCCAGTTGACGCCCTCTTCTTCCTCGCCGTCGCGGGGTTCCTCTGCAACGTTGATTGCAGCGGGCCGCTCTTCCCCATCGACGATGCGGACAGCTTCGAGTTCCTCGTCGACCGCCGCAATTGCCGTCAGCGTTCCCTTCTCTGCGACTTTCGCGACGTCACACAGGACTTCGAACATCGCGTACTGGAGTGCAGTGTTCTGGAGCACGGTCTCGCGGTCGCCTTTGAAACAGGCGTACTCGACGAGTTCAGACTCGATCTCTTCCTCCTCCTCTTCGAGTGCGCCCCACTGGGGGCCACCTCCGGAGCTTCCAGTACTCGCGGCTCCGGGCGGCCCCATTTCGTCGGGGTCCTCCTCGTACACCCGATTCTCCGTGACGCTCGCCTTGAGTTGGGCCGTCGGAGTGTACTTGCTCATAGAGTCGTCTTTGGCGACGGCGCTGACGATGAGCGTATTGTTTCGACGGGTGATATCGATGTCAGCGATTTCAGGTGGAAGATCCGGATCCTCGAAGAAATCGTATGCGTCTTCCAGTGGCAGTTCAAGTGTCGAGTGAAGTCTGTATACGCGGCTGGTCATGGTTGGGGAAGCGTGTATCAGTCGTCGAAGGCCGTCCGCTGACGCTGTAGTCACTACACCATAGGGGCCACTTGCTTATATGACCTGTCCTTCATTCGCGGTTGCACCGCTCTATATCAGGCAATCTATCAGGCGTATGTTAAAGGTATTTACAGACCTTCTAGTAGGCCATATGCTAGTAGTATCCAGTGCCTACTAGTCGTCCGCTGGTGTGGGGTCGCCGTCTTCCGGGGTCACATCCCCTTCAATACTGGGCGGGTACTTCCCGCGGTCGAGTTTCAGGTCCGACTGCGGTCGTGCCATGCAGGTCAGTGCGTAGTTCTCCCGTTCCCGGTCGGTCAGTCCACGGGCGGCAGGCTGGGTAACCGACCCCTCGACAATTTCCGCCGAACAAGCCAGGCACATCCCCACGCGGCAGGAGTACTCCTGTGCGATACCCTCCTCGATACACCGCGAGAGAATCGTCTCCTTCTCGGAGACAGTAATCTCCTCGCCAGTCCCCACAAATGTCACCGTATGCTCGGTCATGATCGGCCATTTGATACCCCCCAGCAAAACTCTTTATCACCGCTGCCCCGGAGTGAAACGGACTGTTACCGTCGACGCCACACCAAACACCCGCAACGGACCGCTCATTGCGAAGAATGGTTCCAGTCGTCCGCTGAAACCCGTAGCGGAATAATTTTCTCTCTCCGGGCAGGACGAGAGTGCATGACCACACACCAGGACGGCAACGCCGACGGAGCGTCGGCGACGGCACGGACCGTTTCCGTGGACGTTGTCGTCGTCGGGGCCGGGACATCCGGCTGTTACGCCGCCGCGACTGTCGCGGACGCGGGCTACGATGTCGTCGTCGTAGAGCGCAAAGACGAGACCGAAGCCGGCCACATCGCCTGCGGAGACGCACTGAAGGGAGCCAGCGACTTCCCCGATGCGATTCCGAAGTCACAGCTCGAACCGGCCTTTACCAACACAGATGTCGACCACGGCCGCTTCGAGATTCCGCAGGAAGACACTGTTCTCGAGATCCCCGTCCCGGGCGAACTCGCCGTCATCGACCGCTGGGAGTACGGTCGTTGTCTCATTGAAGGGGCAAACAACAGCGGCGTGGAGTTCCACTACGACACGGTCGTTCAGGACGTGCTACAGGACGACAGCGGCCGTGTGACCGGCGTAAAAGCCATGCGGAAAGGCGACCCCGTCACGTACGAGGGTGACATGGTCATCGACGGGGCCGGCGCACTGTCTATTCTGCAGGACAAGACGGACCTCGAAGACGCGACCTTCGACACGAACGTCCAGTACTCGCAGTTCTGTTCGGCATACCGTGAGATAATCGAAGTCGACGAGCCGGTCGAGTGGGACGACGCGCTCGTGTTCAAGCCGACCGAGCGCTCTGCCGGCTATCTCTGGTATTTCCCGCGCACGGACACGGAGATCAACGCCGGCCTTGGCTTCCAGATGAACGAGGAGCCGATGGAGCTAGTCGACGACCTCAAGCGCGACCTCCAGGGTCGAAGCGAGTTCGAGGGCGCGAAGGTACAGGATAAACTCGGCGCTGCGCTGCCGACACGCCGGCCGTACGATTCCGCCGTCGCGCCCGGATTCATGGCCGTCGGCGACGCCGCCGGACACGTCAATCCGACGACCGGCGGCGGTATCGCCGGTGCAGCCTACGCCGGGACCTACGCCGCTGAACAGGCTATCGAAGCCATCGAATCTGGCCGGACGGACGACGAAGCCGCGCTCTGGGAGTACAACGAGCGCGTGATGGACCACTTCGGCGCACGGTATGCGGCGCTTGACGTGTACAACATATTCACCACCGCCTACGACGTCGACGACCTGATGGCCCTGCTGGCCGCGTTGCCCGGCGAGAAGCTCGCAGAGGCACTGTACGGCGGTTCGACCAGCATCGGACTCGGACTCAAACTCAAGATGGCCGTCAAGAGCATCGGCCACCTCGGGACGATCAGGGACCTCTACCAGACAAAAAAGGCTGCCGACCGGCTACTGGACCATTACGAATCCTACCCGAGCGACCGGAGCGGCTTCGAAGCCTGGCAACGCGAGCGCGATTCGATTATGGACGATATCTACGACGTCACTGGCGCAGACCCCAAGTACTGATTCAGCGGTTCGTTGCGGCTTTCGGCTACATCTAACTCTCTGATAGACGTCTGTCAGTGTCAAGTGTCTGGCTTTGAATGTTATCTTGATAGTAATTAATTACTATATGAACTGAAATTCTGAACGACAAGTTTTATTATTCGACAACATGATAACAAAATGAAGTCGCACCGGCGTCGGTTGACCGGGGGGTCACCGAGATGGTGACAGCGTGTCGACCGTCGCCGAGTGGGGGTCAATCATGCTAGCACGTAGATTCAAATCTGACGACAGTGCAGTCTCGCCAGTTGTGGGTGTCATCCTAATGGTTGCAGTAACAGTACTGTTAGCGGCGACAGCAGCGACGTTCTTCCTCGACTTCGGCTCAGGGAACATCGGCCAGAGCGCGCCACAGGCGGCGTTCTCATTTGATTACGATGCCGGGAGTCCCGACACCCTGACAATCGAACACCGAAGCGGCGACTCGATTCGGGCCGGAAATCTGTACATCACTGTTAGCGGGGCTTCAGGAGCCAACGGACAGCACGATTTCTCGAGTCTCAGCGGCACGCTGTCGGCTGGTTCGGAAATCACGGCCGGGTCACGGGTGACGTTTTCCGGGGCATCGGACCTTTCTGACGCGACAGTCACACTGAACTGGAAGTCGCCGGATAGCGGCAAATCGATCCGACTCGCCAGCTGGGAAGCGCCGTAGCGTAGTCACTCGCTCAGCCGGCGGACTGCCCCGGTGACGACATCGACGCCGATAGCCAGCGAGTCTTCGTCGACATCGAATGTGGGGGTGTGGTGGCCGCCCGGATGGTCGGTCCCGATACCGACAAACGTCGCCGTCCCGCCGTGATTCTGGACGCGGTCCATCAGATAGGTGGCGTCCTCGCTGCCGCCGAGATCGTCGGTTCGAAGGCGGCTGGTGACGCCGGGAACTGTGTCGGCCATTTTATACACCACGTCTGCAAGCGTGTCGTCGCTGACCGCGCTCGGTGCTTCCGCCGTCGTCTCGATGGCGACCTCGCAGTCGTGGATCTCTGCAGCCGACGACATGACGGTGTCTGCCCGCCCGCTCATGTACTCCTTGAGCGGGGTCGTTTCGCCGCGGACTTCCCCTTCCAGCGTCGCCTCCCCGGGGACGATGTTCGTCGCTGTGCCGCCCTCGACGACGCCAGCGTTGACCCGTGTCGCGCCCTCGCCGTGGCGGCGAATCGCATGGAGGTTCTGTACGGCGGTCGCAAGGGCCTGTACAGCGTCCCGTCCCTGTGCTGGATGTCCTCCTGCGTGGGCTGTCTCACCGCTGAACGTCGCCTCGAACTGCCGAACGGCGAGGAAGCCGCCGACGCCGGCGACAATCTCTCCAGTCGGATGGTCGAGACCGACGTGTATCGCCAGCAGGTGGTCCACATCGTCCAGATGACCGCTTTCGGCGACGGCCTTCCCGCCGCCGATGACCTCCTCGGCGGGCTGGAAGACGACTTTGAACGTGCCGCGGAAATCACTCTCTTTCACCGCCTCCAGCACGCCGAGGCCGATTGTCGCGTGGGCGTCGTGGCCGCAGGCGTGCATGTACCCCTCGTTCCCCGAGCGGAACCCCGCGGCCGCCGGGGCGTGTGCGGCGCTGTCGGCCTCCCGTATCGGGAGCGCGTCGATGTCGACCCGGAGCGCGACGGTCGGTCCCTCGCCCTGTTCGACGACGGCCAGCGCACCGGTGAACCCTCCGTTGGCGGCCTCCAGCACGTCCTCCCGGGCACCGGCCTCGCGGGCCTTCGTCCGCCAGGCGTCGAGCTCGTCGTCGTCGGGGACCGCCATCCGCGCGTCGGCGTCGACGACATCCCGCCCGAGATGCAACTGGTCGACGCCGATGCGTTCCAGTTCGTCGACGATGCGACTGGTGGTGTAGAACTCCCGCCACGCGGGTTCGGGATAGCTGTGCAGGTCACGCCGGAGGGACCGGAGCCGCTCCTGCTGGGACTCGTTCATGCCGGCGAAACGGGGCACACTCACTTATAATAATCCACGGGAACGGCGGCGGGCCTACGACCCGCTGCCGACCTGCGTGCGCTGTTCGACGCCGGCCTCGACGTGGATGGCGTCCGGGAACGTCCGCTGAGTGACTGTCCGAGCGAACTCCTCGTAGCCGACTATCTCTATGGTCCGGGTGTAGACGGTGTGAGTCCAGGACTCGAAGCGGCCGCCGCCCGGCCCCAGCGACTTCGACTGCGGGATGCGTAGCTCCTGTGGCTGTTTCGGATGGGGGCCTTTCAGTTCGACCCCCTTCTGCTCGGCGTTTTCCTTGATCTCCGTGACGACGTCGTCGAGTCGGTGTCGGTCCCCACTGGTGAAAGTAAGCGTCGTGACAAAGGGCATCTGTAGACGAACACTCAGCCGCGAGTGACAAAAGACCATCTGTTTCCGTTGTGTCTCCGATATTCTCTTAAGTAGCGGTGTCATAAAATCCGATAATGATAGAGGCCACGAGCGCGGGAGCCATCCTCTTTCGCGATACGCGTGGCCGGCGGGAGTACCTCCTGCTCAAGAGCCGACCCGGCGATTGGGAGTTCCCCAAGGGCGGCGTCGAGGGCGAGGAAGAGCTCCAGCAGACCGCCATACGCGAAGTGAAAGAGGAGGCCGGTATCGGCGATTTCCGGCTTTTAGACGGGTTCCGCGAAGACTACGACTACGTGTTCGAGGCGAACGGCAACACCATCCACAAGACGGTCCACCTGTTCGTCGCGAAATCGTTCGAAGCGTCAGCCGAACTGTCCACAGAACACCGCGACCTGCAGTGGCGCGACTACGAACAGGCCATCAACACGGTCACGCAGGACGGCCCGCGCGAGATACTCGAAGAGGCACACGAGTTCCTCGACGAGCGCGACGACGAGGAAGAGTAACCGGAGTCGTGAACCCGGTTCTCAGAGCGCGACGCCGGCCAGCAGCGCCACTGCCGTCGCGTTACCCATACCGATGACGAAGCTCCCGACGACGGCGGCAAAGAGGAGCAGCAGGACCGGAATCCCCAGCAGCGCGACCGCGATGGCGATTTTCGCGCCCGTCTCGCCGCCGAGTTCGACCGCGACGATGCCGAGGATACCGACGAGGATGACCGCCCACGCCTCCCAGGCCCCCTGCTCACTGGCGGTGCCGTTCGAGGTCTTGATGTAGAAGTAGGCCGGCACGGCGATTCCGATGGGGAAGGTCAGCAACGCGACGATGCCCGCCGCAATCCACTGTATCGTCGTGTACTGGTCGAATATCCCGTCGCCGCGGGCGGCGGAACTCATACTGTCCCTCCACTGAGGGCACTGAACGCGGCGTCGCCTGTCGGCTGGGGCGCTGTGTTGAGGGCAATCGCGGCTGGACTGTCTCCAGGCTTCTGGTGTGTCATTCGTAACCGACGGTTTGTTTCTGAAGCTATCACATAAATAATCGGGTTGTGTCACCGAACGAAACGATTGCCAGGGACGCCGGCCCGGACAGGGCTCCGGCATCGGAACGAAGGGTTTTGGTCCGAAGCCGACAACGACTGCTCGTGGCTCCTGACTCCGAGTTCGCCTTCGAGTTGTCTGTCTGCCAGTGGGCCGAGCGAGCGTGGTCGCCGGCCGACGACGCGGCGGTGCTGGTCGCCAGACAGTTCGGGACGAAACACCGCCGCTGGGACACGATTGTACTGGAGTGTGACCCCGATGGACTCCGCGAGCGAGCGACGTTCGGCGGAGACGCGTTCGACTCGGACCTCCTGCACGTTCTACAGAACGCGCCGGCCGACTGGACGTACTACCGCGACGCGCTGCCTGACCCGGGCTATCCGTGGCGGTACGTCCGGGAGTCGATTCACGAGGCGGCCGACCGGGGTGCCGTCGAGACCCGCAAGCGCGGCAATCGCATCGAAATCCGTCGGGTACGCCCCTATCCGGACTGGCTCCGGCGGGTCGTCGCCATAGAGAACAAGCCCGACCTGACTGCCAGCGCCGCCAGGAACCTCGTTCCGCAACTACAGCGGGACATCGCGCTGTCGCTTGCCGACGAGGTGTGGGTCGCGACGGCGGCGACCGACGAGCGCGTGGAGCCGATTCTGCTAGCGGACCTGCCCGCTGCCGCCGGTGTGTTGACAGTCGACCCAGAAGCCGGTACGGCCGAGGCGGTCTGGCAACCGCGGTCGCTGTCGGTCGACGACCCCGGAACGCGCATTCTCGACCGCCCGACCGACGACACCAGCGCGGCCCGCTTCGAGTACGTAGACCCCGACTGGAAGCAGGAGCGGCGACTCACCATCGCGGAGCGAGCGTACGCTCGTGGGTGGCGCGCCTACGCCGACACGATGCGCCCCGACTGCCGGCACTTCCAGCTCACCGCTGGCGAGACTGGTGTGTATCCCTACTGTGCGGCGAAAGACTGTCTGCCGACAGCGGCGGAGTGTCGGGGCCAGTGCCCGTCCTACGAGCCGGAGCCGCCGGCGTGGCGGTCGATGGATTGGCCGCTCGACGGCGGGCCGGGCAAGGCAATAAAGCGGTTGTTAGCGCGGCGACGACGCCGCCAGCGGCCGGGGCTGTCAGAGTAACCGACCGATACCGCGGTCCGGTCTCATTCCTCGGACAGCTCGATATCTAGTTCGTCACGCGGAACGGCCAGCCTGAACGTCGGCACGGTCTTCTCAACGGTCTCCACGATACCCTTGTCCGCGAGGCTGCGAAGCGCAGAGCGAACCTCGTCGGTGTCGCGGTCCTCGCCGACCTCGCGGAGGGCGTGTAACACGGCGACGACACTCTGGCTCTCCTCGTCCGGTCCAGCGATTACGTCGACGATAGCCTGCTGGAGCGGGGTGACCGTCACTGTCTGAATCCGCTCGGAGTCTTCCCCGTCGATGAGCGTCGTCGCTTCCGGCGTCGCACAGATGAGGCTGTTGTCGTTGCGGTAGTAGTACTCCTTGAGTTCGGCTTCGAGGTACTGGTGGACCTCGCTTCCGCTGTCCATGTCCCAGCGCTCCTGCAACTCGCCGTTTTTCGTCGGCTGGAGCTCGACGATGTCGGCGAGTCGCTCGCGGGCCTCCTCCGAGAGGGTCATGGCCCGTCGGTACGACGACCACGTATTTCGGTGTTCTGAATCCGGGTAAGGCTCACTCGTGTCTGAGTGCGTCGATCGGGTCGACCCGTGCCGCCCGCCATGCCGGGTAGAGACCGGCGACGACGCCGACAAGGACGCCGACGCCAACAGCCAGCGCCATCCACAGCGGCGCGAGCGAGAACGTCACTTCAGCGTACCGAGTCGCGCCGTAGCCGACGAGGAGTCCCAGCGGGACGCCGAGCAGCGAGCCGATCGTCCCGAGCAGTGCGGCCTCGACGAGGAACACCTGCATCACGTCTCGGTTGCGCGCCCCGACGGCTTTCATGATGCCGATTTCACGGGTGCGCTCGGTGACGCTGACGAGCATCACGTTGGCGATGCCGATAGCGCCGACGACCAGCGCGATGACGGCGATACCTGTCACGAAGCGCGTGATGCGCTCGATAACGTCGCTAATCTCCTCAACGAAGTCGTTGCCCGACCGCGCGACCAGTTCCGTGTCGTCGGCCGACAGCGACCGCGCGTCCGCGTCGCCGGAGATGTAGCCCTGAATCGCCGACTGGGTCTCCGGAATCGCCCGCGGGTCGACGACGAGCGTCACCTGCGGGTACGCGCGCTGTCGCACGCCCGCCGCCGGGCTCTCGACGACGGAGTCGTAGAACGGGTCGATGGGGACGTACACCCGCGGCTGGCGGGCGAAGTCGCTAACCGGGACTTCCCCGCGAGTCCCGTTGACGACGCCGACGACAGTAACGTTCCGCTCGCTCCCGTCAGGCATCGTCATCGTGAGCCGCTCGCCGGCCGTGAGGTTCTCGGCGAACGACCCGGCCATGCGCTCGTTGACGACGACCGCCGACTCCTCGGCCCCGAAGGACCGGCCCTCGACGAGGACGCCGTCGCCGATGCTGGCCGGTCGCACTGCCGTGACCTGCTGTCTGGCCAACGTCCGGTTTCCGTGTCGTATCGACTGGGTCCGGACGATACCGCGCGGAAGCGCCGCCTGCACGCCCGGAATCCCCTCCAACTGCTGGACGTCGTACTCGGTAAACACCGGCTGGAGCGTCCGGTCGAAGTCGTCGTCGCCGGCGGGCGTCCCGAACACGTAGATGTTGCCCGCGTTCGAAGTCTCGATGTCGCCGACGATTTCGGCCTCGACGCTGGCCCCGAACGTGGCGAAGGTGATGACCGACGCGATGCCGATGATGACGCCGACGACCGTCAGCGCCGACCGGAGTTTGTGGGCCCTGATAGACCGGAGCGTGATGCGGACGCTCTCGCCGGCGTCCATCACTGTTTGCCCCCGGAGACGTCCTCGACGGACTGGATGTGGCCGTCCTCGACGTGGACGATGCGCTCGGCCCGCTCGGCGACGTGGCGCTCGTGAGTCACGAGCAGGAACGTGTTGCCCGCCGCGTGCAGGTCGTCGAACAGGTCCAAGATTTGCGCGCCGGTGTCCGTGTCGACGTTGCCGGTGGGCTCGTCGGCGAGAATCAACGCCGGGTCGGTCGACAGCGCACGGGCGATGGCGACCCGCTGGCGCTGGCCGCCGCTGAGTTCCGCGGGGACGTGGTCGGTGCGGTCGCCGAGTCCAACCTCAGAGAGGAGCGACCTCGCCCGCTCGCGGCGACGGGCGCGGTCCCAACCGTCGAAGACCAGTGGCAGAGCGACGTTTTCCACCGCGGAGAGTCGCGGCATGAGATTGAACGTCTGGAAGACGAACCCGACCTCTGTCCCGCGGATGTCGGCCCGCTCGGCCTCGCTGGCCGCCGAAACGTCCTGTCCGTTGACCACGACCTGCCCCGACGACGGCGTGTCCAGCCCGCCGATGAGGTTCAACAGCGTGCTCTTGCCGGAACCGCTCGGACCCATCACCGCCGTGTACGACCCGGCCGCCAGGTCCAGGCTCACGTCGTCGAGCGCCGTCACCGTCCCGCCGAGGTCGTACTGCTTGCTGACGCCCTCGACGCGGACGGTCGTGTTCGCTGGCTCGCTCACGGCCCCGCGTACGGACTGGACAGCAATGAGGGGTTCGACCGTTGTCAGCCCTGACGAAAGTTCCGGTGCTGTGATAGGAGCAACCCACTTACCACTCCAGTCCTAAGGCAGGCCAATGACAGCCAATACCGGACGGAGACTGGCTATCGTCGCTGTGTTTGTCACTATCGGACTGCTGGCCGCTGGGGCGGTCGCTGGTGTGTCCGGCCTCAGCGAGATGGGGCAACCGTCCGGCGACGAGGTGCTGGACCAGACCGAGCAGCGCTACGACGTAGCCGAGACGATTACCGGAACCGCGACTGTGACTGTGATGAACGACTCGGCGTCGAAGACTGCAACGGTCGAATATGCCGCCGCTGAGCCGAACAAAACGTGGGCCGCCGTCACGAGCGAGACCCGGTCGTACGAGATGGGGACGAACGGGACTGTCGTCTGGGCGGTCGGCGAGAACCGGTCGTATGCCCGCGAACTGACTGCGGAGTCCGTGGCGATGAACGACTCGACCGACCCGGTTCCCGAGGAGAACGTCACAGCGACGCTCCGCGGGACTTCAGAGGTCAACGGCGAATCGACGTACGTTCTCGACCTCGAACCGACCAACGAGAGCATCGACGCGCCGAACACGACGCTGTGGGTCGATACCGAGGACTACCGCGTTCATAAGATGACCACTGACGACGGAACGAACCGGACGGAGCTCACCGTCGAGGAGACGAATTTCAACGTCAGCATCGACGACAGTCAGTTCGCCCCGCCGGCTGACCGGGTCGCCGTCACGACCGTCGAAACGTACGACACCTACGACGCGGCTCAGTCGGCGACGGATATGGACCTGCCAGAGTACGAGAACGGGACTTTCGAGGAAGCGCGATATATCAGCCGGCCGGAGAGTACGGCCGTGGTCCAGCAGTACGACGCTGACAGCGAGAACGTGACCGTCCTGAGCGCCACTGGCGCGTTGAGGTACTTGGAGGACGTGGAGAACGGGACGGCAGTGCAGGTGAACGGGCAGAACGCGACCGCAATCGAGCGCGACGACAGGGCTGTCGTCTACTGGACCGAAGACGCTGTCACGACTGGCGTGGTCGTCGAGGGGACGACCGACGAGGCCGTCGCCGCCGCTGAAGAACTGTAGCGACGCCCGCTAACTGTCTGTATTCTATAGCTCTTCCAGCGTTCTCTTGACTGCTTCCCAGTGGCTCCCTTTCCAGAAGTGTTGCCCGCAGTCCGTACAGCGCCAGACCCGTTCGTCGTCCGCGGTCGGTGCGTACTCCGGCGTGGGTTCGACCGGGTCGACCTGCTCGACCGGCCCGTTACAGACGCCACAGTGGGCCGGCTCGTCGGCGAGCGAGAGTCGGAAGCCGGCGTCGGCGAGTTCCCGCAACTGGTCCTCGACCGCCCGTTCGGTGAGGAGCACGCTCTCGGATGCGCGGGCGGCGAGGTCGCTGTCCCGAGTTATCACCAGCCGGTCCTCACGTGCCGCTACAGCGAGGAGATCGTCGTCGGCCTCGGCGGCCCGGTCCAGCGCGTAGGCCGTGTCGTAGCCACACATCCGGAGATAGGTGGCGAGCTTGCCGAGCATCGCATCGAGGGCGAGCCGGTCGCGCGGGGTCTCCTCAGACATCGAGGAACTCGCGGACCCCCTCGGCGTCGCGGGTGTTCAGCACGTCCGCCGTCTCGGCCCATCCCCGCCGCGCCGTGTGGACGCCGTAGCGCAGGAGGTCGAGGTCGCCCGGGCTGTGGGCGTCCGTGTTGATGGCGATTGTCGCGCCGGCCTCGATAGCCTGCTTTACCGCGCCGCCGCCGAGGTCCAGCCGCGCCGGGTTGGCGTTTATTTCCAGGGCCGTGTCGTTGTCGGCGGCGACGGCCGCGAGCCGCTCCACATCCGCGTCCAGTCCCTCCCGGCGGTTGAGATAGCGGCCTGTCGGGTGGCCGATGACGTTCACGTCGGGATGTTCTGCGGCTGCGACGAGGCGGTCCGTGCCGTCGCCGTCGAGCGCGGCGTGGGGTGAAGCGACGACCACGTCCAGTTCCGCCAGCAAGTCGTCAGCGACCGAGACAGTGCCGTCTTCAGCGATATTAGCCTCGACGCCGGTGAACACGTCGATGTCGGCCTCGGCCGCGACCGATTCGACCTCGGCTATCTGCTCGCGGAGCTTCTCGTCGGAGACCCCGACGCCACCGACCATCCCCGGCCCGGTCGCGTGGTCGGTGACGGCGAGGTAGTCGTGACCGAAGTCGGCCGCGCCCGCGACCATCTCCGCGATAGTGTTCCTGCCGTCCGACCAGTTCGTATGGGTGTGGACGTCGCCACGGACCTCGCCTTCGGCCAGCAGGTTCGGCAGCGTCCCGTCGGCGGCGGCCTCGACCTCGCCGCGGTTCTCACGGAGTTCCGGCGGGACCCAGTCCATTCCCAGCGCGTCGTACACCGCGTCTTCGGTCTCGCTGGCAACCAGTTCGCCGGCCCGCTGGTCGTCGTCCTCGACGCCCTCGACATCGAAGACCCCGTACTCGTTTACCTTCAGGTCCCGCTCTATGGCGCGATTGCGGACCGCCACGTTGTGGTCCTTGCTCCCGGTGAAATACTGCAGCGCCGCGCCGAACTCGGCGGGGTCGACCACCCGCAGGTCGACCCGCACGTCGTCCGCGTAGGCGCTCGCCTTCGTCTCGCCGGACTCGATGACGCGGTCGAGCCCGTCCCAGTCGGCGAACCGCTCGACGACGGCGTCGGCGTCGGTGCTCCCGACGAGCACGTCCACGTCGCCGATGGTCGGCCGCCAGCGCCGAATCGAGCCCCCGAGCGCACACTCCTCGACGGCGTCACCAGCGGCCATGTACTCCCGAATCCGGTCGCCCTGTGGTCTGGCCTCGCCCAGCAGCGACCGTTCGTGGGCCTCGCGGGCGAAGTCGATGTTGTCGAGGATGTTCTGCTCGGTCTTCGCGCCGAAGCCGGAGACCTCCTGTATCTCGCCGGCCTCGGCCGCGGCCTCCAGTTCGTCGAGGGTGGTGATGCCCAGTGCATCGTACAGCGAGCCGACGGATTTCGGCCCAACGCCCTCGACCGCCGTGAGGGCGTCCATCTCGACGGGGAGTTCCTCGCGCAGTTCGGTCAGCTCCTCGATTTCGCCGGTCTCGAAGTACTCGACCACCTTCGCGGAGATGGCGTCGCCGACGCCGTCAATCTCGCCGACGCTGTCCTCGCCTTCGGCGGCCAGCCCCTCGATGGCCCCGGGGTAGTCCCTGATGTTCTCGGCCGCCCGGCGGTAGGCCCGGGGCTTGTACTCGACGCCCTTCGCGTCCAGCAGGTCGGCGAACTCTTCGAGCAGTGTCGCGATCTCGTCGTTCCGGCTCATGTCAGTAGCTCCGCCCGGCACGGCCAGTGCCGGAGTCCGCGTCCTCGTGTCCCAGCGCTTTCTGCAGGAATTTCATCCAGCGTTTTCTGTCAGCCGCCTCCTGTGCCTGCGCTTCCTGCTCGATATCCGCCGCACCGAGCTGTTCGAGGGCGTTGAGCGCCCGGTCGATGCCGATGATGGCCGTGGCGAGCTCTTCGCCGCGCTCGTAGCTCACGTCGTTGTCCTCGATTCGTTGCTTTCGCTGGAGGCGCTCGCGCCGCAGGTTCTTTTTCGCTTGCTCGACGCGCTCGCGCTCGCCCCGCGGAACTGTCTCCCGACGTTTGATTTCGAAGACGAACGACCGAAGTTCGATCTTCTCACCCTGGATGGTGATTTCATCGGGAATGTCCGCACCGACAGTCGCGCTGTCGCGTTCGATGCGCTCCAGCAACTGTTTGCGCTCGAACTCTTTCACTACCGGCTGTTAGGCCGGGGTGCCCTTACCCGCTTCGCCCGTGTTCTATCGAGGGTAGCACAGCGTTGCCCATTTGCTACACTCGCGTGTGCCTAGTTAACATCTCAAGCGAACTCTGTGAGCGGTCTCGACCGAGGTCGGCGATATCTTTTTTATCATCTCTATCGTTCGTATGATACGAGAATAACACCGTCCCTCTCGGTTATTATATGACTCTAACCTTCGAACCGCTTGACGACCGTCCGGGACTCGCGGTCATCGACCAGATAGAGCGCCAGCGCTACCGGATACACACGCCCGCTCCCATCGCGCTCAGGGACGCCGCGACCGACGTGTTCCAGTATCCCGTCGGGGACGCCGTCCGGATACGGACCCAGGCCATCGAACTCCCGACGGTCGTTATGGTGTACGTCCGTGACGACGACGGGGCGATAGCCGCTGAGGTCGCACAGTTCGAGTCGGAGACGCTGCCGTCGGACGATTACGTACTGGACCCGCTGACGCAGATAAAGACATATATGCGGGTCGAGGACGCCCAGATTGCCGTCACCGTCGACTCGGACCGGACCCGAATCGAGTTCGATTCCCCGACGGACGTGCTCATCGGCGCTCGGTCCCAGCACGACCGGCCCGCGGCCGCGGTCACGACGACCAAGGACCCGACCGACATGATGGCCGCTGTCGAGACCTTCGGGTCGGCGCTCAAGGCCTACGACCCCGAGCGCTCCTATCCAACGCTTCGCGGCCACCCCCCGGCGCTTGAGATCGGTGAAACGCTGGACATCCCGGCGGCTATCGACAGTCCGGACACCGGTGTCACGCTCGAACTTCCGCCCAATCTCGCGTCGGTTTTCGTCGCCGCACCGCTCTCGTACTACCTCGGAGCCTCGCTCGTCCCCGCATCCGAACCGCGGCTGACGACCGACACCGGATTTACCTACTCGCTCGACACAGCACGAGGCTTCGAATCCGAGGTCGGACGCACGCTCAAACGCCTGTTTTTCCTCGACTGTGTCACGCGCACGGAAGGATTCCATCAGATAGACCTGCACGAACGGGCGGCCATCGAACCGTACGTCGACCTCGACTTCCAATCGCTGTATCAGCAGCCGCTAGCGGAGCAGGTCGCCACCTATCTGCAGGTCCCGTACGACGTTATCGAGGACCACATTCCGAAGTGGCGACTGACGACCCACATCGACCCGGTGCCGGCGAACGCGGAACAGCTCCCGTATGTCGTCGACGACCTCGCCATCGTCCGGACACACCAGCAACAGCGGCTGAACCAGGCGAGCGTTCCGGCGGAGGTCGAGGCCGAGTTCACTCGTGATGATGTCATCACCCGCGCTGCGAGTTCCGACACTGCCACCGCCGCAACCGAGACGGACTACGTCGAACCGCAGGCCGAGGACTCACTGGAACAGGCCTGGATTGGGGACAGTATCCCAATCGGTGCGAGCAAGCTAACCAAAGCAGCGTTCGAACACCGGCTTGACCGCGACACGAACGCCGAGGACATCACGATTCGCGTCGTCCAGAACGACGCCCGGATGGATGAGGAACGACAGCTCGTCGACGACGTGTATGGCACCCGCGACGACCTGCCGTTCGATGTCACGGTCCACGACGACCTGACGACGGCGGAGCTCAGAACAGTTCTCACGACCGACGCGGAGTTCTTCCACTATATCGGCCACACCGAGCATGACGGCTTCGTCTGTAGCGATGGCAAACTGGACGTGACGACGGTCGACTCGGTCGGCATCGACACGTTCCTGCTGAACGCCTGCAACTCCTACAATCAGGGATTGGTGCTCGTCGAAAAGGGTGCAATCGCTGGCATCGTCACGCTCAACGAAGTTCTGAACGACGGCGCAGTTCGCATCGGTGAGACGGTCGCACGGCTGCTGAACTGCGGCTTCCCCCTTCGCGCGGCGCTTACCATCGCACGCGGTGAGAGCGTCCTCGGTGGTCAGTATATCGTGGTTGGTGATGGGGGAGTGACAGTTGCACAGACAGATGGTGGGATGCCAAACCTGCTTGAATTACAAACTACTGAAACCGGTTATACTGTAGAAATGAATGTATACTCGACGGACGGAAATGCGTTAGGCGCTATTATGTACCCGCATATCAATAAGTCTGAAGAACATTATTTAGTTCCGGGCAAAATTGACAGTTTCAGTGTAAATTGCGAGGAATTAATAGATTTTCTAGAGATGCAACAGATACCGGTCCGATATAAAGGCGAACTGCATTGGAGTGACTCAGTAGATATAGATTCTATAAATTGAGCGTTTCAACTAGCCAGCAATGCATCCACTGTGAAGGGAATTATTCAACTGAGTTTATTAGTTCTAGTGTCTATGGCCCGGGGTAAGCACTGTTATTAGCTGCCGCAGTCCCCGCCTGTGACAGTAGCAGCAGGAGGGTGAACAGCGCGCCGGTCATTTTTGGGTGCTCTGCGAGGTATTCGCGCATGGTGGTATCTGACATGATACAACTTCGATGATGGCGGGGAGATAATTAAATTTATTTGAAAAGTACCTACATATTATATATTGTATTAAGCATAGAATTAACAGTCAAATCCAGAAACTAACATCCACAAGACTGGAATCGCACGTTTAGAGGAAAGTAGCGCACGAACCGGTCGTGCGTACACATGAGAGGGAACCAGCGATACCCCCATCAGTAGCGTTTAGTAGCCAAGTATGTAATTGATAATCAGGGTCTAGTATTAATGTATGAATGGAAAATAGCTGATAACTATCTGAGAGATACACGTCCTGCTGGTTCGCTCCGGGGGTCGGACGCAGGGCGGATGTATGCGGCAATCGCTACCAGTTTGATGGAATGGCTGCTTGCTGGCGGCTTTGTCGACACCACCCGGAGGAAGGATGACTTCTGAGGAGCAGTGGCGGCTCGGAGACAAGACAGTTGAGCTGTCCAGTGCGGTCATCAGCGGCAGCCGCCGCGCGGCAACGCGCCATACACCGCTTCTCCGGACGGAATCAGTGGACCGACGCGACGAGCTGCGGACAGAGGTTCCGGTTCCACTTGCGAAAGTCGAGCAGCCTCAGGAGTGTACGGTGTTGCACGTCGATGATGATCCGCAGGTCGGTGAGCTGGTCGAGATGTATCTCGAACGCATCAACGACAAGTTCGACGTCGTTACCAAGACCAGCGCCGTCGCTGCGCTTGACGTCCTCCGGAGCGAGCAGGTCGACTGTATTGTCAGCGATTACGATATGCCAAACACCGATGGACTGGAGTTTCTAGAACTCGTCCGTGAGCAGTATCACGACATCCCATTTATTCTGTTTACCGGCAAGGGCAGTGAAGAGATAGCCAGCGAGGCAATCGCGTCGGGCGTCACGGACTATATGCAAAAAGGAGGGAGGTCAGACACGTACGATGTCCTGGCCAACCGAATCGAGAATGCTGTCGAACAACATCGCACCGAACAGCGGTTCTGGAACGCCCTCTCGTGGTATCAGCGGCTCGTTGAACAGGAGCTTGCGGGCGTCTGTATCATTCAGGACGGGGCGTTTGTCTACGTGAACCAAAAGCTAGCTGATATTTTCGGCTATGACCAGAGTGAACTCATCAACGAGTCTCCGGCCCTCCTCACGGCGGAAGGCGACGGCGACAGACTACCTGAGTCACTCCGAACAGCAGAGTCAGACGAGCTCGATACGTTCCACTCGGAGTTTGAGGGGCGACAGGCCGACGGTGAAACGCGTCCCATCGAAGTATCCGGCGGGTCGATTGAGTACGACGGCGACCCGGCGTGGATAGGCGTGCTCCGAGACGTCAAAAGCAATCCCGGTACTGGCGAGTAAGTCGCTGTTTGGCTGCTGCGTACAGCCCTTTGCTTTTCCGACTCAGACATCGCAGTATCATCGTAGTCTGCCGGTGACTGGCCCAGTATAAGCACAATCCATTTCCACGGCCCACTCCTACCGTAGTATAATGTCGGAGTGCGATGCCTGTGGGAAGCAGGAGAACATGCCGTATCAGTGCGGGCACTGTGGTGGGACCTACTGTGCGGAACACAGACTGCCAGAGGCCCACGATTGCCCCGGACTTGACAACTGGAGCGATCCGGGCGGCGTGTTCGACAGCGGGTTCGACGAGAGTGTAAACACCGGTCAGACCTCCGGTGGCGTCGCCGACCGGCTCGGTATCGACACCGGGCCCGGCGGGCCGCTGGCGTACTTCCGGGGGAACGTCACGTACCTGTTCTTGGCGATTATGGGTATCGTGTTCATCCTCGAACACGTTGTCATTCTCTCTCTGGGCAGCGACGCGTTTCAGACGCTGTTCGTCCTCCATCCGAACAATCCCGAGTACGTCTGGACCTGGGTCACGTCGGTGTTCTCACACGCTCCCTTCGGGTTCTATCACATCCTCGGCAACGGGATTATTATCTACTTCTTCGGCCGGATCGTTGAGCAGCAGATTGGGTCGAAGAAATTCGCGGTCTTCTTCCTCGCTTCCGGCGCGCTGGCCGGCCTCGGACAGATTGCAATTCAAATGGTGCAGGGCACTTCCGCCGGCGTGCTCGGAGCCAGCGGCGCGGCGCTGGCGATTATGGCGTTTCTGACCGTCTTGAAACCTGACCTCCGCGTATACCTGTACTTCTTGATTCCCGTTCCGATCTGGGCCATCACCGGCTTTTACTTCCTGTTGAGCATCTTCGGATCGCTCAATCCGATGGGGGCCGGCCTGCTCGGCGGTAACATCGCGCACCTCGCCCACCTCATCGGCCTCGTCATCGGACTCTGGTACGGCCAGAAAATAAAGGGACAGGCCCGGATCCCCGGCCAGATACAGTTCGGCGGTGGCGGCGGCCCCGGTGGACCGGGCGGTCCCGGCGGTCCCGGCCGGCGTCGTCCGTGACGATGCAGCTGGTTCGCCCCGAGTTGGTCCCCGACCCGTCGCTCTCGCAGGCCGAGATGGAGGCGCTGCAACGCGACATCGCCGAGGATGCGCGGTTCGAAGACGACCTGGACTTCTCCCCCGAAACCATCGCGTCCGCTGGGGATGCACCGGTCGACGACCAGACGACGCTGCGGACTGGCGACGGGGCCGCTGACCCACCGCTCGTCGCCGGCGTTGACCAGGCCTTCGTCGACGACAAGGCCATCTCGGCCATCGTCGTCCTGCGTGGCGGCGAGGTCGTTGAGCGGGTCAGCGCTGTCGAGCAGACCGAGATTCCGTACATTCCCGGCCTGCTGTCGTTCCGTGAAGGCGGCGCAATCCTGGCCGCGTTTGCGGAGTTGGAGATTGACCCCGACGTAGTGCTGGTCGACGGCAGCGGCCGCATTCATTTCCGGGAAGCCGGGCTGGCGACACACATCGGCGTCACACTGGACGTGCCAGCTGTCGGCGTCGCCAAGAATCTCCTCTGTGGCACGCCGGAGCAGTCGCTCGAGGAGACATACCCGGAAGGGGCGCGGATTCCGATTACTGCCGACGACAGCGTTGAGACCTGCCCTGGTGGAACGGTTATCGGTCACGCGCTCCAGACGCGTCAGTACGATTCACCGAACCGGTATATCAATCCGCTCATCGTCAGCCCCGGCCATCGCGTCAGTGCATCCACGGCGGCGGATATCGTCGACGCTACCACCGACGGCTACAAGCTCCCCGAGCCGACCCGACTGGCCGACAGCTACGCCGATGGGGCAAAGGCGTCCGTGGAGTGATGCTACGGTATCTGCGTCGGATAACCGACAGTATAACTTCCCGGGGTGTGTTCTCCCGGCCAACACATGGCGAAGACGGTGCTGATTACCGGAGCGTCCTCGGGTATCGGGCGGGCGAGTGCCGAGGCGTTCCTGGCCGACGACTGGACTGTCTGGGCGACCGCTCGCGAGGAATCGGACATCGGCGATCTCGCCGAAAACGGCTGTCAGACCGCCGAAATCGACGTGACGAACCCCCGCGAGTGCGAGCGGGTCGTCGAGGCGCTCGTCGACGCCGAGGGACGGCTGGACTGCCTCGTGAACAATGCCGGGTATCCGCAGTTCGGCGCAGTAGAGGACGTGTCGACGGCGGCGCTCCACGAGCAGTTTGACGTGAATCTTTACGGGCCGCATCGACTCATCCGCGAGGCCCTCCCGCACATGCGGGCCCGCGAGAACGGCACTATCGTCAACGTCTCAAGCGTTGCAGGCCGAATCGCGTTCCCGAACCAGGGGAGCTACGCCGCCTCGAAGTTCGCGCTGGAGGGCCTCAGCGACGCCCTCCGGATGGAAGTCGAGGAGTTCGGCATCGACGTGGTGCTGGTCGAACCCGGGCCGGTCGAAACCAACTTCAGCGACCGCGCTGACGAGGAACTCGACAACCTGGAAACGTCCGGCGCGTACGACTGGCTGTATCAGGCCCACGCGGATTCGAGCCTCGTCGGCATTCAGGACGCGCTCTCGGTCACGCCCGGGACAGTCGCGCTGACCATCCGCGATGCCGCCAACGCCAGCGATCCCGAACCGCGGTATCCCGTTGGGCAGGGCGCGCAACTGCTGCTCATGCTCGATTACCTGCCGGCGCGGTGGCGTGACGCGGCGTTCGGCGTTATCCGGAAACTGACCAGCTAAGCCGCGGCTGTCGCCTCTCTCAGTCCAGACAGGCCGCGACAACCGACAACAGGCGCTCGCCGCGCACTTCTTCGGCGAACAGCGGGACTCGGCGCACGTCGTGGCCGCGGAACATGTCCTGTGATCGGGCCAGCGCGTCTTGCTGGACTTGCCAGCGCCGCGCGCAAAACTCGCAGTCGGCGTGGTTCGGACCGGCGATGTCCACGTCCTTGCCGAGCACCTCGCTCGGGTCCTGCATCACCCGATTGACGACGACGGTGCTGACCGGAATATTAAACTCGTCGAGTTGAGCGAGCAAGCGCTCGGATTCGACAACAGACAGTTCCTCGGGCACCATCACGATGCGGAAGTCCGTCTTCCGGGGGTCCTGCAGAATCGACCGCAGGTGCTCGATTCTGTCCGACAGCTCCTGAAGATCCTCGATGCCGGCTTCGGCGTCGACCTCGTCGTCATCGCCACCGAACATCCCAGTGAGGTTGTCCATCATCCCCGAGAATCGCTCGCGGAGTTGCAGAATCTTCCCGACCATCGAATCCATCGTCTCGGGGAGTTCCAGCAGTCGGAGCGTGTGGCCGGTCGGCGCGGTGTCGATGACGACGCGGTCAAAGCGGTCGTCGTCGACGTAGTCCAGCAGGAGTCGGAGCGCCGCGGCTTCGTCGGCTCCGGGCATCGAACCACCGAGCAGTCCGTCCTCGCCGCCGATGGGGTCCTCGGCCTGGCTTGGACCTGCCGCACCGCCCGCACCCCCACCGAACATCCCACCGCCGCCGAGGAGTTCGCCCACACCGCCCAGTGCGTCCTCCTCGACGCCCAAGGGCCCCTCGCCCACGGCGGCCTCCGGATCGATCTCTGCGGCGTAGAGGGGAATATCCTCCCGGATGCGCGTCGGTGTCGCCGGGATATCCGCATCCAGCGTGTCTGACAGGGAGTGGGCAGGGTCTGTGGAGACGACGAGCGTCGCCGTGTTATCTCGCGCGGAGGCCAGCGCCGTGGCTGCGGCACACGTCGTCTTGCCGACGCCGCCTTTCCCGCCGTAGAGAACGTACTCCGCCGCGTCGATTCCCGCGGGTGCGTCGATATCGTCGACCGCCTCGACGTCGAGTTCGCTCATGCCAGAAGCTACGCTCGTCCGGCCTTGAGTACTTCCCGAAAAGGAGTTGTCCTACTGTCTCGAAGACCGCGCTTCACGGACATCGGCGCCGTCACGGAGTTTGTCCTCACAGTTCGGACAGACCCGAGGACCGTGACCCTCGACGGCTTCTGGTGTGAAAACCCGTACGTACTGCTCGGTTACGAACTCGCCGCAGTTCTGACACTCGGGCATCTATAGGTACACTCGTTCCACGATGTATATGCCTTCCGCTGCCAACGATTTCTTCCGGTTGATACGCAGGCGGCGTTACCGGTGGTCGGCCCAGAATGAGTCCAGTTGGCTCGCAAGGAAGTCCGGCGTCATTCGAGTGAACTCCTCGCGCTCGCCCGCCGGCAGGTACGGATACACTGAATGTCGTGCGTCCGGTGTGTACCGACAGCCGACCAGTGCCCGCACGCCGACTTCGTCGATGCCGCGGATGACGCGGCCGATAGCCTGGCGCGCGCGCCGCACAGCCGGCACTGTCAGGGCGTACTCGAAGGCGTTGTCCTCGCCGAAAGCGTCGCCGTATGCTCGCTGGACACCTCGGACGCGGGGCGAGCCGATGTTCACGAGCGGGATGCCGACGACCGCACAGGTCGAGAGCTTCTCCCCGTCGTAGTCGACACCCTCAGTCAGCGTCCCGCGCGTCGACGTGACCATCACCTTCCCGTCGCCGCTGAAGAACTCGCGTTTCAGCCGCTCGGTCTCCTCATTGCTCGAAGACTCGTCGACGAGGACCGGCTTCTCGACGGCCTCCTGCAGGTATGCGCCGGCCCAGCGTGCCTCCCGATAGTTCGGCATCGCCACCATCACATTTCCGGGTGAGCGGGCCAGCGCGCGCAGCGCCTGTGCGTACTCGTCGCGCGTCGGGTTCCAGTTCTCCCCGAGCGGTCGCATCGTTTCGGGGTCGCCGCGGTTGCGGGCGGTAAACGGCGTCGCGTCGACGAGGTACGATGCCCGGTTTTCCGCCGGGAACGGCAAATCGTAGGTCGTCGACCGGACCGGCCGTCCGTCGCCGGATTGCTCGTCCGGAGCAGTTGACCCTGTCTCGGCCATCGAGTCCAGTCCCGACACGCGAGTAAACACGTCCAGCGGCTCCAGCGTCGCACTCATCAGAATACCGCCCCCGAGTTCGTCGAAGACGTTCCGCAGGGCCGTCGCTGGCATACAGTTGTAACACACTAGACCCGGCGTGTACACGGTCTGGTAGTCGACATCGAGACCCTGTCCGTGGTTCGGTGAGTGCTCCAGTTCAATCTCTCGGAGGAACGTCGCGTGGTCGCGCTCCCACCATTGCCCGGCCAGCACGCCGACGGCGGCACACACCGGCTGGCGGGTCAGGCCCAGTTGGTCGATTGCGTCCTCGACCGCGGCCCCAACTTTCGACAGCGAGCGCCAGAGCGACCCGTCGTAGCCCTTGCGCTCGGCCCACTCGGTCAGTTCGTCCTGCTCAACCGTGTCGGGGTCCCGGAGCGGAATCTCCCTATCGTGTTCCGGCAGGGTCGACGGGTCCGCGCGCCAGCCCTCGTGTTCGGTGTCAAGGAACGACTCGATGCGGTCGTCGAGCCACCGCACGAGGTCGTCGTAGAACTTCCGGGCTTGGTCGACCGCGTCCAGCGGGACCTCCCGAGCGGACAGCACCTCGCGCACCTGCGCCTTGTGGTCGGCGCTCTGCTGGGCGCGCTGAATCAGCATGTTACAGTCGTTGCGCGCCTGCACGATGGTCTGGCGGCCGATGCGGTCCGACAGGAGGTCCCGCACGCGCTCTTCGAGCCGATGGGCCTCGTCGACGATGACGAGCGTCTGGTCGTCGAGCACGTCCGACAGGAGCGGGCGAGAGCCCGGGTCGAACAGGTGATTGTAGTTCCCGACGATAACATCGGCCTCGTTCAGCAGCACGCTCATTACCCGGTGGGGACAGGTCCCTCGTTCCGTCGCCGCTGGGAGGTAGTCGTCCATCGTCACGACGTGCCCCTCCCCGGCGGAGAAATCGACGGGCGAACCCTTGTTGCGGGCGTACCAGTCCGCCTCGAACGGACAGTATAGCGGCGGGTCTGATCCCTCTGCCAGCGACTCCGGGGCCGTTGGCTGGGCCCGCCGGTACGGTGAGGCCGCGCCCGCGGTCGAGAGCGTGTCGTCACCGAGGGTCGACTGCTCGGCCGCGTCGGGGCGCGCGGCCGCGGCAAGGTCCTGTCCTATCCGTGGGTCCCACCACTGGTCGTCGTCGGCCTCACCGTCGATTGCGGCGTCTGCGACAGCCGCGCCGTCCGAGCGCCCATCGTCTTCGACTAACCGCGCTGTCGTCTCCCTGAGGTCCTCACACCGGTCGTGCGTACCTACATCGTCCGGGAACTGACCCTCACGACCGTACGGGCAGAGGTCGCGTTTGCCGACCAGCGAGATGCCGTCGAAAGGCTCCTCGATACCGGCGTTGAGCGCTCGCAGGTCGTCGACAAACTGCTGGAGTTGCTGTTTGACCGGCGTGACGACGACCATCCGCTCGTACAGGTCCGTATCGCGAACCAGCGTCGCGCCGGCGGTGAGCGCGGCCATCGTCTTGCCGGTCCCGCATGGCCCTTCCATTGCGAGAAAGCCGCGTGCCTTGCCCGCCTCGATGGCTCGCTCGACGGCGTCGGCCTGGTTCTCGTACGGCTCGTCGAAGCCGAAATACGTGCGCCAGGACTCCGTGCCCGTCGATGCGGGGTCTGCCATTGAACCGGGGTTAGTCGCCTTCGTATTTGAACCGCAGGGTTCCTCGCCGTCGCAGCTGCTCAGTGCGAATCGCGTCAGAGCCGCAGTGAACCGAAAAACGGGCTGTGACTGACCGCCGTCGTCCAGTCACCGGCACCGAGCCGTTAGTCCAGCAGACCGAGGTCGCTGAGCCGCTCGACGATAGTATCGACGGCTTCTTCGGCGTCTTCCTTTCGCTTGCCACCAGTGACGACGAGCTTCCCCGAACCGAACAGCAGCGCGACCACGTCGGGTTCGTCGAGCCGGTAGACGAGACCCGGGAACTGCTCGGGCTCGTACTCGATGTTCTCCAGCCCGAGCCCGATGGCGATGGCGTTGAGGTTGAGCGAACTCCCGAGGTCCGCGGAACTGACAATGTTCTGGACGACGATTTCCGGGTCATCGTCGACCTGGATGTTCAGGTCACGGAGCTTATCGAAGACGATGCGCAGGCTCTGGTGGACATCGTCCGTGGATTTCGCACCCGTGCAGACGATCTTGCCCGACCGGAAGATGAGCGCGGCGGATTTCGGGTCCTGTGTCCGATAGACGAGGCCCGGGAACTGCTCGGGGTCGTAGTCGGCGCCTTCCAGGTCCATCGCGACGCTCTCAAGGTCGAGTTCTTGTCCGATACCGGTCGAAGCAACGACATTTTCGATGTCAATGCTCTCTTTTGGGTCGACCATATAGTGTTTTAAATACCGGATTTAAATCATATAAACGTTTGTGATGCTGTGATTACTAGTCGTTCTTCGACCTCTACCACGTCCGACAGATTCCATTCAAGTAGGTGTCTGTCGGTTGAGCGCTTCTGCGTTGGCCGGGTATTCCTGCCCTTCAGGCTGCCGGCCCGGCCGTCACTGGGCCGTTAAAAACGAACCTGTAGCGCTATACGGTCCGACCGTCGTTGTCGACGACGCTCGCGAACGCGACGTTTTCCTGTACGGTCTCGATTTCGACGGTCGGTGAGTCGCCCGGTTCGCCGTCGGGGACGATGACGACGTATCCGCGTTCGACCTTGGCAATGCCGTCGCCCTGATCGCCGAGCGATTCGATGGTCACGTTTCGGATTTCGCCCTCGTCGACCGGCGGCTGCGGGACGCCAGTGTCGACCCGGCCCGGGTCGGTCTCCTGTTTGGCCGTCTGTGTCGGGGTTGCCGTCGATGAGCCGGCGTCGACCTGCGAAAGCAGGCCGACACGGTAGGTCTCGCCCGGTGAAACTGCGCCGTGGGAGACTTCACTTTTCGGAACTTCGACAATATATCGGTCCCCGTCAGTCTCTATTTGGGCACTGAACAATGTACTGAGCGCGTCTGGAACTTCGACCATAGCCTATTCTACGGCTCATGATAGATAATGGTCCTGCCCTGTTGTGGTGAAAATTGCCGGCAGTTGTCGATTAGTCGTCGCCTTCGACGCGATTCGTTTCTGTCCCGACCCCGGCTTCGTCGAGCAGTTCCGTCCTGTGCTCGTCTAGCAGCGGTGCGCGACCACTAGGTGAGGGCATCGTCTCGGTCATCTTTATCGGACTGCCAGCGATGGTCATCTGGCTCTCCGCGCCGGGTTGCTCCACCTCGGCGAGCATCTCCCGGTCGTGGATGTGGGGGTCTTCGAAGATGTCCGCGGTGTTCTGGACTGGCGCGGCCGGCACACGCCCTTCGAGCAGACCGAGGAGCGTCTCCGAGTCGATGGTGGCGGTCCAGTCAGCGATCTCGCGGCGCAAGGACTCCCGGTTTGCGAGCCGGCTGCCGGCGTCGGGGTAGTCCGCGGCGAGGTCCGGGCGCTCCATCGCCTCACACAGTGCCTCCCAGTGGCCGTCGGCGAACGCCGCGATGACGACGTGGCCATCGGCAGCCTCGAAGGAGTCGTACGGGAACAGCGTTGGGTGGGAGTTCCCCTGCCGGGTCGGTGACTCGCCGTCACAGGAGTACTGGTACACCGTCCGCTCACATAGTGACACCATCGAGTCGTACATCGCTGTATCGACGTATTGCCCTTCACCAGTACGCTCGCGGTGATGGACGGCCGCGAGGATGCCGACGGCGTTCAGCACGGCGGTGAAGAGGTCGCCGACGCCGGGGCCGACCTTCGTCGGAGGGCCATCCGACTGGCCGGTGATTTCCATGACGCCGCCCAGCGCCTGTGCAATGAGGTCGAACGAAGGCTGGCCCTGCCGGTGAGTTTCGCCCGTCCGCGGGTCGCCAAAGCCCCGGATCGAGGAGTAGATGAGGTCTGGGTTGTGTTCCCGCAGCGTCTCGTAGCCGCAGTCGAACTTCTCCATCGTGCCGGCCTTGAAGTTCTCGACCACCACGTCTGCGCGCTCGACGAGCGAAAGGAACGCCTCGCGGTCTTCATCGGCCTCCAGATCGAGTTCGAGCGAGCGTTTCCCACGGTTGACGCTCTGGAAATACCCGCCGTAAGCCTCTTCATCGCCGTCGTTCACGAACGGTGGGTTCGACCTGATGAGGTCGCCGCCGGGGCGTTCGACCTTTACCACGTCCGCGCCCATGTCCGCGAGCAACATCGTGCAGTACGGTCCGGCGAGGACCTGTGTCAGGTCGAGCACACGCAAGTCGTCAAGCGCACCCATGCAAAAACCACGACGGGGCGGCCGCATAAACCTTCTTGAACGTCCGTTATAAATTCTTTAAGGCCATATTATCATGAAAGACCATTAGGTTTATCACTGCCCGACGACGACGACGTAGTACATGCCCCGGACCGTTATCCTCGGCGTGATTGGCTCCGACGCGCACGTCGTCGGCATCACGATTCTAGAGCAGGCGCTCTCGGCCGCTGGCTTCGAGGTCATCAACCTCGGCGTCCAGACGTCACAGGACGAGTTCGTCTCCGCCGCGAAATCTCACGACGCCGAGGCGGTACTGGTATCCTCGCTATACGGGCACGCCCGCCAGGACTGCGAGGGGCTGCACGACAAGTTCGACGACGCTGGACTCGACGTGCTCACCTACGTCGGCGGGAACCTCGCCGTTGGACAGTCCGACTTCGAGGAGACGCAGGCGACCTTCCGACAGATGGGTTTCGACCGCGTCTTCGACGCGGAGACGGACCCGGAGGAGGCAATCGAAATGCTCCGCGAAGACCTGCAACTGACGACAACAGAGACGGAGCAGATCAGGGTTGACGGGTGACTATGCCAACTGACGAGCGACTCAGCGACGACCAGCTACAGCGCATCGCAAACGACCTCAGAGACAACTGGCACACGGGCCGCGAAGTCGACTTCGAGGAGGCTATTGCCTTCCACGAGTCACTGCCGGCCTCGAAACAGTTCGCCAAAGTGCTGGAATCCGCCGACCAGCCGCTCCTCCAGCCACGGGCGGGCGTTCCCTGCCTCGAAGAACAGATCGATCTGCTGCGGTACCTGCAGGACGAGGGTGGCGCGGACCTCCTGCCGACGACCATCGACTCGTACACGCGGGACAACGAGTACGAGAAGGCCGAGGAGGGACTGGCCGCCTCCCGCGGCAGCGACGAGAACGAACTGAACGGGTTCCCGGCGGTCAACCACGGTGTGGAGGACTGCCGCCGGCTCATCCGTGCGCTCGACGCACCAGTCGAGGTCCGGCACGGCACGCCGGACGCCCGACTGCTGGCGATGGTCACGCTCGCCGGCGGCTTCCAGAGTTTCGAGGGCGGGCCGATATCCTACAACATTCCGTACACGAAACGGCACGACCTCGCGACGACCATCGAGCACTGGCAGTTCGTCGACCGGCTCTGTGGGGCCTACACCGAGCGCGGCGTCACCATCAACCGCGAACCGTTCGGCCCGCTGACGGGCACGCTCGTCCCGCCGAGCATTGCCATCGCGGTGATGCTCGTCGAGGGGGAACTCGCTGCGACACAGGGCGTCCGGTCGCTCACGCTGGGCTACGGACAGGTCGGAAACCTCGTGCAGGACGTGGCGGCGCTGCGCGCCCTGCGGAAGCTCGGCAACGAGTACCTCCGTGACGAGGTGACAGTCACGACCGTCTTCCACGAGTGGATGGGCGGCTTCCCGCCGGACGAGGCCCGCGCTAACGGCGTCATCAGCCTCGGCGGCGCGACGGCGGCCGTCGCCCAGCCGGACAAAGTCATCACGAAGTCCGCCCAGGAATTCCAGGGCGTGCCGACGAAGGAAGCCAACGCGGCCGGACTGCGAACGACGAGACAACTCATCGACATGATGATAGAACAGGACATCGACCTCGGGGGTATCGAAGAGGAACAGGCGCTCATCGAACGGGAGACGCGCCACCTGATGGACGCTATCTACGAAGCCGGCGACGGCGACGTGGCACAGGGGGTCATCAACGCCTTCGACAGCGGCGCGCTGGACGTGCCGTTCGCGCCGAGCGACGCCGCCAAGGGGGCGGTATTGCCGGCCAGAGACGACGACGGCCGGGTCCGCATTTTCGAGTTCGCGGACCTCGCGCTCCCTGACGAGATCAAGGAGATTCACGCCGCCCGGCTCGGCGAGCGGGCCGAGACCGAGGGCCGCGACCAGTCGTTCCGGATGGTCGCCGACGACGTGGACGCCATCAGCGACGGGAAGCTCATCGGGCGTCCAACGGGTGACAGCAAGCCCGCAGGGGGGGCCAGCGATGCGGATTGAGGACGTTCGAACAGTCCCGGGTCTGTCGGGCTTTTTTTTCGACGACCAGCGGGCCATCAAGGACGGCGCGACACAGTCCGGGTTCGCCTACGACGGCCAGCCCGTGACCGAGGGGTTCGACCGCATCCGCGAGGCCGGCGAGGCGCTCATCGTCGAACTCGAACTCGCGGACGGCACGGTCGCGACCGGCGACTGCGCCGCGGTCCAGTACTCCGGTGCAGGCGGCCGCGACCCGCTGTTCCGGGCCGAGGCCTACCGCCCGGTCGTCGAGGGGCCCGTCGCCGACGCCCTCCGCGGGCAGGATCCGACGGAGTTCGGGGCCAACGCGACGATGCTGGAAGAGATGAGCGCCCAGCGCTCGGGCGGCGACCAGCTGCACACGGCGGTCCGCTACGGTGTGTCGCAGGCGCTGCTGAACGCCGCCGCGCAAGCGCGGGGCGTGACGCCGACGGACGTACTTGCAGACACCTACGAGACCGAGCCGGCGACCTCTCCGGTCCCGGTGTTCGGCCAGTCGGGCGACGAGCGGCGTATCAACGCCGAAAAGATGCTCATCAAGGGCGTTCCGGTGCTGCCACACGGCCTGTTCAACAGTGTCGAGAAGGTCGGAGAGGACGGCGAAGGGCTGCGAGACTATCTCGCGTGGCTCTCTGACCGGGCGACGACGCTCGGGCCGGAGCCGTACTCGCCGCGCTTCCACGTCGACGTGTACGGCATCCTCGGCAAGGTGCTGGGCCCGCCGTACGACCGGACCGAGGTGATAGACTACTTCGAGACGCTTCGGGAGGCAGCCGCGCCGTATCCCCTACAAGTGGAGGGCCCGATGGACGCCGGCGGGCGGGCGGAGCAGATATCCCGAATGGCCGAACTCCGCGAGGGACTGGCCGATGCCGGCGTCGACGTGGACATCGTCGCCGACGAGTGGTGTAACACCTTCGAGGACGTGCAGGCGTTCGTCGACGCGGAGGCGGCCGACTTGGTCCAGGTGAAGACGCCGGATCTGGGCGGCATCCAGCGCTCGGCCAAAGCGGTGCTGTACTGCGACGGGACGGACACCCGCGCCTACGTCGGCGGGACCTGCAACGAGACGGTCACCTCGGCGCGGGCCTGCGCCCACGTCGCGCTGGCGACCGACGCCGCGCAAGTGCTCGCAAAGCCCGGGATGGGCTTCGACGAGGGCTTCATGGTGGTCACCAACGAGATGCGCCGGGCGCTTGCCAGACGAGACGCCGCCCGGGAGGTGCCGGCCGATGACTGAGTGGTCCGACCCCGACGCCATGGACCTCTCGGACGGCGAGACGTTCGACGCGCTGCTTGACCGCGCCGACACCCGGGAGAAGGGCCACTTCTTCGAGTTCTTCTCGGAGGGCGACGAACTCGCTCACGACCCCGGCCTGCGTCTCTCCCACCACGGCAGCGAGCAGTGGATGGGCCAGACGCTCAACCACGACCCGGCGTACTGGCGGGCCGACACCGCAGCGGAGCGCGGCTTCGAGAAGCGCCCGGTCCACCCGGACTACCTGCTGGCGTGCGTGATGGGCGTCACCGTCGAGGACCTCTCGGAGAAGGGCGGCTACTTCCTGGGGCGCGACGACGTGGAATTTCACAGACCGGCAACGGCAGGCACGCCGCTGTCGGTCACCTCGACCGTCGTCGACACACGTACGTCCTCGTCCCGGCCGAAGTACGGCATCGTGACGTGGGAGACAGCGGGCCGGAACCGCGAGACGGGCGAAACGCTGGTGTCCTACCGGCGAACGAACATGATTCCGCGCCGCGAGCCGGCGGCGACCGACGGCGGCGCGGTCGGCGAGCAAGACGAGGGCGGTCCGACGCTCCCCGACACGCTCCTCACGCCTGACGGCGAACGTTTCGAGGACTTTCAGGCAGCCCTCGACCGCGCCGACGCAGAGAACGCCGCCGTCGCCTACCGCCACGAGCGCGGGCGGACGATGGACGACCAGTTGGTCGCCGGCCTGCCGCTGGCGACGCTCAACACCGCGCGCCAGCACCACAACCGCGACGAGATGGCGGACTCGCCGTCGGGTGACATCGTCGCGTACGGCGACGTGACTCGCTCGATTGCGCTGGCCCACGCCCGCTCCGACGAAGCGACATACCGCGAGCAGCGGTTCGCTGACGAGCGGTTCCACGACTTCGTCACGCTCGGCGACACCCTCTACGGCTTCACGCGCGTCCTCGACTGTGACCCCGAGGCCGGGCCGGAGCGGGCCGGCGCGGTCACCTTCGAACACGTCGCGTTCAACCAGGACCAGACCCCGGTCTACTCGGGCCGGCGAACCGCACTCATCCAGCGAGACACATGACACGACTCTGCCGCACCTTCCAGACCGCACCGGCCGCGATACCGAACGACAACAGCGCGAAGTTCCTCGTTTCGGGGCTCACCAGCGAGGGGTTCCAGGCCCCCGACTGGCTCGTCCCCGACATCGAGGACGGCACCGCCCCGTCAATGAAAGGGGAAGCCGTCGACAACATCGTCGAGCACGTCCCCGACCACGCCGACGAGTTCGCTGGGGACATCCTCCCGCGCGTGGAGTGGGCCTACGACGACGCCGACGCCCGCGAACGCGGCATCGAGCAGGTGACTCGTCTGGCCGAGGCGGTCGGCGAGGAACTCGACGGCTTTGTCTTCCCGAAAACCGGTCGGCTCGACGACGTGCGTGACGCCGCGGGGGTCGTCGCCGACGCCGAGCGCGACGCCGGGCTTGCTGAAGGGACGCTGGAAATGGCAATCATTCTCGAAACGGCCCCCGGCCGCTCGGACCTCCGGGAAATCTGCCAGTACGCCGCCGAATCCCGGCTCTCCGGGCTCGTGTTCGGGCCGGTCGACTACACGGCGGAACTCGGCGGCCGCGCGCTCGACGGCGAGCGGCCCCGCTGGGACGGCCTGCTGGAGGCGCTCTCGAACGAGACGAGCGCGGCCGACATCGTCGCCATCGGCGGCCCCTTCGACCAGCTGTTTCACGAACGGGCCGGCGTCACCTACTACAACGCCGAGGGCTACGCCGACCAGGTCGAACACGAGGCGACCATCGGCATCGACGGCTCGTGGTCGCTCCATCCCAAGCAGACCGAGCAGGCCAACCGCATCCACATGCCCACGACCAAGGAACTGGAGCGGGACCTCCACAAGATAGAGTCGTTCAACGAGGCCAAACGGGAGGGGACTGGCGCGGTCGTCGTCGACGGCCAGATGGTTGACGAAGCGACCTACAAGAACTTCGCAAACACCGTCAAAACTGTCAGAGCTATCGACGAGACCCATCCCCCCCAGACCGAGGAGTACTACGATGACGACCTGCTGGCACGAGCGAGGGACGTGGAGCTTATCTTCGGCTAAGTCAGCAACAGCTTTTTATTCGAAATAGTTCGCCAGCCGTTGGGCTGCCTCGTCGACCCGTGGTGTCACCAGCGCAAACCTGACCCAGTCGCTTCTGGACTCGCCGAACGCTTCGCCGGGCATCCCGGCGACGCCGGCCTCATCGATGAGTTCGTACACGTTCTCGAACGACCCAGGGAAGTCGGGGAACCGCGCCATCACGTAGAAGCCGCCTTCTGGGCGGTTGTACTCGGCTCCGGCCGCCGCCAGCGCGTCACAGAAGGCGTCGACCCGGCCTTCGAGACGGCGTCGGCAGGCGGCGTAGTAGTCCGGGCTCGTCGTCTTCAGCGCCCGCAGGACGGCGTACTGGGCCGGCCGACTCCCGGTGACGTTCGTGAGCATGTGCTGGGTGCGAGCACGCTCCAGAAGCGAGCCCGTGGGACCGTCTTCCGGTGGGAAGATCGCGTAGCCGACCCTGAATCCCGTTATTGCCATCGTCTTCGAGAGGGAGTTGGTGGCGACGACGTGGTCGGAGTCGGCGTGCAGCGCCGAACTGAACCGGCCCGCGTAGTCGAAGTGGTCGTACACCTCGTCGCTGAGCAGCAGGGCGTCGTACTCCTCGGCGATGGCCGCGAACTCGGCTATCGCGTCGGCGTCGTACACCGCGCCGGTGGGGTTGTTCGGCGAATTGACGACGATGACGGCCGTCTCCTCGCTCGCGGCCGCCCGCAGGTCCGAGGGAGCGAGTCGGTTGTGGTCGTCGACCGGGACGAACGAGATGTCCGCGCCGATGAAGTTCGCCCGGCCGGCGTAGTAGGGGTAAACGGGGTCAGTCAGGAGAATCTCGTTGCCATCGAAGTAGTGGAGCCCGCCGGTCATCGCGAGGTGGTTCGCCTCGCCCGCGCCGTTGGTGACGAGGACGCGGTTCCGGTCCACGCCCCGCCGAGCGGCGATTTCGTCGCGGAGCGTCGTCAGCCCGACGCTGGGCGGATACTGGTAGTCGTCGGCTGGGGCCTCGGCGTAGTCCCTGAGCCCGTCCCGAAGGCCCTCCGGCGGGTCCCAGTCGGGATTGCCCGACACCATGTCCACCACGTCCCGGTCGGCCCGGGCCGCGTACTGCATGACCCGGAAGAACTGGGGTTCCGTGTAGTCCATACAGGTTCTGTGGCCGCCGGCCCCGTCTGTTTTTCTGTCTATTGGCGGACGTACAGCGTCAGCCCGCCAGCCGCCAGCAACAGCAGTCCCCACAGGAGGTCCGACCCCGGCAGGACCCAGAGGAACAGCGTCACGAGGCCCGACGTAACGAGTGACCAGCCAAGCGTCGTCTGATAGCTCATACCCGCAGTTGTGTCTCCGAACTGAAATACCCCGGCCTGCCATGAACGCTTATTCGCCCGTCACGACAACTACCGCCAATGGCAGACGACACAGCGAACCCAGTCGAGAAGCGCGTCGGCAAGCGTCTCCGAGAAGCTGATGCCACAGTCGCTACCGCGGAGTCCTGTACCGGTGGCCTTGTTGGCTCAAAAATAACGGACATCCCCGGCTCAAGCGACTACTTCGACCGCTCGCTGGTCACCTACTCCTACGAGGCCAAGCGGGAACTGCTGGCCGTCTCGCGGGAATCACTGGATGCTCACGGTGCAGTGTCAGAACCGGTCGCAGCGGAGATGGCTCAGGGCGTTCGCGACACCGCCCGAACCGACTGGGGCGTCGCCACGACCGGCGTCGCCGGCCCCGACGGTGGCACACCGGAGACGCCCGTCGGGACGGTCTACATCGCCGTCGCCGAGGCCGCGCCGTGGGGGACAAACGAGTCCGGCGTGACGGTGTCCCGCTACGAGTTCGACGGCACCCGTCGCGAGGTCAAGGCGGCCATCGCGACACAGGCGCTCCGGGACCTGGAAACCGCCTTACAGGAGTAGTAAGCCCTTTCAGTCGGGACACAGACGGTCAGGTAGATGAACAAACGTGGGCACGTCCTGAACGCCGTCCTCCTGAGCATCGGACTGGGGTACGTTCTCGACCCTTCGGGCGACGTGACAACTTTCGCGACAATCGCGGAAGTGTTTCTTCCCATCGTCCTGGGCGCACTGTTCCCCGATGTCGATACGGCCTTCGGCAAGCACCGCAAGACGCTGCACAACATTCCCGTCCTCATCATATTCCTGGCCCACCCACTGTATCACGGCGGCAATCTCCAGTGGGTGTGGCTCGGTGTCCTCACGCATTACGTGCTGGACTACTTCGGCTCCCGTCGGGGCATCGCGCTGTTTTACCCCATCTCGGACACGGAGTACGGCTCACCGACGGGCGTGACAACGTCCAGCGACCGCGCCGAAGCTGTTACCGTCGTGATTACCGCCTTCGAACTACTCGCGGTCGCCCTGCTCGTCCACGTCCTCCCGCAGTACCTGCCGCCGGTGGTCAGAACCTTCGTCGTCGACAACAGCGCATTTCTGGTTTAGTACACCTTCACATCGTTGAACCGACCGTCGTACGCGACATGGTCGGGGTGCGTCGGCTCGGTCCCCTGCAGCATCAGCCGGTCGAACTTGCCCCACGTGTTTTCTAGCCCCAGATGTGCCCACTCGACCGCCCGCCGGAGGTCGTGTGAGAGCCCGTCGCGATGGAACAGTGACCGCTCAACGTCGTTTTTCAGCGCCGTACTGAGCGCCGCCACGTCGTCGAACGCCTCGGCAAAGGTCACGTACGCCTCACCGACAGTCCCACGGACGTGGGCATACGACGAGACGAACGGCTCGTGACCGGTTTCCGACGTGAACGACTGCGCGCGGTCCCGGTGGTGGGCCAGTTGTTTGGGGTTGTACACTTCCAGCGCGTCGATATTGTCCTCATACGCTTCAATATCATCCAGTCCGAGACTGACGTTGAGAAAGCCGGGATGGGGGACGAGGACGGCGGCGTCTTGGCGGTCCAGCTCTCGCATCGCGCCGTCGAAGGTAATGAAATCTGGAATCGGCTCTTCGAGACCGATGGCCAGTACGTGCCGGCGCTGTTGCCAGGTGCCAGTAAAGATCTCTCTGGCTGGAAACACTGTCAGCTCTTCGTCGGAAAACGCCTCTGCTTGCTGCCGTATCTCCGGGAGCCGCGTGAAATGCGGCGCGTACACCAGCCCGTCGAGGCCACGTGCCTTCGCGCGCTCGACGACCCGGTCGTCGAGTACTTTCACGTGGAGATCAACGGCGTACCCCTCGGGTTGCACGGTCGACGCTAACTCCGTACTGCCATTAGGGGTTTCCGTTTCGGCAGTCTGCGAGACAGACGGCTGACAGGTGGCAGCCAACGTTTTTAACCCCGCGTCGCCTGCCACTGAGCAAATGCCACGCTGGGAGTGCGACATCGAAGGGGACGACAGACAGTTCGACCGCGTCGAGGAGCTCATCATCCACCAGTCGGTCGAACACGACCGCATCGAGTGCAAGGTCTGTGGTGCCGTTGTCCCCGACGGCTACTTCGCTATCAAGCACGCGTTCGACGAACACTCCCGCGCGGAGTACGTTCGCGCCTACGACGCCTCCGCCGCCGAGGTCCGCCGCCGCGAACAGATCAAGGAGTCCGTCGAGGCCGCCGCCAACATGAGCGAAGTCATCGACCGACTGGAAGGCGGCGAAGCGTAGCGACTGCCGTTGTGTTACCGCGTCGCCTGACCTGCACAGTGGTGACTGGAAACCAGTTTGAAACCGCTATGTGATCGCTTTTCCGCGGCGTACACCGCTCCGATTCGGGTTGAACGGAGAGCTATCGCTCTTCGGAGTCAAGAACCCGAATCTGGTCACCACGCACGGTAACCGGAATCGGGACCGTCGCCTCGTACAGTTCGACGGTGACCTGGTCCTTGCCCTCGTCGATGCGCTGGACCTGTGCCTTCTCGCCCTTGAACGGGCCGGCGATGAGTTCGACGATGTCGCCCTCTGCGATCCCTTCCACGTCCGGTTTCGGGGAGAGGAAGTGCTCGACTTCCGCCATCGAGGACTCGCCCTGCACGACGCCGTTGGCGTGGGGAATCTCGTCGAGGATACGGTCGAACACCGCAGCGTCGTCGGCTTCCACCATCACGTAACTCGTCAGCGAGTCCGGCGCGAGCGCGGCGTGAATCTCGTCTTCTTCCCGGGAGATGATCATGTCTGCGACGGTGCGTTCCTGGCTGGCCGTGGTTTTGACTGCGTAGATACCCATCGGTTTACACCGGCTTGCTGCCAGGTACGAAGGTCATCACGGCGAAGATGATGAACCCGAGCAGTCCGACCAGCGCGATGCCCGCGCCGGCGATTTTCGCGATCTGGGAGAACTCCTCCCACGACGGCGTACTCGCCAGTTTGAGTACGCGGATGTAGGAGGTGAGATCGTATGGAACGTCCATAGCGGGTCGTACCCACTGGTGGCTTTTCTATATTGTGGTGCGCGGCGACGACTCGAACCGCTCACAGCGTATCGCCTCGCTGAAAAGCGTAGTCGACAGAAGGGCCGACACCCCGGAACGGGCGTACAGAACCCGTTCGGTCAGTCGTCAGTCAGCGCAGTTCCGCCCGCTCCGTGGGTCCCCAGGTCGCCCCCGTCACCGGCATCGTCGGTTTCGAACTGGTCGATAAGCTCCTTGAGGTCAGTCGCCTGACTGGAGAGCGACTGTATCTTCTCGGTGACCTCCGTGATCGACGCCGTCTGTTCCTCGGCAGACGCAGCGACGTTTTCTGCCTCGGCGGATGTCTCCTCGCTGATCGAGCCGACTTCCTCGGCCATCGAGACGACTTCTTCCATCGAGGCGGCCTGTTCGTCAGTCGCGTCGCTGATAGCCTGCACACCGTCGTTGGCCTCGTTGACCTGCTGGACGATACTGGTCAGCGCGTCGGTCGCGTTCTCGACCGTCTCTTTCCCGGTGTCGACGCTCTCACCCATCTCCTGCATGTCCTCGACGGTGGTGTCCGTCCGGGACCGGATGTCGTCGATCATCGACTCGATATCAGTCGTCGCTTCCTGCGTTTCCTCGGCGAGCGTCTTGATCTCGCGGGCCACGACGGCGAACCCTTCGCCCGCCTCACCGGCCCGCGCAGCTTCGATGTTCGCGTTGAGCGCGAGCATATTCGTCTGTTCAGCGATTTCGTCGATAAGCGTCGTAACCTCGCCGATGCGCTCCATCTCCTCTGCGAGGGACTCCACCTGTTCGATAGCTTCGGTGGACTTCCGTTCGAGCGCCTCAATTTCGGCGGCGGCCTGCTCGGCGTATTCGCGGCCGGACTCGCCGTCGTTGACGGCCTGCTGGGACTTCGACGCGACTTCGTCGGTCGACGAGGTGATTTCCTCGACGGTCGCCGACAGGTCGGTCATCTCGTCGCTCACCTGCTGGATGTTCCGGTTTTGCTCGTCAGCGCCTTCGGCGATCTGTTGCACCGACTCACTCACCGACTCGCTGGCCGACCGCACTTCCTGTGCGCTCGCGGAGATCGTCTCCGTCGAGCTGTCGACAGTGCCGGCGAACCCTTCGATGCGGTTGACTGTCCGTTCGAGTTCCGCAATCATCTCGTTGAAACTTTCCGCGATGTCGACCATCGCGTCGTAGTCGCTATCGGTGGCCATCCGCTGGGTGAGATCCCCGTCTGCCGACTTGTCCATCACTTTGCTGAACTCGGCCGCCTTGGCTTCGAGGGCGGCTGCCATCGACTCGGCGTCTTCTTTTGCCGCCTCCGCCTCATCTCTGGCAGCCTCGACGTCGGTAATCAACGCCTGGATGTCCTCGCCCATCTCCTCTAGCGCCGCACCGAACTCGCCGGGGATGCTCTCGTCCAGCGCCGGGTCGTCGAACCGCTTTGCAGCGAGCGCGTCGGCCTGGTCTGCGGCGGTCGTCAGATACGCCTGCATCGATGCGAAGGAGTCGTACAGCTGTCCCATCTCGTCGACGCGAGTAGTCTCCGGGAGGGTGCTGTTGATCTCACCTGCGGCGATATCCTCTGCGCTTTCAGCGACACGGGCGAGTGCGTTCGCGGTTCCGCGTCCGATTGTCACGCCGACGACGAACAGCGCCCCGACGGCAAGCGCAAGCAGAAGCGCAATGTTCTGGGAGACAGCCGACTGCAGTGCAAACGCGCGGTCCTGGGGCACGTGATACAGCAACGCCCACTCAGTGCCGGTCACCGGCGTGTACGCCATCACGTACTTTCCGTCTTCCATGCCCGTTCTGGCAGAGACGGATTTGTAACCGGTTTCGCCGTTCAGCGCCGCCTCAACGCTCGTATCGGTCGCGTCTCCGGTTGCCGCGTACTCTTCGAGAATCGAGCTTTTCCGGTTGTCGAGTATGATCTGGCCACCTGACCCGACGACTTTCACGTCGCCCGTCGCAAACGGTGACGTGAACTCATGAGAGCGCGCCTCAAGCGACGCCGTCAGTACGACGTATTCGTCGCTGCCAGAGACAGGCTGAACGAACGCGATGACTGATTCATTACCGCTCTGGTATGCTTCGGACGTGTCCGTCGGTCCTGACGAGACGACTGCACCACTCGCGTCCGTCCACGGGTCGTCAACGTCGCTCAGTGCGACGCCGTTCAGGTCGTCGTCAGTGCTGGCGGTGACTGTGCCGTCAGCAGCGTCGACGTAATGCAGCGCCCGGACGTCTCCGGGAAGCCCGATGAGCTTCTGTTCGAGCCACCGCTGGTGTTCTGTATCCGAGGTTGACTCGGACCGGTCGCCGATAGACGCCGCGAGGAACGATGCCGTGGATTGCTTGTTCGAGACCCAGCTTGACACGGAACTGGACTGAGACTCCGCAACGCCGAGGATCTGCTCCTCGGTCTGTGACTCGACCAGCGAGCCCGTGTCGAGGTGGATCGCCGCGCCGCCGAGGGCGAGGATGACGACCACACCGAGCAACAGGACACCGAACTTCGCGGCGTAGCGCCGGCGAATAACGTCAGGGAGCGCACGTTCCGTCGCCTGTACCATTCGGCTGGGGAGTGAACTCATTGATTGCCTCCTGATTTGAAGAACCGTGACTGCAGTAGCTCCAGCGACTCGACCGACCCGTTCGTGACCCGTTCGATCAGGTACGAACTCAGCGGTTCGAGGTTCGCCGTCAGGTCAACGCTTCCGGACGCGCCCTGATAGTTCACCGCTCGACCTGCCTCGGTGAGTGACCGAACACGACCGAAGTCGCCGACTGAAACAGTGTGTCCAGACCCGCCGGAAACCGACTGAATGGTCTCGGCGATTGCCGGGCCGCTGGCTTCACCGGCCTGTTCGGCGGCACACGCCATCAAAAACAGCGCGTCATACGCGTTGACCGAGTACGCTCTGGGCTGGTCGATATCTGAGAGCCGACGGACGAGTTCGAAGTACGCTTGCGTCCGTGCAGAGGACAGCGACGCGCTGTAGAACCCGTCGTAGTACGACGGGAGGTCGCCACCGAACATCCCTGCAGACAACACCCACGGAACATCGTGCTCCGACTGGCTGTATGCGTCAAGGATACCCCGCTCCTGCCCGGAGACGCTGGTGAAAGTGACGGCATCAGGGTCGTTCTGGAACACGTCCGCAAGCGTGTCGTCGAACGACTCCGACGACGGGTCGTACCGCACATCGGCGACGACCTCGGCGTCCAGCGCCTCACGCTGTGCCGCTGCCAGTCCAGCACCGAACGAGTTGTCGATGCTCAGTAATGCGACGGAATCAGCGTTGATGTACAGCGGGTCGTCGACGACCTTCGCCATCACCACCGCTTGCGTCCCGTCGCTTGGCACCGTTCGGCCGAAGTATTTCCGCCCGTTGGCTCGACCGGCAGTCGATAGCTGCGGGGCAGTACTGGCCGGGCTGACCTCCATAATCTCGTCGCTGGCCGCCTCCGGTGCGAGAGCGAGCGACGCGTCACTGACGAGGCCACCGACGAAACCAATGACACCTCGGTCGACGAGTGTCCCGTACTGCTCGACAGCGGTTTCGGCGTTCGCTTCAGTGTCAAGGATGGTCACTTCGACATCATTCCCGCGGATACCACCGGCCGCGTTGACATCGCTTGCTGCCTGCTCAACCATGCGCTTGCCGTGTTGCCCGAGTGGGGCGAGCGCACCACTGAGCGGGAGGAGCGCGCCGAACTGCACAGTGCCACCGCTCCCGTTCAGGGACCCAAGGCAGCCAGATGAGATGCCCAAACCCCCGGCTGCCAGACATTTTTTGAGTACACCACGCCTCGAATCCGAGTACATGAACAGAGAATCTGAATTTCCGGATAAACGCTTTTCGGCGGGAGTATCATTTATGATAGCAAAAATGTAGATAGAGCGGCACGTAACGGCGATTAGTGGAAAGTAAAACCGAGGCGGCGAGGCAGATTAGTCGACGTAGTCGATGTCTTCGCCGAGTTGCTGGGCGGCCTTCTCCTGTTCGGCCTCGCTCTGACCGTAGATCTGTGGACTCTCGACGCCGGTGACGACAATCATCGTCTCCATCTTGCCCTCGAACTCATTGTTGACCGACGCGCCCCAGATAATGCGAGCGTCGGGGTCGATGCGGTCGTAAATCTCCTCGACGACGCCCTCGGCTTCCTCGATGCTCATGTCGGGACCACCGACCACGTTGACGAGCGCGGAGTTCGCGCCATCGAACTCCACGTCGAGCAGCGGCGAGCGCAAGGCAGAGCGGATGGAGTCCTGGGCCTTGTTTTCGGAGTCGGATTCGCCGAGGCCGATCATGGCGACACCGCCGTTCTCCATGATGGTCCGAACGTCGGCGAAGTCCACGTTGACGAGGCCGGGCTTGGTGATCAGTTCGGTCATCCCCTTGACCGAGCGCATCAGCACACGGTCGCAGATCTTGAACGCGTCCTGCAGCGGCATGCTGGGTGCGTAGTCGAGCAGACGGTCGTTCGGGACGACGATGACCGTATCAGAGACGGAGCGGAGGCGTTCGAGGCCGGCGTCAGCGTTGGCACGGCGGCGCTCACCTTCCGCGGTGAACGGAATCGTGACGATGGAGATGGTGAGTGCGCCGGCTTCCTGTGCGGCCTGTGCGACCACCGGGGCCGCGCCAGTCCCGGTGCCGCCACCGAGACCGGCGGTGACAAACACCATATCCGAGCCGTCGATAGACTGCTGGATATCCTCGATATCCTCCTGTGCGGCCTCCTCACCGATCTTCGGGACTGAACCGGCCCCGCGGCCGCCGGTTCGCTTGCGGCCGATGAGAATCTTCGTGTCAGCAGACACCTCGTCGGCGAGGTGCTGTGCGTCGGTGTTTGCGGCGACGAGCTTGGCCCCGTGGATGCCTTCCTCCATCATCCGGGTGACCGTGTTCCCGCCGGCACCGCCACAGCCGACAACCGTGATCTTCGTCTCCAGGTCTTTGACGACGCTTGCCAGTTCCTCGTCGGACATCGTCCCCGACGTCGACATGTCCTGTGACGGCGATGATGTAGTTTCGTTGACAGTTCCTCTGTCCGCGTCCTCCCCGTCTTGTTCTGCCTCGTCGATAGCGTCGTCAATTATCGAATCCATAATTTAAAGCGTCCTTGCAGACGAATAGTTATTAGTTTTCCCCCTCTGTCTGACGCTCGTCTGACGTGTTGATCCCCAGTTTCGGCGGCTAACGCGCCAGTGTTCACAGCGTATATCGACGTATACGCTCGCGCTGGAAGCGCTCCGGTCCGATCTCCTCCCCATCGATTTCGACTGACTCGCCCGAGGCGAGCTTCCCGAATTTCGGTCCTTCAGGGATGCCAGCCGTTCGCGCGAGGTCAGGATCGAACGCTGTCTCGCGGGCGATGAGTTCGTCCGCGGCCCACTCGACACTGTCGAAGCGTCGTTCGAGGATTTCGACGAGCGGGTCGACGACCGCTCGCAGGTCCGTCCCCGCCGGACAGATGATCGGCCCGGTGAACACCGTCCCGTTTTGCTCGGTCACGTACGCGATGGACTGCCGTTCGATGGTCTCGCGCAGCGCTTCGTTATCGACCCCGCGTACGTCCGAGATAAGTTCAGTGGGGAGTTCGAGCACGGTCCACTCGCCGTCGTATCCGGGCGCAAGCTCACCGAACCTCAGGCCATCGTCGACTGGGCAGACAGTGTCTTCGAGCGCCTCGACGAGGCCCAAGTTGACGCCGGTCGTCTCCTGAACGAACGTCTCGCTGACGACGCGGTAGCCCAGCGATTCGATAGCCGCCTGTAGGTCCGGCCGGTCGCCCTCCATGAGGGCGTAGTCGGCCGCACTGGCCTGGAGGGCGCGTTCGAGAACGGCGTCGCGCTCCTCGTCGCTGTCGGCCCACTCCGTCAGGACATCCAGTGACCAGTCAGCGGCGATGTGACCGACCGCCCAGTCCGTCTCGCGGACAACGCGCTCGAACCGCGGGGCGTAGTGGCCGCCGCCGACACCGAGGAGATGGCGGCGCGTCCCGTTCTCCCGCGGCTTGTCGGCCGGTTCGTCGGCGAGGTCCAGTATGGCTCTGGCGGCGGCCGCAGCGGCATCCGGGTCCTTCCACTGTGGTTCCGCGCTGCCGACCTCGACGAACATCGACGGGACTCCCACCGCTGTCGGGCCGTGGTGCGTACACTCCATGCCGACCTCGTAGTCAGGCGGGGCGTGGCGCTGGAGCGCCGAAACCACTGCCGTGTGTGCACCAGGACAGGCCCGGGCGAACCGGCCGTCTTCGCCGCCGTACTCCGCGATGCCAAAGTTCCCGGTGTGGTGGGCTGTCAGGAGTTCATCCGTCTCGCCGGCGTGTTTCGAGGCAAACACCAGCAGGTCCGGGCTGTCGAACGCCGCCCCGACGCGTTCGATGTCCAGATGCAACGCCTCGAACTCGCGGAGTTCCACGCCGTCAGTTCGGTACACCGTGCCGCCGCCCTCGCTGCCGGGCCGCGTCTCGTCGACGCTTGTCTCCCAGTCTCGGAGCGAGCGCAGGTGCTCCCCAATGTGAGTCGACGCCACGTCGGCGTGTGAAATAACGATGCCGAGCATCAGTCCGCGTTCTCCAGAGTAGCTGGGTCACGGCCTATCGCGGTCCGGACGGCGTCTCCGGCCAGCCCGAACAGGTGTTTCAGCGCCTCGCGGCGCTGGACAAACAGTCCGGTCCCGATAATGACGTACAGCCCCGTGTACGCCAGCAGGAGGTCGTGACTCGATATTGGCACAGCGACGAGGTCTCTGATGATAGTGAACTCAAGAACCACCTGCGAGATGAACAGCACGAACAGCCCGATTGCTTCGCGGATGCTGATCTCGAAGTTGACCAGAATGGCGAGCGCAAAGAAGGACTGGGCCGCCGTAATCCAGATCTCTGCGCCCTGTCTGGCGTCGAACGGCAGCACGCTGTACCCGCCGAGCGCGATGGAGTACACCACTGCGATGGTCCCGATGAGCAGTGTCCACTGATTGAGTTTGGACGAGATGAGGGCGTTGAACCCCGCCGTCGACCGGGCCTTGTTGACCAGCACGGCGACGACGATGAGTTCGGGCGACTCGCTGGCCAGCGGGGCGACCCACTGGATCATGAAGAACTCGGGGATGCCGTTCGCGACACCAATCTCCTCCAGCCCGTGGGCGAACGGCTCGACCGCAGTGAAAATCATCGCACCCGAGTAGCCAAACAGCGCCAGGACGACGAGCGGCCGCCACGGCAGCGACCACTCCTGGAAGTACTTCGGCACGCCAACGGTGTGCTCGCTGTGTTCGATGTCGGACTTGAGCACGAGACCGATGTACCCGACGTAGAGGCCGACCAGAAACAGCGTATCGAGGATACCGATGCCGCCGCCGAGGGGGACGAGAAACGCCCACATCGTCGCCAGAAAGAGGAAGGTGATCTCGGTCGCGATGTCGGTGTCCAGCTGGACGGCGTCGGTCAGGAAGCCGTCGCGTTTCGTGACTGCGGGGTCTCGCGTTTTCGCGGCCCGCCAGACGGTGAACACGGCGATGCCGGCCCAGCCGATGCCGATGAGAATACGGTTCGCGCCGGTCATGTTCGCGATGGCGAGATTCGCGTCGTGACAGGCGCGAGCGAGCCCCCCGGTCGCGGACTCGATTTCTGCCGCCGTGAACTGCCGGCAGGCTTCTGTCGTCGCGCCGCCTGCCCCGGCGTTCCAGGCGTACAGCGCGTCGACTGCGTACTCGGGAGCCACTGCGAGAATTGCGAGGACGGCGATAGCGAAGGCCCTCGGCACGTCTTTTTCGGCGGTTTCAGCGCCCCAGGCCAGCAGGAACGACGCCCCGAGAACGGCGAACCCACTGACCGCGACGGTGGTCAGGGTCCCGACGTCAATGCCGGAGGTAAAGAGGTAAATCCAGCCGACAGTCAGGGCCATCGCGACGGCAACCTGCAGCAGTGGGTGACGTAGACGACTCACTGTCGGACATGTGGCTAGGTCCGGCTGAAAAGCTTGCGAAAGTGTCGGCAGGAAGCTGTGTCTCGCAGAGCGTGGCGTTGATACGACCGGGGCGCGCTGACGTTGGTATGGACGTTTACGGACTCATCGGAAACCCGGTCGGGCACTCGCTGTCGCCGCCGATGCACGAGGCGGGCTACGAAGCACTGGGACTGGATGCACGCTACGTCACGTTCGAACCAGCGGCCGACTCTGGTGCCGACGCCATCGACGCGGCGAAGACGCTCGGAATAGACGGCCTCAACGTCACGATTCCGTTCAAGCAGGACGTGCTAGACGCTGTCGACCCCGCGCCGCTCGCCGAGCGCATCGGCGCGGTCAACACCGTCGATTTCACCGGTGAAACGCCCACGGGCTACAACACCGACGCGGTCGGTGCGGTCAGAGCGTTGCGTCATCACGACGTGGCGCTGTCGGGCACAGCTGTCGTCGTCGGGGCCGGCGGTGCGGGCCGAGCGGTCGCGTTCGGGCTCGCCGATGCGGGACTGTCGGTTCGGATTGCGAATCGCACCGAGTCCAAAGCCGACGGACTCGCCGATGAGGTCCCGGACGCCTCCGGCCATGGACTCGACTCGCTTCCCGACCTGCTTGCGGACGCCGACATCCTCGTCAACTGCACCAGCGTCGGCATGGATGAAGATGCGACGCCGGTCCCCGCCGACGCGTTGCACGGCGACCTCGCGGTGCTCGATGCGGTGTACACGCCGATTGAGACCCGTCTGCTACAGGACGCGGCGGCCGCGGGCGCAACGACAGTTGACGGCGCGTGGATGCTCCTGTATCAGGGGGTCGAAGCGTTCGAACGCTGGACTGGCGAGGACGCGCCCGTGGATAGGATGAACAGCCAGTTGCGCGAGCGCCTGTAGCGGACCGGTCACCAGCAAGAGATTTGTGTGGGGGATAAATACGTTCATGTATGGGTCTGCTTCAGAAATTGAAATCCGCCCTCGGGCTTGACGGGACTGGGTCAGCCACGTCGGGAACGAACCGCGACGTGGACGTGACCGTCGAGCGAGAGCCCTCTACTGAAGACGAAGACGCTGTGAAGGGGACGAACACCGCTGCGACTACCGAGACCCACACATCCGATACTGCGGACGGGGCCGGGACCGAATCAGGGGATGGGAGTGGAACAGCCACGCAGACGGACGGGTCAGAGCCTGCTGTGTCACCAACTCCCACTGACGACGAAACAGAATCTGTGACCGATGCGTCTTCCGCGGCGTCCGAGCAAGAAACAGCGCTCGACGACGAAGCCGGCGACTCGGAGACCACCGCTGACGAGGAGTCGGCCGAGGCTGCTGCTGGGGACGCGGGTGAGACCGATGACGGGGAAAACACTGCCCCAGTGACGGAGATCAAAGGTATCGGTCCCGCGTACGCCGACCGACTCGCCGGTATCGGCATCGAGACCGTAGGCGAGCTTGCCACTGCGGACGCAGCGGCCATCGCCGCGGACACCGACCTCTCGGAGAGCCGCGTTTCGGGCTGGATCGAGCGGGCGGAAGAGTTCTGAGACAGCTGGCAGTCCATTTCTGAACCGCAAGGGAATTAGTCGCCGCACTGTTTTCGTTCGGTAATGCAATCGGTCGAAACCGACCGGACGACGTTCACCGACCGTGCGGCCGACGCACCCTCAGTGGCGCGCGTCCCTGTCGAGGTTCGGGTGGACGTTGCTGACCCGTTTCTCGCCTATCGCCGGGCGCGCGACGAAACTGGCGGCGTGTATCTGGCGACTACCGGCGGCCAGTCGGGGTGGGGCTACTTCGGGACCGCTCCGGCGGACTTCCGCGAGGTCGACCCCGGAGCGGGCCGGACTCTCGCTGCACTGACCGAGTTCCTCGACGGCGAGCGCCTGGTCCGCGCTGACTGTGACGTGCCGTATCCCTGCGGAGCCGTTGGATGGCTCTCCTACGATGTGGCGCGGGAACTGGAGTCACTGCCCGACAGCGCCGACGCCGACCGCGCGCTCCCGAACCTACAGATAGCTCGCTATGACCGCTTCGCGGCCTGGGAGGAACCCCGCGGTGAGTCGGTGACCTTGCGCGTGACGGCCTGTCCGCGGGTCGGTGACTTCGAGACGCCAGAATTGGCCTACGAGTTCGGCAAACAGCACGCGCTGGACCTGGCTCGGGCGGCCGTACAGGGAGACCCCGCTGTCAAGGAGCCGCCAGTCGAGACCGACGAAGCGACCTTCGAGAGCGACTGCACGCGCGAGTCATTTGCTGACCGGGTCCGAACGGTCAAGCAGTACATCCGCGACGGCGACACGTTCCAGGCGAACGTCTCCCAGCGGCTCCGTGCCCCCGCGGCGGTCCACCCGGTCGAAGCCTTCGACGCGCTGCGAAGCGTGAATCCGGCACCGTACTCCGCCCTGCTTGAGTTCCCCGGCGTCGACCTCGTCAGCGCTAGCCCGGAACTGCTCTTGCACCGCGACGGCGACCGAATTGAGACCGAACCTATTGCCGGAACCCGGCCACGGGGCGAGACGCGCGAGGCCGACGACCGCCTAGAGGCGGACCTGCTCGACGACGGGAAGGAACGGGCCGAACACGCGATGCTCGTCGACCTAGAGCGCAACGACCTCGGGAAAGTAAGCAAATTTGGCAGCGTCGAGGTACCGGACTACCGGCGCGTCGACCGCTACTCGGAGGTAATGCATCTGGTCTCTGTCGTTGAGGGGCGACTCCGTGACGGCGCGTCCCTGCAGGACGCCATCGCCGCGGTGTTCCCCGGCGGCACCATCACCGGCGCGCCTAAACCCCGGACGATGGAAATTATCGATGAGGTCGAAGCCACGCGACGGGGACCGTACACCGGTTCTATCGGCCTGTTCGGCTTCGACGACCGAGCGACGCTGAATATCGTCATCAGAACGCTGGTCCGGTACGCCGAGGAGTACCACCTCCGTGTCGGTGCCGGCGTGGTTCACGATTCAGACCCGGACAGCGAGTATCAGGAGACGCTGGACAAGGGCCGCGCCCTCGTCAACGCCGTCGACGAGGCGCTCGGGAAGCGCGTCGACTTGGCGATGGAGGACGAGGGATGAGCGGCCACCGTGGCAGCGGGGGGAGCGGCGATAGCGGCGACGGCGGGGCCACCAGCGGCAACAACGCCGGAGGTAGTCCAGCGACAGACTCGCTGGCTCCGACCGTGTTGGTCGTCGACAACTACGATTCCTTCGCGTACAACCTCGTCCAGTACGTCGGCGAAGTGGTCCTCCGCCTCGGCGGGAGTGAGGACGATGTCATCGTCCGGCGCAACGACGCCATCGACATCGAAGACATCCGAGCGATGGGCCCCGACGGTATCGTCGTCTCACCGGGGCCGGGGACGCCCGAGGAGGCGGGCGTCTCGGTGCCGATATTCGAGGCGTTGGAATACCCCACGCTGGGTGTCTGTCTCGGACATCAGGCGCTATGTGCGGCCAACGGCGCGCCCGTCGGCCACGCCGAAGCGGTCGTCCACGGTAAATCCTCGTCGGTTACCCACGACAGCACAGGGGTGTTCGAAGACATCCCGGACCCGTTCGATGTCGGCCGGTACCACTCGCTTGCGGTCGACCGCGAGACCCTCCCCGACGTGCTAACTGAGACGGCCTACACCGTCACCGACGGTGACGCAACGGGCGACGACAGCTCCGAACCGACCGACGTCGGCCAAGGCGGTACCGATGAGTCACGAGTCGTCATGGGCGTGCGCCACGACGACCGCCCGCACATCGGCGTCCAGTTCCATCCCGAGAGCATCCTGACCGACCACGGCAAGACCATGATCGAGAACTTCTGCCTGCTATGCAATACCACGTAAACGGGGCGCTCGTCACCGAAGGCGAGGCGACGGTGTCAGTGCGCGACCGCGGGTTCATGTACGGCGATGCGGCATTCGAGACGCTCCGGGCCTACGGCGGCGAGCCGTTCCAGTGGCACGCCCACCGCGAGCGCCTCCAGCGGACGGCCGAGACGCTGGGCTTCGACGACGCCGTGCCAGATGACCTCCGTGAGCGCGTTGACGAGACGCTCGCGGCCAACGACCTCGACGAGGCGTACGTCCGGCTGTCTGTCACACGGGGTGTCCAGCCCGGGAAGCTCACTCCGGGACAGGATGTCGACCCCACTGTCGTCGTCATCTGCAAGGGGCTCCCGAGGGGCGGGCTCAACGGCGAGCGCGTCTGGGACGAGCCGGCGTCGGTTCAGACGGTCCGGACCCGGCGGATTCCGAGCGAGGCCGTCCCGGCGGACGCAAAGACGCACAACTACCTCAACGGGATTCTCGGCCGGCTCGAACTTCGAAAGGCCGCCGCTGGCGGCGAGCCCGCCGACGAATGTCTCATCCGAGACATGGACGGTAATCTGGCCGAGGGAGCGACGAGCAACCTCTTTTTCGTCACGGACAACGGCCTCCGGACGCCGAGTACGGATCTGGACCTACTGCCGGGGGTCACCCGCGACGTGGTAATGGACATCGCCCGCGGCGAGGACTTCCCCGTCGAGACCGGCCACTACTCGCTCGATGCCCTGCGTGATGCTGACGAGGCGTTTCTCACGAACTCGACGTGGGAGATCCGCCCGATTGCGACCGTCGACGGCATCTCCGTCGGGAGCGGGCCGATGACGAAGCTCCTTCAGCGGTTGTTCGACGAGCGAATCGAGGAGCGGCACTACTGAGATGGGCTTCGTTTTGTGGGTCATCGCTTCAGTACGTGAATAGGGCCGGAACCGGCGGTTTGAAACGGCTTACGTACTTACGGATGCATAGTATGGACGAGGACAGCCGTATCGTCGCGCTGGACGAGGTGCCCGATGACGGAACGTTTCTGTTCACTGTTCGCGACGGCTTCGACACGAAGGAGGCGATTATCGTCGAGTTGTCCGACGCGGTCGTCGCGTTCGAGAACTACTGTCCACACTGGACAGATGTCCGACTCGACAAGGGCAGTGGGGCGACAGTTCGCAACGGGCAACTGGTGTGTGAGAAACACGGGGCGACGTTCGAATCCGATTCGGGGCTGTGTAACTACGGCCCTTGCGAGGGAGCGGTTCTGGAGGAAGTCTCTATCACCACCGAGGACGGTGACGTCTACCTGACCGACGAGCGCTACGAGTTCGAAAATCAGGGGCCGTCGGGCGACCACGACCTCTCTTCGCGCGGTCGCATCGGCTTCTCGGGGAACTGAACGGCTGGAATCGGCGTCTCCGGGATTCGTTACGGGTTAGCTGATCCGGTACGCCGGCTCCGAGACCGCTTCGCATTTGCACTCCGGACACCGACTCGGTCGGTTTGTCAGGTCGTCGAAGTCCGTGAAGCCGCACTCCTCGCACTCCGGCGGCGCGACGAGGAGCTGTTCGTCGGTCGATTCCAGGGACTTGGAGATATGCTCTACGTGCGTGAGCGCGTCGCTGGTCTGTATCTCGAACTCGTTCGCGATTGTCCCTGCAGCCATCGCTTCGTCGCGTAGTTGGTCAGCGATGCGCTGGCGCGTCGTCCGACTTGCCTCGCGCATGGGAGAAGTTCGCATCCGACTGTTATAGGCTTTGTTCTGTTCTCGGAGCCCCGCAGTGACTCTCTCGGTAGTCCTGTCTCAGCCACGATACTTTATCACCGACGGCGGTGAACAGCGACACCCAATGTTCGATAGAATCCTCGTTCCGACCGACGGCAGCCCCGGTTCCGAGCGCGCGTTCGAGGTCGCTGCGACGCTTGCCGGCACTCACGATGCAGCGGTCCATGTGCTCTCGGTCGTCGACGAGCACGGGCCCACGGACGACGACTGGGACTACGACGACGGCTCCCCGGCGGATGCCTTCGTCGAATCCCAGACCGACCACGTCGACACCGAGGGTCTGTCCGTCACCCCCGCCGTCCGCGAGGGAGTCGTCCACGACGCGATTCTCGACTACGCCGACGAGAACGATATCGACCTCATCGTCATGGGAACCCATGGTCGGACCGGTGTCCGACGGTTCCTTCTGGGCAGTGTCACCGAAAAGGTCGTTCGCCTCGCCGATGTGCCGGTCCTCTCGGTCAAAGCCGACGCTGAGCCGGGGACCGTCTCGTTCGACGACATTCTACTCCCGACCGATGGCAGCAGCGGTGCAGAGGCGGCTATTGAACCGGCAGGCGCGCTCGCAAGCGCAACCGATGCCACTACCCATCTCGTTTCGGTCGTGGACACGCGGTCGCTCGGTATCGACGTCGGATCGACTGTCATCGTCGACGAACTGGAGTCGGTCGCGACGGATGCTGTCGGGGGGGCGTCCGACCGGCTCTCCGAGCTGGGAGTCGAGACTGTCGAGACAGCTATCACTCACGGCGTCCCGTATCGGGCCATCCTCGACGCTATCGAGGATACTGACGCCGACCTCGTCGTCATCGGCACTCACGGCCGCACCGGTGTCGACCGCTACCTCCTGGGTAGCGTCGCGGAAAAGCTGGTCCGAACGTCGCCGGTACCGGTGCTGACCGTTCGAGCACCAAGCGCCAGTGACGAGAGCTAACACCGCTACCACCGGTCAAACGGTGAGTTAGCAGGCGGGACGACGCTCGAATGGCGGTGGGACGAGCTATCCGAAGTTCTCGACTTTGGCATCATCAGTGCTAATGCCAGCGGCCTCCAGCGCCTCCGTGGCGGCATCGAGGAAGTCCGCGAAGCCGTAAATGAACACTTGCCCACCGTCCTCAACGGCATCGGCGACTGGCTCGGTCAGGGACGCCTCGCCATCGATGACCGAGACGAGCGCCCCGGCCTCGGCGAGCGCGTCTAGTCGGTCCCCGTGGACCGGCGCGTCGTCCTGATACACGACTGCGGCCTCGTTACCATCGTCCAGTGCACGCTCGGCGATACCGACCGCCGGACCGACGCCGGGGCCGCCGGCCAACACGACGACGCGGCTCTCGCCCTCGTAGTAATCCGACCCGAACGGCCCGGCGATACGGACGCCGTCGCCCGCTTCGAGCGCACCGAGTTTCGGTGCCAGTTCGCCGTCGGGGTCGATACCGACGGTGATCTCGAACGCCTCGTCGACCGTCGGCGAAGAGATAGTGTAGAACCGCGAGATATTCTCCCCGTCGACGGTCAATGTCAGTTTGACGAACTGACCCGGCTGTGCGTCGAAGGCATCCGGTGTCTCAAAGTCAATCGCCACGGTGTCTGGTCCGACATCTCGGACGGCAACCACGTCGAGGACTCGTTCATCCATATCCCAGAGTTACCGTGACTGGGCAAGGGGGTTACGGTCGCGGAGTTTCAGCCTAGTCGGATCGTATTGCCGGTTTTTTCCTACATACGGGTGATTATGCCGGTTTTTGCTCGAGACCATACCAAAATTCACTCAAAAGCGAGTAGTACGCGCGCGGGCGCTTACGGAAGGCTTTTCCTACCACGCTGGCTACCCGAGGGATATAATGCCAGAGGACCTGAACTGGGCCATCGGCGGCGAAGCCGGCGATGGAATCGACTCCACCGGGAAGATTTTCGCGCAGGCACTCTCCCGGGCTGGTCGACACGTCTTCACCTCAAAGGACTTCGCCTCCCGCATCCGCGGCGGGTACACCGCCTACAAGGTACGGACGTCAGTCGACCGCGTTGAGAGTGTCGTCGACCGCCTCGACATCCTGATCGCACTCACCGAGCGCACGATCCACGAGAACGAGGACGAACTCCACGAGGACTCCGTCATCATCTATGACGGCGAGCGTTCGACGATGCAGGACGTGGAAGTGCCCGGCGACGCGACGGCACTCGAAGTACCGCTGAAACGGCTCGCCGAGGACGCGGGTGGGGCCATCATGCTCAACGTCGTCGCCCTCGGTGCGGCGTGTGAGGTCACCGGCTTCCCCATCGAGAACCTTGACGAAAGCCTCGAAAAGCGCTTCGGCGACAAGGGCGAGGCCATCGTCGAGAACAACAAGGAAGCCGCCCGGAAGGGACAGGACTACGTGCAGGAGGAGTACGGCGAGTTCGACTACGACATGGAGACCACCGACGAGGACTACGTGCTCCTCAACGGGGACGAGGCCATCGGCATGGGCGCTATCGCCGCCGGCTGTCGCTTCTACGCCGGCTATCCAATCACACCGGCGACGGACGTGATGGAGTACATGACCGGCCGCGTCGACCAGTTCGGCGGGAAGGTCGTCCAGGCCGAGGACGAACTCTCCGCAATCAACATGGCCCTCGGTGCGGCCCGCGCCGGTGCCCGAGCCATGACCGCCACGTCCGGACCGGGTATCGACCTGATGACCGAGACGTTCGGGCTGGTCGCCACCAGCGAGACGCCGCTGGTTATCTGTGATGTGATGCGCTCCGGTCCCTCGACCGGGATGCCGACCAAGCAGGAGCAGGGCGACCTCAACATGACACTGTACGGCGGCCACGGCGAGATTCCACGGTTCGTCGTCGCGCCGACCACGGTTTCGGAGTGCTTCTGGAAGACCGTCGAGGCGTTCAACCTCGCCGAGAAGTACCAGACCCCGGTCTTCCTCGTTTCGGACCTCGCGATGGCCGTGACGGAGCAGACCTTCTCCCCCGAGACGTTCGACATGGACGAGGTCGAAATCGACCGCGGCAAGGTCGTCGACGAGAACGACATCGACGCCTGGCTCGACGAGAAGGGCCGCTTCCAGGCCCACTTCGCCGCCGCCGACGGCATCTCGCCGCGTGCGTTCCCCGGGACGACCGACGGCGCGCACATGACGACCGGCCTCGAACACGACGAACTCGGTCGGCGGACCGAAGACACGGACATCCGCATCGAGCAGGTCGACAAGCGCCAGCGGAAAGTCGAGACCGCCCGCGAGCAGGAGGACTTCGACTACCGCGAGTTCGGCGACCCCGACGCGGACACGCTAGTCATCTCCTGGGGCTCCAACGAGGGCGCGCTCCGCGAGGGGCTGACACTGCTGGAGGAGGACGGCTACGACATCCGGTTCCTCTCGGTCCCGTACATCTTCCCCCGACCGGACCTCACCGAGGAGATCGAGGCGGCCGAGGACGTCATCGTCGTCGAGTGCAACGCTACCGGCCAGTTCGCGGATGTCATCGAACACGATGTCCTCGAACGGGTCCAGCGCATCAACAAGTACAACGGCGTTCGGTTCAAGGCAGACGAACTGGCGACAGAGATAAAGCAGACGCTTGACACACCCGCGGAGGCAACACAATGAGTTCCGACGTTCGCTTCACAGACTTCAAATCCGACAAGCAACCGACCTGGTGTCCCGGCTGCGGTGACTTCGGGACGATGAACGGCATGATGAAGGCGCTGGCGGAGACGGGCAACGACCCCGATAACACCTTCATCGTCGCCGGTATCGGCTGTTCCGGCAAGATCGGGACGTACATGCACAGCTACGCGCTCCACGGCGTCCACGGCCGCGCCCTGCCCGTGGGAATCGGCGTGAAGATGGCCAACCCGGACCTCGAAGTGATGGTCTCGGGTGGTGACGGCGACGGCTACTCCATCGGGGCTGGCCACTTCATCCACGCTGTCCGCCGCAACGTAGACATGAGCTACGTCGTAATGGACAACCGAATTTACGGGCTGACAAAGGGTCAGGCCTCGCCAACCTCGCGCGAGGACTTCGAGACCTCGACCTCGCCGGACGGCCCGAACCAGCCGCCGGTCAACCCCAAGGCGCTCGCCTTGGCCTCCGGCGCGACGTTCATCGCGCAGTCGTTCTCCTCGAACGCACAGCGCCACGCCGAGATCGTCCAGAAAGCCGTCGAGCACGACGGGTTCGGCTTCGTCAACGTCTACTCGCCGTGTGTGACGTTCAACGACGTGGACACTTACGACTACTTCCGCGACGCCATCGTGGACCTCGACGAAACCGACCACGACCCGTCGGACCGCGACCAGGCCAAGGACAAGATTCTCGAAAGCGAGAAGGAGTACATGGGCGTCCTCTACCAGGACGAGGATTCAGTCCCGTTCGAGGAACGCGAGGGCGTCGAGGGTTCGATGGCCGAGATTCCCGACGGCGCGCCCGAGGGCGCGATGGACCTCGTCCGCGAGTTCTACTAGACCAGCCGTTTCTGTTTCTGATCTCCCCGCCCCGTTGGAGCAGTTCCTGCACGTCGATATTGAACTCGGCGGGCAGTTCGAGGGGCGCTTTGAGCATAACACGGGGAGCCGCCGGCACGTCTTCGTGGCAGGTAATCACCGTGGCGGGTCAGAACCTCGATCCTAGCCGGGAAAAACCCATCTCTGGTTAGCGGATTACGTCCTCATCAACAGGGGGACCACCGCCGACGTGGCCTGAATTCACGGGGCAAAGCAAGCGTCCGGCACACGAATCCAGACGCGGAAATCATCTGTGCGAACTCGACGATTGCGGCCGATGGGAGCACCATCGCTGGAGAACACGTTCCCGGCGTTGAAGACGGACCGACACTCGCCCACTGTGCTATACTCTATGGCGCCAGATATCTCTTCGGCGCGTGATCACCTACCTCGGCGTTCACGCCGAGGTTTGTCGGTGGACTCCCCGGTCTATCCACTATACCGTGGAAGGCGAGTAGTCGCCGTTCCCGTTCAACGTCCCCGACTTGAGGGCGAGGTGATTGGTCGCCCGTCCAGAACCAGACTTGAGCCGATTCTGGACGTACCTGTGTGCGATGTTGCGTGCCGCGTTGTAGTCGCTGTGTAGCTCTTTGCCGCACTTCTGGCAGGCAAACTCGTCGCCGTCGCGGTTGTCCTCGTGCGTGAATCCACAGTCGGCGTGACTACACCGTTGACTGGTGTACGCCGGATGGACTGTCGTTGATGAGGGGCTCTCGCTTGATCCGTGGGTCCCTCTGGCTGCTGGCGTGGTTCTCAGTGGCCGGAAGGTTCTGATAAACAGAAACAACAATCTTTACATATTATTAGGCCAGCCTAAAAATATGGAATATGGTAGTCAGTCAACACGACGCCAGTTACTCGCAGGGACCGGTCTCACAGTCGGCGCGGCACTGGCCGGCTGTGCGTCGATGACCGAGTCAGACAACACGGAAAACTCAAATGAGTCGACTCGGACAGAACAGGCAGACAGCTACGAGGCCTGTATCGAGCCAGTAGGGTGTCAGACTTTCGAGTCGGTACCTGAGACCTACATCGTCAACAACGGCGAGTGGGCCGATATGGCCTTTGCGCTGGGTCAACGCGACGGGTTCCTGACGTCGACGAACATGATACCCGGATTCCTCTTCGAGCCGTTCGGGCTGGACGTACCGCCGCGCTCGGAGACGGAGTCGATGTCGGCGATTAGCTGGGACAAGGAGATCTTCTACGAACGCGAGCCCGATGTGATTTTGATGGACCCTCACTACATGCATGGCACCGGCTGGGACGACTCATGGGACGAGTCAGATACCCGGGAAATCAGCGAAAACGTTGCTCCCTTCTTCGGGAACAACATCCTGCGCCGACGCGATTTCCACGACTACAAGCTCTACTCGCTGTACGGGGCCTTCGAGCGGCTCGCTGAGTTGTTCCAGGAACGCGAGCGCTACGAGGCGATGGCGTCTGTTCACGACGATCTTCAGAGGGAGATCCAATCGCGGCTCCCGTCGGATGGCAACCAGCCAACGATTGGTCTCGTCAACAGCGCCACTAATCCGAGCGAAGGGACGTTCTATCCGATGAATACGGATGCCGAAGGTATCGAAATGAAACCATACCAGGATCTCGGCATCGAAAGCTCGTTCACCCCTGAGCTGGTCGAGAATGGAACCATCGACTACGAACAGCTGCTTGAAGTCGACCCCGAGATCATCGTCGTCCACTGGGGAATCAAAACCACCGGCAACACTGATAGCTTCTCGCTGTCAGCGTTCCACAAGCAGTTCGTCGAGCCGATGGAGACCGATCCGGTCGGCAGCCAGCTGACAGCGGTTGAGGCGGGCAATATATACCCCGGTGCGTTCGGGTCACAGGGCCCACTGGTGAACCTGCTCCAGACTGAGATGGTCGCCCAGCAGCTCTATCCTGAGGAGTTTGGCGAGTTCGAACCCGAACGGTTTCCCGAGGTGGCCGACGACAAGCAACTGTTCGACCGGCAGCGGGTGAAAGACATCATTCAGGGACGCTTCTAACTGACGCATGTATCATCTCATGCAGTTCATCGAGGACCACTTAGCCGACGATGAAGCTGTTGGGCGAGAAGTGGCACAGGCCTAGGCGGAGGACCTACAAGAAAGGACGCTCGCGGAGAGACGTTCGTCAGCTTCACGCAACATTGCTATCTCGTTCGCAAACCGGAGTCACGGTAGGTCAGCGATATATGGGAGCCGATGCGCCGGATATCATGCCCTTCTGTCACACACACAATAGAATCGGGTTCGGACCCATATGTCGGTATCTCTAACGGAAGGTATGCACGTCTTCTGGCATCAGCGGGATCTCCGGATACCGGACAACCGCGGGTTGACTGCCGCTGCCGCAGACGACGAGGTACTGCCGGTGTACGTTCTCGATACGGACCTGCTGTCGAAGGTCGGGAAGCGGCAGCGAGCATTCCTGCTGGCCGGTGTCAGAGCGCTGAAAGCGGCGTATCGGGACCGCGACGGTGACCTGCTCGTCAGGAAGGGGGCCGCTGCCGATGTGCTCTCAACCGTCGTCGAGGAGTACGACGCCGACCGGGTGTACTACAACGACCACTACCGGCCGGCGCGCCGGAACCGACAGCGCCGTGTCGATGAGGCCGTGCCGACGAAGTCCCTGACCGACCTCGTCCTCGTCGATCCGGCCGGGCTCGACAGCCGGTACGAGAACCACAGCCGCTTCTACGACGACTGGCAGGCCCACCACAAGCTCCCGCCGGTCGACCCGCCCGAAGCGGACTCGCTTGCCGATGTGTCGGACCCGACGACGGCTCCGAGCATCGAGTCGGATATGGACCTGCCAACCCCCGGCTACGAGGGGGCACGGCAGCGGTACGACGACTTCCTCACCGGTGGCATCGAGACGTACAACGAGACCCGTGATGACATGCAGGCAGCCGTCGAGCGGCCGACAAGCGCCGTCTCGCGTATGTCGCCGTACCTCGCGGCAGGGATGATTGGTATCCGCGAGATATGGCGAGATGCGTCCGACCGCCACACCGAAGCCACCGGTGACGCCCAGCGGAACATCCAGAAGTACCGCTACGAACTCTCGTGGCGCGAGCAGAGCTATCACCTGCTGTACCACAACCCCACGCTGCTGTCAGAGAACTACAAGTCGTTCCCGAACCGTATCGAGTGGGAAAACGACGGGGACAACTTCGAGGCCTGGAAGCGCGGCGAGACGGGGTATCCGTTCGTTGACGCCGGGATGCGCCAGCTCGAACGGGAAGGATACATCCACAACCGGCCGCGCCAGAACGTCGCGTCCTTCCTCACGAAACATCTACTGGTCGACTGGCGCGAAGGCGCACGGCACTTCAGGAAGCGACTGGTCGACCACGACCCCGCTAACAACGCCGCAAGCTGGCAGTGGACGGCGTCTACCGGGACCGACTCCGTGGACGTGCGTATCTTCGACCCGGTCGCACAGATGAGCAAGTACGACAGCGGGGCGGACTACGTCACGGAATACGTGCCGGAGCTTCGTGATGTTCCGGCGAACAAGATCGTCGACTGGCCGACGCTCTCTGACGGCGAACGCGAGGAACTGGCTCCGGATTACTATCATCCAATCGTCGACCGAAACGCCGCCTACGAGCGAGCACAGCGCGTGTTTGAGACGGCGTTAGGGAAACGCTGAGGGAGGGGAAAGACAGTGGCGCTATGCCCTGTACTGCACGAGGAAATAAACCGCCACTGCAACAGAACCGGTGACGCCCGTGAGCCAGATGTCCGTGCTCAGGTACAGCCCCGGCGTGGGCGGGTGGTACTGTGTCAGTGGCCACAGCACTTCGTACGACCGCCCAGAGGCCTTCAACAAAAGCGAATCGGCGAGCAGGTGACTTACAGCCCCGAGCGACAGCAGCATGAACACGCGCCGTCGGTCGGCGCGGTTCACGACGACCGTCCCTACGAGGACTGCAACGAACGCGCCGCCGAGTGTGTGGATACCCAGCCAGTTGAACGGGATCCCCAGCGCCGCCTCGACCGCTGCAGCGTCCACGAGAAGCTTGATCTTCGCCATGTCCGGGATGAACGCGCCGGCCATCCCCACGGTGACGTACTCGCCAGTGAGCCAGTTGTACCGTAGTGACAGGAGGGTACAGATGGTGAACGCGATGAAGGCGTGCGAGAGCAGGTCCGGCATCAGGCACGCACCTCTTGTACTCTCTTGTGAAGCGCCTGTATCGGCCGAAGTGGCTCCTCACGCCGGCACAGTCCCCCTGTCTGCCAGTTCAGCCGCCACCCACAGACCAGTCGCCACAGCGTCCACAGGCCGGCGAGGGCAGAAACGATATACATCGCCATGTAGTTCACTGCCGGCACGCGCACGCTGTTCTCCGCGGTGATGGTCCGGTCTGGACCGAACGTGCCGTACACCTGCAGCGACTCGCCTTCGTCGACGGCTATGTCGACATTCCGGACTGTAACCGTGAGCGTGCCGCTGTGGTACTCGCCGCTGGCAGTGTACTCGTATTCGACGGCGATTTCGACTGGCTCGGTTCCGATGACACTGCCGGTCACCTGAACGGCCTCACCGACGTGGCTGTCAGGATGCTGGGCCAGCGCGTTTCCATCGGGATAGTCGCCCAGTTCGGGGGCCGGCGTGGCCATACCGAATCCGATCATGAGTGCGAATAAGATGGCCAGCAGTCCACAGACAGCTGCGACCCTGCCCACCCGCGAATGAAGCATTCAAATCTCGGTGCGGGCGGCGAGATATAAACTCTGGTGCTTGTGTCGCTCGTGGGCCTACTCAGGCTTGCCGGGCAGGACATCCGGATTTCCGGAGCGGTAGATGTACTCAACAGCGACGCCGGTCAGTGGCGAGTCGGCGGCCGTTGCGTACGACTTCGCGAGGTCGAGATACTGTTCGGTCACGTCGACGACTCGTCGATAGGCGGCTTCGTCGTCGGGCGCGAGCAGGTACTCGGCGGTGACGGGCGTCAGTTGGCCCTCCGCTCGATCATCCTCGTAGTCGTCCACGTCGTCGAGCCACACCTGTGCGCCGATAATGGCGAGAACGATGGCCTTGGCGAACTCGTCGTCGATGTCGAGGCCAGCGAGTCGGTAGAGGTCGAGCATCCCGTCGTAGAGGACACCGACGCGGGCGTACTGGGTTTTGCTGTAGGGAAGTTTCTTCTCCGTCTCGGTGAGCGTCGCTGGCGCCTCGTCGTACTCGGCGAACTTGTACGCTTCCCGGATATCGGTCAGCGCATCGGCGTCACCGTCCTCAGCCGCGGTCATCAGTTCCCGGAAGTAGTCGTCGCGGTCCTGATGGGCCTCGCTGTAGTCGACAGCCCACTGGTAGGCGTTCTCGACGACGGGAGGCATATCCTCCAACAGGCCGTCGAGGTGGGACTGCAGCGCGGATTGGGCGACCTCGGCGACGCGGCGGCGGTCCGCTTCACTCGCGTCAAAGTCAACCTCGAAATCTTCGAACTCGTCATCATTGATAGCGTCGCGCATGTCCCCGTCGATGAGCGCCTCGATGGAGAGGCGAGTCATCTGCTCGGCGCGCACGACCATTTCACGGGGTGCAAGGTCCTGTGCTGGCCCCTGTTCCAGCGCCGTCTCATCGACGGTCGGAACGCCGTCGGCGATTGTATCGATGACAGGGTCGCCGGGGGCCTGCTGACGGGCGTTACGGTAGACGTAGCCCAGCGTCAGCTGTGCGGGGAGAATGAGCTTCGTATCGTATGAGAACTCGACCGGACAGCCGAACTCGTCTTCGAGGGCAGCCTCAATGCGGTCGGTCACGTCGTCAACCATCGCTTCGGTCCGGTCGTCAATCTCGGATTTCAGTGAGAGGCTGCCGGCATCGAACACGCCGGTGTCCGCGTAGTATCCCAGCACCGCCCGTAGCGCCGTGGGCAGCCGCCGCCTGTCCGCGAGCACGCCCGCGCCTGTCTTGAGAACCATTGTATGTCGCCCCGGGTGTTCCCGTCATGGTAGTGGGGCCGTCTTTACCCTTTCGAGACCGCCCTCGGTGTATTCGGAAAGACTGATTACCGACAGGCAACACCCACAACCATGCGCGAGCGCTTTGACGTGGTGATAGCCGGAGCCGGGCCCGCCGGGGCGCAGTGTGCCCGTGATCTAGCGGAGCGAAACTACGAGGTGCTCGTTCTCGAAACCGAGTCCGAAGACGAGTTCCCGCGTCAGAGCAACAAGTCCACCGCCGGGACGTTCATGTCGGCGATGACGGGCTTTGCGATTCCCGATGACGTGGTGATGAACTATACGGACAACGTCGTGCTTGAGTCCCCCAACGACCACTACGTCCGTAATCAGACTGGGGCCGTCCTAGAGTTCGCGGAGTTCAAACAGTGGCTTGTCTCTGAGGGACGGAATAAGGGAGCGACCTACCGCTTTGACGCCCGCGTCTCGGCCCCCATCATGGAGAACGGGGAAATCGTCGGCGTCCGCTACGACGGCGACGAGGAGGTGTACGCGGACATCGTCATCGACGCCACCGGCCCCGCCGCGCCGCTGGCGAAGGAACTTGACGTGTGTGACCTCAAGCGGGACCATCAGGCAATCGGCGTTGAGTACGAGTTCGAGGGCGTTGAAATGGATCACGATGACTACGCCGACCTCCGGGATGCGATGATGCTCCGCCTGGATCACGACCTCGCCCCGGGTGGCTACTCCTGGATTTTCCACACCGGTGAAGACACAGCGAAGGTCGGCCTCTGTTACATCCAGAACGGCTCTCACCAGAAGTACGCGAAAGACGGGATGGGCATCGACGACTATCTGGAGTACTGGCTCGATTCGGACCCCAGATTCGACGACGCCGAAAAGATCGAGGGTACGCAAGCCCACCGCGGGTCGGCCCACATCCAGCCTCCTGACTCGATGAGCACGGACAGCTTCATGGCTATCGGCGACACTGTCCCGACTGTTGACCCGTTGTGGGGTGAGGGCATTCACAAGGGCATGAAGTCGGCCCGTGCCGCCGCCGCAACGGCCGACTCGGCGCTCAAGCCTGACGAACCCGACACCTCGGCGGAGAACCTCTCTGTCTACGACCAGCTCTGGCACAGCGAGGTGGCCCCGAAACACAACGCCCGCCTGATGATGACGGAACTGCTGTATCTCGCTCCGAACGAGCGGTACGATCAGTTGATGGACGACCTCCGGAGTACCGGACAGGACACACTCAGGCAAATCAACGGCGGCGACCGTCGGGCGATTGCGAAGCTCACCCATCTCTCGGACATGCCGATTCTCGTCGAATACGCCCGCCGCCGCCTCGATATTTGACGTGACCGCGAGAAGTGCGGCAGGTTTTTTTCCGCCGGCCCGGAGATTCAGGTGATGGGAACCCCCATTGGTGTGGTCGGTGACAACGCCCTAGCAGACGTGCTTCGAGACGCCGGCATGGCTGTTGAACGGGGTCGTGACGGCGCTGTTCCGAAGACCAACCGGGTCGTCGCTGTCGGCGAGGACGCCGTTGCTGCCGTGGCACGGGCTGTGGGTGACCCGCTGGTGTTACCGGTCGCGGCGGGTCGCGGCGTCCGGTCAGTACCCCGGGACGACGCTGTCGCTGCCGTGTCGGGACTTGCTGAAGCACGGGTCGAAAGACATCCAGTTCTCCGCGTGACGATGCCTGACGGGACGGTCGAACAGGCGTTCTGGGACGTGACCCTCGTTACCGCAGACGCCGCCCGTATCTCCGAGTTTACTGTCACGTCGACGGCCGACCGCATCGGACAGTTCCGGGCCGACGGCGTCGTGATCGCAACGGCCGCTGGCTCGCCGGGCTACGCCCATCGCGTCGGCGGCCCAATTCTGGCACCGTCGGAGCAGGCGGTGGTGGCACCGATCGCACCGTTTGCGACTGATCCGGATCACTGGGTCTTGCCGGCCGATGGCCTCAATGCCTTGGTTGAACGCGACGAGGCGACCGTCAAGCTACTCGTCGATGACCACATATCGCGGCCCGTCAGCTATCAGGAGCGTATCACGATCTCGCTCGGGTCCCCCGTTCGAACCGCCGTCGTTGACGAGAGTCGGTCCAGATTCGAGTGAGATTGGAAAGACACTAATGGACGGTGGACAGAGCTTTGCATATGCAGCCATCCGTAACGTTCTTTGGGCCACTGGATACCATTCTGGGGAGTCCCACAGTCGGCGGTGCGCTCCTCATCGAATACATCATCTTCGGAGTGGTAATTGTCAACTTCCTCACGCGGCAGCTCGCCCATAGAAGCCACGTCAAGCAATATAAAAACGATGGCGCAGAGGCGATCAGCCGTCACCCGGCACACACGTTCAGCAACATCGCACTGGTCGTGTTGTCGTTTTTCTACATGACGCTCCACCATCACGGTGGGATGGTCCTGTCCGTACTCGTTCTCGGCGCAGTCATCACTGACTTCTTCGAGTTCGAGTCCCGCAAGGTCGAAGCCCGCCGTGACATCCCGCTGGAACGGCCAAAAGGGGCCATCGTCGCCGCTCTTGTGGTGTTCATGTATGCGGGCTACCAGAGCCTGTTCTGGCTCATCAAGGGCCCGTGGAGCGCCATCGTCTGAAGACAGATTCTCGTTTTACCGACTTCGTCTACCTGTCGCTTCCCAGCCGCGTCTATCGATAGCGCTGCGCGTGCGGCCGGCAATCACCACACAACTACACAACCCCGTATGTGTGGTTTTAGTTTGAAATACTATTTGAGTGTGTAATTGTACTCGCGCACACTGTATGAACAGACCAAAATCTGGCGAAATAGTTTAATACCACCACAACGTTGTGTCGGTGTAGAGGAAGATGTCACACAGGTCCCTCACAACGGCGCTGACGCTGTACCGCGGGGAAACATTCACACTCGAAGAAGCAGCGACGTACAGCGGGGTGTCACCGAGCAAGTTCGCCACGGCGCTTCGGTCCCGCGGGATTCAGGTACGCGACGAAGACCACACGCCGGTGGATCGGACTGCAAACTGAGGGCGGCGTCGGCCCCGATTAGAAAGACATAACGACTGCGTCCTGTTATGCCGACCGCTCGTTGAGGTACGCCTGGAATTCGCTGATCAGCGGGAGCACGACCCAGAAGGTCAGTGCGCCCAGCACTGCGAACCAGAAGAACGCGTCGCCCATGAACAGGGCGATCTGGTCGAACGTGGTCGGTTCCTCGATAGTAAGTTCGCCAGTGAGCTGTGCCCCTTCGAAACTCGGCGTGTTGTACCATCCCTTGATGGTCATCCAACCCAGTCCGCCGACCATGAGGCACGCGAACCCCTTCATGAACTCGTCAGCCATTATCCGAACGTTAGGTAGCGTCGTCTTTAGACTTTCCCATTTCCTCGGTACGGAACCGCGTCGAGAACGCGTACACGACTGTGCCAGCGAGAATGCACGCGATTCCGGCGATGCCGACCGGCACGTCAATCTCCGAGGCCGGCGCTGAGGCCCGCTGTGTCGCCACGTCGACGAGGATGAATCCGGCGACGACGCTTATCACCGCAAACAGCGTCGAGAACACCGTCACAGCCTTGTACACGCGCAGCGGGACCACGACATCCCGCCGGTCCGAACCGTCTTCAGTCCCCGCTGGCTGGTCCTCTGTCATCGCTACTACTACGGACGGGAGCCACTTTACTGCGGCGAGACGAAGTCACTACGCTTGCGGTGGAACTGAGCTGCGGATGCAAAGAAACGACGGAGAAACTGGCCGAGTCGGTTACTTCGGCGGTCGCAGCCGGTAGTACCGACGGTTGAGGTCGAACATGTAGCCCTCGCGCATCGTCTTGAGCACCGCGTAGGTGATCGTCGCGCTGACGATGGGGACGAGGAACGTCAGGTCAAACAGCAGGTGCGAGTCCATCGGAACGAGGTTCTTGATGGACAGTGCGGCGATGGTCAGGCTGAAGATGACGCCGGACATCCCGACCGCGGCCCAGAAGGGCTGCTCGACGGGACGGCGCGCGGACCCCTTGTTCAGGAAGGGGACGATGGCGACGAAGCCGACGACCACGACGTTTGCCAACACACCGTAGGTTCGGTCGGCCATGAGCTTCGAGCCGCCGAGGATGCTCAGGTCGGGGTTCAGCGGACCGAGCTTGAGCAGGCCAAAGGACCAGTAGAGATACCAGTCCGGCAGGATAATCGCCGGCGTCACACTGGAGTTAGCAGGGTTTGGCATCTCCGGGGGCAGCGTCGCCGAGACGAACAGGATCATGCCCACGAAGAAGGACGTCAGCGCGATGTTGCGCATCATCTCGTGGGGCCAGGCCGGGAACGCGAGCACGTCACGCTCGACGTAGTCCGACTGCTGGCGGAGGTCCTGGTCCTCGCGGCGTGCCCGTTCGAAGTACTCGTACGTCAGCCGGGAGAGCCCCTGTGTCCGTTCCTTTCGCTCGGACCATGCGGGAGTCTCGTCGTCCGGCGAAACGATACCGGTGCCGGAACCGTCCGTGCGAACGTCGTCTGTGTCGTTGTCGCTCATAGTATTAGTGTGGTTCAGCGATCCCCTGCATCCAGACGATGCCGATGTGGACCGCGATGATGGCAGTCGTGATGAACGGCAGGAAGAACACGTGCAGGATGTACATCCGCTGTAGCGTGGCCTGCGAAAGCGTGAACCCGCCGAACATCAGCTGTGCGACCCACTCACCGATGAGCGGGATGGAAAGGGACATCTCGACGCCGATCTGGCCGGCCCAGAACGAGAGCTGGCTCCACGGCAGCAGGTAGCCGGTGTATCCGAACACCAGCGTCAGCGAGATGAGGACGATGCCGATGAGCCAGTTCAGTTCGCGCGGTTCCTTGTATGCCCCGGTGAAGTACACACGAAGCATGTGGAGGAACACGGCAGCGACCATAATCTGGGCGGCCCAGCGGTGGACCGAGCGCAGGAAGTAGCCGAGGTTGAGCTGGCCCATGATGAGCATCACCGAGTCGTACGCGACCGTCGGTGACCCGTCGGCAGCCGCGGCGGCCGGGGCGTAGTAGAAGCCAAGTAGCGCGCCGGATATCGCGGCAACGATGTACGCAACTGTCGAGAACGACCCGAGTGCGTACAGCGGGTACCAGTACCAGAACTTGTTGTCGAGGTTGTACTGCTCCGTGTGGCTCTTCGGCATCTGCATGTTGACCTTGTAGTAGAGATCTTCGAGGATCTCAAGATAGTCAACGACGCGCAGCCGTCGGTCGAGCCAGATAAGCACGGTCAGGTACACCGATTCGATCGGCGTCAGCTCGCGCGATTCCATCCAGCCTTTGTGATCGTGTTCGTCTTTGCGTTCGAGACTCATTGATTACTCCGTCTGTGGTGGGCGTGGCAGCGCCACGAACGTCGATTGCACGGGACTGAACGGGTCGTACACGGACTGGTGGCACTGACAGTAGATATCGTTGGCTGCGGCAAAGTTAGCGCTCCCGCTCTGCGTTTTGAACCCTGGCACGCAACAGAAGTGCGTGCATTTGTTCAGCCAGGCGATGAAGCCCTGGTCAGTCGCCTCGGAGACGAACGACTGGACGCTGCTGGGAAGCTCCGCGTACTCGCCCTCACCGTTTGCCATCTTTTCGACTTCGACGGACCTGATTATCTGCACCGGAGCGCCGTTCTTTCCGTCGCTGTTGGTCCGCCAGACGACGCTCGCAGGCTTTCCGACACCGGGGTCACCGATGCCGTTGCCCCATTCTTTGTAGTCGTCGAACATGTCGACCGTGAGTGGTTTGCCGGATTCGTACTCCCCTTGCCAAGAGAAGGTCCCGGTGTCGTTGAGGAACGTACTGTTCCGGTCGGATTGCGGATAGATGGCTGCGGTGCTCTGGATACCACAGTACTGGAACCACTGCGAGGAGTAGTCGATGCCGCTCCCGCCGAAGTCCGGTGCGACGGCTGCGCCGGCTTTCTCGTCGTACTCCGGCCAGAGGCCACTGATCTCGCCACCGTTGATCTCGATAGGGATGATCGGCATCCCTCGCGGGGCCGGTCCGGCGGTGTTCTCGACGGCGACGAACGGGGTCGTCCCGCCACCTTCGCCGGCGGCGTCTGTCGTCGCGTCGACGGCTGCGGCGCCACCGACACCGACGCTGGAGAGTGCTGCACTCCCGACGACGCCCTTTACGAAGCGACGACGGCCTGTTTCAGCCGGATATTTGTCTTCATCAAGTGGCATATTATTTCTTGTAGTATGGGTACACTGCGCGTTTGAATGTCTCTGCAAGCTTGTCGCCGTCCGCCATCGTCGTGCCGTCGACGTCTTCCTGACGGATATAGAGGTCTTCCCACTTGCGACGGCGCTTCTTGACGATCATCACGTCTGGGAGGAACTCCTTGCGGTACAGCAACATGATGAACGCCAGATCGATGAATATCGCTGTCAACACGCCGCCCATGAACATATTGGCCTCAATGAGGCGGACGGTCAGCGTTGTCCCGATACCGGACGCCCATCCGGCAATCATGCCGTACGTGAACAGCCCGACAAGGGCGACCTGAATGATCGTCAGGAGGACGATACCAACGGCCGCCGCTGTGCTCTCACGCGGCGGCTCGTAGCGGTGAATGTCGCCGTAGGTGGAACCTTCGGATGCCATTAGTTGTTCCCTCCACTAGTGTGGGGCGATTCGCCGTACTTCAACTGGAAGAAGGTGAATATCAGCGGGATGATAACTGCGAGTCCAGCGCCAAATCCGACGAAGTGGGGCTGGATCGGGACGCCGGCGTAGTGTGGGTCGACTTCGACCGGACCACCGCCACCGATTGTCTGTGTCGGGTACTCTTCGCCGACGACGATCGCACCCTTCATGTTGAGTCCCTCGTGGGGGACACAGAGGTACGGGTAAATGCCGTCCTCTTCGAAGGTATGCTCGTAGTTGACGCCGGCGCTGGACGTCGTACTTCCGGAGTCCAGTGGTCCGTCGCCGTCCGAGACGACGTTGTGGCCGCCGCCGTTGCCCGTCCATTCGAACTGGACGGTTGCGCCGTTGTCCACGTGGACGGCTGGCGGACCGAACCCGTACGCGCCGCCGTTGGCCTGCACGCCGACCTCGACAGTTACTGTGTCCTGCCCGGTCGCATCGACGGTCGACCCGTCGAAGTTCCCGACCGAATCCAGGAAACCGCCGTAGTCCGGGACGGTTTTCGCACCGTCACCGCCTTCCTCCTGTGCGGCGGCAGCGCCGGTGGCGCTGAGGGTCGCCGCAGCACCGGCGGCCCCCCCTGCTGTCCGGACGAACTCCCGTCTGTTCATATACACTGTAGAATCAGGACTGAGTTTGTATAAACCCACCGAATACCACCCGCAGGAACCGTCATTACCCGGCTTCGTCAGTTTCGTCAGCCCCCGCTTCAGACCCCGAATTCTGCGGGTCAAGCTCCGGGACGAACTCCGGTCGTTCGCCGTCCTCAAGCCCGATGGCACGCAGTCTGTCTCTGTACTCCTCGGAGCGGAAGGTATCGGAGAGTCGTGCGTTTGCGACGGTGAAAAAGAGAACGAGCGAAACGCCGATGAAAGCGACGCCAGCCACGACCAACAGCGCGATACTGGTTCCTCGGTTGCCGATGACGCCAGCGGTCGCGAGTACTGCGCCCCCCAGGAGTGCAATCCCGGCCAAAAACTGTGCCCCAGCAATCGCCTGCAGCATCCAGTTCCCGAGTTCGCCGCCACCCTCGGGGACCTCGTCCGGCTGGGGAAGGGGCCGGTCGGGGACGTTCTCAGGTACGTCGTAGGAATCCATGGAACACAGGGCGACTGTGGGCTTTACGTCACGCATGACGGTCCCCTCGCCTTCGAGACTTCCATCGGGATAGACGACCGCGTAGCCCTCATCAGAGTACGCAAGCACCCGCGGTGGGTCCCGGTGGCGTTCGATACGGGCGAACACGTCGCGGTTTGCGACGCGGTTTCGCAGGTCCCGAGCGACCCGGTCGAGGAGTTCGTCGCCGGTGATCCAGGAGTCTTCGTCGAAGGCAACGTCCCACTCCTCGGCGGTCATCTCGGCCATATCCGCCGGGCCGAAGTTGTCGAAGTCGTACTTTTCTTCGACCTGCTTTCGGAGCGCCTCCGTGTCGAGCTCTTCGTCCGGCTCACTGTCGTCACCCGACTCGCCGTCTTCGGCCGTCTCACCGCCGTCGCCCTCAGCCCCGGGCTCGCCGGGTTCTGGCTCGGCAGTTACTGCGTCCGCAGGGGTGTTCCCGCGCTCGTCCTCCGTGGGAGACGTCGAGTCCGGGTCGGCCATTGCTCGGGTGTACGGACCGCGACGGCTTACAAGTTCTGACCTTCTGCATCCGGCAGTCTTTAGCGAGCACTGTCCCTAGGTCGACTCATGGTGTCGGACGGCCTCGTGGCCACAGTCGTGTTACTGTCGGTAAGCCTCAGCCTCCCCTGTTTCCTGTACGGCGCGTACTACATCATCGAGACAGAGCCAGTCACCTGGGACGTGCTCGTGCATCATCTGAAGTTCGTCACGACGGGGCTGGTGTTGACCACCGTCCCGATGGTGGTCTGGATGATCCCGCGCCTGCCGGATCAGCTCGGTGGGCTGTCCGCTGTTCACGCGATGCTCGGGCTCCAAGCCTACGCGTTGCTTGCCTTCGGTGGAACGGGCATCGTCCGCATCTTCCGTGCAAAGCGGGAACATGACCTCTACAACGAGTACGATGAAGACCTGTTACTGGACGAAATCGGTGACGAGACGTTCAGCCACTGGCGCTCACGGCTCCGTATCGGCGTGTTCGGCTACGTGATCTTCTGGCTGCTGGCGTATCTGGTCGGCATCGTCCGGTTCGCTCTCCGGTACGTCGCGTAAGTGTCGCTGACAGCGGGCCTCATTCTCGGCCTCTGCGAACAGGCTAGATGTTTCATTAGCATTGCATGTCCATCGCTAGCTGTGGTTCCAATGTACGAACACATTCTCTTTCCGACAGACGGGAGTGACGGAGCAGCAGCCGCGCTGGCACACGCACGGAATCTCGCCGAGACGCACGACGCGACGTTACACATCATGACCGTGCTCGATACGTCGTCGCCACACATCGGGATGACCTCCGCCGGGCCGGAGGGAGCGACGACCGGCATGATTGCGGAGGAACACGACGCGTCGGAGCCGGGGATGGTCGGCGAAGAGCACAACATCGAATCGTCACTGCAGGAGCGAGCGCAGGCAATCGTCGAGGCTGCGGCAGACGAGGTCGACGGCGTCGATACCGTCACCACTGTCGAACGCGGCCCACCGCACAGCGCGATCCTCGACTACGCCTCCGAGAACGACATCGACCTCATCGTGATGGGGACCCACGGCCGGACGGGAATCGAGCGGTATCTACTCGGCAGCGTCGCTGAAAAGGTTGTTCGAACGTCCGACGTGCCTGTGCTCACTGCACGTCTCGGTGACGGCGAAAACTGAGCCGTTCGGCACGCGGCTACCACGCCTCGCCGGTGGCAAGGTCGACCTCGCTGTCGCCCTTTTCAGAGGGACAGACATCCGCGAGTACGCACGCATCGCAGTCCGCCGAACGCGCCCCACACACCGCTCGCCCGTGGTCGATGAGCAGGTGTGTGAACTGCTGCCACTCGTCTTCGGGTACCACGTCGAGCAGATCCTGCTCGATAGTTTCCGGGCGCTCTTGATCCGTAAGGCCCAGCCGTCGTGACAGGCGTTGGACGTGCGTGTCGACGACGATTCCCTCGACGATGTCGTGGCCGTGCTGGAGGACGACATTCGCCGTCTTGCGGCCCACGCCCGGGAGGTCAGTGAGGGCGGACATCGTGTCCGGGACCTCGCCGCCGTGTTCGTCTGTCAGAAGTTCTCCGATTCCCTGAAGATAGCCGCCCTTGTTGTTGTGGAACGTGATGCCGTAGATGTCCTCGGCGAGTTGCTCCTCGGAGGCCGCGGCGTAGTCTTCGGCGCTCTGGTACTTCTCGAACAGGTCCGCTGTGACTTCGTTGACTCGTTCGTCAGTGCACTGTGCCGAGAGGACGACGGCAATCAGCAGTTCCAGCCGGTTGCTGTAGTTCAGCGAGATAGCTGAATCGGGGTATTCCTCGTGGAGACGGTCGACGACCTCCGTTGCCTGTTCCTCGCGTGACTCCAGCGGCGTTCCCATACCGCAGGGCAGTGCTGGGCCCCCTTTTCCGTGTCGCTTTCCGCCGGGTCGTATTTGTATGGTGTCGCCTCACAGACTACGGTAACACCCTTGTATCAGTTGCGAGTGGAGTCACACATGCCAGGTCCAGTGTTTCTCCACGGCGACCGGGTGACGCTTCATCCACAGCAAGCAACCGACAGCGACCTGCTCCAGCGCCTATTCAACGAGCCGCAGGTTCGGCAGAACATCGGGTTCTACGAGCCACTTTCCGAGTCTGCCGCCGAAGATTTCGATAGTCGCGATGCCGATACGCACTTTGTTGTCTGTGTAGACGATGAGCCGGTCGGGTCGTGTCTGCTTCACGAAGACCGCCATCAGTGGGGGGTTGGTATACTCGGGTACTCGATCCGTCCGGATCACTGGGGCAACGGCTACGCCACCGATGCTGTCGACTGTCTCGCACAGTATGCGTTTCAAGAACTGCGGTTGAACAAACTCGGTGCGGACTGCTACGCCACCAACCCGGCTTCCGCGCGTGTGCTCGAAAAGGTGGGGTTCCAGCAGGAGGGACGACGGCGCGACCACGCCTTCGTTGACGGCGAGTACGTCGACTTGCTGGAGTATGGCCTGCTCGCTGACGAGTGGACGGCCTGAAATACACTCACACACCTACCGAAGCTTCTTTCAGTACCCCCTCATCGGTTCGTGTATGCCCGGACCAACATTCCTCCGGGGCGAAACAGTAGCGCTCCGAACGGTCGAAGACGAAGATGTCGAGTTCCTGCAAGAGACGGTCAACGACCCGGATGTCAGACACGGCCTCTCGGCCACAGAGCCGATCTCCGAACAGGCAGAACGCGAGTGGGTCGAATCCGTCGCCAGCGGCGAGACTGATGACGTGCATCTGCTCGTCTGTGTCGACGGCGAGGCGGTCGGCATCATCGGGCTGAACGACGTTACAGACCGGATCGGAATGGCCGAACTCGGCTACTGGCTCACGCCCGACGCGTGGGGCAACGGCTACGCGACCGACGCCGCCCGGACGATCACCGAGTACGCCTTTCAGGAGCGGCGGTTTCATCGGGTGTACGCGAAGGTCTTCGCCGGCAACGAAGGCTCCCAGCGCGTGCTCGAAAAGACCGGGTTCCAGCGAGAGGGGACGATGCGGGACCACTGGTTCCGCGACGGCCGCTACGAAGACGTGTACCTCTACGGTCTGTTAGAAGACGAACTGAACCGCGATGCGTAGCTACAGCTCGGCAAGGCCACGCAGGACCGTGTCGAGAGCCGACGCGACCCCGTCGGTGTCGCCGACCACAGTCGCCGCCCGAACACGACATCGCTGGTCGACGACGAACACCGCTCGCTGCCCGTGTCCGTCCTGCATTCGGACGCCGAACTGAGCAGCGACGCCGTGGGTGTCGGCCAGTAACGGATAGGGAAGCGATAGCGATGCCGCGAGCGACCGACAGTCGTCGATATCTGCCGCGAGAACGCCGAAGACAGCCACGGCATCCGCTACGCTCGCCCAGTCTGTCTGGGCTAACTCGGTGAGGAGAGTCTGTGAATCGGGGTCGTCACTGGGAACGAACGCCACAACCGCCGGCGCGCGGTTCGTCGCAGCCGACAGTCGATAGGCACCAACACCTCTGTCAGCGGTCCCTTGCAGATCGAAATCGGGGGCAGGGTCACCGGGCGAGAGCATACTGAGCGAACGGGAGTGCGGGCCAAAAGTTCCGTGGCCTGACCAAGCGACCGCTCCCCGTGTGGAGGCAGCGCTATCGGCGCGATGGGAGCAGCCCGACGGTCGGGTTTCGAACGGACTGCGTGTGAGTGACGCCCCGCATGACGGATGTTTCAGTCGCAAAGAAGCTTTATAACCCGTCCGACCAACCACCGTCGTATGGGAATGGAGAATCTGCCACAGGAGATTACAGCCCTCGTGGGTCGCGAGGTGTATTCGAAAAACGGCGTGTTTGTCGGCGAAGTCGAAGACCTCCGGCTGGAACTCGACCGCAAGGAAGTGACAGGGCTGGCACTCCACCAGCTTAACACGGAGCTATTTGACGAAGAAGTGAACGCGGCACGCGGCGTCATTATTCCGTACCGGTGGGTCCAGGCCGTCGGCGATGTCATCATCGTCAGCGATATCGTCGAACGGCTCCGTCAGCCCGAGGCCGGCGACGAAGAAGAAGAAGTTCCCGCCTAGTTGCCGTTCGAACTCTCGCTACTGGAACTATCGACACCCATCGCTTCGAACAGTTTCCGTTTGACGGCTTCTTCGGTGAGTTCCAGCAGTGTGTCTCTATTGTCGTCGCTCGTATCTAAGCCGGTGAAGATGCCCAGCGGTATCTCGACGCTGGCGTCGGTGGAGTGGCCCGCAGTCTCGCCCATCCCGCCGAACGCGTCCGACAGCACCTTCCCGATGTTCATCCGGATGTCCTTCGAGCGCGCGGCGAGGTAGATGGTGTCGTCGGCGATGGCGAACACCGCTGTGGTCGTGATGCCTTCCAGATTCAGGAGGTGCTGGGCTGCCTGCGCTAGCGCGTCGCGGTCCCGGATGAACCCGGCGTTGGAAACGAGGTGGCTCCCCTGGACCTCGCGGTTCCGGATCGCTTCGGCGAGCACGTCGAGGGTTTCCGGACTCATCGACGGCGACTCGACCTGTTCGAGGGTGTCGTGGTCGGCGAACGGGTACAGGTACGCCGCGGCGGTCAGGTCCGCCGGCGTCGTGTCCCGCTTGAAATCCAGCGTTTCGGCGCGGATTCCGTACAGCAGCGCCGTGGCGACACTCTGGTCGAGATTGAGGTCCAGCTCCTGGATATACTTCGTCAGAATCGTCGACGTGGCCGAGATGTTCGGCCGGATGTCGGAGAAGGTGGCGTCGTGTTCCAGTTCGTGTTCGTGCTCGTAGTGGTCGACGACGATGTCGACCGAGTCGATAGCCGGTTCGCCGCCCTTGGCAACGTCCACCAGTGCGAACGTATCGTACTCGTCGAGGTCCACATCCTCGTTCGATGTCAGTTCGATACCGAGGAGATTGACGAACGCGCGGTTCTCCTGGTGACCGATTTCTCCCTCGTAGATGATGTCGGCCTCGACATCGCGGCTCGCGGCGATGGCCCGCAACGCGGCGGCCGAGGCGATGGAGTCCGGGTCCGGCGACCGGTGAATCAGAATCGCCATACGCTCTTCGGTCCCGTCGATGACATCGCCCAGCTGTGAGGCCTTGTACTCAAGTTCGCCCGTTTCGAGCGCCCGGAGCGCAGAGTCCGCGATGACCGCGGAAGGGTTGATGACTATATCGGCACCAAGTTCAGTAAGGTCGTCGGCCGACACCGGGTCGTCGGCGCGAGCGACGATGAACTGTTCGCCGCCGGACTCGCGGATGTTTTGGACTGCTTCGGCGTTGGCGTTCACGTCCGGGGACATGATGAGAACAACGTCGCGGTCGGCAACTGTTTGAGCGACGTCAGTCTCGCAGATGTCGGCTTGCTGTGCGTTGAGGTCCTGATCACGGAGCGCCTCGACTCGCCCCTCGTCCGCGTCGAGGATGAGTACGTCTTTCCCCTCCTCGACGAGTTCTTCCGCCACGGCGTGGCCAACACTCCCACACCCGAGGATGGCGTAGGTCGACATAGAGGCCATCGTGATGCCGCTGGCTGTGCTCATTAGTGTCTGTATCGCTTGGCGTCAAGCCTCTTTAATGCCAGCTATTTCCCCAATAACTGGGAACGTCCACCAGACAGGCTGGCCTGAGAGGCCGTCAACCGTCGTTCAGAACCGTCACAGGAGTGCCCCGGTTCTTACCACAGTCAATCGCCGCTAGCCGAGTGTTGTGTGCAAGAATCGTGAGACCGACCGACACGAGGCGTCCGAATGAAAACCTATTTTACCAGGCCGTCCAGAGCAATGAGTGCACTGGGCCGGTAGCTCAGTCTGGCAGAGCGACGGCCTCTTAAGCCGTCGGTCGAGGGTTCAAATCCCTTCCGGCCCGCTTCTGCGAGGAATAGACCCGACGAGCGAAGCGTCCACGGAGGGATTTGAATGACGGCACGAGCGAGTGTCAATGAGCGATGTGCAGGTGGTTCAAATCCCTTCCGGCCTGTCAGACGGGCACGTCAGCCATTCAGCCGCTTTCGCATCTTGACGTGTGGAATGCCTGCTTCCTCGAATTCGTCACTAACTGTCTCGTAGCCAAGTTGTGCATAAAACGGCTCGACACGAGTCTGTGCGTGAAGCTTGAGCACTGTTGCGCCGTCGTCACGCGCGGCGTCTTCGACGGCTCGCATCAGTGCTGTCCCGACGCCATCGTCCCGATAGGGCTCGCGGACCGCGACCCGCTCGACCTTGCCGACCGTGGGTTCAGGAAACCGGAGCCGGGCAGTGCCGACTGGATACTCGCCGTCACAGGCCAGAAACTGAACGGCGTCCGAGTCGTTCCCGTCGAGTTCTTCCGCCTCAGAAACACCCTGTTCCTCGACGAACACCGCCTTTCGAACGGCAGTTGCTGCATCTGCGAATGTCTCCCAGGTGCCGACCTCGACTTCTAAGTCACTCATGGCCGCAGGTTCGAGCGGGTCCCCTGTATGTGCTGTTACTGAGAACCGCCGAAACCATCAACACAGACCCGGGTGTAGCGGGCATGCATGACGTACGACTACGCTCGTGACCACGAGCACGAACTGTCGGCGGAGTATCTGTACGCCTCTGACGCGGAGGTCCTGGGAATCTACGACGCCGATGACGCTCTACAGGTCGACGTGGCGGTCATCTGCCCCGAGTGCAGCGAGACACTCCGTCTGGAGACGACCGTCGACAAAGTCACGTCGTCCGGGACGGAGCTGCCGCTGGACGAAGACTACTACGACTGACCGCCAAGTCCCGAAATAATTTTTTCCGCGGCGCGAGTACAGCGGGTCGCTATGTCCGACTTCGATACGTTCGAGTGTTCGAGTTGTGGTGAGTCGTTCAAAGCGTACCCCGACGCGAATGCGGCACAGAAAGAAGCGTGTAGTCCGGTCTGCGAAACCGCGTCGTAGTCGACTGCGGGCTTTTCCTTAGCTGTCGGGGCTGTAGTTAGGCGCTTCGTCCGTAATCATCACGTCGTGTGGGTGACTCTCCTGCTGTCCCGCGGCAGAGACCCGCACGAACTCGGCACGTTGCTTGAACTCGGGAATCGTCTCGGCCCCGACATAGCCCATCCCGGACTGCATCCCGCCGACGAGCTGGTGGAGTTCGGAGGCCAGCGAGCCCTTGTACGGCGTCGCGGCCTCGACACCCTCGGGGACGAACTCTTCGCCCTCCTCGTCGTCCTTGAGATAGCGGTCGCCGCCGCCTTCGTTCATCGCGCCGACGCTGCCCATCCCGCGGTACTGCTTGTACTTCTTGCCGTTCATCGTGATGACGCGGCCCGGGGCCTCGTCGGTGCCGGCGAAGTACGAGCCGAGCATGACCGCGTCCGCGCCGGCGGCGATGGCCTTGATGGCGTCCCCGGAGTAGCGGATGCCGCCGTCGGCGATGACCGGCACGTCGTGCTGGCTCGCCACGTCGGCGACCTGCGCGACGGCAGTGATCTGAGGCATTCCCGAACCCGTGACCACGCGAGTCGTACAGATAGAACCGGGACCGATTCCCACCTTGACGCCGTCGGCGAAGTCGACGACGGCCTCGGCGGCCTCCCGGGTCCCGATATTGCCGACGACCACGTCGGCGTCGACTTCGGCCTTAATCTCGCGGGCGCTCTCGATGACGTTCGCGTTGTGGGCGTGCGCACAGTCGATGAACAGGATATCGGCGCCAGCCTCGTCCGCGACCTGCGCGCGGTCCATCTCGAAGGGGCCGACAGCCGCGCCACAGCGGAGCGAGCCGTCGTGATCGCGGGCGGCCTGGTCGTACTCGCGACGCTGGAGGATGCCCTGCATCGTGACCAGCCCGACGAGTCGGTTCTCGCCGTCGACGATGGGGACGCGCTCGATCTTGTGGTCGTACATCAGCTCCAGCGCTTCGCGGGGCGTCACGTCTTCGGGGGCGGTGACGACTTCGTCGGTCATCGCGTCCGTGACGGCGTCGTCCTCCCCGACTTCGAGGTACGGGCGGATGTCAGTCCCGGAGATTATGCCAAGCACTTCGCCGCTGTCGTCGTCGACGACCGGCGCGCCAGAAACGCCCTCCCGTTCCATCATCTCGTCGACCTCGCGCACGGTCTGGTTCGGGCTGGCTGTCACGACGTCGCGGATAATGAGTTCGTCGGCGCGTTTGACCCGCTCGATTTCGGTCGCCATCTGATCGGCGTTCATGTTGCGGTGGAGGACACCGATACCGCCCTGCCGCGCCATCGCGATCGCCATGTCACTCTCGGTGACGGTGTCCATCGCCGCGGAGAGGACAGGGACGGTCAGTTCGACCGACTTCGAGACCCGCGTCGTCGTGTCTGCCTCGTCTGGTTCGACGCGAGACTCCTTGGGTCTGAGGAGTACGTCGTCGAACGTCAGCGCCTCCGGTACTCGGAGCTTCTCTGAGAAAGGCTCGGAATCGTTCGCCATGTAAATCGTCCACGACGGCCCGGCAAAAGCGTTGCGAGACTCGGCGCTACGTGGGGTTCGATGCCACACCTGTCCTCGGCAGCACTTCCAGAAATCCGCTCCTGACCACTCATTTGTCACACCCTGCTGTTGAAGGTGAGACATCCGTCCACAAACGACGGGGTATTCCGGAAAAACGGTGGCGCATGTGCGCAGTTCTCACGCAACGATTATGTGCGAATGAAGGATAATTAAAAACATGCGACTCACCGAACCCGCACGGAACGGTACTGCCCGTCAGATGACGTCCACAGCGTCGGGCAACACAACGTTCACGTGGTTCGGTAACAAGTTCTGGCAAGCCTGTCGTGTTCGTCAGGACCGAGTGAGAACTTCCCGACGAGAGTTGGGTTACGCTCGACCGTAACACGACATGAGTATCTCCAGACACCCGATTGCTCTCGACATCGAGCAGCAGGTCGGCCGCGGTGGTCGGCTACTGGCGACTGTCATGGGTCTCCCCCTCGTCGACGGCATTTTCCCGGTACTCGTCCTTGCAGGGGCACTTTCGACCTGGATGGGCGTCCTTGAAGTGGGCTTGCTCGTCTTCGGCGGATCGGCCACTGTTGCCGTCGTGTTAGCCGAACTCGAAGGCGGCCCCCGACAGCAGGCGCGCTCGGTCCTCATCATCGGCGCTGTGTTGATGCCGATTGCGCTCGTTGAAGCAGCCCTTGCGCCGACGATCGCCGGGATCGTCAAACTGGCGACCCTCGAACGCTTCGCCGGCCTCGTCATCCTCGCAATCGCCGCACAGACCGCAAGCGCCCGCATCGGCGAGTACCTCCCGCGGCCGGCCGTTATCGTCATGCTCGGCCTGCTAGCCAGCCTCGACCCCGCGGGCGCAAAGCTGGTCACCGCCATCGAACCCGGCGTCTTGCTCCGCGCCGCCGCTACCACCGGCGTCGGTATCGGCTTCGCCTTGGCTGTCGCGCTGGCGAGTCCGTGGCTCCGCAACGCCGTCGACATCGACCGGTTCCGCTTCGGTAGCGCTGTCGCGCTCGGCGTCCTCGCCCTTTCTGTTCTCGGCGTGATGCCGACCGACGCGCCAGTGGCACTGGCTGTGCTCGCCGTCACGGCGCTGCTGTCGTTCGACCCGGAAAACGCCCGCACGCGCCACACGGAATACCGACCTGACGCCGTGGACCTCACCGCTGCCTTCGCCGACGGCGGCGCGTCACAGGGCGTCGCCGCCGACGAACAGACCGACGAAGGAGCTGCGGTCGAGTACGAACCCGAGCAGGAACGCGCCCCGTGGCTGTGACGAGGGAGAACTTTTAGGCCCATCAGGCCCGGCTGTCCGGTATGAGCGACAATCGCGTGGTCCAGGGACGGATGCAGACCCCTGAGAGCCTAGCCGAACTCATCGAAGGCGAGGACGTCATGGACGCAGAACCGATCGAAGACGCCGATTCCGACTGTCCGGAATGTGGTGAAAACGTCATCTCTGTAGGTTACATGCCCTCTGCACTGGAATTTGTTACTGGATACAAGTGCCAGGAGTGCGACTGGGCCGACACCGACCGCGACTGATCGCCGTCTGCCAATCGAAATCCCTTTAATGCGAGTCGGCTTACGCCGGAGTGCGGGGTCGTGGCCTAGTCCGGGAAGGCGGCTGACTCCAGAGGCCACGCGCCTGGGACGACACTTCGAGGGCTGATATACTGAGCGGCCGGCTGATCACCGGTTCGCGACGATGACCCTCTGGAGTTCCGAGGCGCAGGACGGAGATATCAGCCGATCGGGGGTTCAAATCCCTCCGACCCCATTCCTTATAAAAACAAAGCAGTGGATTCCGCTGCTTTCGCTTCACTATTCGAGAGCGGCCGATAACTCCGGCGTCATTAGTGGGTGAGCCGCGCGAGTCTCAACCACCGCCTACCACAGGGCTGTCGTGAGGTCTGTGTTCGGGTCATCGGGGACAGCGACCAGTGATGCCCTACCCGACGACAGCCGGGGTATCAAACATGACACCGGGAATCACGCCGAAGATTGCGCCGAGACATGGTTCGGCAGGTGATCTATTGGGTCTCTATGTGTGTGAGGGGAGGGCGTTCATGAGTCGGTCTGCCCTCTGAGTTGGAGTTTCAGGGGTCTTCGCCGGATTTGATGACGTATTCCGAAACGACGAAACTGGTGCCGTCCGTTCCGTACCAGATGATCTGAACCGGATCATCTATCTCGGGCTCGTGAATTTCACTGTCGTCATCGACATCTGCTCCATCCCGTTCAACGTCAATATCGCCACCGCCGCGTTCTCCCGTAATAACGAATGTGTCACCGGCCCTAACGGACAATCCTCCGTCAGACTGGTTCGCCCAGTCCCCTCTGGCAATGAGGAAGTCGTTCTGTCCCGTTTCGTCTTCGTCTGGATGACGACTTCAAGGCGTTCGGTGTTCGATTGGTCGAACACGTCCCCAGCCTCATGCCTGATCGTCAGCGTTCGCGTCGATTTCTCCCAGTCGAAGTCGAAACTCGCCTGTGGTGCGGGGGCATCCAGATCCTCAGCGATTCCCAACGTGAAGATGCTGAGGACACTCCCCAGAATAACGACGACACCGACGAGGAGAATCGTCGCAATGACGGAAGAAACACCACGGGGTTCCATACATCAGTTACGGTAATCCATATAAAAAGTGTGCCGGAGCTTTGAAAATCATGGATGTTAGAACCCACAGATGCCGATTGAGCCGGTTCAGTTCGCGTCGTGTCGTTTCACTGCCCGAGTCCAATGAGTTTACTTGGTGGCGGCTATCTGCCCACGCATGAGCCAGTTATTACGCGATTTACTTGCCGGAAACGCCGACCACGCGGCGGAGTTCCGGGACCGGTTCGATCAGGTCCAGAACTCCCAGACGCCCGATGCTGTCACGGTCTGTTGCTCCGATTCGCGGGTGCTTCAGGACCATATGTGGGGCAACAGCGAGCCGGGATATCTCTTTACGTGTAGCAACATCGGAAACCGAGTCATCCAGCGGACCGAGTCCGGCGAGGCGGTGTCCGGCGACGTGCTGTATCCGATCGAACACACGATGACCGAAACGGCTGTCGTCGTCGGCCATACCGGCTGCGGAGCGGTGACGGCGACGTACGATGATCTGACCAACGGGCTGGACGAACCGGCGGGTATTGAGCACTGTCTCAACGTCCTCAAGCCGCACCTCGAACCGGCGCTGGAGCACCTCCCTACGGACATCGAGCGGGCGGCAGCCATCAACCGACTCGTTGAGTACAACGTCGACAGACAGGTCGAGTTTCTCCGAAACAGCGACGACGTGCACGACACCGTCGACGTGTTCGGGGTCGTCTACGACTTTCAGGACGTGTACGGCGGCCGACGGGGAGAAGTCCACGTTATCAATATCGACGGAAAAACCGATGTCGACGCGCTTCGGGCGGCCAATCCCGATATTGCCTCACAGATCAACCGCCTCTGGGAGTACTAGTCCTGCTACCGACTCTCTCGCTGTTCGACCTTGTTCAGTTCGATCAGGAGCCTGAAAATCGCTTTCACGAGGTTCTCGTCGACGTCGAACTGTTCTGCGTTGTCGCCGGCTCGGTCCATCACGGCCTGCTCCTGTTGCTCGTCAGTCGTCGGCAGCCCCTTCTCGTCTTTGACCTGTGCGATGGTGTCGGCCACGTAGGTTCGCTGTGCGATCTTCTCGACGATTTCGCGGTCGATCGTCCGGATTTCGTCGCGCAGTTCGTCTAGCGACATGTCCTCTGGGTTCGGATTCGTGCTCATACTGTGTGTGTCCCTTCTGTTTGTGTCGTCGTCAGCCAGGTCTGTCCGGGTCGGTTATCCCAGGCGTCCTGTACGGCTTCGAGTGCCGCCCGCTCGCCGACGGCGGTGAATGACGGCCCCGTCCCCGACAGTGAGACGCCTTCGACGTGCTGGAGCGCGTCGAGTACCGGGTCCGTCTCGAAATCCAGTGCAGCCGAGAACGCGAGACCGTTGACCGTCATCGCTCGTTGGTAGTCGCCGTCGAGCGCGAGGTCCTCGACGAGACGGGCCATCGGCGCGACCTGTCGGCATCGCTCGACATCCGCGTCAGCACTGAAGGACTGTTCCGGCGGCGTCCAGACGAGCACGTCCCAGTCGATTTCCTCGCGGGCCAGGAGCGCGTCGTCCTCGTTGTCGGTGACGGTGACGCCGCCAAGCATCGACGCCGACGCGTCGTCGAAGGCCCCGGTGACGGTGACGCCCACGTCGCGGGCAGCCATGACCCCGAGGCGGGCCATGTCCTCGCGGCTCATCCGCTCAGTCGCGTCGAGTGCGTCGAGCGTCGCCATGACAGTCGCGTTTGCGGCTGCACTGGAGCTTTTGAGCCCCGACGCCATCGGGACCTCGCTCTCTGTGCGGACAGTCCCGCCGGAGACCGCCGGGACGCCCACGTTCTGTGGGCCGCCGTGGGCGTCGATGACGTACTCGACACAGCGTTCGATAAGCCGCGTGTCGGCGTCCGGCGCACCGCCGACCTCGCCGGTGACGCCGTCGGTCTCGGTCGTGAGCGTGACGGTCGCTGTCGTGTACTCGTCGATAGCAAACGCCGCGCCGCGGCCGGTCGCGAGCGCGTTAAGTACCGTCCCCGCTGCGGGCGCTGCTGCCTTCCCTTCCATCGACCTGTACTCCCGCGCGGACCTATTTACTAACTGCGATACCCCTGCATCGGGCACGGTGGCCCCAGCACCCGAAGCGACCGTTCGCAGTAACACGAGTAACACTATATCGACCAGTTCAAAGGAAACAGCAACGAGGAATGAGTATCAGGAACGCGCTCCGCGGCCTCACAGCAGGTATCGCGGTCCTTGGCTATGTTACCCTATTTGTGCTGTTGCAGGTCCGTGTGGTCCCAGTGTCGGCGCTGGCGGGGATTGCAGTACTCGCCACTGTTGCACTCGCCGTCGCAGGCGGATGACCCGCAGTTCGCCGCCTTCTGGTTCGCGGGTCGTCAGCTCAGGCGGACACGCCCGAATGGTGGCTCGCTCGTCTCGAACCCGCTGTCGAAGACGCCTGGAACGCGTATGCGGACCTAGTGCTGACAGCCGGACTGTTGGTCATCAGTGTCGGGTCCTTCGGCGGACTCATAACGTATCCGGGCGACGACCCGCCGTTTGGCCTCGCTATTGCCGGGTTCCTGTCGATGGTCTGTGGCCTCATCTCGCTCGGGTTTCTCATCGATTCGAGATACGAGTAAACGTGAGCGGTACGGGTTTGGCTCAGGCCGGGAACAGGAGGTACGGCAGAATAAACAGCAACAGGAACATGAACAGGAGAATGATGCCATAGCCGGCGAGCGTCCCGGCGGCTGTCAGCCACGCCGGATGGTCGAACTGCTCGGGGAGATGTGCCATACCGTGGAATTCAGTCGGGGACAGTATAGTGGTTTGGGAACGGGACGTAACCGAGGGACGGCACTGTCCGCCCTGTGCCTGCGAACGGTAGGCTTTCAACTGTCGGTTCAGTACACTGGCAAAAATGTATCTCGTCATCGTCGGTGCCGGCGATATCGGGTCGCCGTTGCTTGAAATTGCGACGGCAGGCGGCAACGAGGTCGTCGTCATCGAACGCAACGAGGAGCGAGCGGAACGCGCGTCGAGACAGTACGATTGTCTTGTGATTAACGATGATGCAACCGCAAAGGATACGCTAGAGGACGCCGGTGCTGACCGTGCTGACGCGCTCATCTCGACAACCGATCAGGACGCGACCAACATCATGGTCTGTCTGCTGGCACAGGAACTTTCGGTGCCGGACATCGTCTCAGTCGTCCACAACCCCGAGCATATGAACGTGTTCCGCCAGATCGGCGTCAACACGATGCAGAACCCACAGCGGCTTATCGCCGAATATCTCTATCGAGCGGTTAAGCGACCGTCTATCGTCGATTTCATGCGCATCGGCGATCAGGCGGAAGTGTTCGAAATAACGGTCCAGCCCGGGGCTCCGATTGCGGGCAAAACACTGCAGGAAGCCAACACAGCGGGTCTCATCGGCGGGCAGACGCTCATCGTGGCAATCGAGCGAAACGGCGACAGCGACCCGATAACACCCCGCGGTGATACGCGCATCGAAGCGGATGACCTCCTCACGGTCTACTCGGGGGACGGTGCGACGCCGGAGGTGACCGACATCTTCGGTCATTCCGAGGACCACAGCTGATATGTCGCGACGGAACGGCGGGCTGTTCCCGGCGGACCTGAAGACAATTGCCCGCGATATCGGCTCGCTTCTGCTGATGGAAGCTGGACTGATGACGATCACGGCCGCGATTGCGCTGGGCTTTCAGGAGGCCTACGCCGCTTTCGGGTTCGTCACTGCGGCCGGGATGACTGCCGCTGTCGGCGGCCTTGCGACTCGCGGGTTCGCCGATGCCCCAGCCCCACAGATGAAACATGGTATGGTTATCGCTGCCGGCGGGTGGCTGCTGGTCGCTGCGTTCGGGTCACTCCCGCTCCTGTTGACCGCGTGGTTCACGCCCCCTGCCGTCATGGACACGTTCGTTCCGGCCGAGATGGCCACGAGTACGTGGGAGCCGATCAGGGTCGGCGGAACGACAACGCTCTCCAGCCTGGCGTACTTCCGAAACCCACTCCACGCCTTCTTCGAGAGCATGAGCGGGTGGACAGGGAGCGGCCTGACGATGGCGATTCACGAGCCCTCGTTGCCCCGCGCAGTCCAGTGGTGGCGGTCGTTCATCCAGTACGTCGGCGGCGTCGGCGTCATCGTCCTGACCGTGTCTATCCTTTCACGGCCCGGCAGCGGCAGTTACGCGCTCTATCAGAGCGAGGCCCGCGAGGAAAAGATCCATCCAAGCGTCGTTTCCACCGTCCGAACGGTCTGGAAACTCGTCGCCGGCTACACGGTGCTTTCCTTCGCATTGCTGTTCGGTGCAATCCTCGCCAGTGACAGCGAGTACGCGGAGTCGCTGCCGCTGTGGAAGGTCGCGTGGCAGGCGCTTAATCATGCTATGACCGGCCTCACGACTGGTGGATTCTCGGTCACTGACAATTCGATTGCGACGTACAACTCGCCGCTCGTCGAAGCCGTCCTGTTGCCGATTATGATTCTCGGCGCGATTGCGTTCCCGGTCCACTACGTCGTCCTGCATGACAGGCAGATTCGCAAACTGGTGTCGGACCTGCAGACCCGCTGGCTGTTCATCCTGCTTGCAGTCGGTGTCGTCGCTCTCTCGACACAAAACGCGTGGTCAGTCTCCGAGACCACCGGCGCGTTCGCCACACAGTCGTTCCTGCCGTTTTCGGTCCCGATGCTTGACGCCCCACAGCTCGATGCAGTTCGGGACTCAGCGTTCCAGTGGGTCAGCGCCCTCAGCTGTACCGGCTTCCAGTCGGCACCGATCGGTCGCTGGCGCGCCGGCGGCAAGGTGCTCGTGGCCGGCGCGATGGTGCTTGGTGGTGCTGCGGGGTCCACTGTCGGCGGCATCAAACTCATCCGAGGGTACACCATCGTTCGCGGCATCGTCTGGCAGTTCTCGCGGGTGTTTCTCCCGACAAACGCAGTGGTTACGGTCCGCATCGGCGACCGAACGCTCGACCGCGAGTCGATGGAGCGGGAGTTCAGCGAAGCGGCCATCGTGACGCTGCTGTGGCTCATCATTCTCGTCACCAGCAGTGTTGTCCTCACCAACGTCGCAGGACCCGCGTTTGGCTACGCCGATGCCCTGTTCGAAGTGGCCAGCGCGCAGGGGAACGTCGGCCTTTCGACAGGTATCACCGGCCCGTCGATGTCTCCGGTCGCAGAGGCGATGTTCGTGCTGAACATGTGGGTCGGCCGTCTGGAGATAATACCGATACTCGTGTTCATCCGCGCTGGACTGTACGGGCTGGACCCGTGACTCGCCGGTCATCCCTCCGGCCGTCCTTTACTCTCGGTCAGGGTACACCTCGCCGAGAAACAGCCAGCGGGCTTTTGTGCCGCCTTCGGGTCTGGTCTCCTCCTCGACGTGGTAAAGCGCGAAGGATTTCTTCGCTGGGACCCCGCTCCACCGGCGATTGCGTCTCGTCATGGAATCGCAGGAGTTCCTGCGCGTAGATGATTGTATTGCGGAGTTCGTCAGGCGTCAACTGTGGCAGTTCCGTCGGAACCCGATCCGGAACTCCCTCAGGCGGTGTCGGTTCGTTTTCAGGACTGAACATACCGCCATCTCTGTCTGGGAGGCATATACCGAACTGGCAGCTACAGATAGGGAGAAAGCTTCCCGGACTCACTCGTTCCAGAACGCACCAGTAAAGAGCACGAACACTGGAATTATCTCTAACCGACCGATCCACATCAGGAAGACCATCAGCAGTTTGCTGGTCCCCGGGAAGAGTTCGTAGGTCCCGAACGGCCCCAGAAACCCGAACCCGGGACCGATGTTTCCGATAGTCGCTAAGCTTGCGCTGAAGGCTTCAAGCACAGTTAGTTCGAGCCCGACACGGCCCGCATCGAGGAGGAGGAACACCGTCGCGATACCGAGCGTGAGCAAGTACAATAGGGTGAACCCGTATATCGCGTTGATAACGCTCTCGTCGATGACCTGCCCGCCGAGCCGGACTGGTTTGACGGCGCTGGGATGGGCTGTCGTGAATAGCTGGCGTCGGATACTCTTGAACACGACGAGCCATCGGACGATCTTGATACCGCCACCGGTCGACCCTGCCGAGCCGCCGATAAACATCGCGAACAGCAGGACACCCTGTGCGGTGCTGCCCCACTCGGCAAAGTTGCTCGTCGCATACCCGGTCGAGTTCAGCAGCGAAGCGACCTGAAACGTGGCCTGCCGGAGCGAGTTTTCAAGCGCTCCCTGCGTGATACCACCGAGTTCAAGTGGCGGCGCGGACCCGGTGAACAGCAGCCCCCAGAGGATGACGGCCACGCCGGCGTTCGCACCGAGGTACGCCTGTAGTTCGCGGTCCTTGAGGAAGGCGGCGTAGTCGTCCTGCAACAGGAGGTAAAACAGCGCGAAGTTCATCCCGGCGATGAGCATGAACGGAACGACGACCCACTGGACGGCCGGCGAAAAGTAGGCGATGCTCTCAGCCTGTGGCGAGAAGCCGCCGGTCGGCAGCGTCGTGAACCCGTGGGCAACGGCATTGTAGGCGTCCATGTTCGGGGCCATCGATGTCTGGCCGAGGCCAAACAGGATGAGGACGAGCAGGACAGTAAAGCCCAGATAGAACAGCCAGAGGAGTCGGGCGGTCTCGGCTATCTTCGGCGTCAGCTTCTGGAGTTCGGGGCCGGGCGCTTCCGATTCGATCAACTGTGCCCCGTTGACGGCTGCCTCCGGAAGAATGGCGACCATCAGGACGATGATACCCATCCCGCCAAGCCACTGGGTGAGCTGTCGCCACATCAACAGCGCGTGTGAGTGGCGAGTGAACGATATTTCGTCGGTGGCGGTCGCGCCAGTGGTCGTAAACCCGGACATCGACTCGAACAGCGCGTTCACGGGCTCACCGAGCGCTGATTCAGTGCCATACCCCGCGATAACGTAGGGGATCGCGCCGATAACCGCGACGGCACCCCAGGAGAGACTGACGAACAGTAGCGCCTCGCGTGGTCCGAGTTCGTGAGTGTCGCTGACTTGCTCCAGCACCACACCGACCGTGATAGCGACCGCGATAGAAATCAGGAAGGCAGCGGTATCGTCTCCATACAGCAACGCAATCCCGAGCGGGACCAGCATTGCGACGGCGAGATATTTAATCACAGTGCCGGTCAAGGCAATACTCTGTCGCCAGTCGACACGAATCGACATCACTGATCACCGACCATTATCTGACGCTCACACACCCGCTATCAAAAAGCCCCGCGTTCTAACAGCGCTGCTTCCGGCGACACTCCTCGTTCTCAGCGTCGCTTCGGTGGGTTTCTGTTCCGTCCTGACAGCGTACCGACCGCGTATGCAGTAGCCTCGTCCGCTGTCAATTCGCCGTTGAAACTGCTGGCGACGCTGAACTGACGACTTAGACGTGGCCGTGTTCTTTTGCCCCCTCCCGGATCTTCTTTGACCGCTTTCGGACGCGTGAGACGTACCGTTCGATTTTTTCCGGTTTCTCGCCGTAAAAGGACGCGGCCCAGTGGACGTCGACACCATCTTGGGTGAGGAAGTAGGCGACAAGCGTGTCCCGGCCGGCCTGGATAACCGTCGGCGGCACGCCGCGCTCGCCGGTTCCGGCTTCCTGAAAGCCGTTCACGTCGAAGTACACGTCGGCGTACAGCGTCGCCATCTCGGGGTCATCGAAGGCGATCCCCTCGTGGTCCGGGGCCTCGAATCGGTACCGTGTGTCACCCTCGCCTGTCGTTCGTTCGACGATACGCACATCGAGGATGTACTCGCGGTAGGTGGAACTGTCCGTCGCTGCAGCAGCGGTGTCTGATTTTGGCATGGATAGGTCGGTTTGGTGTTACGGTTGCCGGCTTGTTCTGGCCGCAAGCGCTGCCACCGCGGCGAGTGAAGCGAGAACCAGCGCTATCGGGAGTGACCCGTTCGCGCCGGTCGTCGACTGCTCGCCGCCTGGCGCTGTGGTCCCTGCGGTACTCGGGGTACTGGCTGACCCGGCTGTGGACTCGCTGTCGGGTGACGACGCGTCGGTCATGCCGGCCACTGTCTCCGTCGTCGCGCCCGGTGACACTGCGAGCGCTGTCGGCGCAGTCGTTGGCTCGACCGCGCCGCCCCCGTCGGCATCGATTTGGCTCGACGTGACGGTCAGCTGCGTCTCGCCGCCGTCGACGCCAGCGAGCTGGACCGTCGCGAGCGTCACGTCGCTGGCACCGGGCTCGATCTGCCCGTCGAGATCAGCCGCCTCAAGCGTGATTGTCCCGCCGTCTGAACTAATGACGGGTTCAGTCGTGAGACCGAGGCTGGCCGGGTAACTCGCGTTTTCGAACTGGGCAACCGCGGGGTCGTCAACTGTGAGTTCGAGCTGGTAGCCGGCCAGTCCGTTCGGCGCGCTGGTGAGGACGACCGGTGCGGCCATCGTTTCACCGGCAGGGACGGAGTCGGTCTCGATGCTGATTGTCGGCGTGCTCTGCCCTGCAGCGAGCGCGGGGACCGCCCCTGCGAGGCAGACGAGCGCGACGAGTGCGAGCGGGATGCCAGCGGCTCGGACGCAACCGCGTATGGAATAAGTGGTGTCGTCGGTCATTGTGTTGCTGTATCGAAAGATGGGGGGATCTCGGTTGCGGCCGTTAGTTGACCTCTTCGTAGAGCGCCGTCACGTCCGCGAAGTCGAGTTTGCCGTTCTCGTTGAAGTCGTACGCGCCGGTGTTCAGCTGGACGCTGTCGGAGTCCATGTTCGAGAACAGCACCTGCACGTCCTCGTAGTCGAGGCGGCCGTTGCCGTTGAGGTCCTCGAAATGCCCGTCGCCGTCCGGATCAGTCGGCGCGGCGTCGCCGACGACCGTCTGCGGGCCGCCCACGACGATACCGTTCCGAGCTTCTGCCTCGATGGCGTTGCCGCTCTCGTCGTCCATCTGCTCGATAGAGACAGTCAGGTCTGTCGTGCCGCCGCCGTTGGCGCGGACGTCGAGCGTCGCGAGTTCCACGTCCATCGCGCCTGACTGGACGTTCGTGTTGACGTCGGCAACCCGGATTGTCGCCGACGAGCCGTCGTCGCTGATGGAACTCTCGGTGAGTCCGAGTGCGTCGGGGAATGAGACGCCGGTGATAGACGCGATTTCGGGGTTCGAGACGCTGACGGTCAGCCGAGCGCCGGAGAAGCCAGCGGGGAGCGACGAGGCAGTCAGCGAGACGGTGCCTGTCGACCCGCTGCCGACCGCGGCGGAGTTGGCGCTGACGACGACGTTGGGCTGGTAGACGTAGAGGCCGTCGTTCGGGTACGAGCGAGCGGGGCCGCCAAAGCCGTCCTCACAGCAGAGCACGCGACCGTCCCGCATTGTGTAGACGTTGTCGATATTCCGGAGCGCGTCGTTCGCGTCTTCCGGAGAGTCGGTGAAGTCGGGACCGGTGATGACCGGTTCGAGCGTCGAGACGTTGTAGTCCGATTCCAGCACACCGCGGTAGACGACGCCGCCGTCGACGCGGTCAAGCTGGATATCGCCCTTGTCGTCCGCGAGCGCGTCGTTAAACTCCGAGATGCCGAAGTAGATGAAATCGCCGGGCTGGGAGTCGTCGACGCTGTCGACGCCCTCGGCCTTGTTGAACTCGATTGACGCGCCGATTTCCTTGGCGGCCGCGCGGGTCTCCAGGAACGGGACGCGCCGGAGTTCTTCGTCGACGCCGTCAGGCCCATTTGCCTCGTACTGCTCGGCCCACTCGATGATTTCCTCGTTCGAAATGTAGTTCTGGTTCCCGTTCTCGATGACTGCGAGGTCGGCCTGTTTGATCGTCTCCGCGGTGACCTCGTCGCCGTTCTCCCAGTCAGCGTGGGCGCTGAGGTAGTCGGCCTGGGTCACGTTGTCGTACTCGCTGACCCAGGACTCGACCTCGGCGTTGGTGGCGTGGCCGAGTTCGATCCATTCGATTTCCAGCGGGGTCTGTGCGGGGGAGTTCCGCTGGCCGGCCTCTGCGGCGTTGGCCGCGTCGTTGGTAATCTTGGGGGCGTACAGCGTTCCGGCGACATCCATCGGGTCGTCGTACTCCGGAATCGGCTCGTCGGCGACGAACTTGTAGATGCCCTTGCTGTCGCCGTCGGAACAGCCGTAGACGGTCCGCTGGTCGCCTTCGATGTCGGGTGCCTCCCACGAAGCCCGCCCCATCACGTAGTACTTGACCGCCTCGGGTTCGTCGGCGGTCGGCTCACGGAAGTCGACGAAGTACCCGTACCGGTACGGGTTCGGGTACACGTCGTCAAGCAGCGTCGTCGCGAGGTTCTCGCCGTCGCCCTGGTCGTCGCGCTCCGCCCCGAGGTAGTACGCGAGGAACTCGACGCCGGTGAGCGCCCATGAGCCCTGTGCATAGAAGTTCTCGTCGAGGTCGCCGCTCTCGGCGTAGGACTCGATTGCGCCGGAAATCTCACTTGGGTTCGGCCGGTTCCAGAACTGACACCCGCCAATGAGTCCTTCGCCTGTCCCAGCCTCGACGATGTCGCTCACCGTCGCCGTCAGACTGACGCGGGGATGTGCGTAGTTCTCCTCGGCGGAAATCATCGTCCCCCACGGACTGAGGTCACCGTAACAGTTGATCCGCGTCCCGCCGTGTTCGCGGAGTGATTCAGTGTTCGTGAGGTTCATCGCGTTCTCGGTGTCCGCGCTCCACTCGCCGTTCTCGTCCTGGCTGAGCGGGATCCGCGAGACGCATCCGGGGCTGTTCTCCCAGTTGGTGAACAGGTACCCCTCGGTCCCCTCGTCGTTGCTCGGGACGAACTGATTGCAGTCGGGGTTCGTCGCCGCGCCGCCGTACTGTGTGCCCGCGAAGTTCTCCTGTGTGATGTCTGTCCCGTCGGGCGTCTGGACCACGCCGAGGCGCGCCTCGCCGCCGTTGATAGGTTCGCGGCCCTGGACGAGGATTTCGTAGTCGCCGGCCGCGGACCGGACCTGTCGCTGTTTCTCCTCGGTGTCCGGAATCCCCACTTCCGGGAAGTCGTCGTTGCTCCCGTCGAACTCGAACTGGAAGCCGCTGAAATAGCCCACTGCGGCTCGTCCGAACGGTTCGGGATTCTCCCCTTCCGGGTGCTGGAGGCTGTAGAGGAGCGAGCCGTCTTCGAAGACGAACGGCCCGGTCACCTCCGCGCCAAACGCTGTCGTCGAGAATCGCTTGAGACTCCCGGCGACGCTCGGAGCGCCCGGTGTGTCTGTTTCTTCGACCTCTTCCCCGCTTGCCACGCCGATGACGCTGGCCCCAAGTGCAGCAGCCACCGATTGTGAAAGTACCTGCCGTCGAGTGAAATCGACCATGCGAGTGAGGAGTAGCAGTGATTATTAAAGCAAGTTTATAATATTTGTATGATGTTTCTGGAGTAATCTTGTGATACCTGTCCGACACATACCTCTATTCTGACGGACATATCACAAATACTGCTATTTTTGCGGGATGTGTACCGAATGGTTCCGATGACGGTCCCTCACGAGTCGATTCGTAATCACCTACTTACCAGTGAGCAAACTGAATAGTCGACGCGTGCATTATTTCACACTGTCAGGTTACAAGTAATACGGGCAGTCGCCGTAGCCCGCGGCTACATTCCCATGTCGGCGGCCGGGTCGGGAATCGGCAGCGCGTTCGGCGACACGCCGAGCAGTTCCGCCGCGTGGTCGAGCGCCATGTCGAAGCCGTAGTACCGCTCCAGTTCGTCGCCGTCGGCGGTCGGCCGGACCTTCAGCATCGCGTACCCCTCGATATTCTGTGCGACCGCGGCGCTCCCGGAGTCGCTTTCGAAGGTCAACAGCCGTTCCTCGTCTGTCTCTCGATATGTGGCCGTGATGCCGTCGGCCGACGCCTCGACGGGGAGTTCGGAGTCGGTCATCGCCGGTCCTATGGCGTGGAGGTATGCGAACCTGGCGGTTCGAAACCGCAAACGCGAAGCGAGCGGGCCGCCAGGGACACCCATGGCGAAGTGGCTCCAGAGCGGCCGCCGGCGCGACATGTGTGTCCTGCTGGCCGCCGCAGCGGACGGGGAACTCTCCGGCCAACGGCTGAAGACGCGGCTCGAACGCCGCTACGACACGCGAATCGAACCCAAGAGCTTCTACGGCGCGCTCGAAGCGCTGGAGTCGGCCGGGTTCGTCAACCACCGCGAGGACGGCATCGCCGACAAGTACTCGCTGACCGACGCCGGCGAGCGGCGGCTTCGGGACCAGTTCGAATGGATGCAGGCGGCGCTCGGCGAGGACAGTTGATGCCGCTGCTCGTCGGCTCCCGACGACTTTCGCTACGCCGGCACTGATCGATGGGGTATCCTTTTGTGAGCGGTCCCATAGAACACGGATATGTCCCTGTCCCGCTCGCTCTTCCTGGCAGGTCTGGACGCCCTCCCGTTTGCGGCACTCGCCAGCATCGCAACGTACGTCTTCGCACGCACAGCTATCCAGCCGTCAGCAGTCGTCGGGATGCTCGCCGCAACGGTCGGCGTGGCGGTACTCCTCGCGCTGGGAACCATCAGCGCGAATCGGTATCGTGCGAACGGAAAATCGTTCTACTTCACGCGCGCGGTCGTCGTCGAAGGACTCCTCTCGATTCCCTAATCGAGAAGTTCGCTGGCAATGGTATTGCGGAGGACCTCGCTGGTCCCCTCGTAGATCTCGTTGAGTTTGGCGTCGCGGTAGAACCGCTCGGCCGGGAAGTCCTTCGTGTAGCCGTAGCCGCCGTGGACCTGAATGCCCTCGTTGGCCACTTCCCGGGACACCTCTGAGGCGTACAGTTTGGCTTGGGCGGCCTCCTTGACGAACGACTCGCCGGCCATCTTCTTATCAGCCGCCTGGTGCATCAACAGGCGGGCCGCTTGCGTCTTCGTGTCCATGTCTGCGAGCTTGTGCTGGATAGCCTGGAAGTCGCTGATCGGCTGGTCGAACTGTTCACGGTCCTGGGCGTATTTCAACGCCTCGTCCAGCGCAGCCTGTGCGATGCCGACGCCGCGGGCCGCGATGGTGATGCGCCCGCCGTTGAGCGTCTTGAGCGCGTGGACGAACCCACGGCCCTCCTCGCCGAGTCGGCGGTCGGCGGGGATTCGCATGTCGTCGAACCGCAGTTCGGCGGTCGGACAGCCCTTGTCGCCGAGTTTGTGCTCGGTCCCTTCGACGATGAAGCCGTCGTCCTCCTCGGGGCGAACGATGAACGAGGAGATGCCCTTGTTGCCGGCCTCGGGGTCGGTCTTTGCGAACAGGACCACGGTGTCGGCAACGGAGCCGTTGGAAATCCAGAGTTTGCCGCCGTTGACCAGATAGGCGTCACCGCCGTCGACCGGTTCGGCGGTGGTGTCCATCGCCGGCACGTCACTGCCCGCACCCGCTTCGGACAGGGCGAACGCGCCGATTTCCTCGCCCGCTGCCAGCGGCGTGAGGTAGGTCTCTTTCTGGGCCTCGTTCCCGAACTCGTAGATCATATTGCAGGCCAGCGAGATGTGTGCGGCGACGATTGTGCCCAGTCCGCCGCTCCCCCGCGAGATCTCTTCGAGGGCCATGGCGTAGCTGTGGTAGTCCAGTTCGGCCCCGCCGTATGCCTCCGGAATCGGCATCCCCATCAGGCCGAGGTCGGCCATTTCGTCGACGAGGTCCCACGGGAACTCATCGGTTTCGTCAATCTCCGCTGCCCGCGGCTTGACTTCCTCGTCGACGAAGTCCGCGACCATATCCTGTATCTGGCGTTGTTCCTGTGTGGGGCTAAAGTCCATGATAGATTCTAACGCTGGTTGGGTCTTTACTGTTGGCCAACGCGCGGCCCGTTGCCGGGTATTGTACTCTGTCGGTATTTGTCACCGCGGGTCTGTCAGTCGTAGTCGTAGAAGCCCCTGCCGGACTTTTTCCCGAGGTCGCCGGCCGCGACTTTGCGTTTGAGCAGGTAGGCTGGCTTGTAGCGGTCACCCAGCTCCTCGTACAGCGTTTCAGAGGCGTCGAGGACCACGTCGAGGCCGATGTGGTCGGCCAGTTCGAGCGGCCCCATCGGAACATTCGTCCCCAGCGTCAGCCCGCGGTCGATGTCTGCCTTATCGGCGACCCCCTCGTCGTAGGCCCGGATGCCCTCGTTTATCCAGGGCATCAACACGCGGTTGACGACGAAGCCGGGCTTGTCGTCAGCTTCCCAGGTCTCCTTGCCGATGTCGTGAGCGAACTCCCGACCGAGCGTCACCGTCTCGTCGCTGGTGTGCTCGCCGACGACGAGTTCGACGCCTTTCATCACCGGGACGGGGTTCATGAAGTGTAGTCCAAGGACCTGTTCGGGCCGGTCGGTGGCGCTGGCGATGGTCGTAATCGAGAGCGTACTCGTGTTGCTGGCAAGCACCGTGTCCGGTCCGCAGATCTCGTCGAGGTCCTCGAACACAGACTGCTTGATGTCCATATCTTCCGTGACAGCCTCGACGACGAGGTCGGCGTCCGCGAGGACGTCCATCTCAGTGGTGCCGGTGATGCGGGCTGTCGCCGCCTCCGCCTCCTGTTCTGTCACTGTATCGCGCGCAACGAGTGTCTCAAAGCTCGACTGAATCTCCTCGAACCCGGCGGCGACTAGTTCTTCTGTCACATCGCGCATGACGACATCGTAGCCGGCCGTCGCGGCGACCTGAGCGATGCCGTTACCCATCGTTCCAGCGCCGACGACGCCGACGGTGTCGACTGTTTCGAGATGCATACCCGCGCCTTCGGCCGGCGGTCGTGTAAGTCTGCCGACGGTATCACCTCATCACGAGACCGGAAATCTACCGAGGGAATCAGTCACAGACTTAGCGGCAAGCACTGCCTCGCGGCGGAATATTCACTCGAAATGTAGTAAATGTCAGCAAAAAGATACTTATGATGTGCCAGAGAACGAACTTGTGATGAGAGACCCTGCGGGCAGCAGGCTCGGAGAAAAATTCGACTGGTCACCGGATGGCCAGTCTCTGCCCCTACATCTGACAAATGAGTAAGTCACTCGACATCTCGACCACCGAAGCCGAGCAGACTGTCACGGAAGTCATCGACACCATCGCCGCGACGACACCGGACGTCCGCCGCGCTGTTGCCGACTACCGTGGCCAGAGCAACTCCGTCAACCCCACCGGCGACGACCAGCTCGCGGCTGACCTGCGCGCCGACGAACTGTTCGAGCAGCGGGTGCTGGGCATCGACGGCGTCGCCTCTTACGCCAGCGAAGAACGCGCGGACGTGAAAACGACAGACGGTCGCCTCCACGTCGCGATGGACCCCCTCGACGGGTCGAGCAACCTCGAACCCAACAGCGGGATGGGGACGATCTTCGGCGTCTACAGCGAGCAGCCGCCGACGGTCGGCACCAATCTGCTCGCCGCCGGGTTCGTCATCTACGGCCCCATCACCTCGATGGTCGTCGCTCGGGACGGCAGCGTCCGCGAGTACATCCTCGAAGACGGCGACAAGCGGGTCGTCGACGACGACGTGACGGTTCCGGAGGACCCCACGGTCTTCGGGTTCGGCGGCGGCGTCGACGCCTGGACCGACGAATTTGAATCCTACGCCGAGGACATCCGCCACGAACTGAAACTCCGCTACGGCGGGGCGATGGTCGCGGATATCAATCAGGTGCTCACCTACGGCGGCATCTTCTCGTATCCCGCACTGGAGTCACGCCCCGAGGGGAAACTTCGAGTCCAGTTCGAGGGCCACCCGATGGCCTACATCCTTGAGTCGGCCGGCGGGCGGTCTTCCGACGGCGACCAGTCACTGCTCGAAATCGAACCCGACGAGCTACACGAGCGGACGCCGCTGTATCTCGGAAACGACGACCTGATCGACCGGCTCGAAGCGAATATCGACTGACGCCCTGTCAGTCAGTAGCCGAGGTATATCGCCAGCGCTTTCAGAACGCTGTACAGTCCGATAGCAACGCCCAGTAGCCCGCCGAGAACGGTTCCGACGATGCCGTCGGGCCACAGCGAGAGCGGGTTCGGAATCCCGACCGACGGGAGCGCTGGAATCGGGAGGCCACCGCTGTCAGCCGTTACGTTCCCGACACGTAGCCCGTCGACAGTCAAGTTTCCAGTGGTGTTGTCCGGCATCGAGCGGGCAAACTCCGTCGTTCGCGTCTCGCCGGCGGGGACCGTGACTGTCCGCGTTGTCAGTATCGAGGTGTTGAGCGCGACGATCACGTTGTGGTCGCCGCTCGCAGTCCCCCGGTTTTCAAGCTCGACGGCGATGACGGTTCGCTCGCCGGGGCCGAGTTCCGATGGAACTGCCGTGGCGTTCGTGACCAGGATATCCGGCTGTCCGGGTTCTTCTGTCTGTGTCTCGGTCGTCTCGGGTTCGGCCGTCGACGTTTCCGAGTTGGTTGTCGCCGCCTCCGCATCCACGTCTGTCGCTGCCGTCCGTTCGACTCCGACGACGAACGTCGAAAGTCCCGGAGAGTCAGCCCGGTAGACGATGTGTGACTCGCTCCGGCCGGCAATAGCAGTCGCTAAGGGCGTCCACCCGCCGTCCTTCCGGAACAGCGTCACAGCCTCGGGTTCCGCACCGACTGCCGCCAGTGTGTCACGGTCAACAGTAAACGTGAACGTCGCGCCCTCAGCCGGAACGGACCCGTGGTCGATATCGAACCGGCTGACGCCAGTGTGACCGGTGGCAGTCACGAACGCTGGCGTGGGCTGGCGGGAGCGGACGGTGAGTGTGGCGGATTCGTTACCCGGGAACGACGCGGCAAGCCGTTCCAGCGTTCCGTTCTCACCGGTGACGAGTGGCCCCTCCGGAGACCGAATTTGCTGTGTCTGGCCGGACCCGTTCACCGAGACGTTCGCCGTAGTCGCGTTCGGCTGTCGCACAGTTACGTTCCCGGCGGACCCGTTCCCAACGACGGACACGACTCTGGTCACACTATCCGTGTTCCCGAGCGGGTCAGCGACTGTCACGGTTACCTCGTGACTGCCGGGTGAGGCGAAGGCTACGGTGATATTCTCGCCGGTGAGGATGGTATCACTCCCGACTTGCCACCGGACCGAATCGACGCCCTGATTGTCTGTCGTCTCCGCTGCGGAGAAGGTCACTGACTCGCCGACAGTTGCGTTCTCCGGCCCAGCGACACTGACGTTCGGCGCGGAGTCGTCATAGAGGAACGTCTGCTGTCGTCCAAAAGAGTTCTCGTTTCCGTTCTCGTCGGTCACCGACATCAGCAGCAACGAGTACTCGCCTTCTTCGGGGAACGTGTACGTCCGCGTGTACGTGTTCACGTTACCGGTGCGTTCGGTGAATCCCGAGATGTTGAGTGTGTCTATCGACGGGCCACCGACGGAGACTCGAAGCTGTTGTATCGGTTCGTGAATGCCGACAGAGATACGGGCGGTGGAGCTATTGACGCGGCTTACCTCGAACGACTGATACTTCGGCACGACGGAGTCCATCCCGCTGACGGTGACTGACTTGTGCGGAAGCTCGTTCCCCGCTTCGTCGGTGATGCTGGCGGCGTCACGGAGACTGACGGTGACGTTGTCTGTGTCGACCTTTTTTTCCAACAGGAGGGAGACGCGCACCCCCGTCCTGTTTGTTCCGGAAGCGTCGATTGATGTGACTGAGACGTTTTCTACTCGGCCCGCAGTTAGCTCGAAATCCGCTGCCTGAATCGTACTCGTGTCTAACGACCCGCCGTCGTCGAACAGGGTTACCTCGATAGTCGTAGCGTTGCCCCGCGTCGCATTGCCCCACTCCGGCGACTCGGTGTCGTCAGCCGCAGCGGTGCCAGAAGCAACAGTACCGAGCAGCGTGAGCAAAAGAAGGGCAACGAGCAGCGGAAGCCACCAGCGACGACGCCCGGTCGACAGCGCTGTCTCGCGAGGGTCACTGGTGGCACTCATAGTACATGGGTAGCCCGGCACCCGATATCAATGGTGCGCCACCATTATGAGAGGTGATAATCGCGTGTGGGGACTATCTGCAATCTATATCGGGGTACCGAACCCGTCGTTGACAGTCGCCCCGCTGGCATCGCGTTTCCAGGGAGTATACAGTCCCTACCAGTTCGGTTTCAATAGTAAACAGTGTGTATTTAATATACAGGATGACAACAGGATAACAGACCACGTGGGGGCGTGGTTGCGGAGGGTGACGTGTTCACAACGGACCGAACGGTCCCGATAGGGACCATCGACGGGTGGTGTAGCGCCCTGCTCGACGAGCTTGCAGCCGTCGAGCGAGAACTATGGCTTGTTGTCGCCGTGACGCTTATCGTCGACGTGTGGCTGACACACGTTGGCCTTCAGCACGGCCTACACGAAGGCAACCCCGTGATGCGGGCTGCGATAGAGACGTTCGGGATCGCCGTCCTCGGCGTGACGAAAGTCGGCGTTCTCGGGCTGGCGGGGGTGACCCGCCGTCTGCTGAGCGATCAGCGCGGCGTCGTCGTGCCGCTCGGGCTGGCGCTCCCGTGGGTGGCGGCGGTCGTGATTAACGCGGCCCTCCTGATTAGTCTGTAGCTACCTCGGGGGTATACTGTACTCAGCTTTCGTTCGCTCACCGACCCAACAGCCCGCACGCATTGGGTCGCTGTAGGCGACTCAGGCGCGGACATTCCGTTTGGCTATTAGTTCCGTTGTGCGTAATTTCTGTCTGGAAAATCCCATGGACGGCGGTACCCTTTTCCCCACAGTCTGAGACATAACCCGTATGTCGCCTGAGGTGAACCCGTTTGAGAGTTTACAGGAGCAGATCGACGACGCGTCGGACTATCTCGAATATTCGACTGACGTGCTTGAACGGCTGAAACACCCCGAGCGAGTGCTGGAGGCAAACCTTTCCGTGGAGATGGATGACGGCTCCGTCGAGGTGTTTCGTGCCTACCGATCACAGTTCAACGGTGACAGAGGGCCGTACAAGGGTGGCATCCGCTATCACCCGCAGGTCACACGCGACGAGGTCAAGGCACTGTCTGGCTGGATGGTGTACAAGTGTGCTGCTGTGAACATCCCCTACGGCGGCGGGAAAGGCGGCATCGAGATCGATCCGCGACAGTACTCAGCCAGTGAAATCGAGCGGATAACGCGGTCGTTCGCGAAGGAACTCCGCCCGATTATCGGCGAGGACCAGGACATCCCCGCACCCGATGTCAACACCGGCCAGCGCGAGATGAACTGGATCAAAGACACGTACGAGACGCTGGAAAACACCACCGAACCCGGCGTCATCACCGGCAAGGCTCCGGAATCGGGCGGCAGTGCGGGCCGTGTCGAGGCGACCGGTCGCTCGGTGATGCTCACCGCGCGGGAGGCCTTTGACTACCTCGGCAAGGACATCGAGGACGCGACGGTGGCCGTGCAGGGCTACGGAAACGCTGGCTCCGTGGCTGCAAAACTCATCGAGGACCTTGGCGCGAACATCGTCGCAGTATCAGACTCCTCCGGAGCCGTCTACAACCCTGACGGGCTCGACGCCCGCGACGCGAAGGCGTTCAAGAGCGAGACCGGGTCGCTGGCCAGCTACGAGGGCGCGAGGGAGGAGCTGACGAACGAGGAGTTGCTGACGATGGATGTGGACCTGCTCGTTCCGGCGGCGCTCGAAAACGCCATCGACGGCGACCTCGCGCAGGATGTACAGGCTGACATCGTCGTGGAGGCGGCAAATGGCCCGCTGACGCCGAACGCGGACGACGTCCTCACCGAGCGTGACGTGGCCGTGTTCCCAGACATCCTCGCCAACGCCGGTGGCGTCACGGTGTCGTACTTCGAGTGGGTCCAGAATCGCCAGCGGTTCTACTGGTCCGAAGAGCGTGTGAACAACGAACTGGAGACCATCATTACGAACGCGTTTGACGACCTCGTCGAGACATACGAGCAGACCGGCGCGCCGAACTTCCGGACGGCGATGTACGTCGTCGCAATCCAGCGTGTCGTCGCTGCGGCCGAGGAAGGCGGCATCTGGCCCTGACCGCGTCCCGGACTCAGTCGCGGCTATCGCGGGTGTTTTGCCGGCGCTTCCCCTACTGTGTGTATGGACATTTACGAGCGCCAGGTTCGCGTCGAAGCCCCACTGTCCGAGGTCTGGAAGTTCCACGCGACAGGCGATGGACTGGTCGCGCTGACTCCCGACTGGATGAACATCCGCATCGAGGAGGAGCGGGGACCGGATGGTGAGCCCGACCCTGAAGAACTGACCGCTGGGTCGGTCGTCGTCTCCTCGATCAAGCCCTTCGGCGTGCCGCCGCGCCAGCGCTGGGTGTCGAACATCGTCGCCCGGGAGGAAGGCGACGACGAGGCGATGTTCCGCGACGTGATGGCGGAGGGACCGTTTCCCCACTGGGAGCACACGCACACGTTCCGGGCGCTGAGCGACAGGGAGACGCTCGTCCACGACCACGTCGAGTTCGAACTGCCCGGCGGACCGCTCGGCCGGGCGCTTGGCCCCTTTGGCTGTCTCGGGATGGAGCCGATGTTCCGGTATCGCCATCAGCAGACGAAGGAACTGCTCGAAGGGTAACCAACACGTCACGGACCCGACTATGGTATCCGGTGTTTCTTTAGTCCCGTGCCGGATACTATCGCGGGATGAGTAGACGTGTCGTCGCAATACCAGATGTGGCTGTGCTGTCTCCGTGCCACAACGGAGCAGGATGGGCGTGACCGAGCCGCGAATCGACCCGCGAATCGGGCTGGTCGTCGCCGTTCTCGCGGTCAGTACGAGCGCGATTCTCGTCCGGTGGAGCGATGCCGCGGCGTCGGTGGCGGCGTTCTACCGTGTTCTGTTGACGACCGCACTGCTAGCCCCGCTGGCGCTGGGGCGGCACCGGTCGGCGTTCGGGCGGCTCGCTCGACGGGACGTACTGGCGGCGGCGGCGACCGGCGTCGCGCTCGCAGTGCACTTCGCCGCGTGGTTCGAGAGTCTGGCGTGGACCAGCGTCGCGGCGTCGGTCACACTGGTCCAGTGTCAGCCGCTGTTCGTCGCCGTCGGCGCGTGGGCGCTGCTGGACGAGCGCGTCACGCGTGGCACGACGGCAGGCATTCTGGTCGCTATCGGTGGCATCGTCGTGATGTCAATCGGCGAACTGCTCGGCGGCGGAGCGGTCGGCACGCGGCCACTGTACGGCAACGCCTTGGCTCTCGTCGGTGGCGTTATGGCCGCCGGCTATGTCCTCGCCGGGCGCTCGCTCCGCCAGCGGTTCCCCCTTGTCCCGTACGTGACCGTCGTCTACAGCGTCGCGGCTGTATCGCTCCTCGTTTTCGTCGTCGCGTCGGGCCACCCCGTGACCGGCTACCCACCACGGGAGTGGGCGCTGTTTCTCGCGATGGCTGTCGGCCCCGGCGTGTTCGGCCACACCGTCCTCAACTGGGCACTAGCACACGTCGAATCAAGCATGGTCAGTGTCTCGCTGCTCGGCGAGCCGGTCGCGAGCGCGCTGCTGGCACTGCTGTTGCTCGCAGAGACTCCCGGGCCGTCGACCGTCGTCGGTGGGGCCGTCGTGCTCGTCGGTATCGGCGTTGTTGCCAGAAGTCGAGCCGTCGGGGCACCCCCCGCAGACTGAGGCCGTTCCGGTCAGCCTACGCGCGTTTCTCTACGGCTCCACGGATTTCTGCGGCGGCGAAGTCGTGGTCCGGGCGGATGTTGACGAAATCGAGGAACTCCTCCGCGGCCAGCAACTCAGACGTATCGTAGTGACGTGCGGCGGCGGCGACTGCGGTCGGTGCACCGATGAGCGGCTCCAGTGCGCCCAGCGCACACGCGAGATCATAGGCCCGGGCGTCACTGATCGCCGCTTCACGGACGCTCGTGGCGTCGATGAAGTACAGGTCGTCGTGGGCCACGAGCACGTTCTCACAGCGGAAGTCGCCGTGTGCCAGGCCGTCCTCGTGCATCCGGTGGAGGAAGTCAAACACCGTCGGACTGTGTCGCTCGACGGTTTCGGCCGGGAGGTCGTCCAGCGGCTCGAAGTCGGGGATGTATTCAAGTACCAGCACGCCCATTCCATCGTATTCGAATGCCTCGATTGGCTCGGGAGCGTTGACGCCGATTTCCCGCATCCGCTGGGTCGCCGCCAGCTCGTGTTCCGCCATCTCGTAGGGCGTCCCGAAGTGCTCGAAAAAGCCCTCTGTGCCGGACGAAAACGCGCCGATGTTGCGGCCGGCGGTCAACAGCGTGTGAACCAGCGAGTTCTGCCCCGTGATGACCTTCACGAACCACTGGTCGTTGACGACAAGCGGCGTCGAGAGCCAGTTATCGGCCTCCAGAAACGTCACGTGGGCCGCGGGCTCGTCGTACCGTTCGATTACCGCCTGCACCACGCCTTCGAGTTGCTCCCAGGGGACCGTCCCGCGGAGGAATCGCCGGAACGCCATTCCCTCTAGGAAACGCCGTGGACGGGCAAATGGCTTGTGTCTGTCGGCGTGTGCTATTTAGTAACACAAAACATAGCTTCGGTATGGAGTTCGACGTTCCCGGCGAACACCGGATGATACGGGATTCAGTCCGCGAGTTCTGTGAGAATGAGATTCAACCGATAGCACAAGACATCGAGGACGAGCACCGCTTCCCGGCCGAGATATTCGAGGAACTCGGCCAACTGGACGTGATGGGTGTGCCGATCAGCGAGGAGTGGGGCGGGCTCGGCGGCGATACGCTGATGTACGCGCTGGTCGCCGAGGAACTCGGACGCGTCTCTGGGAGTATCGGACTCTCGTACGTGGCTCACACGTCGCTCGGGAGTAAGCCGATAGAGCTGTTCGGCACAGCCACACAGAAGGAGCGCTGGCTTACACCGCTCGCCACCGGCGAACAGCTCGGCGGCTGGGCGCTGACGGAACCGGGAAGCGGGAGCGACGCCAGCGACATGGACACGACGGCCAAGCGAGACGGCGACGAGTACGTCATCAACGGCACCAAGCAGTTCATCACGAACGCCTCCGTCGCCGGCTCGGTGCTCGTCAAGGCCGTCACAGACCCCGGAGCGGGCTACGACGGCATCTCGACGTTCATCGTCGCGCCCGAGGACGACGGCTGGGCGGTGACGACCGAGTGGGACAAGATGGGGCTGAACGCCTCGCCGACCTGTGAACTCCAGTTCGACGACTGCCGGATTCCTGCGGACCGACTGCTCGGCGAGGAAGGAGCCGGCTGGGAACAGACGCTGCAGACCCTCAACGGCGGCCGCATCTCTATTGCTGCGCTCTCGACGGGACTCGCACAGGGGGCCTTCGAGGCCGCGAAATCCTACGCCACCGAACGCGAACAGTTCGACCGTCCCATCTCGAAGTTCGACGCCGTCCGGGACAAAATCGTCGAGATGGACCGCAAAATAGAGCGTGCTCGGCTGCTGACTCACAAGGCTGCGACGATGTACGACCAGGGAGAAGACGTAACGCGACTCTCGTCGCTTGCGAAACTCGACGCCAGCGAAATCTGTCGCGAGGTCGCCGAAGACGCCGTCCAGGTGCTTGGCGGCTACGGCTACACGACAGACTTCGCCCCGCAGCGGTTCTACCGGGACGCGAAGCTCATGGAAATCGGTGAGGGCACAAGCGAGATACAGCGGATGGTACTCGGCCGAGAACTTGGACTTTGACGACGCCTACAGCGTTCAGATGTCGGACGGACTCTCCGGGACGACCGTGACTGGCACGTCGGCGGCGTCGATGACCGAAACCGCCGCGTCGCCGTCGCGGATTTTACCGGCTAGACCTTTCGGCTCGTGGCCCATGACGATATGTTGCACATCCACGTCAGCCGCGAGTTCGAGTAGTTCGTTGCCGACCCGCGTGCCCGAACGCATTGCAGACCGACCGACGTGTTCGATAGCGACCGTTGCCACGACATTGGTGTCGCGGAATCGGTCCCGCATCTCGTCCCGGAGTTGCATGGCCGTGCCGTCGGCGGTGTCTTCGTCGACGAGGTGGACGACGTACAGTTCCTCACCAAGTCCGTCTGCGAGTCGAACCGCCGTATCGATGACTGCCGGGGAGACTGAATCGTTGGCGATTGCAACGAGAATGGTCATACAGGACCCACGGCCTTCGCGTCCAAATCACTTTCTGCCAACCTAACAGGTTGGCTTACTCTGTCGCCTTCAGGTTGTGGACAGCGTCAACGTACTCGACCACCTCGGCAGTCGGTTGGATGGCCGAGAGAATCGCGTCGGCGTCCTTGTACGCCATCGGCGCTTCGTCCCGGACGCCTTCGATGACGGACTCCGAGTAGATGCCGTCCATCGCCGCGGCGAACTCGTCCATGTCGACCTCGCTGTGGGCCTGCCGACGGCTCATCACGCGACCCGCGCCGTGTGGTGCTGTCTGGTGGTACTCGTCGTTACCCTTCCCTCGTGCGATAATCGACCCGTCGGCCATGTTGAACGGGACCAGCAGCCGCTGGCCGTCGCGGGCCGGGGTCGCCCCCTTGCGGATGGTGAGGTCGCGGAAGTCGATGTAGTTGTGAATCGACTGAAAGCGGTCGACGGGGTCGATACCCAGCGCGTCACAGACGGCGTCGCTCATCAGGTCGCGGTTCCAGCGGGCATATTGCTGGGCGAACAGCATATCGACGAGGTAGCCGTGGGCCTCACGGCCTTCGAGCCAATCGAGGTCCGTGTTGCGGTCCTCGTCGTCGCTGCTGTGGATGGCGTCCTGCACCTGTCCCAGCGCGTCGAAGGCGTCTTCGATCTCGGAGCCGTCGAGTTCCCGGCGTAGCCGCTCTTTCCGGATGTATGACTCGCCCATGCCGCCGGTGACCCAGGCGTAGAGGTCCCGGGATTCGACGGTGTCCGGGTCGAACTTCAGGTACTCGACGTACTCCTCGGGAATCTGCTCGCGGATCTCGCCGATGGTCCGGCGGTCCGTCGCCGTCGACTGCCAGTATTCGGCGACGGACTTGCCGAGGTAGCGGGAGCCACTGTGGATGACCAGCCAGTAGTCGCCCGATTCGCGTGCCTGTCCGAACTCGATAAAGTGATTCCCGCCGCCCAGCGTCCCCGCGCTCTTGATGATATACCCCATGCCCTGGCGCTGGTCTGCCAGCACGCGGTCACACAGCGACTCGAAGTACTCCTCGTCGTAGCCGTCGAAGTCGAACTCCACAGGGTCGATGTGTTCGCCGAACCGCTCCGCGTAGGCTGCGTCGAACTGCTCGAAGACGCGGTTAGCCCGCTCGAACGGGAACTCCTCGACGAGGTGGACGGCGTCGTCGTAGTCGTGAACGTTTCGCCCCATCGGGACCGCCTCGCGGACGCGTCGCTCGCGCTCGGCGTCTTCCAGCGGGAGGTCCGGTCCGAGGTTTGTCGCGGCCATTCCACAGCCGACGTCGACGCCCACGATGTTCGGGACGACACGGTCGCCCAGCGGCATGGTGAAGCCGATAGGTGCGCCGGCTCCCCAGTGCGTGTCCGGCATGATCCGCACCGGTTCGGTGAACGCCGGGTGGTCGATGAGCGTCTCGATCTGCTCTCGACACCCGCTCTCGACGAGCGATTCGTCGTCGACCATCACCCGCGCCGTGGTGTGTTCGCCCGTCAGTTCGAGTACCATTGGTGTCATAACGTAATCGCATGGAGGGTTTGAACCTCACGGTGGCCCGTAAGCGACTGGCACTCCGCCGAAGCAACAAAAACCCGAGGCCGAACAGGAGGTGACAGGCTAACCCGGTGATATATTCCTTCTCAGCCGCTGAGATGGGTTTTCACTCTGTGAGAACTCCCGTTCCCTTATATGCCACCGTAGTTCGGAATTCCACATGTGAGGTGACACAGATGTCCTATCAAGCGGCGAACCCCTTGGCAGACGAGTTCGAGTTCGAGCTCGGCGGGGCGTGGACCGCGTACTGGCTAGCGTTCCTGCGTGTCGTGACCGGCTGGTGGTTCTTCCACGCAGGCGTGACAAAGCTCATCGAGAACGGGCTGGCCTACACCTACGGGCCGACGTATCTCAAGCAGATGACTGGCACGGCACTCGGTCCGATCCCCGTGCTGATGGGCGAACACCTAGGCTGGTTCATTCAGGCGATGGTCCCGCTGGGCGAGACGCTCATTGGGCTCGGACTGATGGTCGGCGCGCTGGTCAGGCTCGCCTCCGTGTTCGGGGTCTTCTTCATGGCCCTGTTCTGGATCGGCAACGCGAGCTTCGGCCACGGGCTGGTCAACAGCGACTTCATGGGTCTGCTGCTGTTCATGACGATGATCGTGCTGGCGACTGGTCGCTACTACGGCCTTGACGCGATCATCGAGAGGACCAAACTGGTCAAACGAAACCCGAAACTGAGGTACCTGCTCGGTTAAGGAGGTGACCACCAATGCAACAACACACCACCGTCATCGACAAAGCGGCGATGGCACTCAGCGGCGGTCTGATGCTGCTGGGCGTCGTCGTCCTCGGCATCGTGGAGATACTGGCGGGTAAGCCCTACAGCGCGGCACCGCTGACGAACGAGGCGGGCGAGGTCATCGCGACTCCGATGGTCGATCCGACGCTCCGGACCGGGCTGGTCTTGGCCGGCATCCTGGTCCTGGCTCTGTACGGGCTCTACAAGCTCGTCGCCCCGATGAAGGGGGCGGCGGCCACGACACAGCAAGACGTAACGGCGGACTGAGCAATTGTCGTTTTCGCTGTTGTGACTCGATATGTCGTCTCTGCCGACAGAATTGTTAATGGGTGCCGTTCCACCCCACCACGTCCCCACTGACAATGTATTTACTGTGGCCATATTAATCAAGTGGGGTAGTTTCGTATTCTGATAGAGCCCACCACAACGCTCATCTCTGTGGTGGTGTTGAAATGTATATGCCTTCGCTGGTGGTTCACTACGCCTTCGTGGGGTTACTCGCTGCAACGCTGCTTGGCGCTGCATTCGATAAGCGGTCGCTGCTACTGTCGATACTCGTCGTCACGTTCCCCGACGTTGACGCGTTTATTGGGCTCTACTGGCAGGCCGGCCACCGGGCCGCGACGACGAACCTCGTTATCCCGGCGGTGCTGGCGCTCCTTATCGGAGTCGACCTGTACGTGCGTGACAAATCGTATATCAGGGGCCGCTGGGGGGCTTACGGTGTTCGGGTCAGTTGGTTCTGTGTCGTGGTATATGTGGTCGGGCACGTACTGCTAGACCTGATTACGGGCGGTGCAAACCTCTTCTGGCCGCTGTACGACCAGTTCTATCAGCTCAGCGGTCACCTAGAACTGTCGAGCCAGCGCGGCATCGTCCAGACGTTCGTCGAACTGCCCGAACCGCGCGCTCAGACGCCCGGCGGCACCGGCACGGGGGGCAGCGGTGGGTCGACCACACAGTCGATGGGCAACTCCAGCGAGGTCCAGATGAGCACCGGCATCGACCCCAACCCGGGACAGCCGGAACCCGAGGCCGTCGACCGCGTGTTCCCCATCGCCCGGAGCGGCTGGGAGCTGGTCATCCTCGTTGTCGGGACGCTCGCCACCGCCGCTCGTCTCCGCTTCGGCCACGACCTCTCGGACGAGTGATAGAGCGTCGGTCGGCATCGAGGCGCGTTCGCTTTCGAGTCCTTCATATACGCCGTGGCCAACCGGAGAACCATGGGCTTCGAGGTACGCCGACGACTCAGTGTCGCCGACACGGTGACGTTGTTTAACGCCGTCGTCGGGTTTGTCGCCGGAGCCATCGCCTTTACCGACCCGCATCTGGCCGCTCGCCTCATTCTGCTGGCGGTCATCGCCGACGCAATCGACGGCATCGTCGCCCGGAACGGCGACAGTTCGGCGGTCGGCCCGCTGCTCGACTCGGTGACCGATGTAGTTTCGTTCGGTGCGACGCCGAGTCTCTTTCTGTACGTGCTGTTGACAGACGCCTACGGCGGTATCGAAGGTGCACACCCGGCCGTGTTCGTCGGTCTCGCGTTGCTCGCCTCCGCGTACGTTGTCTGTTCCATCGTCAGGACGGCGTTCTACTCGACGTACTTCGATTCTCCCGACCAGCGGCCGGGTATGCCGAACACGCTCGGGAGTATCATCATCGCGACGGCGTATCTGAGCGGTATCACGAACCCGCTCGTGTTGAGTATCGGCGCGCTCGCGCTCTCGCTTGCGATGATCGCGCCCTTTGACTACCCGAAGCCGGGACCAAAACACGCCATCCCGATGGGTGTCGTGCAGGCGGTCGCCGTCGTTGCGCCGGCGGCACTGTTCCGGGCCGGACCACGGGCGATGCTCGCCATCGCGCTGCTGTTTTTCGCGCTCGGTCCGTGGGTTTACCCCGGCGAGTAACCCTCGCCGGTCGCACTCCGCTCAGACCGCCTCCTCGATGAACTCCGTCAGAGTGTCGTTGAAGACCTCGGCTCGTTCGACCATCGCCAGGTGGGCAGCGTCGGGAACGAACGACACCTCGCCGTCGGGGATCTCGCTGGCCAGCGTCTCGTGATACGCTCGTGGGGTCAGTTTGTCGTGTTCGCCACAGACAGCCAGCACGGGCACATCAATCTCGCCCAGTCGGTCCCGCACGTCGAAGCCATGACAGGTCATGAAGTCGCGGCGGGTCACTGCCTGCCCGACTGCCTCCATCTGCTCGCGTGAGCGCGACACGGCCGCGTGATCGATGTCGTGGAACAGGCGGTCCCGTTCGTGCAGGAACTCGACAGCACGGTCCCAGTCGTCCGCAAGCCATTCTTGCAGCCCTTCGAACACCGGAAGTTCGGGGCCGGTCCCAAGCAACACAATCGCTTCGGGCGCCCAGTCTCGCTCCAGCGCGACCCACTGTGCAATGGCACCGCCAAGCGAGTTCCCGACCAGCACGTCCGCGTCTGTCTCCCGCCCCACAGCGACTACGTCGTCCGCGTAGGCGTCGAGTGTCGTGGTCCCGGCCGCGGTGTCGATATCGTCCGACTCTCCGTGACCTGACATGTCAAGCGCGACAGCGGGGTGGGTTGGCCCGGACGGGGCGTACTGGCGACCCCACACTCGGTGTGTCGCGCCGCTACCGTGGACATACAGCGCTGTCGGTCCTCCCCCAGCAGGCTGTGTCTGTCTGTACGCCGTGACTCGCCCGTGGTGACTGACCCGTTCCATGCGGTACCGTTCGGAAGCGGTGTGGATAAAAGATTGGCGCGCCCAGATACAGTGTGAACCGCATTCAATCAACTTCCAGTATTTTCCCGCAGTACAGCGCATTTCAGCGATAGGTTTATATACTAATCTCGCTTACTTTGAGTTAGCATGACTTCGGAACAGCAGTTGTTCGACGAGACGCCCCTCCGCCGATTCGAGTACGACGACAGCGTCGTGCTCGCGGCGGACGTGGGACCCGATGCCGACGCGAGTGTCGATGTGGTCGACGGGACCGTCATCGTCGTCGCTGACGGCCACCAGTACGAACAGGAACTCCCTGGTGACGACGCACGAGCGTTTATGAACCACGGGGTTCTCACTATCGAACTGTCAGAGCGCGAGGGAGATAACTGATGAGACTTACTGTCAAACCACTCAAACAGAAAGACGCCGGCCGAGGCCTCGCGGCTATCGACCGCGCCGCGATGGACGAACTCGACCTCGAGAACGGCGATTACATCGTTCTCGAGGGGAAACAGGACAGCCGCGCGGTCGCCCGCGTCTGGCCCGGCTACCCCGAGGACGAGGCGAAGGGTATCGTCCGTATCGACGGGCAGCTCCGGCAGGAAGCCAACGTCGGTATTGACGACCACGTAAACATCGAGAAAGCCGATGTCAACCCCGCGACCTCGGTCACCGTCGCGCTACCCCAGAACCTCCGGGTCCGGGGCAACGTCGGGCCGATGATTCGCAACAACCTCAGCGGGCAGGCCGTCACGCAGGGCCAGACCGTCCCGGTGAGCTTCGGCCTCGGCCCGCTCTCCTCGATGTCCGGACAGAAGATTCCCCTGAAAATCGCGGAGACCGAACCCTCCGGCACGGTCGTCGTGACCGACTCCACGGACATCCAGGTCAGCGAGATGCCCGCCGAGCAGGTCCACAGCGGCGAGGGCGCGCCCGAAGCGAGCGACACGCCCGACGTGACCTACGAGGACATCGGCGGTCTCGACCGCGAGCTCGAACAGGTCCGGGAGATGATCGAGCTGCCGATGCGCCACCCCGAGCTGTTCCAGCAGCTCGGCATCGAGCCGCCGAAGGGCGTCCTCTTGCACGGCCCGCCCGGTACCGGGAAGACGCTGATGGCCAAGGCCGTCGCCAACGAAATTGACGCGTACTTCACCACCATCTCCGGCCCGGAGATCATGTCGAAGTACTACGGCGAGAGTGAGGAGCAGCTCCGCGAGGTGTTCGACGAGGCCTCCGAGAACTCCCCCGCCATCGTCTTCATCGACGAAATCGACTCCATCGCGCCCAAGCGCGGCGAGACCCAGGGCGACGTGGAACGCCGCGTGGTCGCCCAGCTACTCTCGCTGATGGACGGGCTCGAAGAGCGCGGACAGGTCATCGTTATCGGCGCGACGAACCGCGTCGACGCTATCGACCCGGCGCTGCGCCGCGGCGGCCGCTTCGACCGCGAAATCGAAATCGGCGTCCCGGACAAGGAGGGCCGCAAGGAAATCCTGCAGGTCCACACCCGCGGGATGCCCCTCTCCGAGGAAATCAACATCGAAAACTACGCCGAGAACACCCACGGCTTCGTCGGCGCTGACCTCGCCTCCCTCACCAAAGAGAGTGCGATGAACGCCCTCCGGCGCATCCGCCCGGAACTCGACCTCGAATCCGACGAGATTGACGCCGAGGTGCTGGAACGGCTGGAAATAAGCGACAAGGACTTCCGCGAGGCGATGAAGGGCATCGAGCCCTCCGCGCTCCGGGAGGTCTTCGTCGAAGTCCCTGATGTCACCTGGGACTCCGTCGGCGGCCTCGAAGACACCAAGGAACGACTCCGGGAGACTATCCAGTGGCCGCTCGAGTACGAAGACGTGTTCGAGTCGATGGATCTGGAAGCCGCCAAGGGCGTGCTGATGTACGGCCCGCCCGGCACCGGGAAGACCCTCCTCGCGAAGGCAGTCGCCAACGAGGCCCAGTCGAACTTCATCTCCGTGAAGGGGCCGGAGCTGCTGAACAAGTTCGTCGGCGAGTCCGAGAAGGGCGTCCGCGAAGTGTTCAGCAAGGCCCGCGAGAACGCCCCGACCGTGGTGTTCTTCGACGAAATCGACTCCATCGCCAGCGAACGGGGCGGCGGCACGACCGACTCCGGCGTCGGCGAACGCGTCGTCTCCCAGCTGCTGACGGAACTGGACGGCATCGAGGACATGGAGAACGTCGTGGTCGTCGCGACCACGAACCGCCCGGACCTCATCGACGACGCGCTCCTGCGCCCCGGTCGGCTGGACCGGCACGTCCACGTGCCCGTCCCCGACGAGGACGCCCGGCGCGCCATCTTCCAGGTCCACACCCGGAACAAGCCCCTGGCCGACGGCGTCGACCTCGACGAACTGGCCCGCCGCACGGACGGCTACGTCGGCGCGGACATCGAAGCGGTCGCCCGCGAAGCGTCGATGGCCGCGACCCGGGAGTTCATCAACAGCGTGGACCCCGAGGAAATCGGTGACAGCGTCAGCAACGTCCGCGTGACAATGGACCACTTCGAGCACGCGCTTGAGGAGGTCGGCCCCAGCGTCACCGAGGAGACCCGCGAGCGCTACGACGAGATCGAACAGCGCTTCGACCGGGCCGAACCCGGCGTCACCGACGAGAGCACGGCCAGCCGCACCTTCCAATAGGGACGGGCGACACACCAGCGCTGATGTTCCGCAGTTGAGGGTCGATTTTCGTTGCGTTAATGATCGTCAAGCCTGTCGAGCGTGATTTCGAGACATTCGTAGGCTTCCTTTGTCGCACCGGCCCCGCCGACAGTGACCGGTCCTGAATCGGCGTCGATGGTGAGCGACCGTTCCGCCGGGTTCTTGCTCGATGCGGGATAGATGAGACTCTGCCGGGCATTTATTACGGGTCCTGATATCGTTGTCTCAGTTCGGTCCGTCGTCGAAAGGACCCGAGCGCGAGCAGTGATCGGCGTCCCTTCCCGTAGCGCCAGTGCCGCCATGAGTACTGCAAATTGAAACGCGGAGAACGTCCGCGGGAACGCACACATGTCGGCGACGTAGCATTCCGTTCCCATCAGCCAGTGACTGCCGAGAAACATCGTGAACTCGTCATGTGCGAGGTTCTCGTTGTCGAATGTAGTCGCCTGATGCTCTGCCATCGAGTCAGTCAGCAGTCCGGAATGCCCAGTGAGCCCGCGCTGCATATCGGCGGTCACAAGCAGCGGGGTAATGCCGCTCTCGATTGTCCGGACCGCCGTCGCGATGTCCTCATATGCGGGCGTCGATGCTGTCTCATCGCCGTGGACAAGTAACAATACCAGTACATCCCGCTCGATAGCGGCGCTGAGTTGCGGCATAAACGCAGAGAGGGCCGATTTCGGGAGCGCAATCGTGAGACTCTCATCGGCACTTTCAATAAGTGATTGCATCGCACTGATGACTGACGACTGGGTCCGGTGGATTTCCAGTCCCGATTGTCCCATCAGCATAGAATTCGGTGCTACGTGTATAAATTGTCTCCTGAATCGGAAGCAAGCGGCGCTGAGACGGGAACCGTCATCAGCAGAGAGAGGTCTGGTGTAACTTCTTTATGTGCGTGTCTCTTTGGATGGGTGATGAAGTCACAGCCCACCGTCCTGTTCGTCCGCAGTCCGAGCCAGGACAGGGCCGCGATTTCGATGCTCCGGGACAGTGGCCTCACCGTCAACGAGTTCGACGGGGTTCGTGATCTGGAGTGTGCGCTCGGGGACTACGACACGGACTGCGTCGTCACGAACTGCGAAGTGGAGAACGTGGACGGGACACAGTATCTCGGTGGGCTGACCGTGATCGAACGGCTGCGGGAGAGCCACCCCGAACTCCCGGTTGTCCTCTTTGCCGAAGTGACAAACGGCGACATCGCCCGCGAAGCCTACAGCCGCGACGTGTTCGGCTACATTCCGAGTACAGTAAGCGATGCCCACCAGCGACTTCTGGCACAGGTCGATGCCGCTGTCGCTTCCAGTCCGGCCCGGCAGCGGGCGAACAAGCGAAAACAGCTCAACGAGGCTGTCCGGCTGGTCAATCAGGCGCTCGTCCGCTCACAGTCGCGGATGGATATCGAACGCGATGTCACGGCGGTTCTGGCAGGCACAACCAGATACACTGAGGCCTGTACGGTGACCTGTCAGTACGACAGGCCGGTCGTTCGAGCGCTGGGGTCACAGCGTGACCACGTTTCTATTACCGCACCGGACCCGTTGCGCCGCGCTGAGTCAGAAAACCGACTGGTCGTTGCAGACATCGACCACGCAACGGTCGCAGACGACACAGAGGCACTGGAGACGGACTGCACCCGAATTCTTGCGGTCCCACTGGTGTACGGCGGGGATTCGTACGGTGTCCTCGGAGTATACGCCGACAGTGTCGACACCTTCGACGCGGAAGAACAGGATACGTTCAGGGAGGTCGGGCACAACATCGCGCTGGCTATCGACGCCAGCCAGACGAAAGACGCGCTCCAGCAGCGGACGACGGAGCTGGAACAGCAGAAAGAGCGGCTCCGAGAGCTCGCACAGATTATCTCACACGAACTCCGGAACCCGCTTCAGGCGGCGATGGGTCGGGTCGAGCTGCTAGCCGCTGAACACGCCGCCGAGGAGTTCGACGCCATCCAGCGCAGCCACACTCGGATGTCGTTTCTCATCGACGATCTCATGGAGATCGCCCGAGAAGGCGGCAGACAGTACACCGTCGAGCCAGTCGCGCTCTCCGACGTGATGGCCGACGCTTGGACGACGGTCACCACCGATGGGTCGACCATCGAAATCGACTGTACCGAGACGATACTGGCCGATAGCAACCGCCTGCGTCAGCTTGCGGAAAACTTCTTTCGGCTCGCCACGGAGCAGGGTGACACCGGGAAGATAACGATCACCGACACGGCCGACGGATTCGCGCTTGAACACGACAGCATCCCGTTAGAGGTGGGACAGGAGGGACCGTTTGAGCTCTATTACGCTTCCAGTGACGAGGGTGGCGGACTCCATCTCGCCGTGATCCGAGAAATCGCACAGGGCCACGGGTGGGAAATCGCCCTCTCCAACGACCCGACGGGACGGGTCCGGCTGCACGTGACCGGTGTTGAGCGGCCGTCAGCGAAACCCACGTAGCGACCCCGCCTCGCCGTACGTGACTCGAAACCGTATTTTGCATCCAGTCCGGAGTTGCGGTATGGATCTTCAGGCTCGGTATCGCGTGCCAGCACTCACTGGCCTGTTGACGGTCGTGTCGCTCGCGCTCGTGTTTGGGGCCGTTCTCGGGGCGATTCCCCGGTCGGCTCTCCCCGCTGCGCCCGCGAGCGTGCTCGGGGCAATCCCTCACGCCAACGCTGTGGTCAGCGCCCTCGCTATCGGCACAATCGTCGGTGGCGTTCGAGCAATCCGGCGTGGCAACGTCTCCCGACACCGGAAGCTGATGCTCTCCTCGTTTGGCCTGTTCGCCCTGTTTCTCGTGCTGTATCTCTATCGGATAACGCTCGAAGGGCCAACGGACTTCACCGGTCCGTCGGTCGTCGAGACGTACTTCTACCTGCCGTTTCTCGCCGTCCACATCCTGCTTGCCATCATCGCTATCCCGGCGGTGTACTACGTCCTGCTGCTGGCCTACACGTACCCCGTCTCGGAACTGCCGTCGACGAACCACCCGCGGGCCGGAAAGCTGGCCGCGGGGCTGTGGCTGATCTCGTTCTCGATGGGTATCGCCGTCTACGCGATGCTGTACCTGATCTGGTGAAGACTAGCGCTCCGCTCTGAGCAGGCCGAACCACAACATGTCTCGCCACGCGCCGTCGAGATACCACTCCGCCCGGTGCGTGCCTTCTTTGCTGAATCCCAGTCGGTCGACCACTGCGACGGAACGGTCGTTCCCGCCAACAATCTTCGCCGACCACTTCCGGAGCGCTCGCTGGTCGAAGCCATACTGGACCAGTCTGCCCGCTGCCTCGGTGGCGTACCCCTGGCCCCAGGCATCCGGGTCGAGCCAGTAGGCCAGTTCGGCTGTGCCCCGCTCTGGGTCGTGGTCGGTCATGGCGACGAGTCCGACCGGCTCGGTTCGGTCCTCGACCCGTCCGGGACTTCCGTCCGGGTCGATACAGACCAGTAGATGGACCGAGTCCTCGTCGGACAGCGTCTCCTCGTAGTAGGACTCCATCTGGTCGGTGGTCGGTGGGCGGGCGTACGTCCCCAGCCCCCAGACCTTCTCGTCGTGAAACACGCGCTGTATCCAGTCGAGGTCATCCCGCTCCGGGGACCGGAGGGCAGTTCGGTCAGTTGCGAGGAAGGACGGCCCTGGCATGCGTGAGTCCTTGCTCGGACTGCGCAAAAATGTGGTGCCAGTCTGCACCGACGACGCTAGTCGTCAGCCGGCCTCGATTGCGTCCCGATATCGGGGCGGGCAACGTCGCGGTCCGTCGCCTCGCCCTCGATGTCGTAGGGGTATTCGCCGGTGACACAGCCGAGACAGAGGTCAGTTTGGCTCTTGTCAAGCGTCTCTGCGATGGCGTCGATGGAGAGATACGACAGCGAGTCCGCCTCGATTTCGCTGCGGATCTCGTCGACGGACTGGTTCCCGGCGATGAGTTCGTCCCGTGAGGCCATGTCGATGCCCATGTAACAGGGCGCGACGATGGGCGGCGCTCCGATTCGGACGTGGACCTCCTCGGCCCCGGCGTCTTTCAGCAATTGGATCAGTTGCGTCGAGGTGGTCCCGCGGACGATAGAGTCGTCGATGATGGTGACGCTTTTGCCCTCGATAGTCGACTTGATGGGGTTGAGCTTCAGCCGGACGGCCCGCTCGCGCTCGTCCTGGGTCGGCATGATGAACGTGCGGCCGACGTACCGGTTTTTCATCAGCCCTTCAGCGAATTCGATGTCCGAACCGTCGTCCTGTGCGGCTTCGGCGTATCCGGAGGCGAACGCACGTCCGGAGTCAGGCACCGGCAACACCACGTCCGATTCGACGCCGGACTCTTCCCAGAGTTTCCGGCCTAGTTCGCGCCGGACCTCGTAAACGAGGTTCTCGTCGATGGTCGAGTCCGGTCGCGCGAAGTAGACGTGTTCGAAGAAACAGTGGGCCGTGTTCTCGGGCTGGATTAGCTGGTAAGTGTCGTAGCCGGTCCCGTCGGCGTGCAGGACGACGAGCTCGCCGGGCTTGACATCCCGGATCAGTTCGCCGTCGAGCGTGTCGATGGCGGCCGACTCGGAGGCGAGGACGTAGCCGTCCTCGAGTTCGCCGATACACAGCGGCCGGTTGCCCTGCGGGTCGCGCACACCGAGCACCGTCTCGTCGTGCATGATGGTCAGTGAGTACGACCCGTGGATACGGTTCATCGTCCGCTTGACGGCCCGGACCAGGTCCTCCTCCAAGAGATTACGCGCGAGGTCGTGGGCGATGACCTCGGTGTCGCCGTCGGACGTGAAGGCGTGGCCGAGGTCGGCCAGTTCGTCGCCGATTTCGTCGGCGTTGACGAGGTTCCCGTTGTGCGAGAGGCCCAGCGACCCCGACTTGAACGAAACGGAGAACGGCTGGGCACAGCAGGCGTTGACGCTCCCGGCAGTCGGGTATCGGACGTGGCCGATCCCGTTCGAGCCGTTGAGCGCCTCCAGATCGCCGGGATCGAAGGCGTCACCAACGAGTCCCATTTCGACGTGGCTGTACTGCTGGAACCCGTCGTGGGTGACGATGCCAGCCGATTCCTGGCCGCGGTGCTGGAGCGCGTACAAGGAGTAGTAAAGCGGTCGGGCGGCGTCACGGTCCTCCAAAGAGATGCCAACAACGCCGCACTTCTCGTGCATTTGTGTTGAGTGTGTTATTCGCCCGCTTTCGACTGCCACTCGTAGTCACGTCGCTTGGCCGACTTGCCGAAACCGCACGACGAGCAGACCTTCTTTTTCGTGTGATACGACTTTTCACCACACCGTCGGCACTTCGTGTGTGTCGTGGTGTTTTTCTTGCCCTGACTCGGAGTTCCTGCGCCAGTCATGGAGTAATTGAGACGACGTTATCGCCGCGTATAATCGTTGTGTCTTCATCCTCAACGACGAGGTTCATGTGTTGGTCGTAGCCGGTGAGTTCCCCCTCGAACAGCTCGCCACCCTTCAGCTGTACGGTGACTGTCTCACCGAGGGACGCTTCGAGTACATCCAGCGGTCGTCCACTCATGTACGGTTTGGATAGTGATGGCCGCTTAAACGTACCGTTTGCGCGATGGCACTCCCACCACGGTTCCGATATCCTAGACCTCGACGCTAAACGGCGCTCGGTCGGCCGCTCGGACGGCGAAACCAGCCAGCAGGTCCGCGAGCGCGTCGAGGTCGTCGGGGTCGATAACCTCGACCGGCGTGTGCATATAGCGGTTCGGCAGGCCGACGTTGACCGACGGAATTCCACCCCGCGAGGTGTAGAAGGCGTCCGCGTCGGTCCCGGTCCGGATGCCCGTCGCCTGCAACTGAATGTCGATGTCCTCCTCTTTACCGGTCTCCCGGAGTGCGTCGACCGCGACCGGATGGTTCGCGCTCCCGCGAGCGACGACCGGTCCTTCGCCGAGTTCCACACCCGTCGCGGCCTTGCCGGGCGAGCCCGGTGCGTCCGTCGCGTGAGTCACGTCAGCGGCGATGGCAACGTCAGGCGCGAGGTCGAACCCGACCATCTTTGCACCCTGCACGCCGACCTCCTCTTGTACTGTCGAGACCGCGTAAACCGTCGCGTCCACATCCGACTCTGCCGCACGGCGAAGGCCCTCAGCGGCCGCCCAGATACCGATGCGGTTGTCCATCCCCCGGGCCGCCAGCCGGCCGTTCTCCAGTTCGCTCAGCGTCTGGACGAACGTCACCGGGTCGCCACGGTCGACGAGCGATTCCACTTCGTCGCCGTCCGCTGCACCCACGTCCACGTGCTGTTCGGCGATCTCCGGCACGGAGTCGTCATCCGAGTCCCGGAGGTGAATCGCGGTCTGTCCGACGACGCCCGAGACGGGACCGTCGGCCGTGTGAATGGTGACGTGTTGCCCGCGCGAGACAGTCTTGTCTGAGCCGCCGATGCGGCCCAGTTTGACGAACCCGTCGTCGGTGAAGTCCCGAACAATGAAGCCGATCTCGTCCCCGTGGCCCGCGAGCGCGACGGTCGTGTCGCCGCCCTCGACTTTCGCGACAGCGTTCCCGTAGTCGTCCGTTCGAACCTCGTCGGCGAACTCGCTGACGTAGTCGAGCCACACCCGCTGGCTGTCGGCCTCGTATCCAGACGGACCGGGCGTTGTCAGAAGGGATTCGAGAAACTCTCGTCGTCGTGTGTCCATAGGCGACATAGATCCCCCGTGGTCATGAAAACAGCGGACTGCACACGGATGGGACCGGCTGTCGTAGCCCGGTACCGCCACGGCTAAGAGCCGCGGCGTCGAACTGTCACTATGGCAGAATTCACCTTCCTGGAAGTACATCTCGACGGTGCGGAGTTCACTGCGAACGCTCCGTTCAGCGCTGGTGACGATGACGACGGCTCAGACAGCACGTCGTCGTGGTCGCGGACGGACAGATCACGCGACGAAACGGACGCAGAAGGCGGCAGTGGCCCCAGTGTCGCTCGCCTCGCACTCGCGGTACTCGGTGTCGTCGCAGTTGTCGCGCTCGTGCTGCGCCTGTACCTCGGCGGGTCCGATGACGGTGCTGCTAGCGATGGCGACCTGTAGCGGATAGGCCCCGCTCCCGAACCGGACGCGGGGAGTCGTTTTTACAGGGAGAAGGCCTATTTCCTCCCGCCACATTTCAGACGTATGGGATTATACCACAGTGTACAGGCTGTCGCCGGCGCGACCGGCGACGGTCCCATCGACTGGAGTGCTGTCGCCGACGCCGCAAAGGGGGCCACTGACACAGGCGACCTCACCGTCGAGAAGCCTGAACGCGACGGCTACGCCACCGACGTTCGGGACGCCAGAGACCGCGTTCGTGAGGTCGGTGAACTCGCCTTTGATCTGCCCGAGACTGTCGAAATCCAGAACCGCCACCACTGGATCGACGCCAACGTCGCGACGTTCAGTCGCGTGATGGAGCCGATCGAACAGCAGGCCGAGTACATGCCCGGCATCGCCCGCGTCGTCAACACCGGGTCGATGGCCGTTGCATTGTCGTTCCTAGGAAACAACGTTCTTGGCCAGTACGACCCCGTCCTGCTCGCGGACAACGACGCCCACGCGCTGTACTTCGTGCGCCCCAACATCAACCGGGTCGCCGATCAGTTGAACGTCGAGCGGGACCGCTTTCGCCGCTGGATTGCCTTCCACGAGGTCACGCACGCGGCGGAGTTCGGCGCGGCCCCGTGGCTCTCGGACCATCTCGAAACGGCGATGGAGGACGCCATCGACAACCTCACCGACGGCAACATCGACCGGACGGCGCTTGGTGAACTCGATACGACGATGACCGCCGTCGAGGGGTACGCGGAACTGCTGATGGACCGTGCCTTCGACGACGCGTACGACGACCTGCGGCGGAAAGTCGATCAGCGCCGACAGGGACGTGGTCCCATCGCGTCGCTTATGCGACGACTGCTCGGTCTCGGGATGAAACGGCAGCAGTACGAACGCGGAAAGGCGTTTTTTGACACAGTCGCAGACGCCCGCGGCGTCGCTGCGGCCGGGCGCGTCTGGGACTCGCCGGACACCCTTCCCACTGAAGACGAAATAGAGACGCCGACGCTGTGGATCGACCGCGTCGACCCCTGAAGTAGGCTACAGCACGCTACGTGGCCGTACAGACCGCTTATTTCTCCGGCTCTTCGACAGGCGCTTCGATTTTCGCGACGTCGAGGAGGATTTCGCTGTTCGATTCGTCGACAGCGACAACCGTCCCGGCGACGACGAGCTTTGAGATCGGCGTCGGGCCGAGAATGACTGCCTGGCCTTCGCTGAAGTCCTGTACCGAACTCTGGAGGTGGAACCGGGCGCGGCACTTCTCCGGGTCGTGGACGTTCGTAAAGTTGATTTCCTCGACAGTGACGTCGACCCGTTCGTAGTCGTGAGCGACGACGACGCTCTCGGCCTCGTCGATCTGCTGGCGGTCGATTGCGTCGAAGGCCTCGGAGGTCGGCTTGTATCCGCCTGTCGGGCCGGGAATACCTTCGACAAGCCCCAGCGAGGTCAGGCTCTGCATCTGGTTTCGTACTGTTCCGGGGTTCCGGTCGATCTCCTCGGCGATTGTCTCACCGGTGACCGCCTCACCGGTCTGTTGATACCTGTTTACCAGCGTCGTAAGCATCGTTCGCTGGCTGTTGTTCAGATCGATGCTAACCATACCGGTGTGTATCGGGAGCGGCTACTTATCCCATTGGGTTCACTCATTCGACGCCAGTCGCTGGCACGGCCGCAGCTACTCCATGTATCCCAGTTGTTTCAGGCGGTCTTCGACGGCGTCGCCGTCGTCGCTCCCGAGCGCGTCCGCGATGCTGAGCGGGTCGCGCTCGCCGACGGCGGGGTCCTCGGCAAACACCGGGAGCACCTCGCCGCGCATGTCCGTCGGCACCGCACAGCCGTGGGCAGCTAGCAGCGTCGGGGCGATGTCGAGGATGCTGATACGGTCGAGTTCGCCCTGTGGCTCGAAATCCGGCCCACTGGCGGCGAAGATGCCGTAGGGCGTGTTCTCGGCCGCCCAGCGGTCAGGGCCGCTCTGGACAGTCCCGCCGCCGATGCCGTCGTTGACGTGGACGCCCGGACGCTGGTCGACGACGACCTCCGGCCCGGCGTCGACATAGGGGCCGCTGTACACGTCCTCGCCCCGGTACACGTCGGTAAACAGCGGGCCGTGTTCGTCCTCGACCTCGCGCAGGTCGGCCATCAGCGACTCGCGGACCGATTCCACGTCGAACCGGGGGTTGATGTACACAGGCCCCTGCCCACTGGCGACAACTTCCGTCTGTTCTAGGTCGATAGCTTCGAGCTTCCGGTCCCGCTTGACGCCGTCGCGCTGTGGAACAAGCTGCTGGATGGACTCGGGGACGACGCGAGCGAGCGTGTCGACCAGTCCAGCACGCTTTGCGACCGCAAGCAGGTTCTCCCGGTCGAGTCCGATCCGGGTGAGGACGGCGTCGACGCTGGTGTCCCGGACCTGATAGCCGTTTTCGGCCAGCCACTCGTTGATGTAGAACTCCGTCTGGGTCGCGTCGCAGCCGTGATCGGACATCAGGACGAGGTTCAGCTCCTCCCGGTCGTCGAGTCGGCCGACCCACTTGTCGACCAGCTCCCACGCGCGCAGGCTCGGTTCGTCGTCCCAGAAGAAGTGATGCAGGACATTGAGGTAAAACAGCGTCACGTGGACGAAATCGAGGTCTCGCTCGTCCAAGAGCGTCGTCGCTACCTCGAATCGCTTCTCCAGCAGGTCGAGAATGGCGTCGACCTCCGCGCCGCGCTCGTCGTTCGAGGACAGCAGCGGGTCCGGGTGGACGCTGTAGTCGAACCGGGATTCAAGTTCCTCGGCCAGTTCCGGCGGCGAGGTGTAGCCGGAGCTGATTGACCGGTATTCGCCCTCGACGGCGTCAGGGCCGCCGGCGACGACGAGGTCGTCGATGTCCCGCGGCGGGTACATCGTCGGCATGTTGACGACGCCGGCCGACTGCCCCTCGTCGTTGAGGTAGTCCCACAGCTCGGCGGTATCGTAGTCGCCGCCGTTCATTACGGTGATCTCGCCTGCGGCGAGGTCGACGTTCTCGAACCAGAACACGCCAAAGCCACCGGGGTCTTTCCCCGAGGAGTAGCACTTCCAGTTCGGGAACGTCACTGGCGGCAGACAGCTCCGTGTCCCCGCCCAGGTACCGGTGTCCCGTAACGCGGCCAGATTCGGGAGCTCGCCGGCCTCAATCCACGGGTCGAGCAGTTCCCAGCTCGCGCCGTCGAGGCCGACGACGAGGGTCTTCGTCATGCTGAGACGGAGACAGGCGAGTCACTAGTCCCTTTCGCACCCGTCGCCAACGCGGGCCGACGGGCGACCGCGGGTCGAAACTAACAACGCGTCACTTTTGAGCGCGCCGCCGGAACTGGCAGTATGAGCAACCGGTCGGACATCGCACCGGACACCGTCTCGGTCGAGTTAACCGAGGACGGCGTCGTCGTGGAGTACCTCGACGGCCGCCAGGCGTTCTATCACGGCGTCCCAACGGCGGTCGAAGGGAGCATCCAGACTGCCCCGGGAAAAGACACACACGTCCTGATTACCGACGAGACGGAGACGTCGGGTATCCTCGTGTACGTCAACGACCTCCGGACGCATGACGACATTCTCGAAGAGACGGGCGTCGGACGGGTCATCCTTGACGACGGCGAGGAAGACGAACTGTTTCCGGGGGTCACGGTCCGGGACAATCAGATGCGGACAGAAGTGGAAGTGGACTACGACGTGACGAACGGCCGGGTATTCGTCTTCGAGGAGGACGAACTCGGCGAGCGGAGCTTCGAAATCGTCGAAGCGTAATGCCTGTGGTGCGGGTGCGTGACTGCGAGGGCGAGGACCGTTACTGGATGTAGGACGGGTCTTCGTCGTCACAGTTCTCCTCGTGTTGACGCGCGTCGCTCTGGTCGTCGAACATCAGGCCACAGGTCTCGCACTTGTACCACGTGACCTCGTCTCGCTCGGTTTGGACAACCATACCAGAGATTCCGACGGCCGCCCGTATATTATTTTCCCGCAACACAACGGGAACCCTCAAGGGAGTCGGATTGCAAGAAGGCGGCATGAGCGGGGCCACTGACGCCGGTGTCGAACTCACAGTCGAGGGTGCGAACAAGCGCGACGCCGGGCGCGGTATCGCACGACTGCCGGAGTCCGCACGGACTGAGCTGGGCGTGCTGAGCGGGTCGCCCGTCATCGTTGAAGGCGACGATAGGACTGTCGTGAAGGTCTGGCCGGCGGATGACGACGGGTCCTTCGTCCGCATTGACTCAGATACCAGAGCGAACGCCGGCGTCAACATCGGTGACACGGTCACCGTGACCAGCGGGTCAGTCTCCGAGGCCACTGAGATCGCCGTCCAGCCGGTCGAACCGATGCCGGGCAGCGAGGACTACGAGAGTCTGGTCAGGAAGCGCCTCGTCGATCAGATAATCCAGGCCGACGAGCGGACCCACATCGAGGGGCTGGGGACCTTTCTCGTCCGCAAAACGTCGCCGTCGGGGCCGGTTCGGGTCACCGGCACGACGGCAGTGACTGTGCTGCCCGGCCTCGACGGCGGCAGCGATACCGACCAGTCGTCATCCGACGAGGCAGCCACGGCGAACACACCGACCGCCGAGACGGAGTCCGGGGTGAGCTACGAGGACATCGGCGGCCTCGACGAGGAACTGGACCGCATCCGGGAGATGATCGAGATGCCCCTCTCCGAGCCCGAGGAGTTCCGCCGCCTAGGCATCGACCCCCCGAGCGGCGTCCTCCTGCACGGCCCGCCCGGGACGGGGAAAACCCTCATCGCCCGTGCCGTCGCCAACGAAGTCGACGCCTACTTCGACACCATCTCCGGCCCCGAAATCGTCTCCAAGTACAAGGGCGAAAGCGAGGAGCGACTCCGGGAGGCCTTCGAGAAGGCCGAGGCGAACGCGCCGGCTATCCTCTTTGTCGACGAAATCGATTCCATCGCGGGCTCCCGCGACGAGGACGCCGACATGGAGAACCGCGTCGTCGCCCAGCTGCTCACACTGATGGACGGCCTCGAAGACCGCGGCCGGGTCGTCGTCATCGGGGCGACGAACCGCGTCGACGCCATCGACCCGGCGCTGCGCCGCGGCGGCCGCTTCGACCGCGAAATCGAGATCGGCGTCCCCGGTGAGAGCGGCCGTCGCGAGATTATGGATGTTCACACGCGGGACATGCCGCTCCACGAGGACGCAGATCTGGACCGCATCGCCGCACAGACCCACGGTTTTGTCGGGGCGGACCTCGCGTCGCTGACCACTGAAGCCGCGATGGCCGCACTCCGGGCGGACCGCGATGACGGTGACGTCCACCAAGACGACTTCGAAAGTGCGCTCGCCACCGTCGACCCCAGCGCGATGCGGGAGTACGTCGCCGAGTCGCCGACGGCGACGTTCGACGACGTGGGCGGGCTGTCCGAGGTCAAACAGACGCTGACGGAGGCTATCGAGTGGCCGCTGTCGTACGGAGAACTGTTCACCGCGACGAACACGGACCCACCGAGCGGTATCCTGCTGTACGGCCCGCCCGGGACGGGGAAGACCCTGCTGGCGCGGGCCGTCGCCGGCGAGAGCGACGTGAACTTCATCCACGTCGCCGGGCCAGAAATCATGGACCGGTACGTCGGTGAGAGCGAGGAAGCCGTCCGAGAACTGTTCGAGCGCGCCCGCCAGACCGCGCCGAGCATCATCTTCCTCGATGAAATCGACGCCATCGCCAGCCACCGCGGCCAGGGCAACGAAGTCACCGAGCGCGTCGTCTCGCAACTGCTTGCCGAACTGGACGGCATCACCGAAAACCCCAATCTGGTCGTGTTGGCCGCGACCAACCGCCGGGACATGATCGACGACGCGCTGCTGCGGCCGGGTCGCCTCGAACAGCACGTCGAGGTCCCCAACCCCGACCGTGACGCTCGCGAGGAGATTCTCGCTGTCCACACCGCCGGGAAACCGCTCGCTTCTGACATCGATATCGGGGACCTCGCCGAGGAGACTGATGGTTTCTCTGGCGCAGAACTGGAGGCCGTCGTCCGTGAAGCGTCGATGTTGGCCATCCGGGAGGTGGCGTCCGCCTACGGGCCCGAGGAAGCCACCGAGAACGCCGACGAAGTGACGATTACGCGTGCACACTTCAGCGAAGCGCTGGAACGGGAACGCGCGCGGTAGCCACGAGCGACGCGGTCGGGTCAAGCCGTTTTGCAGCAACTGCTGGTCAGTGGTTTCTCTTGACGCGTTCGGCCGAAAGGCGAGGAGAGGCGAAAGGGTCGACTCCGGGAGAGGAGTAAAAAGGCTGTCCGGACAGCCTTGGCGGACGAGCGACGCCGAGTGGCCGAGCAGCGAGACGGGCGTTAGCGCCGGCATCGACGTGAAAAGCGCCTTGCCGGCAGCTACTCGTAGCGAGTGGACACGCAAAAAAGGCCCGGTTGTCGGGTTCCGGCTACGCCTTATCGTCAGGCGACTCCGAATCCGGTTGGTCAGTGGGCTCCTGCTGTGGGGCGTTGCCTCCGCCTCCACCGTCGCCGTCCTCTGTAGCTGATTCCGACGCGCCACGTCGGCCCAGTAGCGGGAGCGACCGACCGCGAAGGAGCCGCCGGCCGCCGACGACTGGAACGGCGAGGGCGACGAGCCAGGGCGCGAGACTCGCAGCAGTCACCAGCAGGCCTCGGGTGAACACGTATACGTCGGTCACCGACGAGAGGAACGCAGTGACCAGCGACCGCTCGTGGTACGGCACCTGCTGGGCCGACGGTTCCGGCGCTGGCTCGTGGATTTCGACACGCAGCGTCGAATAGGCGACCCGCTGTTCGAGTGAGCGTTTCTGTGCTTCGAGACGTTCGATGTCACTCTGCACTGACGACAGTTCGTCCTCGATGCGGAGCAGTTCTTCCGTGCTATTTGCCCGGTCGTAGAAGGCCCGCAGTCTGTCGCGGCGCTCCCGGAGATTGGTCAGCCGCGCTTCGAGGTCGACCAGTTTGTCGGTCACGTCTTTCGTCGTCGTCTCTTCGGAGCGGACCGTCCCCTGCTCGGCCACCATCGACTGGGTCGACTCGTACTCCTCGCTTGGCACTCTGACGACGATGTATCCGGTGTACCACGTTTCGCCGTCATCGCGGTGGAGTTCACGGTTGGAGTCGCTCACGTACCCGCCGGACGCGCGAGCGCGGGCGGCGATTGCGTCGGCCGTCGTCGAGTAGTTCTCCACTTCGACCACCATCCGGCCGTTGCGGATGATGGCCCGGTCGGCCGCCGCGTCGCCGGCCTGAATATTCCCGCTATCCGCGGCGTTCGCCCCGGAGTCCGCTTCGACGGGCTGACTTGAGCTGCTGTCACCGCCGGACATCTGTGCGCCGTCACCGCCGCCCTGTGGCCCGCCCGCGTCGCTGCTCCCACCCAGACCGGCACAGCCGGCAAGGAGGAGGAGGGCGACGACAGCGAGGACCCTAACTCGCGAAGCCATACGGGATGGAATCGTCCTGACGACGGTATAATGACAGCGAACGCTCAAAAACCGCTTTTTGTCAAACAGCGACTGCGGTTATGGCCAGTCCGTCCGGCGGTCTGCAAGCGCCGGAAACTCCTCGCGGACCTGTTCGACACGGGTCGAGTCGAGAGTGGCAGTCACCAGCGCGGGGTGGTCGTCGGCGCTGGCGAGCGTCGTTCCCCACGGGTCGTACACCGTCGACCGACCCAGCAGTTCCGCGTCCTCGAATTTCCCGACGCCGTTCGCTGCGGCGACGTACAGCTGATTCTCGACTGCGCGGGCGCGACCGAACAGTTTCCAGTGCTCGACGCGCGGATACGGCCACGCACTGGGCACGAGCGTCAGCGTCACGCCCTCGTCGACGAGGTGGCGGTACAGCGCTGGGAACCGGAGGTCGTAGCAGGTGGTGACTCCGACAGTGAACCCCTCGAAGTCGACAGTCGGAACCGTCTCACCCGGCTCCAGTAGCTGGGATTCCGCGGAGTCGTAGCCAAACAGATGCTGTTTGCGATACACTGCCCGTCGCTCCCCGTCGCGGTCGAAGAATACGGCGGTGTTCGCCAGTCCGGCATCGGCGGGCACGTCGAACCCGGCCTCAGCGCTCGTCGCCAGGTCCTCGACGACGCTCCCGGCCAACACAGCCACGTCGTGGTCCGCGCCGGTGCTGCGGATTCGACTGAGCGTCTCGCCGTCCAGCCCCTCTGCTTCGCGTGCGTATCGGTCGAACGCGAAGTAGCCGACGTTGAACAGTTCCGGAAGCACGACGAGGTCCGCGCCGTCCGCGGCCGCGTCCTTGATGGCGGTCGTCGCGCGGCTGACGTTCTCGGCGACCGAGTCCGACGAGACGTCTATCTGGGCAAGTGTGAGCCTCATGCTTCGACTTCGAGGTCGTCCCGCAGCGCCTGTTCGAGGTTCTGCATCTCGCCGTCGAGGTTCCGCTTGAAGAAGCGCTCGACGCCCGGGAGCTTGCCGTCGACGATGAACCGGTTCGTCAGCTTCGTGCCGCCGTCGGCTGTCTCTTCGAGTTCGTGTTCGCCCTGAACGGTCATCACCTTCGAGCGACCGATAAAGCGAGCGTACTCCGGGCGACGCTGTTCGACGTCCTCGGTTTTCACCGTCATCGTCTGGTTGACCACCGGAATCGGGAGTTCGATCGACCAGTTCGCGTGTGTGTCGTCGATGATTTCCCAGTCAGTGACCACACTAATCGGCCGAGCCCGTTTATCCGGGTCAGTGATGAATTCCCAGACACGTTCCGGTGTGGCCGGCACAGTCATCGTTCGTTCGACCCGGACAGTCATGGAAGATACTGAGGACTACTGGCCGATGAATCCACCGATTGTAACAGTGCGGAAAACCCGGCAGCGGCTATCCAGTCGGCGTGACGCGCCACGTCGTCGACCGTGCGCGCCCCCATTTCTCGATCTCGACCTCGTCGGCCTCCTCAGCTAAGCGTGGGAGTCGCGCACCCACTTGCTTCGACGAGAGGCCGAGCTGCTCAGCGATGTTCTTCGCGCGGAAGTAGCTCTCCCCACGCGAGACGCTGTCCCGGAGATATTCGAGAATGCGTCGGTCTTCCTCGCTGTAATCGGCCATATAGGAGATACGGTCTCGGCGTTTTTAACGGTTCCCTTCACAGTCTCGCAGCTGATACCGGTATCAGGCGTCGTAGGCGTGGATCGCCACGATAGCCACGGCCGCGGCGAGCATCGCGAGCCCGAACGCGCCGCCGGACGTCACGAGCAGGTTCCCCGTCTCAAGCTCCTGTGCGTGCAACACTGCGTAGTTGTAGCTGTTAGTTGCTGTGAACAGGGCCGCACCGACCGAGACGAGCCCGAACACTAGGGCCAGGCCCATCCCCATGTCGCTTTTGGACGCCTTGGAACTCATGTACGACGCTTTCGGTGTTGCCCACTTAGTTCATTCGGGCTGGGGCCACAGGACATATACCGACCCGTCGAAGCGAACCAGCCGCTCGTCTCGGACCCGGTGCTCTACGTCAACGAGACCCGCGGCGCGTGGGACCGGGCGAACCTCACACAGTCCGAGACGCCGCTGCACCTCGCGTTCGACACCTACAACCCCAAGCCGTACCCCTACACGATTACGAAGGTCGGCTACACCATCCGGATGAACGACGTGACCGTCGGAGAGGGCGCTCCGTCGTCGAGACAGACACGGCACGGCCAGCGGAAGGAAAAAACCGGACCGGTTCGGCGTCGCTTACTCGATGGTCGTGTGCTCGGACTCCTCGTTGAGCGCGAGGTTCGTCGCGATTTCGGCGCTCCGGACCGCGAACTCGGCGGTCTGCTGGAGGCTGACGAGCACTTCACGCACTTCCAGCAGCGCCTCGTTGTCCATCTCCGGCAGGTCGTCCAGAATCTCGTGTTCCTTGTCGCCGATGTCCTTGTACAGCTCCCGGACCTGAATCGCGGTGTCGTAGTTGCGGTCGACGGCTGCCTGCACCGCCAGCTCGGTGATGTCGTTGACCTGGTCGGTGAACTCGCGGATGCGCCGCATCGTCGAACTGTCGACGTTGAGCGAGTGGTCCTCGGTCTCGAGGGCGATTTCGGCGATGTCCTCGGCGTTGTCGGCAGTCAGTTCGAGGTTCTTCGCAATCGAGCGGTAGCCGATGAGCGGGAAGCCGTCGTTGAGGCCGATGGCCCGCGCGAGATTCGGGTTCTGGTAGGCCGTGAAGATGAGGCGAAGCAGGAGGACGAATATCTTGTTGGCCTGTCGCTCGCGGTTGAGCGCCCGCTGCGCGAGATCGGGGTTGCCGTGTGCGAGAGATTTTACTGCCTCGTTTCGCATCGTCGAGCCGGTGGACTCCAGCCGTTCGAGGAGGTTGTTGAGCGTGAAGTCCTCCGGGTCGACGGAACAGCGGATGGCGATTCGGTCGGGCGTCTCCTCGATGACACCAAGCCCCATCAGCTGGGTTTCGGCGTTGTAAACGGCGTTGATGTGAGAGGATTCCAGCGTCTCGCCCTCTGGGGCTTCGACGTGGATGACGCGCCGGCCGAGCACGTACTGGGCGACGATAGCCCGCTCGACAGACGCAGCATCGAGATTCTCCGCGTGGATGATAGCCTCCGACTCCTCGGTCTGGACGGACTCGGGCATGACTGTCAGCGTGCCTTTGCCGCCCATCCGTAGCGACACCTCGTCACCTTTTTCGACGTCGTGCGCACTGGCCCACTCCGCAGGCAGCGTCATCGCGAGCGTCGACGGCCCCAGTCGCTGGACTTTCCGTGTTTCCATATGTCCTTTGTGGGGCGTGAGATACCTTAATCTTGACTATACATGATAAAATACCGCGGGCGATATATCATGGCCTGCCGCCCTCGACTGTGGAAGCGTCAGACGACTTCGACAAGTCTCCGCTCGTGACGCCCGACGCGGACCCGCAGCCAGCCGCGCAGTTCCTCGTCTAATTCCGAGTCGCCAGTGTCGACACGGAGCGTGCCGATGCCGTCCAGCTTCCGCCGCGAAGCGACCACTTCGAGGTCACACTGCCTGATGACCGCCGGCGACAACTGTTGGTTCCCCCGGCCGAACACGAACCCCTGCCCGCCGATGGGCGATACAACGATGATATTCCGGTCGCCGAGAGCATCGAGAATGTCCGATTCGGCAGCGTCGCGGACGAGTACCTCTCCGTCGCGCCACACATCGACACCAAGGGTCGTCCCGTCGAATCCGATTTCACCTTTGATAGCGCCGACAGTGCTCCCCGGACCAAGAATGTACGTGACGCCTGGTTCGACGGCGTCGGCGACGCTCTCTGCGAGGGACCCGACGCTCCCGCCGCCCAGCTGCTTGGCCGACTGGCGCTGGTCGGCGACGGGGACCGTGGCGACCGCCCGCAGTTCCGTGACGACCTCCCCGCCCCTGAAGGCGTCCTCGTCGATGTCGTTGACCTCCGCACGCTCCGTCTCAGAGAAGCGGGCGACGATGCGGCCGGCCGCCCGCGGCGACACGCCGAACACGGAGGAGTACACCTTGACGCCCGCCGGCACCCCGAGAATCGGGATCGTCGCGCCCAGTTCGTCGAGGGTCATCGCCACGTCCACGGCCGTGCCATCGCCGCCGACGAACAGAATCACGTCCGCGTCAGCCTCGACGAAGGCCCGGACCGCCGCCCGCGTGTCCTCGCTCGTCGTCTCGTCGGCGGTTGCCGGAGCGCCGACAACAGTCGGGTCGAATCCTACCTTGCGAGCGATATCCGCACCCATCGGGTCACCGTACGTGAGCAGTTCCACATCCGCCCCAACCTGGGCGAGCGATTCCAGCGCGATCCGTGCCCGGTCCGGTGCGCGTTGCTCCGCACCGCGACGGCGCGCCTCCGCAACTTTCCCGTCAGTGCCCTTGAGGCCGACGCGGCCGCCCATGCCAGCGATGGGGTTGACCACGACACCGATTCGTCGCATTCGCCGTCACTACGCGACCCTGCGGCAAAAGCGGTCCGGGAGCGTGCCTTTCAAGCCACCCCACGCAGAACGCACAGCTATGTCAGTCGTACTCCAGAGTGGCGTCCAGACAGGAATCATCAACGCGTCCGGCGCAGTCATCACGCTCGGTGGCCTGCTGCTTACGTTTCTCTGGCTGAACCATCTCTACCGGTAGTCACTCCGCCGTTGGTGAGTCGACGCGCTCGCTGAACCACGCCGCTGCCTCCTCGACTAGCTTCTCCTCTGTCCCCTCGAACCGGACGGTCACGTGGTCGCCCGGATAGCTACCGACCTTGACCGGGAACTGCTCCTGTACCTCCGCGAGTCGGTCGAGCAGCGCGCTCTCGGGCTCATCGGCGTCGACGGTGCGCACGTACCGCTGCTCGCCGGTGAACTCGTCGGCGACCTCCTCGAACATCCGCTTCATCTCGGCCGGCACGCCCGGCAAGACGTAACAGCTCTCGACGACACAGCCGGGTGCGACGCCCTCGTGATTGGACAAGACACGGGACCCCTCCGGCACCTCGCCGGTCCCATCGGTCAGGTCGTCGCGCGTATACCCGCCGTGTTCCTCCAGCCACGCGATGGCGTCCTCGCTCTCGACGACGTCCCGGCCGAACGCCGCGGCGACGGCCTCGATGGTTTTGTCGTCGTGCGTCGGTCCGAGGCCGCCGGTGACGATGACGGCATCGAACTCCGCGTGGTACTCGTTGACCACGCGGGCGATGTCCGCGATCTCGTCGGGGACGACCGTCGTCCGTCCGACAGTGACGCCCCGCTCCGCGAGCTGTTGTCCCAGCCACGCGGCGTTCGTGTTGACCGTCTCGCCACTGAGCAGTTCGTCTCCGACCGTGACTACCGCGACGCGCATACCGCCTGCTTGGACTGGGGGACACAAATACTGTCGGTCACAGCACTTAGCGGTTTCAGTGAATCGGAGAGAAATGCTCCGTCAGGGATTTGAACCCTAGTCATCACCGTGAGAGGGTGATATGATTGGCCGGACTACACCAACGGAGCGTACACAACTTCGTAGCGAGGAGATACGTATAATCATTGCGTTTCAGCCCCGCCCTGTGCTGGTTTATCATACTGGTCGCTGTAACTATTACCAGCTCTCTGCGGTAGCGAAATGTCACACGGACGCACAGCCGGACGTATCACTCATCGTCAAACGGTGATCCAGCGGCGTCGGGTTCCTGACCGGCGAGGCTGATTATGTTCTCGCGGCCGACCCTGAGCTTCGAGATATCGCCGTCGTCTTCCATGTCAGAGAGGAGCATGCTCACTTTCGACTTCGACCAGTCGGTGCTGTCGACGATATCCACCTGCTTCATTCGGCCGCCGTTCTCCTCCAGCAGCTTGCGGACGCGGTCGCTGTCGGTGAGTAACTCCTCGTCAGGGACCGCCGGTTCGTCGGGCGTATCGGTGTCCGCTGTTGCATCGCCCGGCGGAGCCGACGACGGCTGCTCCGTGGCCGCAGCGGCTGACGGTGTCGAAGCGGGCGGTTCGTCGTCGTCGGTTCCCAGCACCTGTCCCAGCGCGCCGGACCGCCACGCGGCCGCACCGCCGGCGACGAGGGCGATAAAGATGACGACAGCCGGGAGCATCCACGATGGCCCGCCACTGGACCCGTCAGGGGCGTCGGCAGCCGCCGTGGTACCGCGCTCCGTCTCGGTATTCTGCCCGGTCTCGCGCGGTTCCAGTTCCACGTAGGGCCGGCGGTCGTTGAACGACTGCTCGCCGTTCCACGTGACACTCGCGCTGTTTTCGAGCGAGTCAGGGGCGCTCTGTGAGTCCGGGTCCGGCTGGACATCGACGAACGTCAGTTCGGGGCCGCGCTCAAAGACGAACGACTGACTCGACCCGATGTAGAACCCGCCGTCGAATACGTCGCTGACAACCACTGCATCGCCCTCGACGACCGCGAAATTATGCCAGCGGAACGACATCTTCACCGTCCCAGTGTTCTGGAGCGGGTCGACCGTTGCCGACCGGTCGTAGTCGGTCGCACTCATGTTCCGGCCGGTCACGTTCGTCCCGTACTGCGTCAGCAGCGTCGACTGCCTGACGAAGTTCTGGTATAATGGCTGCTCTGACTGCTCGAACTCCGCGGCGAACTCCTCGAACTGCTGTTGCTCGGACTCGTTCGTGAGCGGGGTCCTGTGGAGGATAGCCCACTCCGCGGACCCGTTCTGATACAGCGTGACCTGGAACGTCGTCCGGTCGAACCTGTCCGGCGTCTGGACGCCGACGCTCTCGTCGGTCGGCTGTGCCACCGCCAGCGGCGCGGCACCGCTTCCCAGCAAGAGAACCAGCACGAGACTGGCGACGACCAGGCGTACCATCTGTCGTATATCATCGATGGACCGCATAAAAGCGCTGTGAATAGCACTGTTCTCAGTCAGTATCGGGCCGGTGTCCGGTGATTTCTCGATACGAGTACAACGAAGGTGCTGGTGACCGAAACCGGTGTCGCGCGCCGTGCGGGCGCTCGATCTCACAGCCCTCACCGGGTTCGAAGTAGATTCAATCGGCACTCTGTCCCGTGGTATCGGTTGTCTCTCGTCTAACACGTGACCATGGGAGGGGGCGATTCCTGTTTTGACACCGGTGTCTTGGCTTCTACACCGGTATTTCGCATAAATTTCCGGTGGGTTATTTAGAGAGGAGGGTCCAACGAACGGTAACCTATGGGAATTGCTGAGTTCGCAAGAGACGGCCGCGTAGTGGTGGGCGATCGGCCGGGCGCAGCAGTGGTAGCCGCTGTAAGTGGCTTCCTCTTGCTGGATTTAGTTGCAAAGCTCGCTGGGACAACCGTGTTCTTCCTCGGAACCAAGTTGCTGGGTGGCTCCCTCACTGTGGGCTCGTTGCTCTCGATGGTGGTGGACGGGCTGCTCGTCGGACTAGCGGTTGGACTCGCCGGAATCGGCCTGTCGATGACATACAGCATCCTCGACTTCGCTAACTTCGCACATGGGGACACGGTGACTGTCGGGGCGTTCCTGGGATGGGTCGCCGCTTATATCACCGCTGGCCTCGGGACCGGAGCCCCGATTTCAGAGCTGTTTATGCTTAACTCGGGACGGCAGTTGAGCACCGTTTCGACGTTCGGTCCGGTGCTTCTGGGTCTCGTCATCGCCGGCGTTGGGTCCATCGGTATCGTGTTACTTATCGACCGCCTCACCTATCGCCCCATGCGCGACACGGACAACATCTCGTTGTTGATTGCGTCAATCGGCGTCGCGCTCGCGCTGCGCTATCTCATCGCGTTCGTCTTCGGCACGCAGACCAGTGGGGTCGCAAGCGGCGGGCTTCGGGTGACCGTTTTCTCGATGGTCTCGGTGACCGACAACGAAATCACTCTGCTGGTAGTGTCGGTCCTGCTGATGCTCGGCGTCCACCTTCTGCTACAGCGGACGAAACTGGGCAAAGCAATGCGGGCGATGGCTGACAACGAGGATCTCGCACGCGTGACCGGGATTCCGACTGAACGCGTGATCCGGCTCACCTGGATTCTCGGTGGCGGCCTGGCGGGCATCGGCGGCTACCTCCTTGTTCTGGAAAGCGGCACCATCGCGTTCAATTTCGGTTGGATACTGCTGTTGCTCATCTTTGCCGCCGTTATCGTCGGCGGTATCGGCTCGATATACGGGGCGATGGCCGGCGGCGTCCTCATCGGGTTGGTTGACAGTCTGGCCCTGATCTGGTTGCCATCTGGGCTGACCCGGGCTTCCGCGTTTCTGGTGCTCATCGTCGTCTTGCTGTTGCGCCCGTCCGGCATCTTCGGGGGGGTGTCGACAGCATGAGTACTGTTGATACTGTTCGAGACCGTCTGGACGCACTCCCAGACGTAGGGCTAGTTCTCGGCTTCATCGCCAGTATCTGGGCCGTCATGCTCGTGCTGGCAATCGCTGTCGGCGGTGCGAACTGGACGAACCTCGCCGCCGGCTTCGTCGGCAGCGTGACCGTTCTTATCGGTGGCTATGCCATCCTCGCGCTGGCGCTGAATCTCCAGTGGGGATACACCGGCCTGTTCAATATCGGCATCGCGGGGTTCATGGCCGTCGGCGCGTACACGACGGCGGTGCTCACCGCGCCAACTGACCCGGCTGCCGGGGCGGTCCCGGGCTTCGGCCTCCCGCTGTGGTTCGGCCTCATCGGCGGCATGGTGATGGCCGCTATCGTCGGCGGCCTCGCAGCGCTACCGGCGCTTCGACTGAAAGCAGACTACCTCGCCATCGTGACGGTTGCGTTCTCCGAGATCATCCGGCTTATCGTCAACTGGAACGGCCTCGCCGAGGTCTCGCTGTTCGGGGTGCCGTTCGGAACCGGCGGCGCGACTGGTATCTCGTTCAAGTCCGCGAACGAGGTGGCGTCGACGCTTATCAACGGCGTCGGGCAGCCACTCGTTACCGCTGCGGAGGGTGTCGGCGTCTCCGGGCCGAACCTGGCGAACCTCACGTACGGAATACTCCTCTTGCTGGTCGTGGCCGCGAGCTACTGGGTGCTCGCTCGAATCACCAATTCGCCGTTCGGCCGCGTGCTGAAAGCGATCCGCGAGGACGAGACCGTGACCCAGTCACTGGGCAAGGACACCCGGCTGTTCAAAATCAAGACGTTCATGATCGGCTGTGCGCTGATGGGGCTGGCCGGCGTCCTGTTCCGCGGACAGGCGGGCTACGTCAGCCCGCAGCAGTTCAGACCGACGATTACGTTCTACGTGTTCGCGGCGCTCATCATCGGCGGCTCCGGATCCAACACCGGGAGTATCATCGGCGCAGCGACGTTCTCCGGGCTGCTGTTCTACCTGCCCGCCCGACTGGGCGAGAACGTCACTCTTGGCGGCACTCGCGCACCCGGCAACATCATCGACGCAGTCGCCGGGCTCGGGTCGCTGGATCCACTTCCTCTCCTCGCATACACCATTAGCAACGTCAGTACGCTCCGGTTCGTTCTCATCGGCGTCGTGCTGATATACATCATTCAGAACCAGCCAGAGGGGCTGCTTGGCCACCGGAACGAACCCGCAACGAGCGTGCGCCTCGATAGATCGCAGTCAGGGTCAGGAGGTGAGGCAGATGAGTGAACCTGATGCTGCACCGCGACAGGAGACCGCCGTCACGAGCGACGCGATCGAGTCGCCACTGCTGGAAGTCGACGGCCTCCGCAAGGAGTTCGGTGGCGTCGTCGCGGTCGACGGGGCGACGTTCTCCGTCGCAGAGGGGTCGCTCACTGGCCTCATCGGGCCGAACGGGGCCGGCAAGTCGACGACGTTCAACTGCATCACGGGCATCCACGAGCCGACTGGCGGTCGGGTTACCTTTGACGGCCAGAATATCACCGGGCTCGCGCCGTACACGCTCGCAAACCGCGGGCTAGTCCGGACGTTCCAGATCGCCCGCGAACTGTCCGACATGACCGTCATAGAGAACGTAATGCTCGCGCCGGGCGGGCAGGTCGGTGAATCGGTCATCCGGTCGGTGACGCCGGGGCTTCGCGGCGACGTGATCGCGGACGAGACCGCCGTTCGCGACCGCGCGTGGGAGACGCTGGAGTTCTTCGAGATCGATCACCTCGCACACGAGAACGCCGGCAATCTGTCGGGCGGCCAGCGAAAGCTGCTTGAGATGGCGCGGGTCCTGATGACCGACCCCGAGATGATCCTGCTGGACGAACCACTCGCCGGCGTCAATCCGACGCTCGAAGAGAAGTTGCTGGAGCGGATCCACGAACTCCGCCGAGAGCAGGGCCTGACCTTCCTGCTGGTCGAACACGACATGGATGTCATTATGAACAACTGCGAACACATCATCGTCATGCACCAGGGGAGCGTCCTCGCCGAAGGGGACGCCGAGACCATCAAGTCGGACGAGCGGGTACTCGAGGCGTATCTGGGAGGTGACGTATGAGCCAGCGTGCAACGGAGTCCGAGACTGTCACGCTCCCTAACCCAGCCGAGCGACTTCTCGCCATCCGGGACCTCGATGCGGGCTACGGCGACCTGCAGGTCCTGAGTGACGTCCACATGGACGTTGCGGACGGCGAGTACGTCGTCATCGTCGGCCCGAACGGAGCCGGCAAGTCGACAGTGATGAAGTCCGTCTTCGGCCTGACGACGTACATGGGCGGGGATGTCATCTTCGACGGGACCGATATCAGTCAGCGAAATCCCGACGAAATCATTTACGAGGGAATCAGCTACGTGCCCCAGACCGGCAACGTGTTCGGCTCGCTGAGCGTCCGCGAGAACCTCGAGATGGGCGCGTACATCCTCGACGAGGTCCCGGAGAACCGCATCGAGGACGTGTATGAGCGGTTCCCGATTCTCCGGGAGCGGTCCGACCAGTCGGCCGGGACGCTGTCGGGCGGCCAACAGCAGATGCTCGCCATGGGCCGGGCGCTGATGCTCGACCCCGACCTGCTGTTGCTCGACGAGCCGTCCGCCGGGCTCGCTCCCGACCTCGTTGACGATATGTTCGACCGCATCGACCGCATCAATGACGACGGCACGGCTATTCTGATGGTCGAGCAAAACGCAAAAGAGGCACTTCGGCGGTGTGATCGGGGTTACGTGCTCGTACAGGGGCAGAACCGCTACGAGGACGACGGAACGGTTCTCCTCAACGACGAGCAGGTTCGACAGGACTTCCTTGGCGGATAAATAAAAACGGTCGGCGCTGCGGCCCCGTTACTGGTTCATCGCACTGTTGATCTCAGACGTGTAGGACGACTGTTGTTGCTCGAAGCCGACCTGATTGACGATGGTTCCGCCCTCCGCTTCGAACGCGCCGGCAAACGCCTCCTGCAACGCCTGCCCGTAGCTGTTGTTCACGTACAGCGTCGATGCAGTCTCGGCACCGAGTTCGTCCACGCCGACTTGCGCCAGGACCTGCCCCTGCAGGGCGTCGCTGGGTGGGGTACGGAACATGTAGTCGTTGTCTTCGAGGTCGGTAATCGTCGGCGACGTGGACGCCGGCGAACAGCCGACGACGCCGCTGTCGATGAGCACGTTCCTGGCGACCTGTATCGACGTTTCGGAGCTGGCCGCACCGGTGATAGACGGATAGCCCGCACTGACCAGTGAGTTGGCCGCGTCGATGCCCGCCTGCGCCTGCGTCTGGGTGTCACCGACCTGATAGTCGAACTCGAAGTCGACCTCGCCTTCGAGTTGCAGGGCCGGAAGTATCGCGCCGTCGCGGATTGGCCTTCCGAGCGGCCCGAGATCGCCGGTCTCGGGCATCAGCACACCGAACCGGATCGTCCGTCCGGAGTCGCTCCCGGAGCCGTTTGGTTCCGGCTGCGGGATGTCGTCGCCAGCGTTGAAGTCGACGGTGCTGAGCGATTCGATGCCACCGCCGTCCTGGAAGCCAAAGACCTGATACTGCGCGGAGGCCATGTCCCCGTTTTCGTCGAAGTTGACTGCACTCGACGCCCCCTCGTACTGGATGTTCTCGCCCGCGGCGGCCGCTTCGACGGCCGCTGGCAGTTCGGAGGGACCGTACGTGTCACCCCCGGGGTTGGCGACGACGCGCATGTGATTCCGGACGGCTTGTCCGTCGTTTTCGCCGGCCAACACGTTCGCGAGAATCTGAACTGCCGTCGCGTCGTAGGCCTGTGAGGTGAACACGCCGGCCTCGTCGTAATCGAATTCGGAGGTGAACAGGTCGGTGAACGTATCGACGCCGGGACCGGCCGCCGACGGGGCCGTGCCACGGGCGTTCGACATATCGTTGCCGACGTTGCTCGGCAGCTCCCCGTCCTGCAGTCCGTCGGTGACGAGGATATCGGCGGCGTCGTCGCCATAGTCGGCATAGAAGTCCTTGAACAGTTGGACACCACTCTGGGGGTAGCCGACGACCATCAGCACGTCCGGAGACTCCGGACCGCTGTCGCCACCGGACTCGGTCCCGGTTCCGGTCATTCCGCCATCACCCCCGTCCCCGCCGTCTCCGCCATCTCCGCCGGTCTGTTCGGTCGAGCAGCCTGCTAATCCGCCGAGCAGACCGACAGTGCTTATCGCCCCGGTTCGCTTCAGGAACGCTCGCCGATTGGTATCGCGAGACATACCACTTACCAGTGATGCACATCTTATAAAACTATATCCTCCCGTAACCCTGCTGTTCCGTAGTCTGCTACGAGCGCATCGATATTTTTTGTTGCCGTCGTTAGATATTAACGTTGAACTACTCGCTATCGGTTCAGATAGCGCTCAGAGGACCAGCACCGCTGCAAAAAACGTCGATGGTCGTCCCTTACTCGAAGTGACTGACCGACTTCTCGTACTCTTCAGCAGCCTTGTCCCAGTCGACGACCTCGAAGAAGGCGTCGATGAAGTCACCGCGGGCGGGACCGTAGTCGTAGTAATAGGAGTGCTCCCAGACGTCGAGCGCGAGGATGGGATGGGAGCCCCAGAGTGCGCCCTGGTCGTGCTTGTCGACCGGCACGTTGCGCAGTTGCTTGGCAACGGGGTCGTACACGAGCAGCGCCCAGCCGCCGGCGGCAGATGCGGCGGCTTCGAACTCGCCTTTCCAGCCTTCGTAAGAGCCGAAGTCCTCCTCGATGCGGTCACGGAGGGCACCCTCCGGCTCACCGCCGCCGTTGGGGTCCATGTTCTCCCAGAACAGCGTGTGGAGATAGTGCCCACAGCCGTTGTGGGTGACGTTGCCCATCGCAGCAGCGCTCGAGCCGAAGTCACCGGACTCGCGGTTCTCGGCGAGCGTCTCCTCGGCCGATTCGAGGCCGTTTACGTACCCCTGGTGGTGGGTGTCGTGGTGCCAGGTGAGCACCTGCTCGGAGATGTGTGGCTCCAGTGCGTCGTAGTCGTACGGGAGCGGTGGCAGTTCGGGATTTGAGTGTTCGGACATATGAAAACGCCTCCATCAATATCTGTCGCGCGGCTGCCTGTTAAACGTTTAGGAGCCATTTGGTAGCACTAGACAAGGACAGCGAGACAGAGCGGTGACGGCCCGTGGCAGAGACGCTATCGAGCGCCTTCGTTTCGCGTGTAAGCGCCCGGGAGAGTTCAGCAAAGCAGAACGAAGCCGCCCTAGTCGTCTCCTCTGGCCTGCTCGAACATCGCGAGGGCTTGCTCGCGTCGCTCACTGTGGTCGACAACTGGGTCCGGGTACTCCGGCGCAGCGTTGCGCCGTTGTGTGAGCGAGCACTCGTTCCAGTCGTGGATAACTTCTGGCGCAGCGTCCCGTAACTCCGGGACGTACTCCTTGATGTACTCGGCGCTCGGGTCGTAGTCTTCACCCTGTGTCATCGGATTGAAGATGCGGAAGTAGGGCTGTGCGTCGGTCCCCGTTGAGGCTGCCCACTGCCAGCCGCCGTTGTCGTTGGCCGTGTCGTGGTCGACCAGTTTCTCCCGGAACCACTCGTAGCCGTGCCGCCAGTCGATGAGTAGGTCCTTGGTGAGGAAGGAGGCGACGATCATCCGGACGCGGTTGTGCATGTAGGCTTCCTCCCGGAGCTGTCGCATTCCGGCGTCGACGATGGGATAGCCCGTCTCGCCGTCTTTCCAGGCCTGCAACAGCTCTTCGTCGTTTTCCCACTCTATTGGATTCTCGTAGGACTTGTAGTTCGAACTGACGACGTGGGGATGGGCAAACAGTACTTGCGTGTAAAACTCTCGCCAGGCCAGCTGGGACTGGAACTCACGGACGGACTCGCGACGGTCGCCGCCGGTCCCCTCCTTGGCGTCCTGCGTGCGGTCGTACACCTCGCGAATACCGATGGTACCGAACTTCAGATGAGCCGAGAGCCGGGACGTGCACTCGTCAGCCGGGAAGTCCCGGCGCTCCTCGTACTCGTAGACGTTCTCGTCGAGGAAGTCATTGAGCAGGGCGCGCGCTTCATCGGTTCCCGCCGCTGGCACGTCCGCTTCCGGTTCCTCGAAGCCGAGGTCGGCCAGTGTCGGGAGCGTATCGCCGTCGACGTCGGCCAGTTCGTCGGCTGACGGCGGCTCATAGGGAGCCGCCTTCTCGCGGTCGTGCCATTTCCGGCCAAAGTAGGTGAAGACGCTGTAGGGGTCGCCGTCGTTCGTCGTAATCTCACCGGGTTCGTGCAACACGGCGTTCTGGACGGCCTCGCGGGCCACGTCCGCATCGTCGAGGGCTTGCCGGACGGCCGCGTCACGTTCCCGTGCGAGCCCGGAGTAATCCTTGCCCCAGGTGACTTTTTCGGCGCCGTACTCGGCTGCCAGCTCTGGCAAAACGGAGGTGGGGTCGCCCTCAGCTACAATCAGGTCACTGCCGCGGTCGCGGTACCACTCGCGCAAACTGTCGAGCGCGTCCAGCATGAACACGACCCGTGGTGGGCCAGCGTGGTCGAGCACGGCCCTGTCGAAGACGAACACCGGGACAACCCGGTCGGACGGTGTCGCCGCGGCGAGGCCAGCATTGTCCGTCGGCCGGAGGTCACGGCGATGCCAGTGGAGACGCATACGTAGTACACGGACCAGCCCGGCCAAAAGGTACTGCCCAACGATGTTGGTCTGGCAGGCGCTGACGGACACCACTGTTATCTTGCCGCCGGTCGAGGGCCAACGTATGGAAGACGCGACCGTGACGCTGTCTGTTGACGACGGAATCGCCACAGTAACGCTGAACCAGCCGGAGTCGCGGAACGCCCTGTCGGCAGAGTTGGCCGACGCACTCACCGCGCAGTTCGAAGCAGTGATGGACAGCGACGCCCGGTGTGTCGTACTGGAGGGTGCGGGACCGGCGTTTTGCGCTGGCGGAGATATCAATGCGATGTTACAGGGCGTGAAACACGACCGACCGCCGGCCACGCAGGTCGAACTGGTGGTTTCGTCGCTCCACGAAGCGATTCGGACCGTCCATAGCTGTCCGCTCCCGGTCGTCGCAAAAATCGACGGCCCCGCCTTCGGTGCCGGCGCAGGACTCGCGCTGGCCTGTGATATACAGATCGCAAGCACTGCCGGCCAGATCGGCTTTGGCTTCCGGCAGGTCGGACTGGCGTGTGACTCCGGCGTCTCCTATTTCCTTCCACGTATCGTCGGCCCGAACAAGGCCAAAGACCTCCTGTTTACCGGCGAACTACTGGATGCTGCGGCGGCCGAGGAACTCGGGCTGTTTACCCGGGTGTTCGACGCAGAGACGTTCGAGTCGGAGTTTTCGGCGCTTGTCGCGGATATCGCCGCTGGACCGACGGTCGCACTCGGGCACGCCAAGCGGCTGGTCAACCGAAGCCTGGACAGTTCGCTGGAACAGGCACTCGAAAACGAAGCCACCGCGCAGGGTGTCGCGTTCACGACTGCCGATCACGAGGAAGGGACGACCGCGTTCGTCGAGAAACGCGACCCGGAGTTCGAGGGCCAGTAAGTTGATTACTGTGACCGACGCAACCACTGAGTCAGCAATCGGTAGTCAGCAGACAGATAATGTCTACGAGCTTTCCAACGCAGATTCGACCGAGCACACGTACCGTGACTGAGCGCGTCTGTCCCTCCGCCGGGACGGGAGTTCTGACATGACCGACAACCCCCCGGACTGGGAGTTCAGCGAGCGGGATATGTACATTCTGCGAGAGCTCTCGGCGGACCCCCAGCGGTCGTCCCGCGAGCTTGCGGACCTGCTGGAGTCCGAGTACGACATCGACGTGTCTCACGTAACGGTCAGCGAATCGATCCGAGAGATGCGTGACGCGGACGTTTTCCGGGAGACCATCGTCCCGAACGAGGAACTGTTCAATTTCGCACTGTTCGAGTTCAAGTTCAATCCCGAGCATTTCGCCGACTCCTGGCACGACGCGATGGTGTCCATCCGGGACGACCGGCACACGCTCTTTTACTTCCTCTCCGACGGTGAATATCAGTGGAAGTCAGTGATGATGTTCCCGAGCCGAACGGCCGAATCCCGCTGGATACACGACTTCTATAAGGAACACGGCGACGTGATCCAGAACGTCCGGAACTCGGTCGTTCACAATGTCCTGAAGTTCAAGACAGACCCGGAGGTGTTCACAGAACTCAACGGTGAACGGTCGTAGCCAACGGGAGAGACGGATCGAAATAAAGACGAGAGAATCCGACGCAGGGCCAGCCTGCTTACAGTTTCCGCTCGGCGTCCTCGGCCAGTTCCTTCATCCGCTTGCTGACACGGCCCGCGTCAGAAAATTCGTCTTCGCTCATCGCCGTCGCCAGCGAGTTTCCGAGCACGAACACGGCGTGTTTGTGTTCGCTCTTCGATTTGTGCACGTCGGAGGGACGCACGTCGAGTTCCTGGTAGGCGTCGAACAGGTCGGGGTCAACCGAGTCCATGTCGTCGCGGAAGTACTCCATAATCGTCACCATCTGCTCGTGTAGCTCGAGAAGCTCGTCTTTGTGCATAGCTACAGTATGCGGTGGCATGTGCATAAGAATTGCTTGAGAAGGGATACCAGACGCTCACGCCTGTATTTTCAGAAGACGTACTCGTCGTCGTGGCCCATCATGCCGTCTTCTTCGAACCCTGGTTCCTCGTCTTCGTCCTGTGGTCCGGAGGTTTTGTACGCCTTGAGCCCGGTCGATAGGAGGTCCTCGATGGCTTCCTCGCGGTTGAGGAACTCGCCTTTTTCGACGAGCTGCGCGATCTGCATCTCCAGGTGTTCCGGGATATTGATCTCTACCTTAGGCATCGCAACATAGGGGGCTTCGACTATGCCCTATTTAAACCTGACGGGGGTATGTTCGGAGATTGCAGAATTACAATTGTAGAACTGAGAGAGGAAGTTCGTAAACTCAGATATTAATTTCCGCGAATCGGAATCCGGTTACTGTCACGTCGCGTGGCAGGTCAGAACGGCGAGAACTCGGCGGCTCCGGGCGGCGGTCCGGTTGTGCGCGGAATCGAGCGTATAGTTAGGCTCAAAGGTGCGCAATCCTAAGACATGGCTGATGGAACCACTGCGTGGTGACGGGACGACGGTTGGTGAGACAACGGTCGTCGCACGCGGGTGTCGCCTCGACGATGCACCGGTGCGAGCGGTACTGGAGACAGACGCTCGCCCCCGGTTCTTCTGGGCGGCCGGTACAGAATCAATCGCAGCCCGCGGGAGCGCGGCGACTGTGACTGCCGACGGGCAGTCGCGGTTCGACGACGTTCGGACAGCGCTCGAAGCGCTGTTCGATGACTGCTCCGTTCCCGACAGCCTCCCGAGCATCGCTCGACCGCGAGCGTTCGGTGGGTTCGCTTTCCACAACGGAACACACGAAGGGGAGGACTCTCCCTGGGATGGGTTCCCAAGCGCGGCGTTTTTTCTCCCCGAGATACAGGTGACAAGGAGAGACGACGACGCCTGGCTCACGGCGATTGCGACAGGTCCCGAGGCCGCGACCGAAGCTGAGACGCTACTGGGTGAGTGGCGCGACAGGCTAGCCACAGACACCGAACGCGAGCCGGGCACCCCACCGGGAATTTCACACCGGAAGCGCACGCCAACACAAGACGGCTGGCGCGAGCAGGTGTCGGCCGCCATCGCAAGCGTCGACTGCGGCGACCTCCAGAAGGTCGTCCTCGCACAGAGTCTCAGGGTCGCGCTGGAGACCGACCTGTCGGTCCCCGACGTGATGGCGCGGCTGTCCCGGACCTATCCGGACTGCTACCGGTTCATGCTGTCGCCCGAGGCCGGCGGCACCTTCTTCGGGGCCACGCCGGAGCGGCTGGTCTCGGTCCGCGGGCGCACCGTCAGGACAGAGGCGCTCGCCGGCTCGACGGGCCGGGGCGACACGCCCGCCGAGGACGAGTGGCTCGCCGCCGAACTCCTCGATAGCGAGAAGGACCGCCACGAGCAGAAGCTCGTCGCCGACGCGATACGCGACCAGCTGGAGCCGTTCGCCTCGACGGTCCGCATCGGCGACCGAACGGTCCGCCGGCTCGCCACGGTCCAGCACCTGCGCACGTCGATAACGGCCGAACTCGACGACGACGAGCACGTCCTCTCACTTGTCGAGGCGCTCCACCCGACGCCGGCCGTCGGCGGCCTGCCGCCGGACGCCGCGCTGCGGACGATACGCGAGACTGAGGCGTTCGACCGCGGCTGGTACGCCGCCCCTATCGGCTGGGTCGACGCCGCCGGCAACGGGACTTTCGCCGTCGGCATCCGCTCGGCCGTCGCCACGGAGCAGAAGACGACCCTCTTTGCGGGCGCGGGCATCGTCGCCGACAGCGACCCCGACCGCGAGTGGGACGAGGTCCAGCTCAAGTACCGGCCGATTCTGGACGAACTGGAATGACCGCGCCGAACGTCAACACGCTGTGGGCGGAGACACTCGTTTCCGAACTCGTCGCCGGCGGCGTCGACGCAGCGTGTCTCTCGCCCGGCAGCCGCTCGACGCCGCTGACGGTGGCCTTCGCCGAACACCCCGAGGTCGAGGTGTTCTCCCACCTCGACGAGCGCTCGGCGGCCTTCTTCGCGCTGGGCCGGGCCCGCCGGACCGGCGAGCCGACGCCGCTGGTCTGTACCTCGGGAACTGCGGCCGCGAACTACCACCCGGCAGTCATCGAGGCGAACCAGTCAGGCGTCCCGCTGCTCCTGTTGACGGCGGACCGACCGCCGGAGCTCATCGACAGCGGCGCGAACCAGACCGTCGACCAGGAGAAACTCTACGGCGATGCCGTCCGGTGGTATCGGGACATGCCCGAACCCGAGGCCGAGCCCCGGAAGATGCGGATGCTCCGGACCACGGCGGCCCGTGCGCTCACCGAAAGCACCGGCGCTGACCCGGGCCCGGTCCACCTGAACTGTCGGTTCCGGAAGCCGCTGGAACCGACGCCGACGCCCGCGGACGATCCGGCCGGCGTCCCGGACGACTGGGCGGGCGGCGACGACGCGGCCGAAGCCGGCCGCGACGGCCCGTTCGTCTCGACCAGCGAGGGCGTCGCCGAACCGGACGAGGAGACGGTGCGCCGCGTTCGAGCGGCGATCCGGACCGCCGAACGGGGCCTCATCGTCGCCGGGCCGGCCGACCAGGGGCTCGGTGCCGCCTCGCTGGAGCGACTGGCGTCGGCGACGGGCTTCCCCGTCCTCGCGGACCCGCTGTCGGACCTGCGGTTCGGCCCCCACGTCGACCGCCTCGACGTGCCGGTCTGTGGCGGCTACGACGGCTATCTCGGCAGCGGCGGCGTCGAGGAGTGGGGCGACCCCGACGTGGTCGTCCGCTTTGGCGCGTCACCGACCTCGAAGCCGCTGCGACATTACCTCCGTGACGCCGACTGCCGGCAGTTCGTCGTCGACCCGAGCGGCGGCTGGCCGGAGGCCGAATTCACGGCGACAGACCTGCTCGTCGCCGACTCCGACGCTACCGCGGACGCGCTCGCGGCGGAGCCGCTGGGTGGCGGTTCGGAGTCGTGGCGCGAGCGGTTCGCCGGGGCGGAACGGGTCCACTGGGCGGCCGTCGACGAAACGGTCGCCGAAACCTACTGGGAGGGCGGCGTTCTCGCGGACGTGGCCGCGCTGGCCCCGGACCCAGCCACGCTGTTCGTCTCCAACAGCATGCCGGTGCGGGACGTGGACCGCTTCGGGCGGCCCCGCGACGCCGACCTGACCGTGCTGGGCAACCGCGGGGCCAGCGGCATCGACGGCATCACGTCGACGGCGCTCGGGGCCGGCAGCGCGACGGCGGACCCGCTCGTGCTCGTCACCGGCGACCTGGCATACTACCACGACATGAACGGCCTGCTCGCGCTCGGGCGCTGTGGCGTGGACGCGACGGTCGTCCTCGTCAACAACGACGGCGGCGGCATCTTCCACATGCTCCCAATCGAGGACCACCCCACCTTTGAAGACCAGTTTCGGACGCCACACGGTCTCGATTTCGAGCCGACAGAGGCGCTCTATTCGCTTGAGTTCGAGCGGGTGGCCGACCGCCGGGCGTTCCGCGAGCGGTTCGGCGAGTCAGTCCGGAGCGATGGGACACAGGTCATCGAGGTCCAGTTCGATGCCGGCGACAGCCACGCAGTCAGAGACCGGCTTGCCGAACAGGTCGCCGAGGCCCTCGCCGGCGACTGATTTTTCAGAGCCGCAACACCGACGCTGTCAACAGCGAGAGTCCGAACGGGAGCCACGTCCCCGACAGCGCGAGCGCCCCAATGAGCGAGAGCGCGCTGATGTTCAAGACCACCAGCAACACCGCCGTCGTCAGGCTCCAGCTCCCAAATACCATAATCGCAATCGTGGGCTCGGACTGGAGGTAGCCGACCATGAAGAGGGTACAGGCCCCGATTGTCAGGTTGACCCACAGGGGGAACGCCGGCAACAGTGCGCTGAACAGCATCACCGGATAGAGGGCGAACGTGATGGCAAACAGCGTCAGCCCCCGGCCGGTCGGCATCTCCAGAAGCGACCCGCGGGACGGCGTGTCGGTCTGGCGAACGGAGTACGTGGCCGACGAACTCCATGTGGCCTCGCCGCCGGCATTGTCGCTGAAATCGCTAGTCGCAGCAGCCCCGGAGCGACGGGTGGAACCTGCGTTCGACGCGGCCGCCGTTCCGCTGGTCGGATCGGTCGACTGTTCGTCGCTCGACGACGCATCGGTGTCGGTCGTCGAGCGGTCGGCTCTGTCTTCGGCGACGCGCTCCCTTGCAGCCCGTTCTCGTTGTTCTCGCTCCCGGGCGCTTGTCCGGGACGTGCCCTGACCAGCGCTTGCCTCGGTCCGGTCGCTACCTGACGGAGATCCGCCATAGCCCGCCCGCCGTGCCGCTTCGGCCACGTCACTGCTGTGGGCGTCTGCTATATTGCTCTCGCCCGCAACGTAGGCGTCGTGACCCAGCCGGTCGTATCGCGCCCGCTCGTCCTCGTCGGTGAGCACGTCCCGGGCTTCGATGAGCCGCTGTGTCGCCTCGCCGGCGTCAGCAGCGTCGCTCACGTCGGGGTGTGTCTCTTTCAGTCGTTCCCGATAGGCCGTTTCGATGGCCGCCGTCGACGCGTCAGTCGGGACGCCCAGTATCTCGTAGAACGTCTCGCTCATGGCGGCCGAACCACCCGTCCGCGGCTCTGGTCGGTCACTCCTCCTCGACGCCTCCGTCAGTCTCCGCGCCACGGCCGGACGACTCGCGGTCCCTCGCGAGGCGTTCGAGCGCCGCCGCGATGCGTTCGAGCGTGAACACGAACCGCACGATTAGATACAGAACCCAGGGGACAACGGCCACTAGCAGGCCGAGGAGAATCTGCTGGACGATAAGCAGGCTGTACAGGACGATAGCCACGGAGAGGCCTGCGAGTATCCCTATCACCGCCTTGCTGTTCGGGTTGGAGGGCATCGCTAGCCCGTTCACGCCTGCGGAACCAAAGCGTTTGCTCCCGCGTGGATACGAGGAATCTTTTTGCGAGGGCCGTCCCGAGCCACGGTATGGTCTCTGAGCTATTCGACCCGGCCCGCTGGACCGCCGTCGACCGGTTCGACTTCACCGATATCACCTACCACCGCTCGACGGAGACGGGCGCAGTCCGCATCGCCTTCGACCGGCCCGAGAAGCGCAACGCCTTCCGCCCGGAGACGGTCGACGAACTCGCGACGGCGCTGGACCACGCCAAGCGCCAGACCGACGTTGGCTGTGTCCTCCTGACCGGGAACGGCCCCTCTGAGAAGGACGGGGGCTGGGCCTTCTGTTCCGGCGGGGACCAGTCCATCCGGGGCGAGAGCGGGTACGAGTATCAGGCGGACGAAGATAGCGAGTCGCGGAGCGACTCGGAGCGGTCGAGCGGGGAGTCCGGCGACCCGCGAGACGTCGGCGACCCGGACGCCCCCGAGAACGTCGGCCGCCTCCACATCCTCGAAGTCCAGCGCCAGATCCGTCACATTCCAAAGCCCGTGGTCGCCGTCGTCCCGGGGTGGGCCGTCGGCGGTGGCCACTCCCTGCACGTCGTCTGTGACCTCACGCTCGCCAGCGAGGAGCACGCGAAGTTCCTCCAGACGGACCCCGACGTGGGCAGTTTCGACGGTGGCTTCGGCTCGGCGTACCTCGCCCGACAGGTGGGCCAGAAGAAGGCCCGCGAGGTGTTCTTCCTCGGCAAGACCTACAGCGGCGAGGAAGCCGCCGAGATGGGGATGGTCAACGAAGTCGTGCCACACGAAGACCTCGAAGACACCGCTATCGAGTGGGCCGAGCGGATGAACGAGAAGTCGCCGACGGCGATGCGGATGCTGAAGTACGCCTTCAACCTCGACTCGGACGGGATGGTCGGCCAGCAGGTGTTCGCCGGCGAGGCGACCCGGCTGGCCTATATGACCGACGAAGCACAGGAGGGTCGTGACGCCTTCAACGAGGGCCGGGACCCGGACTTCGACGACGTGCCCTGGCACTACTGAGCCGACGGAACGGAAGGAACTGCGCGCTCAGTCCTCGTAGGCCAGCGTCATGACCCACTGCGAGAAAGTATCGTCGTGGGGGTCGACTTCTTCATCGCCGATAAACGGCGAGAGCTGGTCACCGGCCATCAGGAGCGAGAAATCCAGATCGCGGGCCGCAGGCGTCAGGTAGTACGTGTTGTGGCCATCGTACACCGTCTCCTCACGCTGAATGAGGTCCTTCTCGAACAGGGACTCGACGATGCGACTCCCCTTTCGCGAGGAGACGTCGAGTTCCTTCCAGAAGTCGCTCTGGTGGATGCCACCGGACTCCCGAATCAGTTCAAGCCCGGCCCGCTCACCATCAGAAAGGTCCGCCTCCGACGCTGCTGAACTCATGTATTACTCATACCGTGAGTCGGCCGCTTAAATCTGACCTTCGACCGGGCGGTACGGCGTCCGACATGGCGGCCCGGCCGCGTGCTGATACTCGTGGTCGGCACCCAGTGTGATGAGCGACGACGACCGCGTCCCGAATCCGTCGCCGTGGACGCAGACGCCGTACTCGTGGTCGCTGATGGTTTCGCCTGCCCGGTCAATCCATTCGCCGGCGGACTCGCCCGGTTCCGGTCGCATGGCCTCGTGTAGCCGCGCCGCGTTGTTCGCCTGCTCCTCGCCGGCGTCGGGCCGACGCGATGGAATCCGGTAGTCGCCGTCCGCGCCGACGTTGACGACGACGTGAACCCCGGGCTGGAAGTTCCGGACCGCGAGCTGCCCGTCCCATTCCAGCAGCACGGCGGCGTTCTCGTCTGCCAGCAGAAGATTGAATCCCGAGTATTCGGCCTCTCTGGTCGCCTGTTCGACAGCGCGGGCGGCTGATTCGGCCGTTTCGTGGCTCAGCGCGTCCCGGACGAGCAGGCCGCGTGAGCGGTCGCCGGCAAGATCGGTGTCGATCCAGCGGTTCGTCACCGCCGCTAGCAGGCCGTGCTCGTTGTAACCTATCCACGTGCCGTCAGCTTCTTGGTCGGCGGGCGCGACGACGCGACTCCCCCAGTGGCGCTGTCGCGGCGGCTGTGACGGCCTGTCGAGTCGCTCGTCGCGGTTCGCTGCGACCGCGACGGGCGTGCCGTCGAAGACCTGCCACGCGAGGACGATTGTACACACGGGCTTCTATACGCTATCGACGTAGAAAACCGCTTGGCTGTGGCCCCCAGTCCGCTATGCCGATTCGTCCGATTCGCTGGCAGTCCTGAGCCGCGACCGGACGGCCTCGCGGTCGACGGTGCCCGAGGGCGTCCGCGGGAGCCCGTCGACGACCCGGACCGTCTTCGGGACCTCGTAGGCCGCGAGCCGCCCGGCGCAGTGCTCGCGGACGGCCGCGGGCGTCACGTCCCCGACGACCAGCGCGGCGACCCGCTGGCCCCACTCCTCGTCCGGCAGACCCACCACGGCCGCGTCCTCGACGGCGCGGTGGTCCCGAACCGCCGCGGCGACCGTGCCCGCGTCGACGTTCTCGCCGCCGGTGACGATACGGTCGTCGACGCGGCCCTCGACCCAGAGGCGGCCGTCGCCGTCGCGGTAGCCCAGGTCGCCTGTCCGGAAGCCGAACTCGCCGAACGCCGCGCCGTCGCCGCTTAGATAGCCCGACGTCACTGTGGGACCGTCGACGACTATCTCGCCGCGTTCACCGGGATCGCAGGGCTCCCCGTCCGAAACGACCGTCACGTCGGTGAACGCGAGCGGCTGGCCGACGGTGCCGGCATAGTCGAAGGCCGTCTCCGGCCGGGCCGTCGCTATCTGGGACGCCGTCTCGGTCATCCCGTAGGTGGGACAGACCGGGACGCCCCGCTCCCGACAGCGGTCGACGAGCGCCTCGGTCGCCGGCCCGCCGCCGAGCAGGACGAACCGGAGCGCGGACGGCGGTTCCCAGCCCGCATCGAGCAATCGCGAGAGCATCGTCGGCACCAGCGAGACGCCCGTCGCCCCGTGCTCCGCGATGACCCGCTGGGTCGCGTCGGCGTCGAACGACCGCTGGACGACGACCGCCGTGCCGTACAGCGCGCTCCGGACGAACGGGGCCAGCCCGCCCATGTGGTAGGTCGGCAGGCAGACCAGCCAGCGGTCCGTCGGCAGGACGCCCAGCCGGTAGGAGGACGCGACGGCGCTGGCGACGAGGTTGCCGACCGTCAGCCGGACGCCCTTGGGTTCGCTCGTGGTCCCCGAGGTGAAGACGACGAGCTGGGTGTCCGTCCGGGAGAGGGCCGCCGGCGTCACGTCGGACTCCCGGTCGGCACTCGCTCCGTCCGGCTGGACCGGGAGGTCTGCCACCGAGACGACCGGGCACGTCGCCGCTTCCGCGGCGAGGTCGCGCGTCGACGGCTCACAGACCAGCAGGTCCGCCTCGACGGTCGCACACTGTGCCCGGAGCGTCGCCGCGTCGAGTTCGACGTTCAGCGGCGCGAGCGTCGCGCCCAGTCGCATCGTTGCGAACAGGAGCGTCCCGGTTTCGGGTCGGGTCGGCAGGAGTGTCGCGACGGTTGGGTCTGCGTCGAGTCGCCGGTCGAAGTCGGCGGCCACCGCGTCGACGGCGGCGTCGAGTTCGCGGTATGTCGCCTCGTTGCCTGCGTCCGCCGCAACCATCGCCGTCCGGTTTGGCGTGGCGCTCGCCCGGTGGGTCACGAGGTCTTTCGTCGGCCAGTCGATTGGGTCACGCATCGGTTTCCACCTCTGCTGGATTGATGCCGAGGCCGGTCGACTGGGGGACCGACATCGCGCCGTCGGTCACCGTCGTCGGGTCCGGCGCGAGGTCGACGGCCAGTCTGTCGCCGGTCGCCAGACCGCAGGCCGAAACGTCAGGAATCGCGGCGGCGACGTGTAGCGCCGCGAGGCGGGCGACGACCGCGTCGATAGTCGTCGTGACGACCGGCTCGACGCCCTGCTCGCGGGCGCGCATCGCCAGCGTGTGGGCGTTGCCCGGGCCGCCCAGCACCATCGGTTTCAGTATCAACACGTCGGCTGCGTCGGCGTCGAGCACGCTGTCGACCCGACGGTCGACGAGCGACTCATCAAGTGCGACGCCGACGCCATAGCCCCGAAGCTTGGCGTGGCCGGTGAGGTCGTCGGCCGGGAGCGGCTGTTCGACGTAGGCCACGTCCAGCGGGGCGAGCCGGTCGATGGCGTCTGCGGCCTTCTCGCGGGACCACGCGCCGTTGGCGTCGGCCCGCAGGGTCACGTCGTCGCCCACGCGCTCACGGACGGTCCGAACGCGCGCGACATCTTCGTCAACGGTTCGCTTCCCGACCTTGACCTTACAGCAGTCGTAGCCGGCCGCGACCGCCCGCTCGACGGCGTCGGCGGTTTCGGTCGGGGACCCGTCGCCGACTGTCGCGTTGACCGGGACGCGATTACAGTGCCTGTCGGAGTCGAACCACCGGTATAGCGGCACGCCATCGGCCCTGGCGTCGGCGTCCAGCAGCGCGGTCGCGAAGCCGTGGCGGGCGGCGGGAACCGATGCGGCGTCAAGCGAGAGGAGAATGTCTGTGTGCCCGCCGTCGGCCGCGACTGTGGTCGCGTCATCGAGCGCGCGCTGACAGTCGTCGGCGGACTCAGTCCAGCCCGGAAGCGGCGTGGCTTCGCCGACACCCGTTTCGCCGCGGTGGTCGTAGCGGACGACGAACCCTGAACGCTGGCTGATAGTCTCGCGGGCGGTGGCAAGCGGACTCGACAGCGGGAGCGAGAACGAGTCGACCTTCATAGTAACTGTGGGATGGCGAGTCCCAGCGCGAACAGAACGGAGTGGGCGAACAGCGTCTGGCCGACCCGTTCAAGCGTCGGGTTCAGCGCGTCGCCGCTGGTCTGCGTGAGGACTGTTTTCGAAATCGTCGCCGCCAGTGGCAGGGTCAACAGCGGAGCCAGTGCCGGCAGCCCGTACTGGCCGTCAAGGGCGAACACGACCGGGACAGCGTAGGCCATCCCGACCAGCAGGAGAAATTCGACGCGGCTCCATCTGTAGCCCATGTAGACGGCCAAGGTCTTCTTGCCCGCGGCGCGGTCCGTCTCGCGGTCGCGGATGTTGTTGACGACGAGAATCGCGGTCGACAGGCCGGCCGCCGGGAGGCTCGCCGTGATAGCGGCGGCAGTGACTGACCCCGGCGGGAGTGTCATCGGGAACGTGCCGACGCCGCTTGCGCTCGCAACAGCCTGCACGTAATATGTGCCGGTGACCGCGATGACGCCAAAGTAAACGAACACGAACAGGTCGCCCAGACCGCGGTAGCCGTAAGGGAACGGACCACCGGTGTAGAGAATCCCGGCGGCGATACCCGAGAGGCCGACGACGACGATGGGAAGGCCGCCGACGGCAACGAGATAAATACCGATGACGACGGCGAGCCCGTAGGTCGCGATCATCGCTCGTTTGACTTCGTCGGCGTCGATGAGGCCGCCAGCGGTCACTCGGGTGAACCCCTCGCGTTCGTCGGTGTCGGCCCCCTTCACCGCGTCGTAGTAGTCGTTCGCGAAGTTCGTTCCAATCTGGATGAGCAGCGCACCCACCAGCGCTGCGACTGCCGGCAATAGAGCGAAGACGCCGGCGTGGACTGCCAAGCCCATCCCGACGATGACCGGCGCGGCCCCGGCAGGCAGTGTTTGTGGCCGCGCGGCCATCACCCACGCCTGCCGCTTCGAAACGTCCGCCGTCGCTGTACTCATTGGCGAAAACTGGGGACGCTATCCCCAAAGCGACTGTGGTTCGACGGACACCCAAAATATGACCCGTTCTGAGACAGCAAGATCAGGGGAGTATCACAACCACTTTATCATGATTAACCATACGATAGCCTGAGATGCATAAGCCACTGCTTACCACGGATTTTCTCGACCGGGCGCGGGAATACTACGGGGATAAAGAGGCCATCGTCGCCACGACCGGCGAGCGCTTCACATACGACGAATTCGGCGAGCGAGCCGACGGGTTCTCTGCGGCGATGGCTGCCCGCGGCATCGAGAAGGGGGACCGGGTGGCCGTGCTGGACCCGAACACGCACTACCAGCTCGAAGCGGCCTACGGGACCATGCAACTGGGCGCAGTCCACACACCACTGAACTACCGGCTCGTGCCGGACGATTTCGAATATATTCTCTCGGATGCGGAGGTCGACGCCGTCTACGCGGACTACGAATACGCGGATAAAATCGAGCCGATCCGCGACGAGGTGCCCACCGAAATTTTCGTCACCAACGACACCGACGCCGTCGACGGTGACTGGGAGTCCTTCGACGACATCATCGAGGAGGCGGGGACCGACTACGACCGCCCCGAGATGGACGAGGACGACCTCATCACCATCAACTACACGTCGGGGACGACCGGCGACCCGAAGGGCGTCTGCCGGACCCATCGTACCGAAACGCTCCACGCTTACATCGTCGCGCTCCACCAGGAGATCTCGGACGACGACGTGTACCTCTGGACGCTCCCGATGTTCCACGTCAACGGCTGGGGCCACATCTTCTCCGTGACGGGGATGGGCGCGAAACACGTCTGCACCCGCGGCGTCGACGCCGAGGGCATCTTCGAGGCCATCAGGACCGAGGACGTGTCCTACCTCTGTGGCGCGCCGACGGTGCTGAACATTCTGGCGGACCGCTACGACGACCACGATGGCGACATCGAGACAACGGGAGCCAACGACGTTCGCATCGCCACGGCCGGCAGCGCGCCGCCGGAAGCAGTCATCCGGACCGTCGAGGACGACTTCGGCTGGTATCTGAAACACGTCTACGGCGCGACCGAGACCGGCCCGCTTGTCACGACCTCCGACGCTCGCCGCTTCTTCGACGACGGCAGCGACGCCCGCTTCAGCGTCAAGAAGCGGCAGGGCATCGGCTATCTCGGGACAGACGTCCGGGTCGTCGACGAGGACGGCAACGACGTGCCCCACGACGATGAGACGCTGGGGGAAGTCGTCGTCCGCGGCAATCAGGTGATGGACCGCTACTGGAACAAGCCCGAACAGACCGAGGAGGCCTTCTCGGACCGCGTCGAGGGCTACTACCACATGGGCGACCTGGCGACGGTCGACGAAGACGGCATGATCGCCATCCGCGACCGCAAGAAGGACATCATCATCTCCGGCGGCGAGAACATCTCCAGCATCGAACTGGAGGACACGCTTTACGAACACGACGCCGTCAGCGACGTCGCGGTCATCCCTGCGCCGAGCGACGAGTGGGGCGAGACGCCGAAGGCCTTCGTGGTCCCGAACTCCGGTGACCCCGACAACCCCGGTGTGACAGCCGAGGACCTCCGGACGTTCACCCGCGAACAACTGGCGACCTACAAAGTCGTTCGCCGGGTGGAGTTCGTCGAGGAACTGCCCACGACGGCGACCGGGAAGGTCCAGAAGTACGAACTCCGCGAGCAGGAGTGGGAAGACGAGGACGAGATGGTCGGCCAGGGGTAGCGACGCGCGCCACCCTCACAGACATGTAGAAGAGGGATTCTGACACGAGCCAATGACAACACACGTCGACCGGTAATAGTGTGGATGTGTCAGCGTCCGATTCCAGAGACGGTCTTTTAAGTCAGCGACCTATACTGTGTGACAACTACCCAAACCTATGACGCATATTGCTGACCCTATCCGTATTCTTCACGTCGACGATGAGCCGGGGTTTGCCGACATGACGGCAACGTTTCTCGAACGCGAGGACGACCGGATAGACGTCCAGACTGCGACGAGTGCCACGGCGGGGCTGGAAACTCTGGCCGACACCGACATCGACTGTGTCGTCTCTGACTACGATATGCCCGAGCGGAACGGCATCCAGTTCCTCGAAGCCGTTCGCGAGGAGTACAGGTCGCTTCCGTTCATTCTCTACACTGGCAAAGGGTCGGAGGAAATCGCAAGCGACGCTATCTCGGCTGGTGTCACCGATTATTTGCAGAAAGAGAGCGGCACGGACCAGTACACGGTGCTGGCAAACAGAATCACGAACGCTGTGGAGTCCCAGCGAGTCAAGCGAGAGCGCAACCGCCAGCTTGACGCCATCGAGAGCGCAAAGGAGGGGATCAGCATCCTTGACGAGGACGGGCGGTTCATCTTTGTCAACGAAGCGTACGCGGACCTCTACGGCTACGAGCCCGAGGAGATGCGGGGGGAGCACTGGGAACTGCTGTACCGGGATGAGGACATCCCGCGCATCTACGAGGACATCCTTCCGACTGTCGAAGAAAACGGCTACTGGACCGGGACGACGATGGGACTCCGTGCTGACGGGAGCACATTCACCGAGGACCACGTGCTCGCGATGACCGACCACGGCGAGCTGGTCTGTACAGTCCGGGACCTCTCTGAAAGACAGGGCGACGAGCAGGAGCTGTCCCGAATCAAACGTGCGATGGACGAGGCACCCATCGGTATCGTGATCACCGGTCTCGAACAAGAAGGGACTCCGATAATCTACACCAACCGCCGGTTTCTGGAACTGACCGGCTACACAGAGTCGGAGGTACTCGGCCGAAACTGCCGGTTCCTGCAGGGCGAGGCGACAGAGTCCGAGCCGGTCGACGCAATGCGTGCGGCCATTGAAGCGGACGAGTCTGTGTCGGTCGAACTCCGGAACTACCGGAAAGACGGGACCCTGTTCTGGAATCAGGTGACTATCGCACCCGTGCGTGACGATGACGGAGCGGTCGTCAATTACGTCGGGTTCCAACAGGATATCACCGAGCGGAAAGAACACGAACACCGCCTCAGAGCACTCAGTGAGTCGGTCCAAGACCTACTCCGGGCTGACACCCGCGAAACGGTGGCCGAGATCGGCGTCGAAACGGCGCGCACTGTCCTGGGGCTCGAAGCGAACACGATTCACCTCTACGACGAGGACGCACGGACTCTCGAACCGGTCGCCGCATCCGACGCGATATATGAGCTGATAGACGAGTTGCCGACCTTTACGCCCGGGGATAGCATTGCATGGCGCGTCTACGAGTCCGGCGATGCTCTCGCCGTCGACGACGTCCATGCTGACCCGGACATCTACAACCCGGACACGCCGATCAAAAGCGAACTGTATCTTCCGCTTGGCGAGCATGGCATCCTGCTGGCCGGCTCGGAGACGGCCGCGGCGTTCGACCAGCGGGACGTCGTCCTCGGGGAGATTCTCGCCGGACACGTCACCAGCGCGCTCAAGCAGGTCGAAGGGACCGAACAGTTACGTGACCGCGAACGGGCTCTCGAACAGCACAACGACCGGCTCGAATCGTTCACCAGCGTCGTCTCACACGACCTACGGAATCCGCTGAACGTCGCCCAAGGCCGACTGCAACTCGCACGCGAGCAGTGTGAGAGTGAGCATCTGGCCGCTGTCGAGCGAGCACACGAGCGGATGGACACGCTGCTAACTGATCTGCTCACGCTGGCACAGGACGGTGATACCGTCACCGACCGCGAACCGGTCGCGCTCGCATCGCTCGCCGAAAACTGCTGGAAGACTGTCGAAACGGCCGATGCGACACTCATCACCGATATCGACCGGACCGTGCTGGCAAACGAGAGCCGTCTGAAGCAGTTGTTCGAAAATCTCGTTCGGAATGCGGTCGAACACGCCGGAACGGATGTGACCGTGCGGGTCGGGGCATTGGACGACGGGTTCTACGTCGCCGACGACGGCCCCGGTATCTCCGAAGACGAGCGAGAGACAGTGTTCGAAGCCGGCTACTCGACGAGCTCGGAGGGAACTGGGTTCGGGCTCAGTATCGCCCGGCAGGTCGCCTCGGCACACGGCTGGGAGCTCAGCGTTCGAGACAGTGCCGATGGTGGCGCACGCTTCGAGATTACCGGCGTCTCGTTTTGTGATTCGTAGCGACTGGGGAAGCGTCCGTCTGGGGTGTCGTTGGCACCCGTTCGAAGGGCCTCGCCGCCCCGCAACTGCTCGATACCGTTCGCAAAACCGTCGCAAACTGCGTTCCGTTAGTCTTCGAGCGCGTCGGCGATACGGTCAAGCGACCGTCGCATGTCGTGGACTTCGTCCCGGAGCTTTCGCATCTCGCGCGTGAGCTCCTCGTTGTCGCTGCCGCCCGATTCCTCGTGCTGCCCTGGCGGGCCGCCGCCCATGCCGCCGGGACCGCCCGGACCGGGGCCGCCGGGGCCGCCGCCCATCATGCCGCCCATCATCTGCGCGAACGGGTTGCCGCCGCCCATGCCGCCGGGGCCGCCGCCACCGCCCATCATCTCTTCCATGCGCTCTTCGCGGCTCATCTCTTCGCCGTCGCCCTCGCCTTCTTCGCGCTCCTCGGCGCGCTGCTGTCGGATCTCTTCGACCCGCTCGCGGAAGGACTTCTCCTCGCCGCCGTCCTCGGTCGCATCCGCCGATTCGTCAGCGTTCTCAGGTTCATCGTCTGCCATACGCCCGGCTTTGGTTGGGCCGCTGAAAAGGGTTGCCGTCCGAAGGCAGGCTGCGGTACAGGCGGTTAGCGAAGGACGCTGGTCCGGAGAATCTCACCGTATTCAGGTGACTGGTTCGCGAAGTTGGAGATGAACCGAGTCACGCTGGCGTCCGGCCAGGAGGTCGTCGGGTCGTGCGCATACCGTTCGACGTTTCTCTGACGGGGTTCCGAAACCTTGGGCTGCTGAAAAGACGGTCGAGAGTGCCTGATATAGCCAGCGACAGCCCGTCTCAGGCGAGCCGTCGGACTAGCACCGAGAGCCCCAGCCCACAGGCGAGGATGACGACGAGGTTGAACCCCGCCCTGAACAGCGGTCGATACCTGTCGGTGACGAACGTATCAATCGCCGACGACGCGGAGAAGTAGAACTGGAGCGTCGCGATGAGCGCCACGAGCGTGAGGATAGCGAATACTGCCCACTGTGCGTAGATTGCTATTGCCGGTCCGGTGTCGTCGTCCGGTTCGTCAACAGCGTCGCCGGTGTCCTGTGCCACTGCGTCGGTGGTGGAGGTGTCACTCATTGGTCTGTCTCCGTGCGATGAGGAGGCCGCTTGCGAGGACTGCAATCAGTCCGAGCACCGCCGTGAAGCCGGGACCTTCTCCGGCCGCAGTCTGCTGTGGCTCTTCCATCTCCCGGTCTTCGGGGCGGTCCTGCTCGAAATCGCTGGACTGGAAGCCGATCTGTTGTCTGGTTTCGTTCTCCTGCAGCCGCTCCGTCGGATGGAGGTTCGCCGGAGAACTTTCCGTCCCGACGATGACGCCGTCCGAGAGCAGCATCCCGTCAAGCCAGTAGTTGTAGTCGTCAGGCACCGTCAGTTGCGTTCTGATGATCTCCGTTCGGCCGGGCCGAATCTGACCGACCCGCACGGTCGACTCGTCTGCGATGACGTTCGAGTCAGCCTGCCGCGCCCGGAGGCGCAGCGAGAGGTCATCAGACGGATTGTTGCCGGCGTTCGTGACGTACACCGAGACGTTCAGCGTCGTCTGGTTGTTCGAGACGCTGTCAATCCGATAGGTGATGGAGTCCAGCGGGACGCCGGCGTTCTCGAACCGCTGGAAGGTCACGGTACTGCGAGCGTACGCCGGAGTGAGTGCGTCGACGTTCTGGACCGACCGCTGACCGGTCTCGACGCGGTTACCGTCCTCGTAGACGATTGTGTCGATCCGATAGCCGCCCGCCCGCTCGACTGTAATGTTTGACCGCACCGATACTTCTCGTTCCCCTTCGATTGTGCCGACTGACTGCCGCGTGGTCGTCGCGACGAGGCCGGTGTCCGCATCTATGGCCCGCGTCTCGACAGTGACGTTCTCGGCCGGCCCGCCGCGATGTGAGAGTCGGGCGTCTAGAGAGAGCGTCACAGTCTGGCCGTCGACCGACGCCGGTTCGATGGTCGTCTCGCGGAGGTCGAGGTAGCTCTCGCGAACGTTGTCCTCGGGTTCGGAGAGCGCGCCGGGGACCGCTGTTGCACCGATGAGCATGGCCAGGACGACCACGACCATGCCACCGGTCAGGAGGGTTTCACGTCGCACAGACGAATGGCCAACAGCCGCCTTTAAATGTCTTCTGCACTGTCAGATTCGGAACACAGCGACGTCAGTCTCCACCGTTACCCGAACGCGCCGAGGCTCGACTGAAGGTCCCGGTCGGTCCCGCCGTCTGAGAGTTCGTAGCCAACGAGCTGGCGGAGGTCCACGGCGTAGACGCTGCCGTTGTTCGCAAGCACGGCGACTCGTCCTTTCGTCCCTCGGACGGTCCCCGTCGCCAGGATTTCATCCATCGGTCGGTCCGACAGAGTCAGACCGTACTCGAAGTCGTAGGTCGCCAGCGGGTCGTAGCGCTCACACAGCGACGCCCACCAGTCGGTGTCGACGGACTGGTCGAAGCCCGATATTTTGGTGGGCACTCTGACCCGGTCCCCCAGTTCGGCGGCGATGTCGGCTTCGACCTGTCGGGCGATACGGCCGTCGGCGACGGTCCGGAGGTGGGCGGCCTTGTCTGCTCCCTGCTCGCGGAGCCGGGTTTCCAGCCGCCAGGAGCGGGTGACGCCGACCTTGATAACATCGGGCGCGAACGCCGCCAGATACACCGCGTGTTCCTCGTCGCAAGTGTCGAGCGGTTTGTTGCAGTCCCCGGTACAGCGAGCACACGGCCAGATGTCGGTGTGTTCCGGGCAGTATGGCGCGGGGTCGTTGTCACAGTGAAAATGTCGGTCGCCGTCGACCGCGCCGGCGCAGTGTCGCTCGCCGAGTGTGTATGAGAGTTCGGTGTCCGGGTCCAGCCGCTCAGTAATCACGCTCCCGTCCTCGGCCAACAGGAGCGCGGCGTGTTCGTCGACCCGCGCGCGATAGCCCACGACCTGCACGTCCGGCGGTTCGGCGCGGAGCCGCAAATGGCTGCCGGGACGATGTTTTTATCGTTGTCTGTCATATCTTCAGACATGGCAAATCTACAGCTCCGAAGTCCGGCGTTCGACGACGGCGAGCGCATTCCCGAGGAACACGGCTACTCGGCAGCGAACACGAATCCCCCGCTGGAGGTCGAGACTGTCCCGTCGAACGCCTCGTCGCTCCTCCTCATTGTCGACGACCCGGACGCGGAGGAGCCGGCCGGGAAGGTGTGGGACCACTGGCTCGTCTGGAACATCCCGCCAGATATCGGCCGGATTCCGGAAGGATGGGAGCCTGCCGAGGCAACAGAGGGACAGAACGACTTCGGCGAGGTTGGCTGGGGCGGTCCGAGTCCGCCCGACCGAGAACATACCTATCGGTTCCTCCTGTACGCGCTAGATACGACGCTCGACCTCTCTCCGGCGGCAGACAAAGATGACGTATACGACGCGGCTAGCGGCCACGTCGTCGAAAAGGCACAACTGAACGGTACGTATCCGGCCTGAGCCGCGCTCAGAGTTCTTCGAGCAGTTCGCGGGTCGACTGCCGCACCGCGTCGTCGCTCGACTGTTCGGGTTCCCAGCCGAGCGCGGAGAGCTTATCGATGGAGAGGCGCATCCGCGGCACGTCGCCGGTCCAGCCGCGGTCGCCGCCGGTGTACTCGTACTCGGGGTCGATATCCATCTCGTCGGCGACGATGCTGGCGATGCGGTCGACCGAGGTAGTCGTCCGCGTGCCGAGATTGAACACGTTGTGGTCCCTGTCAGCGTGTTCGACGGCAAACAGCATCGCGTCGAGACACTCAGAGATGTGCATGTAAGATTTCTCCTGGCGGCCGTCACCGAGAATCGTCAGCGTCGACGGGTCCTCGGAGAGTTTCTCGATGAAGTCGGGAATGACCGCCCCCCGCAGGCGTGGCCCGACGATATTGGCGAACCGGAACACCCACGACTGGATGTCGTGGCTGTGGGCGTACGTCGAGACGAGTGACTCCTCGGCGAGTTTCGCCGCGCCGTAGACGCTGATCGGCTCAAGCGGCGCGTAATCTTCCGGTGTCGGTCGCGGCGCCTCGCCGTATACCGTGGAGGACGACGTAAACACCAGATTCCCGACGCCAGCGTCCTGCATTCGTTCGAGGATGTTGTACGTGATGTCGCTGTTGTCCTCGAACTGCCGGCGGGGGGTGTCCGTATCCACCAGTTTCGACGCCGCGAGGTGGACAACGAGGTCGACGTCGCTCGTGATAGCCTCAGCGACGACATCGGGGTCGGTAAGGTCACCGTCTAGATAGGTTGCGTCCCCGTGGACCCACTCGGATTGTCCGTTCGCTTCGTTGTCGACGACCACTACGTCGTTGTCCGGAACGAGGCGCTCCACCAGATGCGACCCGATAAAGCCTGCCCCGCCGGTGACGACTATTCGCTTCTCTGATACGTCCATAGTTGCGATGTTACGTATGCGAGGTAAAACGTTGCGGTCGCGGCCGATTCCAGTGGAGTCGGTAGCCCCGTACCGGATGACAACGTCGTTTTATAGCTTCCCCTGTGAGAGTCGGCTATGACTCGATTCACTCGCCGCGGCTTCCTCTCGGCGACGACTGTCGCTCTCGGCGCGCTGGCCGGGTGTGTCGGTGGCGGTTCCGAGTCGGCCGGAACGGAGACGCCGACCCCCGCGCCGGGCCAACCGCTCTCGACGCCGGTTGCAGGCGACCCTGAAGCTGACGTTACGGTCGCTGTGTACGAGGATTACGCCTGTCCGCACTGCGCGACCTACTCGGAGTCCGTCTTCCCTAAAGTTCAAGACGACTACCTCACTGCTGGAGCCGTCCGGTACGAGTTCCATGACTTCCCGATACCGGTCGACGAGGAAGTATCGTGGCAGGCCGCAAGCGCCGCGCGTGCCGTACAGGACAACGTCGGCGACGAGGCCTTCTTCACCTACTCCAAGCGTCTGTTCGCAAACCAGAACCAGCTGGGGCCGGACACCTACGCCGACCTGACGGAGGGACTGGACGTCGACGGCGAGACCGTTCGAGCGGCTGCGACGGGGGAGCTGTACCGCCCGACGGTCTCCGGTGACCGCGAGGCCGGTATCGACCGCGGCGTCCAGGGAACACCAGCCGTGTTCGTCAACGACGAGCAGGTCGAGTGGAGCGAGATTGCTTACGAACCGGTCCGGGACGCTATCGAAGCGGCACGGAGCGACGGATGAAGGACTCCCCGCAAGTGACGGTACTTCGGCTGGGCCACCGCCCCGGTCGGGACGAGCGGATGACGACCCACGTCGGACTCACCGCACGCGCGCTCGGGGCAGACAAGGTCGTGCTGGCCAACGCTGCCCGCAACCAGGCCGACACCGTCATTGACATCACCGACCGGTTCGGCGGCCCCTTCGACGTGGCTTCGACGGAGGAGCCAAAGCGACTCATCCGCGACTTCGAGGGGCGCGTCGTCCATCTGACGATGTACGGCGAGCCGGTCCAGGACGTGGAAGGCGACGTTCGCGCGGCCCACGCCGAGGAGCCGCTGCTGGTCGTCGTCGGCGCGGAGAAAGTCCCCTTCGAGGTGTACGAACACGCCGACTGGAACGTCGGCGTCACCAATCAGCCACACTCCGAGGTCGCCTCGCTAGCTGTCTTCCTCGACCGCCTGTTCGAAGGCCGGGAGCTGGACCGCGACTGGGAGAACCCCGACAGGGTGGTCGTCCCGCAGGAAACCGGCAAGCGGGTCGTCGACCCGGACGAAGAGTGATACCCACGCAGTTGTGCCGCGGGCCTTTTATCGCTCGACGCTAACTGTGGCTCAGATGTCGCGTCACAACGTGTTGCTCGTCGTCGCTGACAGTCTCCGCGCTCGGAGCACCTCCGTGCTGGGCTATCGCCGTGAGACGACGCCCTTCCTCGACGCCTTCGCCGAGGAAGCAACGGTGTACACGCAGGCTCGCAGCCCGAGCAACTGGACCGTCCCCAGCCACGTCAGTCTGTTCACGGGCCACGAAACCCACGAACACGGCGTCGACCACACCGCTAGACTCGACGCCGGCCACACGATCTTCGAGGAACTGGCCGATGCGGGCTATGACACGGGATTGTTCTCCGATAACCCGTTCCTGACCGACCACGAGTCGGGCCTCGACGAGGTGTTCCAGACGGCTGTCGGCTCGCCCGAAGAGTACGATTCGGCGTACGAGACCAACGGCTCGCTGGGCGACTGGCCCAACGGCTTCTGGTACGCCGATCGGACGCTAGAGTGGATCTCTGAGCGGGAGGGCGACTGGGCCGCCTGTATCAATCTGATGGACACCCACCGCCCGTACGAACCGCTCGCCGAGTACGACGAGTGGAGCGACGAGCGCTCCCGCGACATGCAGGAGTCGATGGGATTCAAGTGGCACTGGGAGTTCCTCTCGGGGACCCTCTCGCTTGGCTTTGCCGGCATTCTCGAACAGATATACGACGGCGCAGTCCGGCAGGCAGACGCCATCTTCGAGAGTCTGATCCGTGGACTAGAGGAGCAGGGTGTCCTCGACGACACGCTGGTCGTCTTCGCCGGCGACCACGGCGAGGGGTTCGGCGAGCCGACGGCGATTCCTGCGGAGCCGCCGGCGGTCAGCCATCGCATCGGGACCCACGACACGATGTACCACGTCCCGCTCATCGTCCGTGCCCCCGGCCAGCGTGAGGGACACCGCGTCACCGACCTGGCGACGCTCAGCCGATTCCCCGACGCCGTCCGCGCGATGGCGCTCGGCGACGGCAACGCCGACGGCCCGGCGTTCGCCTCGCCGAACGGGACCGTCGTCGCGTCCCAGTCCCCTATCGGTCCGGCGATGCGCGAGGAGGCCGAACGGGTCTGTGGGGACGCCACCCCGTTCGCAAAACACGCCAGGCTGGTCTATCACGACCGGCCCGGCGACGAAGTGCGAAAACGGGCGGCGTGGGGCGACAGTGCCCACGAATCCATCATCAAAGGCTGTGGCGGCACAGCCGAGGATACCGATATCGATGCCGCCATCGTCCGGAACCACTTCGACAGCGACCGGTACGCGGACGTGGATATTGCAACGCCGCTCGACGGCTACACCGAGTTCGAGGATGCGTCCGACACGCAGTTTGCCGGGGACCTCGACGAGCGACTGGAGGCACTGGGATACAAATGACGACAATACCCGACACAGAACTGGTCCTTGTGGTCGCCGCCGACGAGAACAACGTTATCGGTCTGGATGGCGGCGTCCCCTGGCACTATCCCGAGGACGTGCGCCAGTACAAGGCCCGTATCGCCGGCCACCCTATCATCCTCGGCCGGCGGACGTTCGATTCGATGAAGCCCATCCCGGACTGCTACACCGTCGTCCTGACGAGCGACGACAGCCGGAGTGCCAATGCGGAGACAGTCGAGTACGCCACGACGCCCCAGATAGCCGTCGAAGCAGCCGCCCGCGCCGGTACGACCGAAGCGTTCGCCGGCGACAGCGCTGGCGCAGGTGACTCGCCGCCTATCACGTACGTCATCGGCGGCGAGGCGGTGTACGACCTGTTTCTCCCGTTCGCCAGCCGGGTTTTCCTCAGCCGCATCCACGAACGCAACGAGGGCGACCGGTATTTCCCGGATATGGGTTCAGAGTGGACAGAACTGTCCCGAGAGTCGTACGACGGGTTCGATGTCATCGAGTACAAGCAGGCGTCGCCGCGGCCGCTTGAGGACCTATGACCGGTCACCGATGAAGCAGGCGACCCGAAACTGTCCGTGGTTTGAAAACCATAGCTGTTAAAGTAATCCAACTGACTACTATTCGGCAGCAACACGCGATGTTAGATAAAATCAAAAAATCCGTATCAGATGTACTCTCGGGTGGGAAGGAGCAGTCGGATAACGGACTACAGGCAGGCACGGTGAGTAATAAACGCATTCAGGCTAGCTCTGCCGGCGACGACGGTGCAGATTCGACCGGCGAACCCGAATCGAATCTCTACGAGTGTCCGTCCTGTGACTCCGTCTTCGTCGCTATCGACAAAGAGACGTGCTCCTCCTGCCGGACTCCGGTCGAGCGAATCGAATAGCGGGGCGGCGCTGTTGGATACCGTTTCAAACGGTAGCGGAAAACACTGCTCACCGCCGCTGTTGCTGAACATCGGGCTCGAGAGCGCTCCGTGCCAGCAGCACGGTCCCGTCCCGTGTCGGCGTTCAAGAGAGGACGACCCGATGGTTTTAACCACGTGACTCCCGGATGTGCGGGTAATGGCTTTTGAGGAACTCTTGGAGGACCCCGTCATACAGAAGTACCTCCACGAGCTGGTCGGACCGAAAGGGATGCCGGTCGCCGCCGCGCCGCCGGACGGCGAAGTGACCGACGAGGAACTGGCCGAAGAGCTCGGGCTCGAACTGAACGACGTGCGCAGAGCGCTGTTTATTCTCTACGAGAACGACCTCGCGACCTATCGTCGGCTCCGAGACGAGGACTCCGGATGGCTCACGTACCTCTGGACGTTCCAGTACGAGAAGATTCCCGAGCAACTGCAAGAGGAGATGCACCGCCTGCTCGACGGCCTCGAAGAGCGCCGCGAGTACGAGCGGGAAAACGAGTTCTACCTCTGTGAGCACTGTGGCATCCGCTTCGAATTCGGCGAGGCGATGGAGTTCGGCTTCGAGTGTCCCGAGTGTGGCAATCAGGTCGAAACGATGGAGAACACCCGTCTCGTCACCGCGATGGAGAACCGCATCGAGGAGCTCAGAGACGAGCTGAACGCCGACGTGGACGTGGAAGCCTGATGGTCGTTCTCGGTACAAAAGTGTACGTCGCCGGCGACGCCCGGGACCGTACGCTCGACGGACTGCGCTCGATGGTCGGCAACGAACTCGGCGACCTCGACGTGGAATACGACATCGGCCTCCGGGACGACGAGTTCCCGTCGGTGACTGTCGACGGCCCCGACGAAACCGTTGCGCGAAACCTCCTCCGCGAGGAGTTCGGCGAGCTGGTCGCCGACCACGAGGACGGGGAGACGTACGTCGGAACGCTCGACTCGTGGGACGAGGACGGCTTCGTTCTCGATGTCGGCTTCGGCCAGACGGTCCGGATTCCGGCTGAGCAGCTCGGTCTCGGCCAGGGGACGCCGACCCAGATCCGAAAGCGGTTCGGACTGGTCCAGCACCTGCCGCTCCGGTTCGTCGCCGGCGACCCGCCGCGTCTCGCCGAAGTCGAACAGGATCGCCTCTACGAGTGGACCCGCGGCAACGGCCGCATCAACGCCAACAGCGTCACCCGCTCGGAGGCGCGCGCCACGGTCAACCGCGCCGGCCACGCACAGGACATCGTCACCGTCGAACGCATCGGCCTGCTGGAACAGAGCATCGTCTGTAACCCGGACACCGACCCGCCGGGACTGCTCGCCGACATCGGGCAGTACATGCCGTCGGAGCTGCTGGCAATCGTGCCCTGACTTTCGAGCCATGAAACGCCGCCACCTCCTGCTGGTCGCCGTTCTCGCACTGGTCGCCCTCTCGGGCTGTACCGGCTTCTTCGGCTCCGAAGAGGTCGACCCGGAGCGGCTGAACGAGAACGCGAGCTACGACTGGAACACCTCGGCAGACGGGACCATCGTCATCGAGGAGTCGAAATACACCGCCGTCTACGCCGTCGAAAACGAGACGACGTTCGACGTGTACACCGTCGACAGCCTCGGGCGCGAGCGGAGCGTCCCCATCAGTGCGCTTCGGTTCCGGTACGAGAACGGAACTGTCGTTAGCGCCGCCAACTCCTCGCTGAGCGCCTCGGAAACCCGCCAGCGAACGACTGTCAATCTCTCCGGGAACGTCTCCGGAAAAGTGGGGTACTCAGTTGGGCGGACCGGCAAGCGCTTCGCCTCCCCGACCCTCGTCGAAGACGGATCGTACACGGTCGTACTCCCGCCCAACACTGGGGCCGGGATACCGTTCCTCTCACGGATTAGCCCGGGTGGCTACGAGTCCGAGACCGTCGACGGCCAGCAGGTCATCCGCTGGGACGAGGTGACCGCCGACCAGATTATCGTCCGGTACTACCTCGACCGTGACCTGTGGCTGTTCGGCGGCCTGTCGGCCATCGCCATCGTCATCGGCGTCGTGGGAACGCTGTACTACTACCGGCAGCTACAGGCGGTGATTCGCCGACGCAAGGAGGCCGGTATCGACCTCGAAGAAGAGGACGGCGACGACGACCCGCGGGACCGCGGGCCGCCGCCAGGAATGCGCTGAGGGCGGAACGGGACTGAGCACGGTTCGCAGACGCTAACCGGGTCACTTTTTCGCATCCGGCGTGCACACACGGCTATGAGCAACGGGTGGTTCGCCGGGCTGGACCCGGACGACGACGCGGCCGCTGTCGAACAGATAGCGGCCGGGCGAGCCGACACGCCGGAAGACTGGCCACAACAGGCCATCGCGGCGGGGTTCGCAGACGATGAAGCGGCCTACTACGACCGGCTGCACGAGGTGACGATGGCGGCCACCAGCGCGGCGGTCGCCGAACAGGAGGGCGCCGACGACCAGCAGCTTGTCCACGCGGTGCGGGCGATGGCCGACTGCGAACGCACGGCGAATGAACTCTCCGAACGGGTCGCTGAATGGGGCGGAAGCCGATACGGCGACAGCGGAAGCGGCGTCGAGTACGCCCGCTCACTGGCCGACCGGGAGGACGAGGACGAGGGCGACACGGCACTTCGAGCGCTCGCCGAGCAGACGGCCGGGCTGGCCGACGAGGCGGACTCGCTTCGGGCGTACATCGAGCGGACCGCGCCCGCCGTTGCGCCGAACCTCTCGATGCTGGCCGGACCAGTGCTGGCGGCCCGGCTCATTTCACTGGCCGGCGGCCTCGAAGCGCTGGCGAAGAAACCGAGCGGGACGGTGCAGGTTCTCGGGGCGGAAGACGCGCTCTTTGCCCACCTCAAGGGGAACGCACCGTCGCCGAAACACGGCGTCATCTTCACCCACGAGTACGTGCGCGGAACTCGCCGGGAGGACCGCGGGTCGGCCGCGCGAGCACTCGCCGGGAAGCTCTCGATTGCCGCCCGTATCGACCACTACAGCGGCGACCGCCGGCCGGACCTGCAGGCGGAACTCGACGACCGAATCGAACGGATTCAGGCACGAGCCGAGGAGGGAGACGACGAATGACGCTGCCAAACGGCGTCGAACGCCACGACTTCGGCGGCGAGGCGAGCCTCGCCACACAGGGACAGCCGGTGTACGGCGAGCGGACCGACGGCGACTGGCGGCGGTGGGACCCCCACCGCTCGAAGCTCGGCGCGATGCTCGAACAGGGAATGGACACCGGCCTCGACGGCGGCGAGACGGTGCTGTATCTCGGTGCGGCGGCCGGGACAACGGTGAGCCACGTCGCCGACTTCTGTGGCCCGACTTACGCCGTCGAGTTCGCCCCTCGGCCGGTTCGGGAACTGCTCGACGCCGCGGAGAGCCGTCCGAACCTCTTCCCGCTGCTCAAGGACGCCCGCAAGCCCGGGAGCTACGCCCACGTCGTCGAACCGGTCGATGTCGTCGTGCAGGACGTGGCGACACGAGGGCAGGCCCGGGTGGCGGCGCTCAACAAGCGGTTCCTCGGCGACAACGGCCGGCTCCTCGCGGCGATCAAGGCCCGGAGCGAGGACGTGACCGCCGACCCCGACACTGTGTTCGACAGCGTCCGCGAGGAACTCAGCGCCGAGTACGAACTGCTTGAGACGGCGCGTCTGGACCCGTATCACGAGGATCACCTCGGTATCGTTGCCCGGCCCCGCGAGGACTGATTCGGTCCCTTCTGCTCACGCGACTTACTTCACGCGCGGACCAGTTATGCGGGCTGTGCGGGCAGGGACGGAAGGCTTTACCGGGTCGATTCCGATGTGCTGAGTAATGGACGCGACGGGTTCTGCCGAGCATTTTACCCGGATGGGGACGCTCGGCATCGAGGAAGAGTTCTACGTCGTCGACGAGTTCGGTCGCCCGACGTCTGGCACGGACGAGCTCGTCTACGAAACGGAGCCGCCAGCGGTTCTCGACGGCCGGCTCGATCACGAACTGTTCAAGTGCGTTATCGAGACACAAACACCGCGTATCGACGACCCGGCGGACGCCGGTGACCACCTCCGGTCGGTCCGGGATGCGCTGGTCGGCCACGCCGACGCGAACGGGTTCGGGGTCGCCGCCGCGGGCCTGCATCCGCTGGCGAAGTGGCGCGAACTCGAACACGCCGAGAAGCCACGCTACAAGTCACAGCTGGACCGCATCCAGTATCCACAGCACCGCAACACGACCGCGGGCCTGCACGTCCACGTCGGTGTCGACGACGCCGATAAGGCCGTGTGGGTGGCGAACGAACTCCGCTGGCATCTCCCGCTGATGCTCGCGCTGTCGGCCAACTCCCCGTACTGGAACGGCTTCGACACCGGGTTGCAGTCCGCTCGCGGAAAGATCTTTGAGGCCCTGCCCAACACTGGGATGCCGACGGCGTTCGACGATTACGACGCCTTCGAGGCGTACGAGCGGCGGATGCTCGAAACGGGCAGTATCGACGACCGGGGCGAACTTTGGTTCGACGTGCGACCCCACTCCGGCCACGGCACCGTCGAAGTGCGTGCGCCGGACGGGCAGGCCGATCCGGACCGCGTGCTTGCCTTCGTCGAGTACGTCCACGAACTCGTCGTCGACCTCGCTGAGCGCTACGAGGACGGCGAATCCGGCCGACAACTCCGCCGAGAGTTCCTCGACGAGAACAAGTGGCGCGCGATCCGTCACGGCCAGTCCGCGGACCTGCTGTCGCGCGATCTTTCGACCACACGCTCTGTCGAAGAACTGGTCGAAATCGAGAGTGACCGACTTGATATCGATGGTTTGTGGGAGCTGTATGACCGCGAAAGCGGCGCAGAGCGACAGCGCCGGCTTCGCTCTGAGGAGGGTGTCATGGCGCTCGCGGACTCACTGCGACTGGCCTGACCTGGGACCGGAACCGGCTGATTGGCACGGCAGAGAGCTATAGCCAAGGTTTTTATTCAGCTGTAGCTTTTGTCCTCACAGAGACAACGTATGTCTGCAGACGACACCGACCACGACGACCTCGAGGACACAGACGATGTCCGTGACCGAATCGAGCAGGAGGCAGACCGCGCGGTCGAGCAGTTCGACGAAGGGATTGTCGACCTGCTGGCGTGGGTCCTCGACACGGAGACGCGGGCGCGGATCTACGTTCACTTGCGACAGCAGCCCGAAAGCACCAGCGAGGAGATAGCCGAGGGGACCGGCCTGTATCCGAGCACTGTCCGCGAGGCCCTGGCCGCGCTCACCGAGGAAGAGGTTGTAACGCGTCAAAAGCGTGAGAGCGACGGCGCGGGCAACAACCCCTACGAGTACAGCGCCATCTCGCCGAGCGACCTCGTCAACACCATCGTCGGTGACATCCAGTCGGAACTGAACACGGTGTTCAACCTCGACGATCACATCGGTGGCGAAACGACACTAGAACCTGACGACGAGCCGGTAACGATCTCTGTCGAGGATGCGAACGACGACGCCGACGCGAGCGAAGATACTGGCAGCGACGAGGGCGGATCTGAGGACGAGAACGACGACGCCGACGTGTAGTCAAACCCCGCTCAAGCGAGCTGTTTCGCAAGTCGATATTACTAAACCTACCCGTGCCGTTGCCCGGGATATGAATGTCGCGCTGGGGGGAACGTTCGACCCGATTCACGACGGACACCGCGCGCTGTTCGAACGCGCATTCGAACTCGGGGACGTGACAGTCGGCCTCACCAGCGACGACCTCGCGCCGAAGACGCGCCACGACCAGCGCCACGTTCGCCCGTTCAGCGAACGGCAATCCGCACTCGCCGACGAACTCGCGACGCTCGCCGCTGAGAAAGGGCGCGAGTGGGAGGTCCGGGAACTCACCGAGCCGACCGGCATCGCCACGGAGCCGCAGTTCGACACGCTCGTCGTCTCGCCCGAGACAGAGACTGGCGGCCGCCGAATCAACGAAATCCGCGAGGAACGGGGCCACGACCCGCTCAAAATCGAAGTCGTCCCGCACGTCCGCGCCGAAGACGGCGACATCATTTCGTCGACCCGGATCGTCAAGGGCGAAATCGACGAACACGGGAACCTCACCCCGAACCGCACTGGCCGACAAAACATTCCGTAGCTACCAGCCCGGCGCTTCGAGTCCGGCTGTCTCCAGCAGGTCCTTCCAGCGTTGCTGAATCGTCAACCGGGAGACGCCCGTCGCCTCTGCGACGGCTGACTGGGAGCGCTCCTCACCGGCAACCAAGGCACCGACGTACACGCTGGCCGCCATCGTCGCCTGTTTCGATCGGTCTTCCTCCGGGACTGTCGAGAGAAACAGGTCGACCGCGTGGGACCGCGCCGCCGTCCCGAGGTCGAGCCTGTCCGACGCTGTTTCGATGTCGGACAACCACGTATCGTGCTCGATGCGGTCACTGGCGCGGTACATATCACTCCATTGCTCCCCCTCCCACCTAAACCTTCGTCGCCGGCAAGCGAAGGGTTCTTGATGCCAACGCGGATATCGACTGGTGCGCGCGGGTTGCCGAGCCAGGCCAAAGGCGTAGCGCTTAGGACGCTATCCCGTAGGGGTCCGCCGGTTCGAATCCGGTCCCGCGCACTTCTCGGCTTGAACAACTCGTGAGTGGCGTGAATGCGGAATGAGGATTCGAACCCTGCAAAGAACGCGCAGCGAACCGTTGTGAGCGAGCATTTCTTGCTCTGGTTCGAATCCGGCCTGGACACTCCGACTACAGACTCCGCCCTCGGTGTCAGACCTGATTCCCACACCGCAGGAATCGCAACTGCCGCTTATGAGGAATGTCCGCCTCGTTCCAAACGAGGGACTGACGATGTCGGTGTATGACCCACTCCGTGACCCGTCTGCTCGCCCCGCGGGAGCAACTCGCTTCGACTATGCGGTCGACGATGCGGACAACCCGACGGAGCTCACCGTCTTCAGCGATCAGGACGGTGAGCTCCCGACTCACTGGATTTCGGTCGACATCGAGCACGCTGTCGCGCTCGACGAGATGCGGTGAGCGAGGCGTGCGCTCGCTCGGGACACGTCTCTCGATTTCTTGAGAACGGACTGGACGGCGAACGCTCTGGAAGCGTTGTGTCCGAAGTAAGTTTGCGTGGGTGCAGTCCCAAGGGAATGCACCTGCACTCTGAGAGTGCGTGGGACCGGATTCGAACCGGCGGACCCCTACGGGACAGCGCCCTCAACGCTGCGCCGTTGGCCTGGCTTGGCTACCCACGCGCGCTCTTGCTTAGTGCATTCAACTGTTCCCGGTGGGTAAATAAAAGCGCTTTCGTTTAGAGCCGCCCCGGGAGGGTGTGACACTCGGTCGAACCGGACGTTTGAAATATCACGAAACCGCTACGGGGGGCATGGCCAAATACTCGACCGGCAGTGGTGGCGACAGCGCCGGCGGGAGCTGTGAGCTCTGCGGTAGCGACGGCGACCTCCAGACCGCGAACGTCGCTGGTGCGACCCTTCAGGTGTGTGACAGCTGTGCACGTGACCACGGGGAAAACGAGCGAACGACGGGTAGTGACAGCTCGCGCGACGAGCAGAACCGGAAACGCAAAGCCGCACAGAACGCGGCGAAGCTACAGGACGCACAGCAAGCCGACACGTCTCACTGGGAGGACGGCGCTGATTACGACGACGACCAGCTCCCGTATCTGGTCAGCAAGTACGGCGAGCGCGTGACAGAGGCGCGCCAAGACGAGGGACTGCAGACGAGTGAACTGGCCGAGGAGCTCGATCTGGACGAAGCGGACATCCTCGCTGTCGAGCAAGGGCGCGCGACGCAGGCGAACGTCGGCGGGTCGACGATCAAGGCGCTCGAACAGTACCTCGACATCGACCTCGTCGAGTCCAGCTGACCCCCTGATATTTTGCCGACTCCGGCGTAACTGTCGGTATGGATCTCTCCGCTGAGCAGCGAGCCATCCGTGACACCGTTCGAGAGTTCGCCGTCGAGGATATCCGCCCGAAAGCCGCCGATGCCGACCGTGAGCAGTCCTTTCCCGAAGAGTGCTGGGACGGGCTCGCAGATATCGACATCACTGGACTGACGACGCCAGCCGAATACGGCGGCTTCGACGCCGACAAGCCGACGTACGCGCTGGTCAACGAGGAACTCGCGTATGGGTCGCTTGCGGTCGCGACGGCGCTGTCTGTCCACTGCCTCGCGACCTCATGTATCGCACAGTTCGGCTCCAAGGCAGTGCAAGACGACTGGCTCCCGGAGATGGTTGACGGCCGCCCGGTCGGCGCGTTCGCGCTCTCAGAACCACAGGCGGGGTCGAATCCGCGGGAGATGTCAACGACCGCTCGACGGGACGGTGACGAGTACGTCATCAACGGCGAGAAGCAGTGGATAACCAACGGCAAACGGTCTGGCGTCGTCATCGTCTTCGCGAAGACCGACCCCGACGACCCCGACTCGATAACGCAGTTTCTGGTGCCGAAAGACACCGACGGGCTCACCGCCGGCGAAAAAGAGGACAAGCTCGGCCTCCGTGCGAGCGACACGACCCCCCTCCAGTTCGACGGCGTCCGCGTGCCCGAGCGCTACCAACTGACTGAGGAAGGCAAAGGGCTGGCCGCAGCGCTGTCGATTCTGACGACCGGCCGGGTCGCTATCGCCGCTCAGGCGGTCGGCCTCGCACAATCCGCGCTCGACGAGGCCCTCGACTACGCCACGGAACGCGAACAGTTCGACCAGCCGATCAGCGAGTTCCAGGCGATTCAGCACAAACTCGCGGACATGGCGACGAATGTGCAGGCCGCGCGATTACTGACGTGGAACGCCGCACAGCAACTAGAACGCGGCGAGCAGCCGAGAGCGGCAGCGAGCATGGCGAAGTACTTCGCAAGTGAGACAGCGGTCGATGTGGCGAACGAGGCGATCCAGATCCACGGCGGCTACGGGTACACGACCGACTACCCCGTCGAGCGCTTCTACCGCGACGCGAAGGTGACGACTATCTACGAGGGGACCAGCGAAATCCAGCAAAACATCATCGCACAGGACTTGCTGGAGTGAGTCCAAGAGTGCGAAGCGGTTTTGCGGGCGTCGGCCGTACCACTGTATGTGACACACGACGCCGTCATCTACGACCTTGACGGGACGCTCGTCAGGCTGGCTGTCGACTGGGGGACGGTGACCAGCGACGTTGCGACGGTCCTGCGCGACCGAAACGTCGACCCTGGGGCCCGCGACCTCTGGGAGATGCTGACGCTGTCCTCGGAGACTGGCCACCGTGACGCCGTCGAAGCGACGATCACCGACCACGAGCGGACCGGTGCGCACGAGTCGGAGCGACTGGCGCTCGCCGAGGGGCTCCCACACAGCGTCCCTGTCGGCGTGTGCTCGCTCAACGCAGAGGAGGCGTGCCAGCTGGCGCTGGACGTTCATGACCTCGACAGTTACGTTGGCCCGGTCGTCGGCCGTGACACCGTCGCGTCATCGAAACCGGATCCGGAGGGACTGCTGGCGATCGCCGACGAAATCGGGGTCGATCCCGGTGCAGCCGTATTTGTCGGCGATTCAGAGAGCGACGCGACGGCCGCCCAGCGGGCCGGGATGGCCTTCGAGTGGGCGAGCGAGTTCGATCAGGCCCGGTACCGCGCGTAGAGGTAGACACAGACGGCCGTCAGGAACCAGATGAGCGCGCCGACGCGGACCGCGAACAGCGCCCGCGCGGTCCATGTCTGAAGCGTGACCGCGGTCGACGCGAGGACGACGAGCGGCGAGCCGACGAGAATCGTCGTCACGAACGTGACCTGCATTACCCACCCGAAATCTACGCCGTCCGGGTCCGTCTTCTCGACTGTTGGCACGTCCGATGGTACAGCTAGGTGGGGCAAGCGCCTTGCGATTTCCTGACCGAGTCGCGCAACCCGAACAGGTAAGGCGGAGGCGCGCCCCCGCTCGGATATGCCAACTGTCCGGGATCTGCAGGCGATGGCTGGTGAGGAGCCGATCACGATGCTGACAGCGTACGATGCCGTGACCGCGAGCATCGTAGATGACACCGGTGTGGACATCATTCTCGTAGGCGACAGTATGGGGAACGCCGTTCTCGGTCACGACGACACGCTCCCGGTCACCCTCGACGAGATGGCGTCCCGGGTCGGCGCGGTCGCACGCGGCGCAGACGACGCCTTGGTCGTCGCCGATATGCCGTTTCTCTCCTTCGGCGCAGACGAGAGCGAGAGCATCCAGAACTGCGGACGAATGTTGAAAGAGGAGGGTGCGAACGCGGTCAAGCTCGAATCAGGGCCACATACGGTCGAGCTGACTGAGCGACTGACGGAGCTGGGCATCCCGACGATGGCCCACCTCGGGCTCACGCCCCAGAGCGTGAACCAGACCGGCTACACCAGACAGGCGACCGGCCGGGAGGAGGCCGAGGAAATCCTCGACCTCGCGCGAGAACACGAGGCCGCCGGCGCGTTCGCGCTGGTGCTCGAACACATCCCGGCCAACCTCGCCGCTCAGGTTACTGAGACCGTCGACATCCCGACCATCGGCATCGGAGCCGGCGGCGACTGCGACGGCCAGGTGCTCGTGTTCACCGACGTGGTTGGCCTCTCTGAGCGGAGTCCCCCCTTCGCCGAGCAGTTCGGTGACGTTCGCGGTGAGGTGGCCAACGCTGTCGACGAGTATATCGACGCCGTCGAGTCTGGCGAGTTCCCGGGCGAGTCACACAGCCACACCGAAGACGAACTCGACGACCTGTACTGAGAAGGCTCAGCCCGCCGTGGCCGTCCGGTTCTCCAGCCAGGCGTCGTAGGCCGATTGGTTCTTGACGACAACAGTGGCGTCCATCTTGCTGTGGCCGGCCCCGCACATCTCGGCGCAGTACAGCCGGTACTCGCCGGGGTCAGTGGCGCGCGTTCTGGCTGTCATCGTCCGGCCGGGGAAAATATCCTGTTTGACGCCCAGTTGCGGGATGTAGATCGCGTGAATCACGTCCGTCGTTTGCAGCCTGAACGTGACGTTCCTGTCCGCGGGAAGGACCAGCCGTTCTTCAGTCGTGACGTTCGCCTCTGCGTAGGAGAACTCCCAGCCCCACTGGTAGGCGAGCACGTCTATCTCGGTGTCGTCCGCGAAGGCGTCGTCCCCGTCGGCGGCCTGGGCCGCCGCGGGCGTGATGTAGGGGTTCGCCATCACCACGAACGCCGAGACGCCGACGAAGACGAGTATCGCGCCCGTCGCGGCCGTCCAGGTCACCTCTAGCGCCGGGTCGTCGACCGTCGGTTGCGGGTCGTCGTTGTTCCGGAACCGGTAGATCACGTACACGAGCGTGAGTTCGACGAACAATGTCAGCGGCAGAGCGACGTACAGGAGCTGTTCGTTGAGGTCGTCGATAGCCGCCCTGTTGACCGACTGCGCTGTGGCCGGCGCAGCAAGTAGCGAGAGTCCGACCACGACAAGACTTGCCTGTATCACGCGCCGTCGGAGACGCATTGTCACACTGTACCAATTCGCATGTCAAATAACTTGCCCAAGCCACGGACATAGAGGCCGTTACTGCTACGGACCCAAGCCCCCTGCGTAGTTTTATGACCGTGGGCCTGTCAGAAAGTGGTAACGTATAGCATGACTGACCGAGCACTCGTCCCGGCGTGCCGAGCCACAGACAGATGCTGAACAGGGCTATCGTCGAGGGGACCGCCCTGGCCGTGCTGGCGCTGGCGGTGCTTCTTCTGTGGCTCCGGGAGCGGCAGAAAGCACGACCGGAGAGCGACGGCGGCTACACGACCCGAGAGGAGATTGAATTCGAAATCGGTCGACTCCAGTCTGAAGTGTACCGCTGGCTGACGACAACGGACCACCGGGATATCGGTCTGCTCTACATCGCGTTCGGCACTGCCGCCGGTCTATGGGGCGGTGTCGACGCGATGATGCTCCGGACAGAACTGCTGACGCCGCCGGCGGACATCTGGACGCCGGAAACGTACAACGCGCTGTTTACAACGCACGGGCTGACGATGCTGATATTCTTCGTCCTGCCCGTGTTCTTTGGCATCGGGAACTACGTCCTGCCGCTGCTCATCGGGGCCGACGATATGGCATTTCCGCGGGTCAACGCCGTCGGGTTCTGGCTCTTGCCCCCGGCGCTGCTGCTCGTCCGGATGGGCCTCCTGATTCAGGTGCTCGGCCAGGTGCTGAATCTGGTCCTCCCGGCCGACGCCATCCGGTTTTTCCTCACGATGCGGGAGGTGAGCGTCGGCTGGACGCTGTACGCCCCGCTGTCGGTCCAGCAACCGAACCCACAGATTGACCTGCTGTTGCTCGGCTTGCATCTCTCCGGCATCGCCACCACGGTCGGAGCCATCAACTTCATCACCACAATCGTCTACGAGCGCGGTGAGGGCGTCAGCTGGGCAAATCTCGACATCTTCTCGTGGAATATGCTTGTCACAAGCGGGATTGCGCTGTTCGCCTTCCCGCTGCTCGGGAGCGCTCTCGTGATGCTCCTGCTCGACCGAAACCTCGGGACGGCCTTCTTCGCCACCGAGGGCGGCGGTGCCATCCTCTGGCAACACCTGTTCTGGTTCTGGGGCCACCCCGAAGTGTACATCCTCTTTCTCCCGGCGACGGGGCTGATGAGCCTCATCCTGCCGAAGTTCGTCGGCCGCAAACTGTTCGGCTACCAGTTCATCGTCTACTCGACGCTGGGGCTCGGCGTCCTCTCCTTTGGCGTCTGGGCCCATCACATGTTCACGACAAGTGCTGACCCGCGGGTCAAACTCTCCTTTATGGCCGTCTCCATCGCCATCGCCGTCCCGAGCGCCATCAAGGTGTTCAACTGGATCACGACGATGTGGGAAGGGGACATCCGGCTGACTGCGCCATTTATTCTGTGTGCCGGCGGCATCGGGACGTTCATCGTCGGCGGCGTCACCGGCGTGTTCCTCGCCGTCATCCCCGTCGACATCCTCTATCACGGGACCTACTACGTCGTCGGGCACTTCCATCTCATCGTCGTCGGTATCATTCCGTTCCTGATGATCGCCGCGAGCTACTACTGGTACCCGCTCATCACCGGCCGGTGGTACGACACGCGGCTGGCGCGGTTCCAGTCGCTGCTCATCGTCTTTGGCTCGTTCGTGACGTTCATGACGTTGCTGGTCATCGGCGGGCTGGGGCTCCCGCGGCGGCAGGCCATCTACCCGCCGGAGTACCAGTTCGCCCAGCAGATTGCGACGGTGGGCGGCTACGTCATCGGCCTGAGCGCCCTGCTGTGGCTGTACAACATGCTCGTCTCCTACTGGCGGGGGACGCCCGTGACGACGACGGACCCGTGGGGGCTGAAGGCGACGAACCAGTTCACCCGCGAGTGGCAGTGGTTCGAACAGCGGCTGATGGACAAGTACGACATGGAGCCGACGGAGCCGGAGACGACGCGGCGCTCCTACGCCCCTGAAGCCGAACCGACTGGGCTGGCCGGCGGCGTCGGCACCGTCGCCCAGACGGTCTCTCGGAACGCCTGGATGGCCGCAGCCGGCGGCTTCGTCGGGACAGTCCTGATGAGTGGCGGACTTATTACAGCGATACTCATCGGCGTCCTCGACCCCGTCTCGTTCGGTGAAATCGCCGAACTGGTCGGACTGCCCGCGAGCCCGGCCATCGGCGCAGTCCTGTTCCTCATCGGCGGGACCGTCACCTGGCCGCTCCTGTTCCTTGCGTTCTCCGACTACCTCCCCGGTCGCCTGCTGTTCGAAACCGGGCTGGTGTTTGCGACGCTCATCTCCAGCGGGTTCGCCATCGCCTTCTACACCGGCCAGAGCGGGCTCGCGTTCGTCGGCTACCTCACCTTCGTCGTCGTCTCCCACTGGGCGTACGGCATCGGGCTGACCGTGACCTTCCAGTATCTCAAATCGGACGAGGTGCTACAGACCCGGACCGATGGGGGCGGCTGACAGATGAGCGACGGCGCTGACTCGTTTGTGTTCCAGTATCTCGCGCCCTTCGTCGGCGTCCTGCTCATCGCAGTCGGTATCGCCGGAGCCGTGCCCGGCGGCTACGCAATTATCGAACCGGAGCTGGAGAACTGCGGAAACCCGACTATCGGCGTGGAAGGGCCGGAGGAGACCGCCGAGCGGTTCGGTGGGGACGAGGGGCCGCGGCTCCCACAGGTAACCTTCGAAGACCTCTCTTCGGCAGAGCAGACGGCGTTTCTGACGGCTGTAGACGACCCGGTCGGTGAGGAACAAGTCGTCGGTAGCGTACCCAACGCCGATGCTTTCCGTCGCGGGTCTATCGTTACCTACGAGGGCGAGCGGTACTACGTTACTCTCGTCGCCGAGAACACCTGTTTCGCGGCCGCGCCGCTCCAGTTTCCGCTCGGCGTGTTCGCCATTGCGCTGGGCTTTCTCGGCATCTTGGCCCCGCCCCTGTACCGGCGACTGGTGCGGCTAGAACAGCGGGCCGGCCGGTCGAAGTAGCGACCATACACTCGGCGTTCATTCAGAGCGCAGCGCCGACGTAGAGGACGACAACGAGGACCACCCACACGAGGTCGACGAAGTGCCAGTAGAGCGACGTGGTCCGGATAGCCGTGTCCCGCTCGGGCGTGTAGTGGCCCCGGAGCGCGCGACCGAACGCGATACCGAGCAGCAGGACGCCGAGCGCGACGTGCAGGCCGTGGAGGCCGGTCAGGCCGTAGAACGCGCTCCCGAACGCCCCCGAGCCGATGCCGAAGCCCTCCACGGCAACGAACTCGTAGTACTCGTACACCTGTCCGCCGAGGAAGACGACGCCGAGCGCGAGCGTCACCCCGAGCAGGCCGAGGAACCGCTTCCGGTTTCCGTCTTCGAGTGCCTCATGCCCGTAGTGGAGCGTCACACTGCTAGCGAGAAGTAGCGCCGTGTTGACGACCACGAGCGAGCCGAGCAGCGGCGGGAGGTGGGCCGGCGGCCACGACCCGGCCCGGATGACGGCGTAGTAGACGAAGCCAGCGGCGAACGTCGCCACGTCGGAGACGAGGAACAGGATCATCGTCGTGGCGTACAGGTCTGCGCTGGAGTCTCCGGGCCGCTGCAGGTAGTCGGCGATGAACGCCTCGTTGGCCCAGCCAGCGAGCCCCGCGACGAGACCGCCCGCGCCGAGTACGCCTAGCGCGAGCGGGACTACGGTCGGAACCAGGTCCAGCCCGACGAACACCAGACCAACGCTCAGATACAGCGACGCGGCACCGATTGCAGCGACGAGCGGCCATCGACTCCGGTGTTCGTGGCCGTCTTCGGCGACGTGTTCGGTTCCCGTCTCCGTCGAACCAGCCATGCGGGTCTGTAGCACCGGGGCTGGTAAAACCGTACCCCCGCGGCTGACACATCCATCGCCGGACTCACCCGAATCTTTATCAGACCGTCAACCGACACCGAGAGTGTGGTTTACGAGACGGGCAACCAAACGGTAGACGACGCCGTCGCCCGCGTGCTTGACGGCGAACGCCTCGACCGCCGGGACGGGCTAGCACTCATCGCACAGCCGGTCGACGACCTGGCGGCCGGGGCCGACTACGTCCGCACGCAACTGGGCGACGACACGGTTGATGCGTGTTCAATCGTAAACGCCAAAGCCGGCAACTGCGCGGAAGACTGTGGCTTCTGCGCCCAGTCGGTCCACTTCGACACCGGCATCGACAACTACGGCTTCCTCGGCCCCGAGAAGATACTGGAGGCCGCACAGCGGGCAGAGCGCGACGGCGCACAGCGGTTCGGAATCGTCGTCGCCGAGAAGGGCGTCTCGAAGGAGAACCGCCCGGAGGAGTGGGAGGAGGTCCTCGAAGCCATCCGCCTCGTCCGTGACGAGACGGACGTGGAGGTCGACGCCAGCCTCGGCATCCTCACGGAGGAGGAAGCGGCGATTCTGGCCGACGAGGGGCTGAACCACTACAATCACAACATCGAGACCTCGCCCCGATACTTCCCGGAGGTCGTCCAGACCCACACCTTCGAGAAGCGGGTCGAGACGCTCCGGGTCGCCAAGGACGCCGGCATGGACCTATGTGCCGGCGTAATTCTTGGGATGGGCGAGTCCCCGACGGACCGAGTCGACGCGGCGATGGCCCTGCAAGATATCGGGATCTCCTCGCTTCCGGTGAACATCCTGAACCCGGTCGCTGGAACCCCCATGGCCGAACAGGGGCTGCCCGACATCACGACCGAGGAGGTCGTCAAGACCATCGCAGTGTATCGCCTGCTCCATCCCGAATCCCGCGTGCGCCTGACCGGCGGGCGCGAGGTAAATCTCGATACGGACGGACAGGTGGCCGCACTGGAGGCCGGCGCGGACGGCATTCTCACTGGTGACTACCTCACTACTGAGGGCCAGACGGCCGCCGACGACCTCGAAATCATGGCGGAGGCCGGGCTCGAACCGAACACCGAAGCAAACGAGTTCGACCCCGAGGCGGTCAAAGAACGCGCGACCGACGAGACAGACACCGAGACGGCGGCAGGAACAGCACAGACCAAATCAGAGCTCAAATCCGACGACTGACAATGGACGACATACGCTTTGCAGTGCTTGGAACCGGTGGTATCGGACGGCGGACGCTCGAAGTCTCACAGCACAAGGACGGCCTCACCGCCGTCGCGGCCTGTGACCGCAACGGCGTGGCGATCGACCACGACGGTCTCGACGTGGACGAACTGCTGGCGGCGACGGAAGGCAATATCGCGAGTGGGCCACAAGACGGCGGATTCGACGACGACGTTGCGACCGACGGCGGCGCGGCCGCCGCCAAATCCGACGGCGTCAAACAGCACGGCGAGGAGGCCGGCATTATCGCAAGCGAACAGGGGAAACCCACAGAAACGCCCATCGACGACGTTATCCACGAGAGCGACGCTGTCGACGCCGTTCTGCTGGCACTGCCGAACCTCGAACACGATTTCATCCCGCGCGTGGCCGAGCGCTTCGCTGAGGCCGACTACGAGGGAGTCATGATAGATGTGCTCAAGCGCTCCCGCGTCATCGGGATGCTCGACGACCGCGAGGCGAAACTGAAGGAGTCGGGCATCACGTTCGTCTGCGGGGCGGGCGCGACCCCCGGCTTCCTGACCGGCGCGGCGGCGCTCGCCGCCCAGTCCTTCGTCGAGGTCGAGGAAGTCGAGATCTGGTGGGGCGTCGGCCTCAAGTCCGGCTACGAGGACAACCGGGGGACGGTCCGGGAGGACATCGCCCATCTCGACGGCTACGACATCGAGACAGCCCGGGAGATGAGCGAAGCAGAAATCGAGGAACTCATCGACGAACACGACGGCGTGCTTGAGTTCCACGACATGGAGCACGCCGACGACGTGCTACTGGAGCGTGCGGGCATCTGTGACGCCGAGGACGTCCACGTCGGCGGCGTCCTCGACGTGCGCTCGGACGAGAAACCGACCACGACGACGGTCAGCGTGACGGGCACAACATTCGACGGAGAAACGGGAACGAATACCTTCGAATTGGATGATGTGACGAGCATGGAGGCCAACGTCAACGGGCCGGCACTGGGTTATCTGAAAGCCGGCGTCCGCAACAACCGCGCCGGGCACTACGGTGTGTTCGGCCCTGCCGACCTGATGCCCGGCTTCTGAAACCGCTTGATTCTGTTTTTCATGACTCACGGCTTCGATTTGAACGACCGACTCGAACAGCGCGAGGCACAGAACCTCCGCCGGCATCTGGAAGTCGCCGAGTCCGTCTCGGCGCGGACCCGCTTTGCCGACGACCCGAAGGGAGAACCACCGGAATTCGGGGACGAGGCCGCCGTCTTCGCCTCGAACAACTACCTCGGGCTGGCCGACGACAGCCGGGTCCAGCGAGCGGCCGAACTTGGCGCACGGACTGTCGGGACCGGCGCAGGGGCCTCACGGCTGGTCACTGGTGACACGCGGGTCCACCGCCGGCTGGAGCGCGACCTCGCGGCCTCGAAACGGACCGAGCGAGCCCTGGTGTTCTCGTCGGGCTACGCGGCCAACATCGGAACTATCGACGCGCTGGCCCCGGATGTCGTCTTTTCGGACGAACTGAACCACGCCTCGATTATCGACGGCTGTCGCGTCGGGGCGAGCGAGACGGTCGTTTACAACCACTGCGACCCGGACGACCTCCGGGCGAAACTGGACACGCGAGCGGCCGATGTCGACGGGGACGAACAGTGGCTCGTGGTCACCGATTCTGTGTTCTCGATGGACGGAGATATCGCGCCCCTGTCGGCTATCTGCGACGCCGCCGACGAGTACGGCGCGTGGGTGATGGTCGATGAGGCACACGCGACGGGGTTGTTCAGTGACAGCGGTGGCGGTGTCGTCCAGCGCGAGGGGCTGAGTGACCGCGTCGATGTGCAGTTGGGCACGCTCTCGAAGGCATTGGCGAGCCAGGGTGGCTATATCGCCGGCGACGAAGTGCTTATTGAATACCTGCTGAACGCCGCGCGGTCGTTTGTCTTCTCGACCGGCCTATCGCCACCGAACGCCGCGGCGGCTCAAGAGGCGCTGCGAATCGCTCGCGAGACTGACCGTACGACGGCGCTCTGGGACACCGTGGCGACACTCAGGGACGGGCTGGAGACCATGGGCTACGAGGTGCTTGGCGAGACGCATATTCTTCCGGTCGTCGTCGGCGACCGTAGCGACGCGCTGGAGCTGGCCGACCGCCTGCGCGACCACGGTATCGTTGCCCCTGCGATTCGGCCGCCGACGGTACCAGAGGGGACCGCTCGTATCCGGGTCGCGCCGATGGCGACACATACCGACGACGACATTGCGCGGTGTCTCGACGCTTTCCGAACCGCGGGCAAAGCGGTGGATGTGCTATGAGCGACACAAGTGGGGATTCGGGCTCTGACCGCGGGACTGGCCACATCGCTGCGGACGGCGTGTTTGTCGTCGGCACCGACACCGGCGTCGGCAAGACGGTTATGACCGCCGGGCTGACGGGCTGGCTACGGGACGCGGGTACGGAGGCGGTCGCTATCAAGCCCTGCCAGACCGGACATCCGCCGGACGACGACGCGGCGTTCGTCGAGTCCGTCTGCGGGACCGCGGACGCCGCAGTCTGTCTGGAACGGTTGTCGCCGCCACTGGCACCGGAAGTGGCCGCGAGAGAATCAGCCGAGGATGTCACGCTTTCCTACGAGGCGATTCGCGACGGGGTCGCCGACATCGTAGCAGGGAGCGAGACAGCCGTCGTCGAAGGTATCGGCGGCCTGCGTGTCCCGCTGGCGGACGGTCGAGAGGTCATCGACCTCGTCGGGGATGTCGGGCTTCCTGCGCTGGTCGTCGCCCGTTCGGGGCTTGGCACGCTCAATCACACGGCGCTAACAGTCCAGGCGCTCCGCCGGAGAGGCGTGCCAGTCGTCGGTGTCGTGCTCAACGAATACGAAGGTGCGACGACCGCAGAACGCACGAATCCGGAGGTAATCGAGCGGATGACTGGATGTGCCGTCTGGTCCGTTCCACCGCTTGACATCGAACCGGCGGACTGCGTGGTTGACGTCCTCAGAACGCATCTCCCGCAGTCAGTGTTACAGCCGGCTCTCAAGCAGTAGCTGTCGGTGCGTTGCCCAAGGGGATGGAACGGGGGCAGACCCCCGTCGTGTGACACTACGGAGCCGGTGAGGCTCCATCTGATGCTTGACTACCGATCACTAAAATAGTAAGGCACGTTTCATCTGGAGATTACCCCGTAGCGCGGGACCGTGTTCCGTTAGGAACGAACTAACCCCCAGCCGAAACGACGGTCCTACAGATCGACTGACAGCAGCGTTTCGATGTCGACACCGTCGTCAAGTAGCGTCTGCATACGGTCGACCGTTGCCTCGTTGCGCGTCTGCCCGGTTCGAAGTACCTCCTCAACCCTGTCTATCGTCGTCCGCGTATCCGACTGGACTGACAGCACTGGGACGTTTTTCTCGGCCGCCTGTCCGATAACCGCACTGGGGGGCTGGAACCCACCTGTGAGAAGGAGCGCCTTGATACCGGACGCTTCGAGGGCCGCGGTCTGGACCTCTGAGCGGTCACCGCCGGTGACGACGACGGCATCGCGCGTCCGCCGGAAGCGTTCGAGCGCGCTGCTCCCGCTCATTGCGCCGACGCTGAACCGCTCGACGTGTACGTCGGTGTTGGCATCGCCAGTGAGGATGTCCGCGCCGAGATTCCGGGCGAGGTCGGCAACGGTGACGCCGGCGAGCGAGCGGTCACGCGGCAGAATGCCGTGGACTGGAATCCCCTCGCCTTCGAGGAACGGAACCACGTCGTCTGCGAGTTCATCGACCGTCGCGTCGGTGACGCCGTTGAACAGGACGCCGTCCAGCCGGTCGCCGATTGCCCGGGCCGCAGACAGAATTTCGTCTGTGTCACTGGGCGTGTCGTAGCCGGTGACTAACAGCACGCGGGCGTCGAGCAGCTCCGCGATATCGATGTCAGTAAGATCGACGATACTGCCAGTCGCCAGATCGCTGCTCCCTTCGACAAGGAGCAGGTCGGTCCCGTCCGAGCACGCCTCGATACCCTCCTGCAGTCGCTTGCGGAGGTCATCCGGGTCCTCACGCCCGCGGATGGCTTCCTGAATGAACGTCGGCGAGTAGACGATGGGTTCCATGTCGTGGAGGTCGGTCTCCAGATCGAGCAGTTCGCGGGCGAGCATCGGGTCCTCGTCCCGCGTCTTGCCGACCGCGCTCCGCAGGCGCGTTCCCTTGGGCTTCATGTAGCCGACGTCGTAGCCCGCGTCGTGGGCGCGCGTCGCTAGCGCGAGCGTGATAGCCGTCTTGCCGATACCTTCCTCCAGTGACGTGACGAGTAGCGTGTTCGTGTCGGTCATAGTTTCTCCTGGTCGAGGGTGAGCCGCAGGTCGACCGCCTGCACCCCGTCGGGCGTCGCGACGAGGGGGTTGATGTCCAGTTCGACGATAGCGGGGAAGTCAGTGACGAGTTGCGAGAGCCGCTGGATGGTTTCGACGAGCGTCGCTTCGTCGACGGGGTCGCGGCCCCTCGCACCGCGCAACAGCGGTGCGGAGTCGATGTCGTCGAGCATCCCTCTTGCCTCGGTCTCGCTGACAGGGGCGACACTGACAGTGTTGTCTTCGAGCACCTCGACGAAAATACCGCCGAGGCCGAACAACAGCAGTGGCCCGAACTGCGGGTCGCGGTTCATTCCGAGGATCGTCTCGACGCCGTTGTCGAGGTCGACCATCTCCTGTACCTGAACGCCGAGAATCGTCGCGTCCTCCTGATAGTTGCGCGCCCTGACGACGAGGTCCTCGTAGGTATCTCGGACGTCTTCGACGGGGACACCGACCTCGACGCCGCCGATGTCCGACTTGTGCAGGATGTCCGGGCTGACGATTTTCATCACCACGTCGTCGCCGATCTCCTCCGCGATAGCCTCTGCTTCGACGGGTGAGGAGACGACATCGCCCTGCGGTGTCGGAATCCCGTACGCGTCAAGCAGTTCCATCGCTTCCACACCGAGCCGATTCGACCCGCGCCGGGCACCGGATTCGAGTATCTCGCGGGCCCGCTCGCGGTCCACGTCGAAGGTCGTCGGCTCCTCGTACTCGGTCGCCCTGATCTCACGATAGCGTCTGAGCGCGTCCAGACTCCCGACGGCGCGGGCCGGGTCGAAGTAGTTCGGCACGCCCGCCTCGCTCAGGACGTTCGCACCGGCATCGACCGACTTCCCGCCCATCAGTGTCGCCGCAACGGGCTTCTCGAACCGCTCCTGCTGCTCGACGACGCGTTCCGCGAGTTCCTCGAAGGAAAGCACTGCTGTCGGGCAGGCAACGACGACGGCCATCGAGACATTGTCGTCCGCCAGCACCGTTTCCAGTGCTGTCTCGAAGCGTTCCGCAGGCGCATCGCCGATGATGTCGACTGGGTTGTAGATGTTGGCCTCGTCGGGCATCTCCTCGCGGAGCCGGGAGAACGTCTCGTCACCGAACTGCGCGAGTTGCAGGTCCGAGTCGCCGACCGCGTCGGTCGTCATCACGCCGGGACCGCCGGCGTTCGTCACGATAGCGATTTCGTCTCCGTCCGGGAGCGGCTGGCCCGCGAGAATCTGGGCGTAGTCGAACAGTTCCTGTACGGATTCGACGCGGAGCGTCCCGGCTTTGTCGAGGCCCGCCTCGTAGGCCCGCTCCGATCCGGCCATTGCGCCGGTATGGGAGGCCGCCGCGCTCGCACCCGCGTCCGTCCGGCCGGACTTGACGAGGACAATCGGCGTGTCCTGTGTCACCTCACGAGCCGTCTGTACGAACGACGACCCGTCGTTGATGTCCTCAAGATAGCCCAGGATAACGTCGGTATCGGGGTCGTCGCCCCACTCGGCGACGAAGTCGCTCTCGTCGAGTACCGCCTTGTTCCCGAGCGAGACGATGTCTTTGAAGCCAACGTCGCGCTCGGCGGCCCAGTCCAGCACGGCGGTGATGAACGCGCCCGACTGGCTCATAAAAGAGATGTCGCCGTCGCTGGCCATCACATTGCCGAAGGTGGCGTTGAGCCCGACGGGTGTCGACATCACGCCGAGGCTGTTCGGGCCGACCAGATTCAGGTCGTATTCGCGGGCCGCCTCGCGGAGCCGTCGCTCGCGTTCGGCCCCGTCACTGCCGGTTTCACCGAAGCCAGCAGTAATAACGACGACGTTTTCGATACCCGCTTCCCCGGCGTTCTCGATGACATCGACCGCCACCGTCGGCGGCACGACGACGACGGCAACATCGACCGACCCAGGGTCATCCAGGCCGGCGAGGTTGTCGTAACACAGCAATCCATGTACTGCCTCTTTGTTCGGGTTCACGGCCACGACCTCCCCTGTAAACGAATCAAGCAGGTTCGTGGTGACCGCGTGACCGACGGACCCCTCCGAATCGGTCGCCCCGACCACTGCGACACGTTCCGGCGCAAACAACGTCGATAATCGTCCCATGCCTCTACTCGGTGGTTACAGTGGGGCCCGAATATATGTGTGGGGAACTCCCAGCGAGCGGGAATCTAGACGATTCATTACCGCGATTTCGGTGTGACGGTGTTTTTGTTCGTCACTCCCGTAGCGGCGTCCGATGACTGACGCAACACTCCTGGCTCCGTTTGACGACACGGTAGTCCGTGGAGTTGCGGAGACGAACAGGGTCGACGAGAAGCAGTTACGATCCGCGCTCGCCGACCACCAGCGAACGATGCGCGAGAATCCGGGTGTCGAGGACCTCGTTTACGAATGGCGAAAGCGATTCGACGACGTAGTACTACACCGCACTCCAGAGACGTTCTTCGTGGCGGTCAGAGAAACCGTCTGGGAGGAGTATGGCACGCATCTCGGCCTCGACGATTACCTGCTCGCTGCGGTCGTCGCAGTCCATCAGGAGCAGGTCCTCCGTGAAACAGCGGTCGAGAGCGGCGCTATCGGTGAGAACGCTGTCGCGCTGGTTGTTTCCAGGCCGTCGCCCCAGTAGGCGTCTTCCCTCTTATATCAGGTGTCAAAGCCGGGCCAAAGCGACAGTTGTGATTGATGGATAATATTTCACTTCAAGCAACCAGCCATTCCATCTGAGAATATAATTTTTGGGTTCCCGAAAACATATTTTCACAAAACAATCTTTAAGTGGCTTCCACTTATACGATAAAATGACCATGCCAACACAAGAGCACGTCCGACGCGAGTTCGGGGAAGTCGAAGAGAACGAACTCCGCCTCGACAAGGAGAAGTCCGAGCAGGTAATCAACGCGCTGAATCAGGACCTGGCAGACACGTACACGCTGTATCATCAGGTCAAGAAGCACCACTGGAACGTTGAGGGTGCTGAGTTCCGCGACCTCCACCTGTTCCTCGGCGACGCCGCCGAGCACGCCGAAGAGGCGGCCGACGAGCTTGCAGAGCGAGCGCAGGCTCTCGGTGGCACGCCCATCGCCGGTGGCAAGGCACAGGAAGAGCACGCATCGGTAGAACCGGAAGGGCAGGACGTGTACGACATCCGGACGTCGCTCGAAAACGACCTCGAGATGTACGGCGACGTCATCGAGTCGCTCCGTGACCACATCGATCTCGCGGAGAACCTCGGCGACCACGCCACGGCGCAGATCCTCCGTGAAATCATCGTGCAGACGGAAGAAGACGCCCACCACATCGAGCACTACCTCGAAGACGACACGCTCGTCATGGACTAACTCGGCACAAGCCTTTCTCTCTCAGTTTCTCCTCCCGGATAGTTCCCCATTTACCACGGGGAGTACAGCGTGAGGTGAGTCGCTCCGGCAGGGAGCAGTCCGAAACGCGAAGGAATGAGAAACGCGAGCGGGGACGAACGGACTATCGTCGAAGGTCGACAGTTACGTCGGTCGAAATCCAGCCGTCTCGGTTTCCGTCTTCGGTGAACACGGTTCTGTCAGCACCGCTGTCCAGTGCTGCAACGTCCGGGCGATCCTCGGAGGCCTCGACATCGTCCGTCTGTGATGGCATTACCAGAGTTAGGCACCCCTAAAGCTAAAAGGATTTTGGTTGGCCTAATCACCCGTGGACACTAGCCGCCGGCACCGCGACGGAGGCTCCCAGACGCTGGCCACTGCTACGGCGCGGCCTTTAGTACCCGAGGCGACAAGGGAGAGGTATGAGTTCGGACGACGACCTTACCGCTCTGATTACGGACCTCGTCACGACGCTACAGGAGCTTGAGACGGAGGTCGAGCCCACGACCGACAGCGGCCTGCCGAGGCCACCGACGCCAGGTGAACTCCTCCGGTTCACTAGCGACGTGACTATCCCTGCAGTCATTCTGGTCCTGAAGACCAATATCGAGGCGCTGAAACTCCTCCGGCGCGCCCTCCGGATGGCCGAAGGCCGGCCGACATCGACCGGCTCCGCCTCCGACGAAGTTCGACAGCGTGCGAGTGAACTGAGTCGGGCCACGCTCTCCCGTCTCGACGGTGCACTGACAGACCTCCAGCAGGCTGTGGAAGGAACGCCGGAAGACGAAGAGGCCCGCGAGCTCATTCAGGAAGCCCAACAATTGCGTAATCAGATCCGAGATCGGTTAGCAAATGAGCCGGGGGTGAGTGACGAGATGCACTCCGAGCAGGCTACTGACGTGCCAGTAGACGTAGATGCCGAGCTACGGTCGATAAAGGACGAAATCGATGGTCCGGATAGGGGCGATGACGGTACCGAAAACGGCGATGGAAGCGATGAGGAATAACGGATTTCAGTACGGCGCGAAATCATACTTCATAAAACATAATGATTTATTATAGTACAAGTATAGATATGAATACCCATGTCCAGCTCTACCGCTCCGGGTGGTCGACGGGCGACTCTGTTCGTCCGGTCTGACCTCCCAGCGCCGTCACGGAAACGCTGTAACGCTATCGAAGGCGAACTCCGGGAGCTGGTGTGCCGTGGCGTACTCACTGAGGTTGAGACGGTCGAGTGGGCGAAACGCGTCCCGTTACAGGGCTCTGGTGACGGACCCGAGCGAACCCTCTACAACGAGTTCGCGGAGTGGGCCCGCGAGGCCGGGGTCTGTCTCGCACCGTTTTTCGACACCCGCCTCTGTTACAGTTCGACGACGGGTGAGAAACGCCGGGAACTCGTCATGCCGGCCGTCTGCCTCGCAGTCTACGAGGGCGGCGACCTCGTACAGGTGGCTCCCTTCGCTGACGCGGGCCGGGCGGAATCTGTCGAGGAGTGCATCGCGGAACTCGACGAGACGGGGACCCTCCCGGACACCGGTTCGACGACTGTCTCGACCGTGTGATACACCCCGCCTCGCCGCGTCTGTGACCCATCAGTACTCTTGCCGCGACGCAAAGTATGAAGTCCTGTTTGTAATATAACACATCTATATGACATATCAGGCGACACGTCGTGACGTACTCGGGACGGGCGCGGCCGTCCTGGGCAGCCTCGCAGTCGGCTCGACGACCGCAAGCGCCGCGTTACAGACCGACGGGACCACCGTCACGTTCCTGCACGACACCCACGTCCACGGCCGGTTCGCCAACGCCGGCGCGGACGGCCTCAACGTCTCCCGGTACTTCGGGCTGATGAACGACATCGCCGAGGACACGGACGCCACGCTCCGGGTGGGCAACGGCGACGACCTGGCGTCGTCGGTCCTGTCGGCGGTGTTCGACGGGCGACACGTCGTCTCGACGTTCAACGCCGGCGGCCTGGACTTCGACACCTACGGCAACCACGACTTCGACATGGGACCCGAGGTCCTCCGCGAGCGGGTGGGAGACAGCCTCTTCACCTGGGTCAGCGCGAACGTCCGCGAGGGCGGGGCCGTCTTCGCTGCCGACCAGGGCGCACAGCAGTACGTCCTCACAGATGTCGGCGGCGTTACGCTGGGTATCACCGGCCTGATTACGCCGGAAGCCCCCGAAATCACCTCTATCGGGGAGAACACGGAGGTCCTGGACCCGGCCGCCGCACTGCAGGAAGTGACAGAGCAGATACAGTCCGACGGTGCCGACGCGACCATCGTGCTCTCCCATCTCGCGAGCGAAACCGCACGGACCGTCGCCGAGGAGGTCGACGGCGTCGACGCCATCATCGGGGACCACGCCGCGACGGTGCTGGAAGAACCGGCGGTGGTCAACGACACCGTCCTCTCCTTCGTCGGCGACGAGTACGAGTACCTCGGCGAGTTGGCGCTGGGTATCGGCGACGACGGCGTCACGGACCACGAGTTCGCGCTGCACGACGTCGGGGCGTCCTCGGCCGGCACGGACCCCTTCGTCAGCCTCGTCCAGGACCACTACGAGACGCAACTGGAGCGGCAACTGGACGTAGTCATCGGGCAGACTACCCAGCCGCTGGACACCCGCCAGTCGGTCGTCCGGGCGCGGGAGTCGAACATGGGGAACTTCGTCGCCGACACCATCCGGGCCGATGTCGAGGCCGACACCGCGCTGATGAACGGCGGCGGCATCCGGACGGACACGCTGTACTTCGAGGACGCGAGCGAGGACAACCCCGCGGACATCACGCGGCGCGTGGTCGTCGACATACTCCCGTTCCCGAACAACGTGGTCGAACTGGAAATCACGGGCGAGACGCTGCTCGCGGCGCTGGAAAACGGTGTCAGCCGCATCGAAGAAGGAGCCGGCCGGTTCCCGCAGGTCAGTGGTATCACCTACACCTACGACCCCACCGCGGAGAGTGGCGACCGTATCATCGAAGCCACGGCGGGCGGCGAGCCGGTCGACCCGGCGGCGACGTACACGCTGGCGACCAACGACTTCGTCTCCGGCGGCGGCGACGGCTACAGCATGCTCAGTGACACCACCGTCCTCGTCTCCTCGAACGAGGGGGCGCTCCTCTCTGACCTCGTCATCAACACTATCGAAGAAGCGGGAACGATTTCGCCGACGACGGAGGGGCGTATCACCAGACAGGGCGAGGAGAACTAATCAGACGGGGTCCCAGCGGTAGCCGTCCCAGTCCTGGCTCTCTGGCACCTTGATGCCTGCGTCGGGGTCGCGGAGTTCCTCGACGTAGACGGGTTCGACCGTGTCGCCGGTCTCGACTTCGTCCGTGGTCACCTGTCCGAGCGCGCGGACGAACTCGTCGCTCGCGCCGTCGACGTCCGTGATGTCGAACTCGACGATAGCGAGCGTGTTGGGCTCGCGGACGCCCGGCGGCGTCGCCGTCGAGTGGGTCCAGGTGACGACCTCGCCGGTCCGGTCCGAGAGGTCGAAGGTCTCTTCCTGGGGTTCGCCACACTCCGGACACAGCGGATGGGTGGGGTACGAGACGTGGCCGTTCGAGCACATGCCTGCTTCCAGCGTCATTCTGCGGCCTCCATGATGGTGGTGATGACACAGTTGCCGAAGCCGCCGACGTTACACGCCAGGGCGGTGTCGGCCTCGACCTGCCGCGGCCCGGCCTCGCCGACGAGCTGTTCGTATATTTCGACGCCCTGCGCGACGCCGCTGGCCCCCAGCGGGTGGCCCTTGGACTTGAGGCCCCCGGAGGTGTTGATGGGCAGGTCGCCGTCCTTGGCGGTCGCGCCATCCATTGCCAGCTCCCAGGCCGTGCCCTGGTCTGCGACGCCGATGCCCTCTAGCTGGAGGAACTCCAGAATCGTGAACATGTCGTGAAGCTCGGCCACGTCGAGGTCGTCGGGGCCGAGGCCGGCCATCTCGTAGGCCTGCTCGCTCGATTCGACGACCCCGCCCATGACAGTCGGGTCGTCGCGCTCGTGAACGACGTGGGTGTCGGTCGCCCCGCCGATGCCGGAGACGACAGCGTACTCGTCGGTAATCTCTTTGGCCCGTTCCTCTGTCGTGAACATGAGCGCGGCGCTGCCGTCCGTGATCGGACAGAAGTCATACAGCCGCAGTGGGTCAGCGATGATCGGCGACTCAAGCGCTTTCTCCATCGTGATTTCCTTCTGGAACTGCGCCTTGGGGTTGTCCACACCGTTTCTGTGGTTCTTGACCGCGACCCGGGCGAGCGACTCCCGCGGGGCGTCGAACCGCTCCAGGTAGTGCCGAGCAGTCATCCCGGCAAAGGAGGGGAGCGTGACGCCGTGTTTGTACTCGTCGGGGTGGGTAATCGAGGCGATGATGTCGGTCGCCTGGCCCGTGGTCTTGTGGGTCATCTTCTCCGCGCCGACCAGCAGCGTCATCTCGCTGGCCCCGCTGGCGACTGACTGCCAGGCCTCGTAGATACCGGCCCCGCCAGAAGACGAGGTCTGGTCGACTCGCTCGCTGTAAGCCGGAAGCACCCCCAGATCGTGGGCCAGCAGGTTCATGATGCCCGTCTGGCCCTCGAACTCGCCGCTCGACATGTTCGAGACGTACAGGTGCTCTACGTCGTCGGGCGCGACGCCGGCGTCCGTGAGACACTCCTCGCCCGCCTGCGAGAGTAACTCACGGATCCAGGCGTCGCGTTGCCCGAACTTCGTCATTGACGCGCCGATTACTGCGACTCCCATACCTGTGCCGTCACAGGGGTCTCGTGTATGTATTACGGTCTGACCTATAGAGCGAGTGTAATGTTCAGGCAGTCGTCGTAACGACCGATAGCCCCTCGGCGGGTTGGTCGCCGGCCAGTGAGACGAGCAGCCGCCAGCCATCCGCAGTTCGCTCCGCTTGTGCCATCTGTGGCGTGATACTCGTCCGGCGCAGTAGCTCGACGGCAATCGGCAACACCGGACAGCGAAGGTCCGACAGTGTCGGGCGATAGTTCTGTAATGTGATATATCTGGCACAGCGGCCGGGACCGACGGCTGCGGGTTCGATTGCTGCCTCGTCGACAAGTCCCGCTGCTTCGAGGTCGGCGACGGCGTCCCGAACCGGTTCGGGCCCGCTCGGCTTGCGCGGTAACTGTCCGGCGGCTTCGCGGAGGGTGTCCGCCTGTACTTCCGGGTCGAGATTGTCGGCGATCGCCGTGGCCATACTTTCGAGCATCGCCAGACAGAGGCGCTCGCGGTTCTCCGTCTCCTCGGCCGCTTCGAGGTAGCTGTCGATGACTGCCTGCTCGACGGAGCGATGACGGCCCGACAGCACCTCGAACAGCGACCCGGCGACCGTATGGCAGTACTCCGGGAGCGACGACGGGCCAGTCCTGACGGCATCGGTCCCCCACGGCGCTTCACAGACGATGAGGCCGTGGACGGTGACGCGGGGGTCGTAGCGACGGAGGGCACTTCGGTATGCGGTCGCGACGCTGGCCGCTTCGGCAGCCGTCTCGCGGTCCGGGAACTGCATTCCTGACACTGGGAACGGCGGCGTGCCCGTTCTGGCGCTGACGACGCGGTACGGCCCGACAGCCACACTGAGTTCCGAGAGCCTATCACGGATGTCTGCGAGCGTTCGTCCGACCATGAGTCCTTACAGGTCTCCGGCGACGATGTCGGCGACGCGCTGGCGGTCGAATAGCTCCCGGTCCACGTCGTACACCTGCGATGCTGCCCGCTCGGTGACGACCAGATTCGTTATCGGCCCCTGGTACAGCGGCCCACCGCGGAACACGTTCCCGTTCTGTACTGCCGTCAGTTCGCTTCCAGTCTCATCCGATTCGAGGTAGCTGACGACTGTGTCCTCGAACTCCGCGCGTGTCTTGGTCTCGTGTCCGCGCAGGAGCATGTACTCGGGGTCGATGTCAAGTAGCGTCTCGAAGTCGACCGTGCTCCGGTCTGCGTGGAAGTCCCTGACATCAGTTTTTGCGAACGCGTCGCGAACGCGCAGGTCCCGCCACTGTTTGAAACTGGTCCCGTCCTCGATGAGGTACGGCGAGAAGCTCGTCGGCTCGTTGCCCCCGGCCCACATGATGGCCACTTCCGGCCGGTCGGAGTTCGAGTCCGGAACGATGTCACCCAGACCCGTCCGGAACTCCTCGTGGAGGGACTGGAACGCCTCGAACCGGTCCGTTCGCTGGAACGCCCGGGAGAGTTTCTCGAAGGCTTCGTACAGCGTGTAGTAGGTGTAATCGTGCCACGTGTAGCCCGTCGAGAAGATACTGTTCCCGAAGAATGGCGCGATCTGGGACTCGATTTCCTCGATGTCCGACCGCTCCCAGGACCCGCGGCTCTGCAGGAAGTTCGGGTCCATGACGTGGATATCAGCGTCTATTTCGTAGAACTGCTCCTTGCCGACACCGCTGTCGCCCCACAGCTTCCTGAGCGAGCTCCCGTCGACGCTGACGCCCGGTATCTCGTCGTAATACTGGGTGTGGTACCGTGAGGGGAGCCAGACGCCCTCCGGTGCATCGAGGCCGAGCGCGATTCCCATGTCGGCCCAACTTCCGTTGTTTGCGACCCAGCCCTCCGGCACTGACTCGAAGGAAACCTCGCCGACTGGCTCCATCGAGACGGAGTAGCCCGAATCCGTCGGTTCTGCGGCCGCAGTCGACTCCGCGGCCGACGTACCGGACCCCGTTGGATTGTCAGTCGTCCCCTCACTATCGCTCCCGGTCTCCGACTGCCCTGAACAGCCGGCGACGGCACCTGCCAGCCCGGCACCGGCCGCAACGATGTACTCTCGTCGGTCCATATATTTTTAGGCTTGCCTAATTGGTTTAAATCTTCCTATATTTAGGCAGGCCAAAAACACCCCGAATCGCCAAACGACACTACTGCCCCCGGCAGTGAGAATCCACACAAAGTATATCCGTGTGTGCTAACCACACACGGAATATGCAGGAGGCTTGGCTCCAACTACAATGTCCGGCGTGTTCGGTTGCCTGGGAAGCGCAAGTAACTGATCTCTCTGCCCCGGAGACGCAGTTCGCCTGTGACGACTGTGGGGCCGAGCGGTCGCTGTCGGAGTTTATGCGGACCACCCGCGACCTCGAAGTGCTGCAGGAGTTTACCGAATCCTAGTATCGCGCTCGCGCCGCCGCCTTCCACTCTTCGCCGCGTTTGACATTGTTCGGAGGGCGGCGTTTGCCCACACTCGCCAGCCGTCCTGCCAGCGTCCACTCATCGGCGTATTCAACCGTCTGCCGCTGTGCTGTTGCCACAGCAGCCCGTTGGCGGTCAGTCACGTGGGCGCTAATCGCGGCGGTGATAGCCGCCGCCTCGGCCTGTGATGCGTCCGCCGGTATCGACAGCGACAGGTCCTCCGGCCCCTCGCTGCCGGTTGTCAGTACCGACTCCGCGTCCGACTGTGGGGTGTTGCGAGTCGTCATGTTACAGTGGGATGTTGCCGTGGTCTTTCGGCGGTGTATCCTCGCGCTTGCGCTGCAGGAGGTCGAGGTCCTGAATGAGGCGCTTGCGCGTCTCCTTCGGTTCGATGACGTCGTCGAGATAGCCCCGCTTCGCCGGCCCGTACGGATTGGCGAACTCGTCGCGGAACTCGTCCATCAGTTCCTGCCGCTTGGCGTCCGGGTCGTCGGCCTCCGCGATCTCGTTTCGGTAGAGGATGTTGACGGCACCCCGCGGCCCGAGCACGGCCATCTCCGAGCCGGGCCAGGCGTAGTTCACGTCGCTGCCCAGGAACTTCGAAGACATGACGATGTACGCGCCGCCGTAGGCCTTCCGTACGACGACCGACAGCAGCGGGACCGTTGCCTCGGCGTAGGCGTAGATGAGTTTCGCGCCCCGCCGGATGATGCCGTTGTGCTCCTGGTCCGTGCCGGGCATGAACCCGGGCACGTCGACGAGCGTGAGGATGGGGATGTTGAACGAGTCACAGAAGCGGACGAACCGAGCCGCTTTCTCTGCCGCGTCAATGTCAAGCGTCCCCGCGCTCACGCGTGGCTGATTGGCGACGACGCCGACCGACTGGCCGTCCATCCGCGAGAACCCCACCACGACGTTGCGTGCCCAGTTGCCGTGGACCTCGAAGAAGGAGTCTTCGTCAACGATGGCGTCGATGACCTTCGTCATGTCGTAAGGCTTGCGTGGGGCCGAGGGGACGATATCGGTCACGCCGGGAATCTCTCGCTCAGGGTCGTCCCACGGCTTGACTCGCGGCGGGTCCTCCATGTTGTTCGCCGGGAGGTACGACAGGAGTCGGCGGATGTTTTCCAGCGCTTCCTCCTCCGATGGGTACGAGAAGTGAGCGACACCGGATTTGGTGGAGTGAGAGCCCGCACCGCCGAGTTCCTCTTTCGACACCTGTTCGCCGGTCACCGTCTCGATGACGTCCGGCCCGGTGATGAACATGTGGCTGGTGTCTTGCACCATGAAGGTGAAGTCAGTCAGCGCCGGGCTGTAGGTGGCTCCGCCGGCACATGGCCCCATGATCGCGGATATCTGGGGGATGAGACCACTCGCCTTGGTGTTGCGCTCGAATATCTTGGCAAAGCCCACCAGTGAGTCGACGCCTTCCTGAATGCGCGCGCCGCCGGAGTCGTTGAGTCCGATGACCGGGACACCGTTCTCGATGGCCCGGTCCATCACTTTACAGATTTTGTCGGCGACGACTTCGCCAACGGACCCACCCAGTACGGTGAAATCGTGTGCGAACAGGAACACCTTCCGACCGTCGACTTCACCGTAACCGGTAACAACCGCATCACCGGCGAACCGTTTCTCTTCCATACCGAAGTTCGTCGACCGGTGCTCGACGAACGGGTCGACCTCGTTGAACGTCCCATCGTCGACGAGAAAGTTGATGCGCTCGCGGGCGGTCATCTTGCCCTTCTCGTGCTGGGATTCGATACGAGCTTCACCGCCTCCGAGTTCAGCTTCGGCCCGTTTCTGTCGCAACTCTTCGACCGCGTCGTCAGGTGCCCCAGTCTCGTCTTCTGGTTCTTCCTGTTGACTCATCCTACCACTCCATCCCGCCGTTGACACCAAGTACCTGTCCTGTCATGTAGCTCGATTCCTCGCTGGCAACGAACCGCACGATGCCAGCGATGTCTTCAACGCGCGCGAACCGGTCGAGCGGAATCTCCCGCAGAATCTTTTCCTGAACGCGTTCGGGCACCTCCTCCAGCATATCGGTCTTGACGAAGCCCGGCGCAACGCAGTTCGCGGTTGACCCCGTGTGTGCTAACTCAAGTGCGAGCGTCCGTGTAAAGCCAAACAGCCCCGATTTCGTCGTCGCGTAGTTAGCCTGCCCGATGTTCCCTTGCTGACCGACGACGCTAGAGATATTTATCAGTCGGCCGTGCTCGGCGTCGCGAATGTCGTCGTAGAAGGCTTTCGTCCCGTTGAACACGCCGCCAAGGTTGACATCGATTACCGTCTCCCAGTCGTCGCGGCTCATGTTTTCGAACTTTTTGTCGATAGTGATTCCAGCGTTGTTGACGAGCACGTCTGCGGACCCGAACTCGTCGGCCACCTTCTCACGCATTGCCCGGACCTCATCGAGTTTCGCCACGTCGGCCTGGGCCGCGATAGCGGTGCCGCCCCCTTCCCGGATGTCCTCGACGACGGCGCGGGCTTCCGCGTCCGAGGACCGATAATTAACGACGACGTTAGCCCCGTGAGCACCGAGATCTTTGGCGATTCCGCGGCCGATACCACGTGAGGACCCAGTGACGACACAGGTTTGATTGTCCAGGTTCATTCGTGGTTGATGGGAGCCCTGTTGCTTCGTACGCTCATCACCTAATCTGGCAAAGCACAGCCAAATAACAGTTCGCCTTATACAACATTAAACGTCGAATTTAGAATATAATGATGCTGCTAGTACACGAGAAGTGACGGCTAGAAGACAGACTCACGAGGGTAGCAAAGAAGAACGCCAAATCTTTTAGGATGGCCTAAAGAGATACGGCCAGCACATGACAGCCGACATCTGCGTAATGGTGCCGACGATTCGAAACCACGAGTGCATGCGGTCGTACTTCCAGAACGCCCGGGACCACGGGTTCGATCTGGACCGACTGTTCGTCGTACTCATCACCGAGGACTTCTGTGACACCGACGCGATGGAACAGATGCTCGACGAAGAGGGCGTTGACGGAGCCGTCTACGACGGAACCGCCCGCGAGGCGTGGTTTGAGGCCCACGGCGCGAGCGGATACTCGCATCTTATCCCCGAAGCAAGCCACGCACAGACCTCGTTTGGCCTCCTGTACATGTGGGCCAACGACTACGAGTACGGTGTGTTCATCGACGACGACACGCTACCACACGATGACGCGGACTTCTTCGGGACGCACATGGAGAATCTCGCCTACGAGGGCGAGATTGAGACGGTCAGTTCCGACGAACAGTGGGTCAACGTCCTCTACCAGAACGAGGACGAACACGGCCTCTACCCGCGTGGCTACCCCTACGCCGCAATGGACGAGACGGTGTCGACTGAGCAGAGCCGCGTCGATGACGTGGTCGCCTCGCAGGGCCTCTGGACGAACGTGCCCGACCTCGACGCTGTTCGCATTCTGATGGACGGCGACCTGCAGGGTCAGGCCCAGACCCGTACGACCGGGGCAGACTTCGACGATGACTTCGTCGCCGCAGAGGGACAGTACCTCACCGTCTGCTCGATGAACCTTGCGTTCCGTCGCGAGGTCATCCCGGCGTTCTACCAGCTCCCGATGGACGACAACGAGTGGGACGTGGGCCGCTTTGACGACATCTGGTCCGGCGTCTTCCTCAAGCGGGCCTGTGACGTGCTCGGTAAGCAGATCTACAACGGCGACCCGCTGTGTGAACACAACAAAGCGCCCCGCTCTACGTTCTCGGACCTCACCAACGAGGTCCACGGGCTCGAACTCAACGAACACGTCTGGGAGATCGTCGACGACGCCGGCGCGGACGCGGACTCCTACGCCGAAGTGTTCGAGGACATCGCCGTGGCGATGGCCGACGGCGATTTCAGCGACTGGGAAAACGGTGCCTTCCTTAACTACTGCGGCGAATTCATGCTCGACTGGCTGGCATGCCTCGACGAACTAGACGACGCCGCGGCGGAACAGGTCCCCGCAACCGCCGACGACTAGAAAGGCATAAGTTGTTTAGGCAACCCTAAATCAAATAATGAGTGATTCTAACGATATGACGGGACGTAACGCAACGCAGTCACGACGACGCTTCCTCGCCCTCAGTGGCACCACCGCGACAGCGGCGATTGCCGGCTGTTCCGGTATTCTGAGTGGGGGCGACGGCGGCGATGGTGGAAGCGACGGTGGGACCGGTGCTGGGACCGGTCAGCTTTCCCTCTCGGACTTCCGTGGCTCCGGCCCGCTGGTGGCACAGCGGGACGCTCCCGGCGGGACCTCAATCGAGGAGCTGCCGGACCTCAGCGGCGAACTGACGCTGTACCTCGGTGGTGGCGAGGGCGGCCTCTACCTCGACCTCATCGAACTGTTCGAACAGCTGTATCCTGATTTCTCTGCTAACCACCGGCTCGAAGCATCCAGTGACCTCGCAAACACCATCATCGAGGAGAACGAGGCGGGCGCAAGTCCAGCAGACGTGTTCATGTCGATCGACGCTGGCTCACTCGGTGCCGTGGCAAACGCTGGCGCGACCGCGAGCCTCCCCGAAGAGGCGCTGTCGACGGTTCCGGACGCGTACCAGGACAGCGAGGGCCGCTGGGTGGGCATCGCCGGCCGCGCCCGAGCGATTCCGTACAACACGAACCAGATCTCCGAATCCGACATCCCGTCGACGGTTCAGGAGTTCCCGGAGACCGCTGCGCTCGAAAACAGCATGGGCTGGGCCCCGAGCTACGGCGCGTTCCAGTCGTTCGTCACCGCGATGCGACTCATCCGCGGCGACGACGAGACGATGTCGTGGCTCCAGGCGATGCAGGACCACGGCATTAGTACCTACGCCGACGAGTTCCGCGTCTCAAACGCCTGCGCCGACGGGGAACTGACCGCCGGCTTCGCTAACCACTACTACACGCTTCGAGTTCAGTCTGCCCGCGAAAGCTCGCCCATCGGCCTCGCGTTCACCGAAGGTGATGCCGGGGCACTCGTCAACGTCTCGGGCCTCGAAATCATCGACGGAACCGACAACGCAGACCTGGCAGCGAACTTCGTCCGGCACGTCCTCTCGGCGGAGGCACAGGAGTTCTTCGCCACCCGGACGTTCGCGTATCCGATGATTCCGGGCGTCGCACCGGTCGGTGACCTGCCGCGTATCGACGACCTGAACCCGCCGGATATCAACCTGAGCGAACTGGCTGACGTGGCCGGAACCGTTGACTTACTTCGAGACGCTGGCGTCCTCTAATATGGGCACAAAAGACCGCTACGAGCGGCTTCGGGAGCAAGCGACCACGTCGGAGCGAGACTCGTCTCCGCACACGCTGCTCGCAGTGGTCTCGCTGGCAATCTCGCTGCTGTTACTTGCACCGCTGGTATGGGTGTTTCTCCGGGCGGGTGAAATCGAGTTCGGGCGTGCGGTGGAACTACTCACGAGCGACACGACTGTCTCGGTGACGCTGAACACGCTAGCGCTTGTGACTGGTGTCACCGTCGCGTCGATTCTCATCGGCGTCCCGCTGGCGATTCTCACCGCCCAGACGGACCTGCCGTTCAAGCGGTTCTGGACGATTACGTCCGCGCTGCCGCTGGTCGTCCCGAGCTATATCGGGGCCTTCGCGTTCGTTTCGGCGTTTGGCCCTCGCGGCGTCCTCGCGGACCTGCTTTCGCCGCTCGGCATCGAGCAGATACCGACGATATACGGCCTGCACGGCGCGATACTTGTGCTGACACTGTTTACGTACCCGTACGTGTTCCTGACCACGCGCGCGTCGCTGCTGTCGTTCGACGGGACTGTGGTCGAGGCCGCCCGGACACTGAATCACACGCGCTGGGAGGCGTTCCGCCGTGTCACGTTGCCACAGATCGCGCCGGGCATCGCGGCCGGTGCCCTGCTGGTGGCGCTGTACACGCTTTCGGACTTCGGAACACCAGCGATTATGCAGTACGACGTGTTCACGCGGATGATATACAACGAATTCGGTGCTCGCCGGCTGGACTACGCCTCCGTGCTCTCGATGCTATTGCTTGTGATGGCGCTTGGTATCCTCGCCGTCGAGTCCCGCCTCAGCGCGGGGCGAGACGGAGCCTACGTCAGCAGCGGCTCGCGCCGGCCCGGTCTCATCAGGCTCGGCTACTGGAAAGCCCCGGCACTGCTGTTTTGCGGCGCTATCGCGTCGCTGTGTCTGGTGCTTCCGGTCGGCATCTTGCTCCAGTGGCTCCTCCGTTCCGGCACGGGCTACAGCGGTGGCGGTTTCACCTTCGATGCGGCCTACGCCTGGAACTCGGTCGGCCTCGCCGCAGCCGCGGCGGCCATCTGTGTCGTGGCAGCGCTCCCGATAGCGTATCTCTCCGCGCGCGGTAGTTCGGGCTTCTCGTCACTCCCCGAGCGGGCCACGTACGTCGGCTACGCCGTCCCCGGGGTCGTGCTCGGCCTGGCGCTCGTGTATCTCGGGCTCCGGTACGTCCCGTTCCTGTACCAGAGTGTCATCCTGCTGGTGTTTGCCTACGTGATTCGGTTCCTCCCGCAGGCCGTCGGGACGACCGAATCCTCGATTCTGCAGGTCGATCCGAGCTACATCGAAGCGGCGCGGTCCCTGGGCTACCACCCACTCTCGGCGTTTCGGAAAGTCGTCTTACCACTCGTTGCCCCGGGAATCGCCGCCGGGGCCGCGCTAGTGTTCCTGACGACCATGAAGGAATTGCCGGCAACGCTGATGTTACGCCCGACGGGCTTCGAAACCTTCGTCACGTACATCTGGCTCGTCCAGGGTGCCGGCTACTACGGACAGGCGGCGGTCCCGGCTCTCGTGCTCGTCGGCCTCTCCGGACTCTCGATGCTGGTCATTCTTCGACGGGAGGACACAAGCTAATGTCTCGACAAACACGCACACAGCAAACATCGGACTTCGACGACGTGGACGCGGCGGTAGCGAACCCGGACCGGACGGTCCTGGAACTGGACGACGTCTCCAAGGACTACGGTCACGAAGTCGCCGTCGAGAACCTATCACTCGATGTGAAAGACGGCGAACTGCTGACACTGCTGGGGCCATCCGGCTGCGGGAAGACGACGACACTCCGGATGATTGCCGGGCTGGAACGCCCCTCTGACGGGCAGATATCGATCGCCGATGAAGTCATCGCCGATGGCTCCTCGTTCCGGAAGCCAGAGGAGCGCAACATCGGGATCGTCTTTCAGGACTACGCGCTGTTCCCGCATCTCACCGTCGCCGAGAACATCGCTTTCGGGCTGACCGAGATGGACGAGCAGGCCGTCGCCGAGCGGGTCGACGAACTGCTCGAACTGGTCGACCTCTCGTCCCATCACGACAAGATGCCGAGCCAGCTTTCCGGCGGCCAGCAACAGCGCGTTGCGCTCGCGCGCTCGCTGGCCCCGGAACCGGATGTCCTGCTGCTCGACGAACCGTTCTCGAACCTCGACGTGCGCCTGCGCGTCGAGATGCGCGAGGAGGTTCGCAAAATCCTGAAGCGGGCCGGCGTCACCGCCATCTCAGTGACCCACGACCAGGAGGAAGCCCTCTCGATAAGCGACCGCGTCGCCATCATGAACGACGGGACCATCGCTCAGGTCGGTGACCCCGCTGAAGTGTTTGAAAACCCCGAGAGCCGCTTCGTTGCGAGCTTCCTCGGGCAGGCGAGTTTCCTCTCGGCCCGGGTGACCAGCGATGTCATCGAGACTGGACTGGGTTCGTTCGACATCGAGTTGCTGAACGGGCCGGTCGAGGCGTACAACGGCGCGATGGTGGACGTGCTGGTCCGGCCGGACGACCTGCAGGCGATGCCAACAAACGAGTCCCAGGCCGACGGCTACGTCGTTCACCGCCAGTACAACGGTCCGTCGTTCGTCTACCGGGTCGAACTCCACAGTGGCGACGTCGTCCACTGCATGCACAACCACGTCGAGACATTCGAACCGGGCCAGCCGGTCGAAGTTGATCTGGTCGCCGACCACGACCTGGCCTGGTATCCGACGGAATGACGCGACTGCGCCGGCCGGGGGTACAGGCGGGGCTGATAGCGTTGCTCGGCGGGCTCGCCGTCTTCACGCTCGCCCACGTCGTCTTTCCCCATCATACAACCAACCATGACGAAGGCGTCTACCTCCAGCAGGCCGCCATGCTGCTCGAGGGGCAACTGTTCATGTACCCGCCGGTCGAGGAGTCGTTCCGACCGTGGTTCTTTGTGGCCGACGGTGAGCGGTTGTATCCGAAGTACGCCCCGGTTCCGGCGGCGATGTTTGCCGTCGGGAAACTGCTCGGCGGCTACCGCGTTGCGCTCGGCCTGATTGGGACCGGCGTCCTTGCGCTAACCTACCATACCGTCCGCGAGGCGTTCGACGCCCGGACGGGCGTGGTGGCGACCGTCCTCATGGTCGGGTCGCCGCTGTTTCTCATCGAGGCCTCGGTGTTTCTCTCCTACGTGCCGACGACGCTGTGGAACCTCGGCTTCGCCGCGGCGTATCTCCACGCCGACCGGACCGGGAGCCGGAAGACGGCGGCAGGTGCCGGCCTCGCTATCGGCGTCGCCTTCTTCGCGCGGCCGTACACCGCAGTGCTGTTTGCAACGCCGTTTATTATCCACGCGCTGTGGACGCTCCGGACGCTCGACCCGGCGTGGTTCACGCGCCTGTCACTGACTGCCGTCGGCGGGCTTACCGGTGTCGCCGCGACGCTTGCATACAACCACGTCGTCACCGGCTCAGCCCTGCTGTTCCCGTACGAAGTGTTCGCCCCGCAGGACGGGCCGGGCTTTGGCCACCGGGAGATTCTGGGCTACTCTCGGGAGTTCACGCCGGCGATGTCGCTGGACGCCAACGCCGAACTCCTCTGGAAGCTTCTCACCCAGTGGGTCGTCGCCGGGCCGCTGGGGACGGCGGCAGCAGCTATCGGGCTCGGGGCCGTCGTGCGTCGCGGAATAGACGGCCGGCAGGCGGCGCTGGCCGGGGTCCTCCTGACGGTCCCGCTCGGCAACGGCTACTTCTGGGGCACCGTGAACATGCTCGGCGACCTCTCGGACCCGACAGACGGCTTAGTCGCTTTCCTCGGGCCGTTTTATCACGTCGATATGCTCGTCCCGCTGACGGCGTTCGGTGCCGTCGGGGTCGTTACCGTTGCCCGATGGACACGGCTGCTGGTAACCGAGCGGGTCAGCGCGGATCGGGTCCGTCCAGTCTTGGTCACTGTGGCGCTGTGTGGCGCGGCGCTTGGCGGCGGCGCGGCCGTCACAACAGCGGCCGAGCCGGTCTCGGACAACTACGAAGTGACCCAGCAGCTAGAGCAGGCTTACACGCCTTTCGAGGAGCGAGACCTCGACAACAGTCTCGTCTTGCTCCCGACACCGTACGGCGACTGGCTGAATCATCCGTTCCAGTCGGTTCGTAACGACCCCGGCTTCGACGGCGACACCGTCTACGCGATGCAACACCGCCAGTTCGAGGTCATCGACGCCTACCCCGACCGGACCTACTACCGCTACGCGTTCCGCGGCGAGTGGGTCCCGTATCTGGGGCTGCCCGTCGAGCCGCGGCTCCAGCCGGTGTCGGTCGCAGAGGGCCGGACGGTCCGGACGGATGTATCGGCGTCAGTTCCCGAACAGGCCGCGCTGGTCTCCATCCGGCTCACAAGCGAGGGTGAGAACGACTACGCGACGGTTACCGGGACCGATACGCTGGACTTGCGGCTCTCGACGGACCGCGACCGGACGCGGCTCACCGGCGACGGCATCGAGGACCAGGTCAGCGTCCCGACGCCGGCGGACGGGACAGTCACGCTCATTATGTTTGTCGACTACGGTACTGGTGCGGGGTTCGAGTACCGGGCGGAACTCCCGGTTTCCCAGACGGACAACGGCGTGCGGGCGCTGACACCGCGACTCGAAGTCTGTAAGGATCAGCGCCGCTGCGGCGGCGAGGCAGCCTACGTTCCGGGCACACACCGCGACGGAATCAGCATGAACGCGACCACAACAGCCGAAACTACGTGATCCGTACCGATGACTGACTACGAACTCACCAGACGCGACGCGCTGAAAGCCCTCGGTGCGGCGGGCGTCACCGTCGGCGGCGCGGCGGCGCTCGTCTGGAACGAATCGGGAACCGACAAGAGTGCCGAGTCAGCCGAGAAAGACACTGAGACGGCCGAATCGGAGTTCGGCGACCACGAGCGCGAGACGTATCATGCCGTCGCCACTATTGTCTATCCGAGCGAGGTAACGGGCGTCCGGGAATTCGTCAACAGCTACGTCACCAGCCGGGTCGAGGCAGACCCTGAGCGAGCGGCAGAAATGACGACCGCCGTTGCGGACCTCGACGCTTACACCCGAGAATGGGAGGACACAGTCTTCACTGCGTTGGACACAGAAACGCAGGAAGAAACGCTGCGGGGAATGGGCGTTAAGGCTGCCGACCCGGAGCCACATGGCGACCCGAGGCACCGCGTCCGCTACTACCTCGTCAACGACCTCCTGTTCGCGCTGTACAGTTCGCCGACCGGCGGCGAGCTTGTCGGAATCGAGAATCCGCAGGGCTACCCCGGCGGAACGAGTAGCTATCAGCAGCCACCGAACGACCGATAAGCCGGGACCCGTCGCCGATTACGTCGGCGGTGTTACCGGAACCGTTCTTCGAGCGCAACCCGGACGATCGACTTTGCGATGGCGGCCCCGCCGGAGAACGGGTCGAGTTTCGTCTCACCTTTCCGCTCGTCGTACTCGATAGGGCGTTCACGCACGTCGTAGCCGCGCATCAGTGGCCGCATGAGCAGTTCCGCCGAGAGCCCGGTGTTCTCGGTCCAGACGATCTTCTGGAGGACCTCGCGGCGGTAGGCCCGCATTCCGGTAGTCGTGTCGTGGACGCGCTTGCCCATGAGTACACTCGCGAGTAGGGCGAACAGCTCGTTCCCCAGCTTGTTCATCGCCGGCATCTGCTCGGCCCCGTAGTACAGCCGGTCGCCGCTGACAACGTCGGCCCCGTCGTTTATTTCTGCGAGGAAATCGGGGAGGCGTTCCATCGGATACGTGTCGTCACAGTCCGTCGTGACGACGACCGGCCGGTCCGGCGTCAGCACGGCTTCGCGGACCGCCACACCGTATCCCTGCGGTTCCTGTTCGATGACTGTTGCACCGTGTTCGCGGGCGATTTCCGGCGTCCGGTCACTGGAGCCATCGACGCAGACGACCTCGGCACGCCCGTCGGTCACTGTCGCGATATCGTCGAGAACAGTGCCGATTGCTTCTTCTTCGTTGTACGTCCCCATGACGACCGCGAGGTCGTCAAACGTGTAGCCGGCTGAATTTTCAGCCCGCGAGCCCTGAATAGCCATTGCTCATCCGTCAGAACCCACGGTTCTTGAATGTTTAGGTTTGCCAAAATCAGTGATCGTCGAGATACATTTCTATCGGGGTTGCATCCTCCCAGAGGTGCGTAAACAGGTCCCTCGCCCACGAAATAGCGCCGTCCGTCTCCGAAATAATCTTCGCCGACGGCCAGGCCCCGTCGAGTTCTGGGAGCGTGATAATCATCCAGTTGTCGGCGACGGCGAGTGCGTACGGGACCGGCGTGACACGAACAGTCGTTTCCTCGAACCGAGTTATATCGAGCGAGACGGACTCCGTGTCGAGCATCTCGTCGATTACAGCACAGCTGACCACGAGCCGCGACTCGGCGTTGTCCGGCATCGCCGCCTCGTACTCGGGGTGGTAGACGGGCGAGATGACATCGCAGTGAGGGACGCTCTCGACGCGGGACACGACTTCCCGGACCGGTCGGTTGATATCGGTTTGCGTGCCACGGATGACCGTGTAGTCACCAACTTCAGGCAGGCGACACCGGAACGGCTGTGGTAGCACTGACGTGTCATGAGCCTCCCAGTACTGGAGGTCGAGAGCGAGGAGTTCCTCAAGCCGTTGCTGGCGGTGAATCGTATCTGCGACGAGGCGGCCGGTACCGGTGAGTCGCCAGCCGTCGTCCGTTGAGGTGACTATGCCGCGGCCTTCGAGGTTCGAGAGCGCGTCGTAAATCGCTGATTCGCTTGCAGTAACTGCTGACAGCAGTTCGTTGGTGGCCTTGGCCCCGGGACACAGCGCGCCGATGATGTCCGTCCGGACAGACGACGTTCGGACGTACTGAATTAGCGATTCTACGCCCATACTGTCCCCATGTTCTGTAGCTCATAGTTTTCGCACATATCAGTTTCCATTTGTAACGGAATTCTCTTCGAATAGGACACTATTCTCTCGGGCATGGGATATTATTGCAGCCAATGTGTCCATCTTTTTTATCGCTCACGACGCAGAGACTGTTGCTGTCCACGTAAGACCACGTCCCCGCTGAACGCAATGGAGCACGTTGGTCTTGTGGAGTTGCCACGTTCGGGCCGGGCGATGTCGTGCCTCTGACATATATCGCCAGCCCGAAGGGTCATGCAATCACCGTGGGTTGCCCGCCCACGGTGCTCATTGTCTCCGCTGTCGCCTCGTCCAGGCAGGTATTTACTACGGACTACTCTCTCTTGGCTCCGTATCGACTGTCCGCAGTCTGGCAGTCACCGTGAAAACCAGCCTCGGCCGATAGTAATGGGTCAGTTCTCGGGCGGTTCGTCTGTCCCGATCCGAATCTCGTAGGCCTCGATATCTTCGAAGGCAGCGACCTGCCCACCGACTTCGACCGGCCCGTCAGCCGTTTCAACGACCAGCGTCGCGACCTCGCGGTTCGAACTGAACGACGCCTGGTCAACTTTGCCTTCAACGACCCGGTGGTCGCCTGTCTCGACATCCCGGCCCTCGATAGTCGCGTAGAACTCCCCGTCCAGCGTCACCAGATCGGAGATACAGCGCCTGATCGTCCCGTAGCGGCGCGGGAACGGCAGCCCGTCTCCGTCGCTGGCGATCGTTTCAGCGGTCGTCCACAGCACCGTGTTGAGGAACCCGGAGACCAGGAACCCGAGTTCCGACCGATTGAAGATGACGCCGTATCGGTCCGTGTCACCGCGGACGCTCTCACGGGTCGCGTACATCGAGTAGTTCCCATCGGCGACGGCGACGACCGGTGTCGTGATACCGCGGCGGGCCTTCACCGTGGTCGCGATGGACTCGTAATCGAACCGCGCTGGGTCGGGCGCGTCCACACCCGGTGAAATGAGAATTTCAATAGCGATGCCGGACTGCTTCCGGGCCGCGAGTCTGTCTTCGAACCGCTCCAGCAGGGCCGGGGTCAGAGACAGCGTCAGTTCGTACTCGGCCGTCTCGATGATATCTTCGAGGTACCGGAGTATCGTCGGCCGAGATTTGACGAGTGAGACGGCTTCGGGCTCCCGTGCAGGAGCCGTATAGCGCGAAGAGAGGTCGTCGACGAGATCATCGAGTGAGTCCTGTATCCCCTCGAAGGCTTCCCGCGGGTCGATAGCCAGAACTTTCATCGGCCGGGACTCCTTGAGTTCGACCAGCCCGACGTCGCTGAGGCTCCGGACCGTATCGTACACTCGCGGCTGTGGAATGTCCGTGTTCTCCGATATCTCCGACGCTGTCAGCTCACCGTGTTGTAACACGGCCAGGTAGGCTGAAATCTCGTACTCGCCGAGATTGAACCGCGCAATTACCTGTTCGAGCGATGCTTCCAAGTCGTCACTAGACATAGTGGGGCGTTTGCGAGTCGAGTACTAAGAACTTCGGCACTCTCTTCAGCAGACAGTTTCAGGACCAGGCGCGTGCCTCTCCGCTATCGTTCGCTGTCCCATCACAGCGACCCGCTACCCTGTAGACTCGATTGTTCGAGTCGCCACGGCGAAAAATGTGCGCTGTCGGTGTGGTTTAGTAGGCGTTGGAGATCTGAGAGACGACATCTGCGGGCGCAGCACCGGAGTTCAGTGATGAGATAGCGGATTCGAGCGAGGACTTGACTGCCGGCGGTGCGGCCAGGCCGTGTGCCACAGACGGCGGCTGAGCATCGCTGTTCTGGAAGTCTGCTATCTGATCCTTGGAGAAGTCGTTGAACGGGTCGGTGTTCACGTCAGTTCGCGGCGGAATCGACCCCTTCTTCGGGTTGAAGATCTCCTGTGCCTCGGCCGTGCCGACGAACCGGCACCACAGCGTAGTCGCTTCCGGCGACGGGTTGTTGACCGGATACGGGAACGAGTCCATGTTGAGTGCGTAGTAACCGTCGGTACCCGGGAACGTCACGTGGTCCCACTCCTCGCCGTACGCGAGGTCGTTCGTAATGTACGTTCCGGCCGCCCAGTCTCCCTGGTGGAGGAACGCCGCTTCGCCGTTGATGACCTGGTTGTTGGCCTCGGTCCAGGAAATCGAACCGGCGTCGCTCGGGATGTAGTCGAGATAGGACTGTGTGGTCTCGACTGCCGACTCCAGAGCGTCGCTGTTGGCGTCGACCTCACCGTCGACGAAGATAGCGCTGTAGGTCTCGGCGTCCGTTTCGCCGAGGAGAACAGTCGCAAACATCTGGAAGCTGGACCACGGCGCACCGGTCTGGTGTGCCATTCCGGTGTAGCCAGCATCGCTGACCGTTGCCAGCGCGTCGACGAGGTCAGACGGCGTTTCGAGGGCTGTCGGGTCGACCCCGGCGTCCTCGACGACCTCGACGTTGTAGAAGAGGTTGTTGATCCGGTGGATGTTGAGCGGGACCGTCACGTAGTTCCCTGCGGGCTGGGCCGCGTCCTTGACACCCTGGAGATATGCGTCCTCCATGCTGTTCTCTGACCACACGGAGTCGCCGATGTCCTTCAGCAGGTTCGCATCGGTGAAGGGGAGCAGATTGTTTCCGGGCCAGGACTGCCACGTACTCGGATGGTTGCCGTTCTGCACCCGTGTCCGGATGTTCGCCTGCAGGTTGTCACCCGCACCACCGGCGATGAGGTTCTCGTCGAACGGAACGTCGGGGTGTTGCTCCTTGAAGGCGTCCATAACGGACTGAATCGCTTCGAGTCCGTCGCCTTCGCCCCACCAGTGGGCGACTTCGAGCGTCCCATACTGTGGCCCGCTGTCGGTACTGTCCTCACCGCTGCTGCCGTCGCCACTGGTACCGTCGCCGCCGTCACCGCTGCTGCCGTCGCCGCTGCTGCCATCACCACCGTCACTCCCACCGCAGCCAGCCAGCGAGGCCGCACCTGCTGCGCCAGCAATCCGAAGAGCGTTACGCCGCGTCAACCGTTTATTTGAGTTGTCGTCAGTCATGGTTGCACCAATACCTCATAATTCCTTATTGAAGATTCGCACTTAATACTTCTGTATAGCAAAAGTCACCATTTGACATTCGTATCGATCCCGGTAAATCATCTATATCCCACGATTTCTCGGGTTTGAGCGGGCGAACAAATTAATCGTATGTGAGTAAATACCTCACTATCTTACATCTGTGAGATTACATTTACCCGACATATCCGCTTTGAGATGAGGTCTATCCGGGTATATTGGGACAAAAAAGCTCGGGCGCGGTTCGGCCCGGGGACTTACAGCGAATCGAACTCGACGACTGCTTTTATCTGGTCGTCCCCGTCTGTGAAGGCCGCCTCGACGTGCTCCGGGTCGGTAACCGTCGTGACCAGATCGTCGAGCAGCCATTCCGGAAGGTCCTGTAAGGTCTCGACGGCGTCCTCGAAGTGCGAGACGTGTGAGTTGACAGTCCCGATGAGACACTTGTTGTGCAGGACAATCTCGTTGTGGAGCGAGCCGCCATCGACTTCAAATTCCCACGGCTCCGGGATGCCGAGCAACACGCCGACCCCGTTCTGGTCGAGCGCCTTGACCGTCTGGAACGCGTGCGGGGCGAACCCGGTTGCCTCGTAGACGTAGTCCATCGCCTCGTAGGTCTCCGGGAGTTCATCCACCGGCGTCTCACGGGAATCGACGTACGTGCTGCCTATCTCGTCGATGATGTCGACCGTCGGGTCGGGCCGGTCGCGCCGACCGACACAGTACGTCCGGTCGTACTCCTGTTCAAGCATCCACAGCGTCAACAGTCCGAGCGAACCGTTCCCCAGCACGCAGGCCGACTCCGGCCGCCAATCGAATGGCTCCCGCGTGGCGTAGGCGTGCTCGTTTGCCTTCTCGGTAATCGAGAGCGGCTCGACGAGAAAGCCGTAGTCCGCGACCGCTTCCGGGACGGGGACGAGGAAATCTGCCGGCGAGGTGAAATACTCGGCCATGAAGCCGTGGTCGCCGACGATGCCACGTTCCGTGTACTCGCCGTCCGGAGCCATGTCGGGTTCCCCCCGACGGAAATACTCGTTCGTTTCGCCGTTCGGTTTCCGCCGGACAGTCGGCGCGACGACCTGCCCCGCCTCGAGCCCCGTGCCATTGGGCTCTTCGACGACGCCGACCGCCTCGTGTCCGAGAACCATGTGGTCCGCCCCGTCGGGGAACCCGCCGTGGGACCCGTTCAGGACTTCGTGGTCTGTGCCGTCAACACCAACGCGGAGTGTCCGGACGAGTGCCTCGCCCGGGTCAGGCGACGGTCGCTCCCGCTCTAGGAGCTGTGGGCCGTCGTCGTCCCGCGTAACACCAATCACTTTCATGCCAGGCAGAGAGTGAGAACACTGGGGATTAAGTCTTTCTTCAGGTCTCTGTCTCGCTGACGCTGACAGCCGCGCCAGTTTCGCTGGAGCGGTAGATTCCGTCCATCACGCGCTGGACTCGCAGCGCCTGCTCGACGGTGTTTACCGACGGTGGCGACCCGTTCCGAACCGCAGAGACGAACCGTTCCTGCTCCGTTCGCTGTGGGTCCGACCGCTGTGTCTCGACATCGGTCGTCCGATGGTGCATCCGGCCGGTGTCGGCCGTCTCAAACAGTGTCAGCGACTGGTCCGCGAGGTCGAGTTTTGCGCCCGCGTCAGTTCCGCGGACGTAGTACTCCTGACTGTCCGGCCGGTTCGCCGCCCACGCCACCTCCAGGGATATCGTCGTGCCGTCATCACAGCGGATGAACGCACTCGCGGAATCGTCCACGCTGAACTCGGCTGCACCGTGGTCCGCGCCCCACATCTCGACGTACGCGTACTCCTCGTCGACGCCGAACTGGGCGCGGGTGTCACCCGACACTTCCACGACGGCTGGATGACCGGCAACGTGCAGCGACAGGTCGATAGCGTGGGCTCCAATGTCGATGAGTGAGCCGCCGCCGGCCACGTCGTTGCGCGTGAACCATGACCCTCGTCCTGGGACGCCGCGACGCCTGATGTAGTTCGCCTCGATATGAGACACATCGCCTATGTCGCCCGCGTCGCGGTAGCCCACGAGCGTCTGAACCGGGTCGGCAAATCGGTTGTGGAAGCCGACCATACAGAACCCGTCTGCCGCTTTGGCGGCCGCGGCGATCCGCTCGGCGCTTTCGAGCGTGTGTGCAAGTGGTTTCTCGACGAGCACGTCCAAGCCCGCCTCAAGCGCCGCTACGACGTACTGCTCGTGGTATCTGTTCGGCGTCGTCACCAGCGCGGCATCGACGGACCCGAACATCGCCGACGCCTCCTCGTACACTGCCGCGTCGTACGTCTCGGCGAACCGGCGGCGCGCATCGGCATCGACGTCGACGCCCGCCGTTATCGAGACCGGTTGGTCGAGCTGACGGAGGTTCGTACAGTGGATATCCGCGATGTTCCCCAGTCCGATGATGCCTATGCGAACGGTCTCAGTCATGATTTTCGAAGAGTGCGGCCGGAAGCGGATTAATACAACTGCTGTTCACGCTCTTCGCGTTCCTCCTCCTGTTTCTGCTTGGCCTTCTCTCGCCGCCGGCCGCGCCGATACTGGATGATGCCGGGGACGATTTTGTTCTTCAGGTCGAGGACAAACGACACGATACCGTAGGCCCAGAAGAAAAACAGTACGAGCATCCCGCTCCAGTACAGCATCGCGAGGTGGCTGCTCATATCAGTCGTCTGATTCTACTTCGCTACTTGATGCAGTGCTTTCGGCCTCGTACGGAATGAGGTCGTGGACAATCGCCTCGCCGGTGGCCGAGTCGAACAGGTGGACGTTCCGTCGGTCGATGACGACCCCGATCTCATCGTCTTCTTCGAGATCAGAGTCGGGGTCGATGCTCATCAGTAGCTGGTCGTTCGTCGCCAGTTCCTGCGACATCGACGTTTCGCCGTCGCCCAGCAGCAGGTAGGCGAATATCTCGTCGCCCATGGGTTCGAGAATGTCGGTCCTCGCGGTAATCATTCCCGATGGGTCAGGGACCTCCGACTTGAGGTCGCCCGGATAGATGTCCTCTGGGCGGATACCCAGCGTCACGTCGTCACCAACTCCGACACCTTCGATGGACGATGGGTTGAACGCAAGCGAGAAGTTCGGCGTCTCCAGGGCGTCCTCCGTGACCGTCCCCTCGACGAAGTTCATCGACGGCGAGCCGATGAAACCGGCGACAAAGAGGTTGTCCGGCTCGTTGTAACAGGTCAGTGGCGGGTCGATCTGCTGGAGCTGCCCCGAATCGAGGACGGCGATACGGTCGGACAGCGTCATCGCCTCCTCCTGATCGTGGGTCACGTAGATGATGGTCGTGTCCAGCTCCTTGTGCAGGCGCTGGAGTTCCGTCCGCATGTGGACCTTGAGCTTCGCGTCAAGGTTTGCCAGCGGCTCGTCCATCAGGAACACGTCGGGCTCGCGCACGATGGCGCGGGCGATAGCGACGCGCTGACGCTGTCCGCCGGACATCTCCTCGGGCATCCGGTTGAGCATCCCCTCTAGCTGGACGATATCCGCGGCCCGCTCGACCCGGCGGTCAATCTCGTCCTGTGGGTAATCCCGTAACCGCAGCCCGAAGGAAATGTTGTCGTACACGTCCATGTGCGGGAACAGCGCGATGTTCTGGAACACCATCGCGATTCCGCGGTCCTTCGGTGGCAGGTTCGTCACTTCACGGTCGCCGATGTATATCTCACCCTCGGTTGGGATGGTGAGCCCGGCGATGGTCTCCATCGTGGTCGACTTCCCACAGCCGGATGGGCCGACAAAACAGATGAACTCGCCGTGGGCGATATCGAGGTTCATGTCGTCGACCGCGGTGACCACGTCACCCTGGTCGTCGTAGCGTTTCGTCACGTGTTCGAGTTGTACTCGTGCCATTGTGTTACTCCTTGAGTGCGCCTGAGGTCAGTCCGCTGACGATGCGTTCCTGTGCGACGATCACGAGGATGACGACGGGGAGAACCCCGACGATGCTCGCGGCCGCCATGAGGTTGAACTGGGTCGTGTACTGGGTCTGGTAGCTGAGAATCCCGCCGACGATAGGCGACCATTTGGCCGCCTCCGGCGAGGTCGCCATGATAGAGCTGAAGAAGTACTCGTTGTAGACGGCGATGAACGTCAGCACGGCCGCGGTCGCCACGCCCGGCGCGGACAGCGGCATGATGACGCGGAACAGCGCGCCCAGTCTCGTCGTTCCTTCGACCCGCGCGGCGTCCTCCAGCCCGTCCGGAATCTGGCCGTAGAACGTCGTCAGGATGAAGATGGACAGCGGCATAAACAGCGCGCTGAACGGCAGTACCATCGACCCCGGCGTGTTCAGTAGCCGCGGTGGGGTAAACAGCGGGATGGACGTGAACGGTACCGTAATCGGCGCGTTGCCGGCAAACGCCTGGAACAGCGGTATGACGAACGCAGCCGGCGGGAAGTAGCTGATCGCCAGGATACCGAGCATCAGCAGTGCGCGGCCGGGGAATCGGAGACGGCCGAACACGTAGCCTGCGAGGCTCGCCACGAACAGCACGATGACCGTCGTCGTGACCGCCAGCGCGAAGCTGTTCAGCATGTACAGGTGGAAGGGAACCTGCTCGAAGACGGTGACGAACGCACCCGGATTGAACCCCTTAGGGACCGGCAGCGGGAACGTCCCGCTGACGCCAAAGAGGTTCACCGTGGGGAGGAAGCTCCCGGCGAGTAAGTTCCCCTCGGGGGTCACCGCCAGCACGACGAGCCAGTAGAAGGGGAACAGCGTCGTCACCAGGAAAAACACCATCGCCGCGTAGAACAGCGCCCGGTACACCTTGTCCGGGTTCTTGATGGCGCTCTGTGTCCACCGCTGTAGCGGCCCGTCGCTCGACTGCTCTTGGGTGTCAGTTGGCGTCGCCATGTTAGATCGCGTCCTCCCCTTGCCAGACGATGAGTCCCATCACGACCGTCCCGATGATGGCGGCCGTCACGAACGCGATGGCCGCGGATGTCCCCTCGCGGGTGGTAAACGTCGCGACGACCATACACGACAGCGATGGCACGACGGTACAGCTCGACACCGTGTCGATGATGCCGTACACCCGCATCGCCTGTACCGACCGGAACAGCACGGCAACGCCGATAGTCGGCAGGATGAGCGGGAACGTGATGAGCTTGAACTGCTGCCACTTCGTCGCCCCGGCGACCCTCGCCACGTCGTACAGGCCCCGGTCGATGCTCTGCAGCCCAGCCAGAATGAGCAGGGCCATGAACGCCGACGTCTTCCAGATGTCGGCGACGATGATGATAAACGTCGCACTCGGCGTGTCGTTGAGCGTGTTCGTCGGCGCGAGCAGGCCGAGGTCAGCAAGCGGTGGCGTCAGGAACCCGACGTTCGAGTTGAACATCAGGAAGAAGATCATCCCCTGAATGACGATTGGGACGGCCCACGGGATGATGATCGCCGCCCGAATCCACCGCCGGCCATAGAAGTCCTGGTCAAGGATGAGCGCCTGCCCGAGACCGATGAGCGTCTCGAAGAGCACGCTCACGACGGCGAAGATTATCGTGACGACCAGTGCGCTGTTCAGCAACGCACTCATGCCAAACCCTTCGGGCAGGAACGTCGTTCCGCCCGGCAGGAACCGGTTTTTCTCACCGGTGAACAGCTCGATGTAGTTCCCAGCGCCGACGAAGGTAGTGCTCGAAAAGTCCGCCGAGAGCGCGAACAGCGACAGCTCGAAGGTCCGCAACAGCGGGTACAGCGCGACGATACCCAAGAGTACGAACACGGGAATCAACAGCAGATACGCGTACTGCGTGTCGCTGAGGTTCTCCATCCACCGCATCATGCTGACGAGTGCCCCCGAGCGTCTGGATTCACGGCCGGTTTCTGTACTCATCTGGTTACCTCCGTCCGTCGTTTGAATGTGTCATGGTAAATAATCACAGGGATGGTTTTGTAACGCTTGCCTGTGGCTTCAGGTTTGCTCGGTCTCTTCCAGCGCGGACTCAAGCGTCGCCATCGCGTCGGCCGAGGAGGCTTCCTGACCGACTGCGCGGTTCGCTTGCTGTGCGATCTTGCTGGACTGGTCGCTCCAGACAGCCGTCACCGGGCGCGGCATCGTGTTGTTACCGGCGACCTGCAGGGTGTCCATGTACCGGCCAACGACGGGCACGTTCTGGGCCTCGCTGGAGTTGAACAGTTCGGGCCGCGGCGGCAGCCATCCCTGAACGGACAGTAGCGTGAGCTGGAAGTCCGGCTGCATCGCGGCGCGAATGACCTGCGTCACGGCGTCTGTGTTCTCACTGTTGGGGTTGACCGTCATGTGCCAGCCACCGAGCGCAGCCGTGGAGCCGCCCGTGCCGGGCTGTGCCGCCTCGCTTTCGGGCACGGCGTACGGAATCGGCATCGCACCGAGGTTTTCGCCGAGCGCCGGATCCTCTGTTTCCTCTGGGTCACGCCCGCCGAGTGCCAGCGAGTAGGGCCAGTTCCGGTGGAAGACGGCGTTGCCGTTGACGAACGGCGCGCGAGCGTCTTCCTCCTTCCAGCCGAGGATTTCGGTCGGGGTGAAGCCGCCGCCGTACCCCTCGAACTGGCCGCCGAAGTCCTCGCCGTGGACGAACTTCCGCATCATGTTCAGCGAGTTGATGACCTCTTCGTTGTTGACCGTGATCGGCCGGTCGCCGATGGGGCCAAAGAGGTTGTCGCGGCCGCCGAAGTACGCGCCGCCCCACGAGGACATAACCTCGTTGAACGTACAGCAGGAGGTCCCCTCGTAGATGTCCCACTGCGTGGTGAAACCGAAGTCGACGTCGGCGTTGTCGTAGGTGTCCGCCGCGATGTTCGACCACTCCTCCCAGGTCATCGGCTCGGTCGCCCAGTTGTTGCTCTCGGGGCTGTAGCCGGCTTCCTCAACGAGGTCCTTGCGGTACTGCATCGTCGGGAAGTCCGGGAACACCGGGACGCCGTACAGGTTCCCGTTGCTCGGGTTCCGAGCCGTGTCGGTAAACGCCGAGAAGTAGTTGTCCGAGACATCCGAGAGGAGTTCCTCCGGCAGCGTTTCGGAGAGGTTCTGGAGCTGTCCCCGCTGGATGAAGATGTTCGTCCAGCCGTTGTCCATCAGGAACATGTCCGGGTTCGTCTCGCCGGCCGAGAGCAGTCGGTTGTAGTTCGCCCGAGCCGCACCGGTGTCCTGGTCACGGGGGACGAATTCGATCTCGATGGAGTCCGGCAGGCCGTTGTCGTGGAGAGCCTGCTTGATTGCGGGGCCGTTGTTCTGGACGGCCACCGGGTCGAAGCCCCACTGCACGGTCGTCGCCTCCCCGCCGCTTCCGTCACCGGTCGATCCGCCGTCGCCGCCGCCACCGCCGCCTCCGTCGCCACCGCCGACGAAGTCAGCACAGCCTGCTAGTCCGCCGACAACACCTGCTGCTCCGGCGGCACGGACGAACCGTCGCCGGGAGACGCCTGTTGAGTTCCGCTCGCCGCTTGTGCCATTGTCCGACATATCTATTCTGAGCTATCCCGGACGCACCTTAAAGGTTGTCCATAATTAACCACAGGTGTTGTTAACTGTCGGCCTCAACCCAGAAGAAGTGATATATTTTTGACCAGTAGCCATTGTATAAATCTTTCAGTATATATATGCACGGATAAGTCAAACAGCCGTTTGCTACACGGAGGCCCTCAAACGCGCAAACTGAACGAAAGTTTACTAATCCCGAAAAACGGCGCCTGTGTCACTCGTACGTGACGTCCGTAATTGTAATCTCGGTCGCTTCGATTTCCTCGATGACGGCTCCCCAGCCGCCGACTTCGTACGTTCCGCTATCAGTGGCCAGCGTCGCGCTGATTCGGCCGGCCATCTGTGCAAGCGGGACCGGGTCCGTCCGTCCGATGCTACTCCCGGTGTAGTCGACGGCGGTGATGCGCCCGGTCAGACCAACCGACTCCTTCGTTTCCGTGTCGTACCCCTCGACAGTAGCCTCGATAATCGCGTCCTCATTCAACAGCGGTTCGATGTCGCGGACAGCGTGTCGGAGGTCGACGTACGTCGTCGGGGTTTCCGGCGTCCGCTCGGTGTACAGTGTGTCCCAGATCTCCCACAGACAGGTCAGGAAAAACCAGTGGAAGACGTAGGTGTGAGTTCGGTCCTTGACGAGCACACCGTACTCGTTGACCGAGTCGTGGTGGGGCGCAAAACACGTCCAGGTCCGGTCGACAAGCACGAAAAACGGGGCCGGAATCTCGCGGTTCCGGGCCTCCGTACAGGTCCCTTCGATGTCGGAAAGCGGCGGGACTTCCTCGTCAGGACTCGTACAGATGCTGAGTTTGATGTTCACGCCGCGGTCGTGGGCGGCGATGAGTTCTTCCCGGACCGCGTAGAACTGCTCGGGGTTCACGCCGACCTGAATCTGGTTTTCCGCCGCTTCGATGAGCTCCCGGGCCCGGCTGACGACCGTTTCGAACCGCTTGACGATACTTACCTCGTGCTCGGATATCTCGGGCTGGTTCCAGCGTTCCTCGATGGTCTCGGCCGCGTCGAGGTACTTGCTCGACCGTGACCGCAGGTCCTCAAGCACTACGTCGGGATTTCGCGCCCGAGCAGTCAGGCTATCCTGCTGGAACGTCTCGATATACCCCTTCGACTCAAGATCCCTGAGCACGTCGTATATCCGCGGGTCCGGAACGTCACAGGAATCGGCGATGTCCGTCGCCGATGCGGTCCCCAGCCCCAGCAACGCCACGTAGGCCTCCGCCTGGTACGGAGAGAGACCGGCATCTTCGAGGACATCGGTTAGTTCGCTGTCGTCCATGTGTATACAGGGAAACTGAGTACGCAGTTAACGTGCATGGTTATCCATCGAGGTCACTGATTAGTCCTTGCCCTCGACGGGCCACTGCGGTTGTTTTGGGGCCTCGATTCGGGCACACTCCTCGTCGGTCAGGTCGACGTCGAGCGCTCCGACGTTCTCCTCAAGCTGGTCCATCGTCCGCGGGCCGATGATCGGCGCGTCGACGACATCCTGCTGGCAGAGCCACGCCAGGCTGACCTGTGCCGGTGTCGCGCCCTTCGCGTCGGCAATCGCCCGCACCTCGTCGAGGACCGCCCAGTTTTCGTCGCTGAACCGGTTTGCCGTGTACTCGTCCGTGCTCGCCCGTCCCTCGGCGAGGTCGTCGCCGCGCTCGTACTTCCCGGCGAGGAAGCCGCCGGCCAGGGGCGACCACGGGATGACGCCGACACCCTCCATCTCACACACCGGCAGGAGGTTCGCCTCCTCGTGGCGGTCGACGGCGTTGTACTCCGGCTGCATCGAGACGAACCGCTCGTACCCTTCGATGTCCGCGGTGTACAGCGCCTTCTGGAACTTCCAGTTGGCCATCGTACTGGCGCCGATATAGCGGACCAGCCCCTCGTCGACGAGGTACGTCAGCGCGTCCAATGTCTCCTCGATTGGCGTGTCGTCGTCCCACCGATGGATCTGGTAGAGGTCGAGATAGTCGACGCCGAGGCGGTCCAGCGTGGCGTGACACTGGTCGATGATGTGTTTCTTCGAAAGCCCGCTGCCGTTCGGCCCGTCGTGCATGTCGAAGTACACCTTCGAGGCCAAGACCAGTTCGTCGCGTCGGGCGGAGTCGACAGCATCGCCGAGTATCCGCTCGCTCTCGCCGTTCGAATACGCGTTGGCTGTATCGAAGAAGTTGATACCCAGATCCAGCGCTCGTTCGAGTATTCGGCGGCTCTCGTCCTCGTCATTTAGCATCCAGGGCTCGGCGCTTCCGAAGTTCATCGTTCCGAGACAGAGTTCGGACACGTCGAGCCCTGTCGACCCGAGCGTGGTGTATGTCACCGAGGAATCGTTCATGACAGTTCATACCACAGCTGTTGTTAAAGAATTTTGGGACTGCATATCGTTGTCAAAACATGAGCCGGAAATCCCCACAGAACAGTCCTACTCCGATGGACGCACTCGAAACCTTCAGAGACGAGTCCTACACCGGGGCAAACAGGTGCTGGCCGTGTACGGTACTGAATCTTGGCTTCGTTGGAGCGCTTGCCATGCTTCTGCGCGGGCGTGACCGTCCGCGGTCGAGCCTACTGGTCGCTGTTGTCGGCGTCGCGATCGTCTATTTCCGAGGGTATCTGGTCCCGTACACGCCCGAATTTGCCCCGCGGCTGGTGGCGGCATCACCGGTTCCGGACGAGTGGTTCCACGCGGAGCCAGCACAGGGGGACACATCCCAAGAAGACGTGACCCGACGGGAAAACGAGTCGCTGGCCGACGACGTCGAGATGGACGGCGAAACCGTCTTCCGGGAGCTTTCGGCAGCCGGCGTCATCGAAGCCGAGGGTGAACAACTGTTTCTCACGACGGCTGTAGACGTGGCGTGGCACGAGCGGATGGACGAGCTGGCCGACGACTCACTTGACGCCCTCGCCGCGGCGCTACAGGCGTCGCTACCGGGAGTTGACGCTGCTGAACCGTACGTCGACGACGCGGAGTGGCTCGCACTCGGCGCGGACCACGCGAAGCTCCTCCCCCGTCCAGTCGTCGTCGCCGAACTCGCAGCTTACGAGGTCCTCGGCGAGCGTCTCGACGACGAGCGGCTCAGAGTCGCTGGCGCGGAGGCGTTCCGGATGTTCCTCGACAGGTGCCCGGTCTGTGACTCCGAACTAGTCGAGTCATCGTCAGTGTCGTGCTGTGGCGGCCATCTTGGACCGCGTCAGGACCCCGATGAGACGCTGGTCTGTCCGACCTGCGAGCAGCGACTCTACACGTTTGAACTGAGCGATACCTGAAACCAGTCACTCAAAGCTGGGGATCTACTGGCTAGTCGGCATGCAGGACGCACTCCGGGCTCGGAGCGCAGAGCCAGTAGACAACGGACGGGGGGAGGTCCCGCCTGACCGCTGGTGCGTGCGGTCCCATGGACAACCATGCTGCGTGGCAGACAGTTACCGTCGGCCGGGTTGGGGGTGGTGGGAACGATGTGACCAAACAGCGGCCTCACATAGTTCCGGACTGCAGGGGGAATGTACCCAGCCAGTAGAATACTACAACTGCTGTTGTAAATATATTTCGGTGGCTGAAGAACACTGCCTATTAAATCCTCGCACACGGAGATGATGATATGAAGAACATCGACGACCTCGTCGACAGCGCGTCCGACTTGGCACAGCGTGGCCTCTCTAAGGGCGAGATTGCTGACGAGCTCAACGTCTCACGGGAGACGGCAAGTTGGCTTGTCGAACGCAGCGGCACCGGCACGGAACCGGACACGAGCGACGACGGCGGTCCCCACGACATCCACGTCGACTGGTCCGCTGTCGGGCGTGACAGCAACCGGCTGTATCACGCGGGCGCAGCGATGGCGGACCTGCTCTCGAAGAAAGGCGACGACGTAGACCTTACTATCGGCATCGAGAAGGCCGGCGCGCCGCTCGCGACGACTGTTGCGCGGGAACTGGAAACAGACCTCGGGACGTACGCCCCGACCAAACACCAGTGGGACGACGACGAGAGCGAGACCAGTGACGGTTCGTTCTCCCGGAACTTCGCGCAGATCCGGGACCGCGACTGCTACGTCGTTGACGACACTATCACGAGTGGCAAGACGATGGGAGAGACAATCGATGCAATCCATGAACAGGGCGGCAACCCTGTGGCCTGCGTCGTGCTGGCTGACAAGCGCGGTGTCGGCGACATCCGCGGCGTCCCGGTGTACTCTCTGCTACAGGTCATCCGAGTTGGGAGCGACGGCGACTCGTAGCGGTCCTGCTCAGCTGTTCCGAGCACGTGTTCGCTGCGCGGTCTCCGAATCGACGTGGCCACACGAGAGACTATCCTTTTATTCGTGCCGTGCGTAATTCGTGGTATGACTGTACTGTCGTTTGACGAACAGGGCGTGGATGTCGTTTACGAGGGGACGGAGTTCCGCCTCGAAAAGGCCCTCATCGAGGATGCTATCCAGAAGTCGTATCCGAACGTCACCGACCACGAGGTGTTGCAGATGGTCGAGCCGGAACCAGCGCTGTCAGGAGAGCCACAGCGTATCGCCGAAATTGTGAACTGATTCGACGTAGTTCCCTTGTGGGCTACAATTCCGTTGTGAGAAGTACTTCTGGCTGAGAACGCATATCCCGTTTGCAGGCGTTTAAGCAGGTGAATATGCGCTAATTAAGCATCCGAGCAGTAGGCATTTAAGCCGTCAGCGCGCACTGGGTGATAATGTCAGACCCACGTATTGCCGGGGCTAGCGTAACACAGTTCGGGAAACACCCCGAACGGACCGGCCGAGACCTGTTCGCCGAGGCCGGACTCGAAGCGCTCTCGCAGGCTGGAATCGACCCGGAGGACGCTGAAGCGCTCTATTACGGCAACTTCATGGGCGAACTCGCGGAACACCAGGGCCACCAGGGCCCGCTGATGGCCGAGGCCATCGGGCTGGACGTTCCGGCGACCCGCGTGGAAGCGGCCTGTGCATCCGCCGGGACAGCCGTTCGTGAAGCCGTCAAGACGATCCGGAACGGCGAGGCGGAGGTCGTCGTCGTCGGCGGCGCGGAACGGATGACCAACATCGGGACGGCAGCGGCGACAGACGCGCTCGCCATCGCCGCCGACGACCTCTACGAGGTCCGTGCCGGGATGACCTTCCCCGGGGCGTACGCGCTGATGGCCCGGTCGTACTTCGACCAGTACGGCGGCTCCCACGAGGATCTCGCTCACGTCGCCGTCAAGAACCACGAACACGCCCTGGTCAACGAACACGCACAGATTCAGCAGGAAATCACGATCGAGGACGCGCTGGAGGCCCCGACGATTGCGGACCCGCTCGGCCTGTACGACTCCTGTCCGATTACTGACGGGGCCGCGGCTGCCGTCCTGACGACGGAGGCCTACGCCGAGGAACACAACTTGGACGCCCCGGTCGCCATCACCGGGACCGGGCAGGGCGGCGACAATCTCGCGCTACAGGACCGTCCACATCTGGCACAGACGCCCGCCGCCGACAAGGCCGCCGAAGAGGCGTACGGCGACGCCGGCGTCGGTCCCGACGATGTCGATTTCGCCGAGGTCCACGACTGTTTCACCATCGCTGAAGTGTTCGCAATCGAATCGCTTGGCTTCTACGAGCGCGGTGAGGGCATCGCCGCGGCGCGCAACGGGGAGACGACCCGCGATGGCGACCGCCCGATAAATCTCTCGGGCGGGCTGAAAGCCAAGGGTCACCCGGTCGGCGCGACCGGCGTCGCCCAACTGGCGACCGTTGCCTGGCTTCTCGACGGGTCGCATCCGCGGGCCGACGCCGTCCCGGACAGCACCGTCGGTGTCGCACACAACGCGGGGGGTACGGTCGCGTCTACGACTGTCCACGTCATGGAGGTACAAGAATGACTGAATCCGCACAGGATGGCGAGTACGACGCGTGGCTCGACAGCATCGAATCTGGCGACGGGTACTACCTCGAATGTTCGAACGGCCACGGCTGGCTGCCGCCCCGGCGAGTGTGTCCGCGCTGCCACGACCAGGAACTCTCGGCGGTCGATCTGCCAGAATCCGGCGAAATCGCGAGCCACACGACGATTACCGTCCCGACGCCACAGTTCGAGGACGACGCGCCCTACGTCACCGCCATCGCCGACTTCGGCCCGGTTTCGGTTACGGGACTCGTCCGCGGCGTGGACCCTGACGACGTCGCTATCGGCGACGTGGTCGGCATCGATGTCGGCGAGCGCGTGACGACCGGCGAGAGAGCCGTCGTGTTCCGGCCGCGCTAACTCAGTTCTCGACCGTTACCGACGTCACTCTGTCGCGGACCACGTCGACGAACTCACCGGGGTGTTCGACGTGGGGCAAGAGCAGCGAATCACCGAACACGACGAGCATCGCATCCGCCTGTTCGGCCAGGTCACGACCCTTCGACAGCGGTGTGATGTCGGCATCCTCACCCCAGACCAGCGTCACGGGCACGTCGAGGCTTGCCAGTACTTCGCCGAGGTCGTCCTCCGGGTCGAGGAAGCCGGAGACGAACGACGCCGGCGCGAACCGCGCACCGGGCTGGTGGCCGCTCTGCCACTCGTAGTCGACCACTGCGTCGGTGAGGTTGTCCATATCGTAGTACCCGTGGTCAGCGTGGAAGTGGCGGATGGAGGGCTTCGAGACGGTGAGGTTGTAGATTGCCTCGCCGACGACGGGCGCGCGCAACAGCGATCGGAGCCAGACGGTGCGGTTCCCCATCGAAGTGTCTGTCGGGCAGATGAGGACAAGTTCCTTCACCTCAACCTCCTGTGCCGCGCTGGCGGCGTATGCCCCTGTCAGAGACGACGCGACGACGGTCGCGTCGGTGGTGTTGTCCTCGATGAAATCGCGGACGAAGGCTGTGTACAGCGAGGCCGAGTACAGCAGCGGCGGGCGGTCTGTGTGCCCAAAACCCGGTAGGTCAGGCGCGATGACGTGGTACTCCTCCGCCAGCGTGTCGAACACCGTGTGGAACTCGTGACTGCTGGCAGCGGCGTTGATGCCGTGAAACAGCACGAGGTCCGGGTCCGACGGGTCGCCAGCCTCAGTGTACGCGATATCGAACCCGCGCCAGCGGTACGTCCCCTGTTCCCCCTCGAGCATCGGTTCGAACGCACCGGCCTGCGACTGCAGCACGCGGTTGGCAGCGGCTGTCGCACCGACCGCTCCGACGACCGCACCGAGCGCCTTGCGGAGTTTCATATTGATGACTTGGAGCCCCGAGTATGTTATACATGCTGGACGAGCGTCAGATGACTGTCGCTATCGTCGCGGGCAACCGTAGCCGCGGACGCGACAGACCCGAACTCAGTTCTCGTCGCGAGGCTCGTCGAGACACTCCCGGAGCGGCGCGAGAACCTCGTCGACGACGGTGTACGGGTCGGTGTGGCGCTCGATGACAGCGTCGACGTACTGTTCGATACCGCCGCGGCGGTCGAGTTCATCGACCAGTAGTTCGTTTGCGTCCTCCCGGAGCAGGGTTCGGATCTCGGCGGCGAATCGCTCCCGTGCCTGCCCCTCTCGTCGGCCGGTTCGGTCCAGATAGTCGCCGTGGTCGGCCAGCGCGTTCAGGAAGTCCTCGACGCCCTCGCCCCGGTTAGCCACCGTCTCCACGATTGGGGGGTCCCACGTCTCCGTGCCGCTCTCCTCGGCGTCTGCCTCGGCGTCGTCGGCTGCGAGTTCAGTCGCGCCGTGATGGCCGGAGTTCGGTCGTCCGCTCTGTCCCTGAAGCATCTCCCGGAGCTGCTGGACAGTCCGGTCGGCTCCGTCGAGGTCAGCCTTGTTGACGACGAACACGTCACCGATTTCGAGGATCCCGGCCTTGAGCATCTGCACGTCATCGCCGCTCCCCGGCGGCACGAGCACGGCGACGGTGTCGGCCGTGCGGACGATGTCGACCTCGTTTTGGCCTGCACCGACCGTCTCGACGATGATCTTGTCCTTGCCGAAGGCGTCCAGCGCGGTCACGGCGTCGGTCGTCGCCGTTGACAGCCCGCCCAGCGAGCCGCGAGCGGACATCGACCGGAAGAACATGTCCATGTCGCCGGCGTTCGAGGCCATTCGTATCCGGTCGCCGAGTACTGCGCCGCCGGAAAACGGCGAGGACGGGTCGATAGCGATGACACCGACAGTCTGGCCCCGCTCGCGGTAGGTCGCTGCGACCTTGTCGACCAGCGTGGACTTGCCCGCGCCGGGACTGCCGGTGACGCCGACCACGTCGGCTGTCCCGGTGTGCTGGTGGAGGTCGGAGATGATCTCCCGATACCCCGGCGAGCGGTTCTCTATCTTCGTGATGACCCTGGCGAGAGCGCTGTGCTTGCCCGCAAGCAGGTCAGCGACGAGGTCGCTCATCGCTCGGGCGCGTTCTGGTGGATGTAGTCGATCATCTCCTCCATCGACGCGCCCGGACCGAATATCTCGTCGACGCCCTGCCCGCGGAGTTCTTCCTGATCGTCGTCCGGAACGATGCCGCCGACGAGAATGAGACGGTCGTCGAACGCATCGTACTCCTTCAGTCCGTCGAGAATCTTTGGAACGAGCGTGTTGTGCGCCCCCGAGAGGATGGAGATGCCGACGACATCCACGTCCTCCTGCACGGCGGCCTGCACGACTTCGTCGGGTGCTCGGTGGAGTCCCGAGTATATCACTTCGAAGCCGGCGTCTCGGAGCGCCCGCGCGATGACGTGTGCGCCCCGGTCGTGACCGTCGAGTCCGACTTTCGCCACCAGACACCTGATGGTCCGTTCCGTCTGCTCCTGCTCGACACTCATGCCAGTACGTACCGCGCGGTGTGTTTTCATTCTTGCCCTATTCATCATGACTGATGTCGAGTACGGCTCCCCTCGGGGAACGAAGATTGAGAGTGGGCATTCCGCACCGCGTGTGTGAGCCGGAACCAGTCCGGCCGTTCGGCCTGCAGTCGGCTGTGACCCTGGGAGGTCTGTATACCGTGCCCTGAGCGGTCAAAGAAGGGCGACAGGGAGGACTGAGACAATTCCAGAGAACGACAATTCTAAGTTCGCTGCTAGCGGCGTTTCCACCAGTGCGAACAGTCGCCGTCATCCCCGCGTACAACGAGTCGAGCACCATCGGGTCGGTGATTGACGGGACCAGCCAGCACGTCGACGAGGTCGTCGTCGTCGACGACGGCTCGTCTGACGACACCGCAGCCGTCGCCCGGAAGCACGGTGCACACGTCGTCACGCATGTGTTCAACACCGGTGTCGGTGGGGCCGTCAGGACGGGCTATCAGTACGCGATTCGGCACGACTACGACTTCGTCGTGCAGGTCGATGCCGACGGCCAACACGACCCGGCGAAGATTCCGACCCTGCTGGACCACGCGGAGGACGCGGACATGGTCATCGGCAGCCGCTACCTGAACGAGAGCATCGAGGATTACCCGCTGGTCAGGCGGCTGGGGATCACCTTCTTTACCACCGTCGTCCGCAAACTCGGCGGCATCGACATCACCGACGTGACCAGCGGCTTTCGCGTCTACCGCGTGTCGGCCTTAGAGGACATCCTCCACCGCTCGGACAACCACTGGGCGGTCGAACAGACGCTCGATGCGGCCCAGCGCGGCCACCGCATCGAAGAAGTATCGATAGAGATGCCGATCCGGGACGAGGGCGAGTCGCAGTTCAGCCTCGACACGCTCGTGCTGTACCCGCTTCGGATGACTGACACGGTGTTTCGCGTCCTCCTCTTTCGCTAAGTATGGTCTTTGGATTCGATTACTCACTGGTCAACCTCCTGTCGCTGGTCGTCGGCCTGGCCTTCCTCGCGAACGGGTACATCATCGTCAGAAGCGAACGCGAGTCACTAGAGCTGTTTGTGATGTCGCTGCTGCTCGGCGCAGGGCTCATCGTCGTCGCCGTCGTTCCCAACGTGTTCGAGGTCGTGGCGCGGCTGCTGGGCCTCGAATGGAAGGCGCGTGCCATCCTCGTCATCTCGAACCTGACGCTGTTCGTCGCGGTGACGTACCTGCTCAACCGAATCGGGCATATGTACGACCGGCTGTCGCGGCTGAACGAGGAGCTGAGCCTCCTCCGGAGCGAACTGGAGGAACACCAGCTACGGACCGAGGACGAGCAGGATGACTGACCGGGCGGTGTTGTCGATAGATTTCGAGCTGTTCACCCAGACGCCGGCCTACCGGAGCGCATCGGGGACGACCGACCGCGACGGTGTCGGCCTCGACGGCGGTCGATTTTTCAGGGACACGCTCGCAAAGTACGATGCGACTTCGACCGCATTCGTGGTCTCATCAGTCGCTCAGACCCATCCCGACGCCGTGCGAGCGCTGTCTGATGCGGGTATCGAAATCGGCTCGCACACGCAGACACACCAGTTGCTCTCTGCTCTCGACAGCGAGGAGCGACGAGCGGAGTTGTCCCAGTCGAAGGCCGTGCTGGAGCGAGTTACCGGCAAACGCGTCTCCGGGTTCCGCGCGCCTGCCTTCGACATCACCGACGACCACTTCGACCTGCTTGCCGATACCGGGTACACGTACGACTCTAGCGTCGTCTCCAGTCGGTCAATACCGGGGTGGTACGGCGGCGAGTACGACATTCACGAGCCGGTGCCGGCGACGGCCGTGCGTCCAGACGCGCCGGACAGCGTTACGGAGTTCCCGGCGAGCGTCATGCCCGGCCTGCAGTTACCTCTCACCGGGACCTGGCTCCGGTTTTTCGGCCCGCGATACACGATTCTGGGCATGAAATTACTAGCCCGGCGTGGTATCACGCCAATGCTGTACGTCCATCCGTGGGAACTGGTCGACCTGCCAGCCGTTGAGGGAGTGCCGACGCGGGTGTACGTCAGAACTGGTGACTGGATGCGCCGGGCCGTCGAACGGATTCTGCAACAGGACTTCGAGTTCACGACCGCACGGGCCGTTTTAGCTGACGGTGAGGCGGCCGCGTCACAGCTACACAGGGGCGAGACGCCGTGACGAGTCGGGCTCGTGACCTGGGCATCACGGTTGCCCAGTACGGTATCGCCGTCGGTGCGCTTTCGTGGCTGCTCACGCAGTTCGACATCGGGAGCGCAATCGACCTGCTCGCCGGCGTCGAGAGCGAGACAGCGCTCGCGATCGTCGCCGTCAGCGCCCTCGGCATCTGTGGCCGAGCCTACACGTGGCACGCGGTAATCTCCCCGCTGTCCCCTGTCCGGTTCCGGACCGCCGCTGGAACGACCCTCATCGTGAACTTCGTCAACCAGTTGCTCCCCTCGCGGCTCTCCGGACGGCTAGCCGCACCATTTGTCCTCCGGAGCCAGACCGGGATGGACTACAGCGACGCCGCAGCCGCCTCAGCGCTTCACACCGCTGTCTTCGCGCTGTACTACGGCGTCGCGGCGACCGCGGGACTCGTCTTGGCGATTCCACTGCTCCGGCCCGAACTCCTCGTGGTGCTGGCGCTCGCGACGAGCCTCTACTTCGTAGCCGGTCTCGCCATACTGTTCGGAGGACTCAAGCTCACCTATCTGGACCGCCTTATCGGCTGGCTGTCCGGGGTCGCAGTCCAGGTCCCACGCGTCGGCGAAAGGCTCGCGGCCCGACTCGACGGCCTGCTCGAATTCACGGACAGCTCAACCACGACGTTCCGGACACTGGCGAGCGAGCCGGCAGTGTGGCTGCGGTACGCAATCGGCTGGGCCGTCGATCTCGTCCTTGCGCCCGGCGTCCGCGTCGGCTTGCTGCTGGGGAGTTTCGGCGTCGGGTTCGAACCACTGGTCGCGGTGCCGCTGTATCTGCTGGTCGCATACACTGTGACACTCTTGCCGCTGACGCCCGGCGGTATCGGCATCACCGAAGCGACGGCGACAGCGGTGTTCGTCGCGCTGGGCATCCCGGCAGCAGTTATCATCCCGATCATCTTCGTCGACCGGTTCCTCAGTATCTACCTGCCGTCGCTTGCGGGCTGGTATCCCTCTGTTCGACTCGACGTGACGTCACTGACGACAGAGTAGCCGGAAAGAGCTACGCAAAGAGGGACTCAGAAGGGCGGATGCCGGCTCGTGTCGCACTGGCCGTCACGCTCCAAAATCAGCGTGTACTGGTTCGCCGCGAGTTCCTGCTCGTCGGCGAACTGGTCCGTGTGCGGGACAACGCCGAGTCGGAGCAGGTCGGTAAAGGAACCGGGCGTCGGCCGCTGGGGCACGAAGTTCGGCGGCCGCTCCCCGAACTCCGCGACGATTCGGTAGTTATACTCCTCGTTCAGAAGCTTCCGGAGGTAGACGGCCTGTGCGTCACCGTTCCGGTAGTAGGTGTCTTCTTTGAGGTAGAGCAGGTCACGGTACCCGACCTGAATGTATCGCGGACACGCCATCGCTTCCTCCGCTTCCGAGTCCTGACCGGCGACGTGGCGGGCGGTCAGCGAGTGCGGGATAGCAGTGTCTTGGATGTGGACGCGATACGACTCCACCACGTCCCCCTCGTCGCTGTTGTCTTCGAGCCACGCTGTCGCCTCGTCCCGGGGCATCGACGCGAACTGGGCTGCCCCGATACCGGCGTAGACGGCCGTTGTTACCAACAGAACGGCCATCACCGGTCGCGCCAGAGACGACGAGCGCTCGCGGAGGTCCACCAGTCGTCCCCCGACGAGTAAGGCGAGCAGCGGGAACGTCGGCAAGAGGTGGTGGACCCGGAAGTCGTGCCACTGAGAGAACATGGCGATGTAGGCTATCAGTCCCGTCAGGACGAGGACAGTGCCGTGGACGGCGACACCGCGGTCACGCAACGTCGCAACGGTCGCCACGATGCTGGCTGCGGCCGCGGCAACCAGCGGCAGTCCAAGCGCGCTGAAGTACCCCCGCAGGAACCACCACCACATCGGGGCGTCGGGACCGGTCGGGTGACTCATCCGCGAGGTCGAGCCGCCGAACACCCGCTCGATGAACGGCTCGGGACCCGCCACGAGCGCGGTCGGGAATCCAAGCACGATCATGACGAACCCAAGCAAAGCGCCGCTCAGGAGGAGCTTCGGCCGGTACAGCGTCTCCGTTAGCGGCGCGTCAGCGACACGGGCACGCAGCAGGAAGGCGACGCCGATAAGCAGGATAACCGGCGCGGCCGTCAGTTTGAACGCGATGGCGACCCCGCCAGCGGCGCTCGCCGCTAGAAACAGCGTTCCGTCGTCGGTCTGAACGTACCTGACCAGCAGGTACAGCGCGAGGAGGACAAACACCAGCGCCGGCATATCCTCGCCGGCTTCCTTCGAGATGGTGAGGAAGCCGAAGGTCAGCGAGAGCACGACCGCCGACAGCCGGCCCGCGTTGCGCCCCTCGATTGCGACGCCCAGGCGGTAGGTGAGGTAGACGGCACAGAGTGCAGCAACGACGTTGGTTAGCCGGATGAAGACGAGGCTCCCGGTCCATATCCACTCGGGCGTGGCGGCCCAGGCCTCGTAGTGGCCGAACTCCCAGCTTGGGAAGGCGATGGCTGTGAACGCGCCCAGGTCGCCGGTCAGTGCTGCGACAAGGACGACAGGGAGGATGGCGAGTACGTAGAGGTACAGCGTCGCGCCGAACGGGGCCCGGCCCCACTCGACACCGGCCTTGAGACCCTCGAAGGTCGGTTCTTCGAGGACTGAGCCGTAGACGACCATCGCGTCGAGCAGGCGGCTGTACTCGTCCCGGGTCGCGAAGTTCGGGATGCGGTGCCAGAACCAGAATCCGACCAGCACAGTCGACAGGAGGAGAATATAGCGGAGATAGGGGTCGTCCCGGAGGTCCGACCGTCCCTGTTCGACAGCACGTCGGGGCAGTGACCGCCAGCCACTCATCGTGTCAGTGCTCCGGTGTGTGCGTTGAAAAGGTTGCCCTTCTCAGAAGTAGTCGGCATCGAACTCCCGGCGAAGGATGTAGTGGTTCGCGTACCCGCGGACGTACTTCGCAAACAGCGAGAGATACCCCTCGTCGGCCTCACGGCGGGCCGACGTAGCGACACAGGAGTCCGCATCGTAGACAATCCGGCCGTAGTCTTTCATCCGGAGAGAGAGTTCTGTATCCTCCATAAACGGAATGTCTTCGTCGAAGCCGCCCGCGGCCTCGAAGGCGTCGGCCCGGAAGCTACAGTTGAAGCCCGGTTGCTGGACGAAGCCCAGCGGCCACGAGACCCGATACCAGTAGTCCGACAGCAGTTTGAACAGCACGCGGTGTTTGAGGCTGTCTTCGAGCGGGCGTGCGGGGCCGCCGACCCCCACCACATCGTCGTCGGTGTAGTGCCTGAGATGCAGGCGGACCCAGTCCTCGGGGACGACCGTATCGGCATCGGTAAACAGCAGTATCGGCGCTGTCGCGGCTTCTGCTCCGCGGTTCCTGGCGATTCCCGCTCCGCCCTCGTCGCACCGGACGACGGTGTCGACGAAGGGGGCGTCGCGGGCTACCTGTTCCGTCCCGTCGTCGCCGCCGACCACGACGACCAGTTCGACGGGCTGTGACTCGAAGGGAGCCAGACAGCGGGCCAGCGACTCCGCCTCGTTGTAGGCCGGGACGATAACTGCGGCGTCCATCTGAGCGGCAGGTAGATTGTACAGACAGAAATAGCAAGCGATGCGACGGCCTGCCTCTCACTCAGGGAGTCACGAACGACGAGCGAGGGTGGTTCCCGCGAGGACAGCGACGAGTGCGATTCCGGCGAGTGTCCCGAACAGCGCCGTCACGTTCGCGAAAGCCAGAATCGACCCCGCCAGCCCGCCACCGAGCGCGCCGACCCCGAACACACCCAGATACGTGTAGCCGTACGACAGTCCGCGCGTGCCAGTGGGCGTGTGCTCCGCGACGGCGGCCTGATACATCGGCTGGACGACGAACAGCGCGACGCCCAGAAGCGCACCGAGCACCGCCAGCGGCCCGAAGCCTATCGCCGACACCGGAACGAACAGCACTGCAAGGACGGCAAGCACGAGGAACGACCCGGCGATACCGTACTCGACGGGAATCCGGTCGCTGAGTTTCCCCCCGGCGTACTGGCCGAGGACGCCGATGAGCAACAGGCCGGCGTAAAAATAGTCCTGTGGCTTGAAGGCCTGCCCCGTTCCGGTTTCGATGCCAAGCGCTGAGAGCACGGTGGGTGGCAGTAACGTCTCCACCGGGATTGGCTCGAAGCCCGGCAAGTCTCGCAGGAGTTCCGGGAGGAACGTGAGGACACCGCGGTAGTACAGCCCCGAGCACATGACGACGACGAACACGAAGAGAAAACTCCCGGCCAGCAAGTGCTTGCTCTCCGAGAGGAACTCTCCGAGGGAGTCGATGCCGCTGTTGGCCTTCGACCCGCCGTCAGTCGCCGTCGTCACCGCCGCCGTTTCGTCGAAACTCGCCTGCGAGGCGTAGACGGCGGCGAGCAGCGCCGGAACCCCGAGAACGAGCGCGACGGTCCGCCACTCGGCGACCAACAGGAGAATCGCGGCGACGAGCGGACCGAGACCGATACCCAGGTTGCCAGCGACGCCGTGATAGGCGAGTCCGGTCCCGCGCTGTTCGACACCTTTGCTGATAAGCGAGAGCCCCGCCGGATGGTACACGCTGGCAGAGATTCCCCAGAGGATGAGCGCGAGCGCGATAACGACCATACTCGGAGCCAGTCCCAGCAGGATGTACGACCCACCCATGCCGAGCAGACAGCCGGTGATGAGCCGGCGGGAACCGATTCGGTCGACGATGATGCCGCCCGGGAGCGCGCCGGCCCCGAACAGGCCATAGCCTACTGTTACGATGACGCCGACGGTCGCCGTTGTCACGTCGAACTGAGCGATACCGAGGTTAATGAGGTCGAACTCGGTGAGCCAGATGACGACGAATATCGGGACCGCCATCTCGTAGGTGTGGACCAGCCCGTGTGCGAGCATGACCAGTGCAGTGATCGCTCGGTCGTTCGCGTTCACACTGTGGTTCGTGTCGGCCGCCGGCAAGTGTGTGACGGTTTCGCGCATTCACGTGTGCGCCTTTTTGACCCCTCTCAAAAGCAGGGGTGGGTTTTTATGTCCGAACAGTATAGGCGGCAAGTGTGAGCAAGATCAAGGTGTCACTCCCGGACCAGGTGGACTCGGACATCCAGCGACTCGTCGAACAGGGCGAGTTCCTCAACCGCGACCAAGCAGTCGAAGATCTCCTGAAGCGGGGGATTTCGGCCTATAATACTACGACCGAAGAGACCGAAACGCTCGACGAAGAGATTTTCGACCAGACGGCCTCCGAACAGCAGGACCCCGCGATGCAGGACGACTTCCTCTAGTCGCGGTTCTGTGAGAGCCGGCCGTCGTCCTCAGCTGCCTGCTGTCTGGAGCCGTCGTTCTCCTGCCGACGTTGCTTCATCTTTGCGCCGGGTTTCGGACCGCTGTCGACCGACTCGTACGGGGTTTCTGCGATGCTCTCCGGGATGAGATACCACGCGAGAGCGCCACCGACAGCGGTGCCACCAACGAACACGCCAACGACAATCAGCAGCTCGGCACCGCCATACATCGTCACAAGCCCCATCGACCCGCCGATAAGGAGCGCAAACCCGACTTGCGTGTATCTGAGAAAGCGTTTCCGGTCGGCGTCCGTCATCGAAGGGCCGACCATCAGGAGCCCCCGTAACAGTCGGCGTCTGTCCGTTCGGCCATCAGTAAAAGCCCCGCTCTACGTCTTCCTCGATGACGTCTTCGAACTCTGCGTCGAGTAGTTCCTCCGCTTCCTCGAACGTCTCGGTGAGTTCGGTCATCTGGTCGGGCCGGTCGTGGTGGTCGAACTCCATCGGCCCGTAGGCCGGGGAGTCCATCGCGTCCATCATATCTTCCAGCAGCGCTTGCGGCGATGTGGGTGCGTCAGCGTGCGTTTCGAGCACCGTTTCGAGGTTCTTCGCCTTCTCCTTGGCGTCGTCCTCGTCTTCGGGCCCCTGCTGGACGCCGAAGATGCCCGAGCCATCGGTCGGGAAC